>NZ_VOSW01000035.1 GCF_009690905.1 Paraburkholderia madseniana
GCGGCAGCGTGCGGAAATGCGTCAACGGACGCTCGACCACCGTTGCGGCCGGCGCGCCGGCCGCAACGCCCGAGGCACCGGAAGCACCTGAAGCAGTGTGCGCGGCAGCAGCGCCCGCGGGACCGGAGACCGCAGTAGCAGCGGCGGAAGCGGAAGCGGAAGCGGAAGCGCCAGAAACGGTGCCCGAGGCAACGGCGGCGCTCGCAGCATTAGCGGAAGTTTGAGTGGGGGCCGTCATGCGAGCACCTCCTGAATACGTTGCGGGGTGACCGGCAGCTCAGTAAAGCGATGGCCGACCGCGTGCGCGATACCGTTCACGATGGCGCCGACCACCGGAATCATCACCACTTCGGCGATGCCCTTCGGCGGATCGGTCTCAGTGAGGGGTGGCAACACTTCACCGGTCTGGGTCCAGACGGCGACATCCGTCGCGCGCGGCAAGTGGTAGCGATTGAAGTTCCAGGTGCCGTTGCCAGGACCGTCTTCATAGAGCGGCAGATACTCGTGCAATGCGTGACCGATGCCCATCGCAAGGCCGCCTTGCAACTGACCCGACACAAGTTGCGGCGAGATCTGATTGCCGCACTCCATGATCGAGTGATGGGCGAGCAGGTCCACCTTGCCGCTCGCTTCATGCACCGACAACTCGACCAGCGTGCCGACCGCGCTGTAATACGTCACGGCCGCGTTGTTACGCTGAACCGGCGGAATGAACACGCGCTGACGATCAAGCACGCGATAGTGGTTCGGCGTGATTTGCAGTTTCTTTTTATCGGCCGAAGCGTTGTCGCCATATCGAAGCGCAAGCCCATCGAGCGGCAGACGCTCGACAGTGCCGTCGATCTCGAAGTCCGACTCGGTCCATTGCCAGCGATTGAACACGTGCACGGTCGCGCCGGTGACCAGACCCAACTCGTGCGCCTTCTTCGCGAGCTGTTCGAACGGCAGTGCTTCGAGCCCCGCCGCCGAAAGCTTGCCGTCGACCCAACGCGCGTCCTCGATGCGCACCACCAGCGGCGCGGCTTGACCACCGCCGCCGCCCTGGCTCCAGATTGCCATGGCCGCCGGCCACAAGCCGTGCGCGAAGACGACGCGTGCCGCTTCGCGCGTGCTGTGCGTGAAATAGAACGCCGAATTCGTTGCACTCGACGGCGACGCATAACCCGGCGACCAGCGCGGATTCGCGGCCAGCTTGTCCTGGTCCGCTTGCGACATCATGTACGGATCGCCGCTCGTGACGACCGGCAGATCGGGCCAATCGGTGATCGCGACATGCACGTCGGTGGCCGGCTTGCCGAGCCACTTTGCGACCGCGATCGCCTGCGAGGTCGACATGCCGGTACCGATTTCGGCCGCCGTGTGTTGCAAGCCGATCTTGCCGTCGGCGCTGAACTCGACCTTGGCGAACGAGGTTTCCGCGCCCGTGCCGAAGTCCTTCTGCACACACGCAAAACCGACGCCATACCGCTTACCCGGATGCGCGGCTTCGAACTCGGCCTTACGCTTCGCGCGATCCACCCACAACGGATGAACCTTCGCCTTCTGCAACACGTCGTCGACACGAATCGCACCTGCGGGCACCGCGCCCTGGGTGTTCTTCATGCCCGAACGCAGCGCGTTTTTCAGGCGGAAGTCGATCGGATCGAGATTCAGTTGCACGGCGATTTCGTCGACCATCATCTCGGTCGCGGCCATGCTTTGCAGCGTGCCGTAGCCGCGTGCCGAACCGGCGTCGATCGCGCGCGAGGCGATCGCCACCGCCGAGAGATCGTTCTTCGGGAAGTAATAAATCGATTGCGCGGCCGTCGCGCCGACCATCGCCACCGACGGCGAGAAGTTGCAGCGACCGCCGCCGTCCGCTTCCATCGCGGCCTTGAACGATTGCATCATGCCGGTGTTCTTATCGACGGCGATCCGGTAGTTCATCTTGAACGCATGGCGTTTCAACGACGTCTGGAACTGCTCGTAGCGATCGTTCGCAAGACGCACCGGGCGGCCGTCCGCATACATCGCGCAGACGAGGCCGTAGAACGGCACGTTGAAGTGATCCTTCGAACCGTAGCCCACCGTGTAGCACGGGTGAATGAACAGGTTCTTCACCGGGAACGCGCACTTCGCGACCATGCCGGCCGCACTGTCGGCAACTTCGGACGGCGCCTGGGTCGGCACGACCATGTGCAGCGATTGCGTCGCCGCGTCGTACCAGCAGTTCGCGTTGTCCGGTTCGAGCGCGGCGGTGTCGATCGACTGCGTGTTGTACTCGCGCTCCATGACGAGCCAGTCCGCCGACGGATGATCCAGCTCCTGCTGGATCTGGCCGGCGTGGAACATGCCCTGCTCGTCGAGCTTGCCGTGTTCGACGCCGTCCGGCCACACCGGCTGGTGCTTGCGCATCATGCTCGGGAACACCGGTGCGTCTTTCAGGCTGGAGAAGATATCGTCGTCATACGGCGTCTTGCCGCCGACGCGCACGAAGCGGAACGTGCCCCACGGATCGCGCTCGAGCGGCCCGGTTTTCGCGCCGTAACGGATGACCTGATCCTGGAACTTGAGCTTGTCTTTTGCGAAGCGGAAGCGCACGAAGTCGTGATAAATCAGGATCGCGACCGCCTGGCCGAGATATGCGGGCGTCTTGCCCGGCGGCAGCAACATGTCGTCGCCGTAGAAGGCCGGGAAGATCAGGCCGTCGCGCGTCAGATCGGCCGCCGTGACCACACGGTCGGGCTTCAGTTCGTCGCCGAGCAGCGTCAGGTCGAAGCCTTCGTAGCTGCGGTCGGCTTGCGTCGTGCGCAGGATGAAGGCGTGCGATTGCTGCTGCGGCCAGTGCGGCATGTCGGTGGCGCGGATGTCTCGCGCGAACACTTTCGAGCCCGTCACTTTGGCGATACCGTCGATGCGGAATTTCGCCTGCCCATTGGCGGCGTCCCACTGAACCGGCGTCAGAATTTTGTCTTCGAACAACGCAGCAAATGCGCGGCTGCCCATCGGCGCGATATACACCGACACACCCGCCAACACGCTGGCCTTCAGAAAACTACGACGCGAAAGGTCGAGTTTCCCCATGGACTTCTCCTTAAGTGAACACAGCGGCAACTCGTGAGCAGGACGATCGTGGAAAACGTCAGGTCTCGCGCGAGACCACGCGCGTGCTCGCGCGCGGCGAACCTGCGCTGGACGGCGATAACCACGAGGGAGGTGTTCGAACCGCGGGCGCTTGTTTGAGCCCGGGCGTACCGGCGATGTGCAGTAGCCATCACTTCGGCTGCCGCAGTCGATCTGATTGACCTTGAACTACCGTGAGTTGCCTTTTCCCTGCCCTGCAGAGGGCCAAGGGCCGGGATTATCTCGCTGTTTAGACGCACGGTGCGTCATTTTTTGTCAGCTATCTCGCAAATAACGTATTGGGTATGAATCGTTATAACAGTGGGTTTATTGCGCTGCTTGTTATCTGTCGAGGATCGGCGATGGCCGCTGTTTTGTCGCGAGCGTAACTTACTAAAACGTATTTAACTAAGCGCGCAAGATCGTGATCCCCAATGCTTCGAACGGCGCGGTAAGCACCTCTGGCGTATTCCGCTCGACGACGATCGTGCTGGCCGCCGACACATCCGCGATCTTGTACGCCGATGCCGCATTGAGTTTTTCCGCCGACGCCAGCACCACTGTTTCCGCTGCATGTTCCGCGAGCGCGCGCTTCACGTAGGCCTCCTCCATATCGCCGGTGCTCAGGCCCGCTTGCGGATGCACACCCGTGACGCCCATGAAGTAGAAGTCGGCGCGAATGTGGCTGAGCGATTCGATAGCCGCCGCACCCACGTTGACCATTGAATGCCGGAACAGACGCCCACCGATCATGATGACCTCGAGCTCCGCGTGCTCGGCCAGTTCGACGGCGATGCTCGGGCTGTGCGTGACGATCGTCGCCCGCAAATCGCGCGGCAAGTGGCGCGCCAGTTGCACGGCAGTCGTGCCGCCGTCGATGAAGGCAATCTGCCCGCGCGCGATCATGCCCGCCGCCGCCCGGCCGATCGCCGCCTTCGATGCCGATTCGATGCGCTCGCGCCCGGCAAAATCCACTGCCGCCGGCGACGCCGGCAATGCGCCGCCATGCACGCGCTGGAGCTGCCCCTCGGCGGCGAGCTCGCGCAGATCGCGGCGGATCGTGTCCTCCGAGACGTCGAACTCGACGCTCAAGGTCCTGGCGATCACCTGGCCGTCACGCTTGAGCGCTTCAAGGATCAACTGTTTTCTTTGCGATGTGAGCACGGCGGGCGTCCCGAAAGCATTTTGGCAATTTGCACGAAATTTCTTGTTTTTGCACGATATTGCACGATACCATAAATTGCATGCGGTGCAGACCGCGTTTCCCAACGGAACAGGATACGAGCCATGAACGAAATCGCCGGGCGGGTGCGGATCGTCGACGTGAAAGTGCTATCGGACGACTGGTACGTGCTGAAGAAAACCACCTTCGACTACCAACGCGCGGACGGCAGCTGGCAGCGCCAGAGCCGCGAAACCTACGATCGCGGCAACGGCGCGACGCTATTGCTGTACGACCCGCGCCGCCGCACGGTGGTGCTGACGCGGCAATTCCGCCTGCCGGCGTTCGTCAACGGTCATCACGGTATGCTGATCGAGGCGCCGGCGGGCCTGCTGGAGGCCGCCTCACCCGAAGAGCGGATTCGCGCTGAAGTCGAAGAGGAAACCGGCTACCGCGTACACGACGTGCGCAAGGTATTCGAAGCCTTCATGAGCCCGGGTTCGGTGACGGAAAAGCTGCACTTTTTCGTCGCTGAATATGATGCGGTGGCGAAAGTCGGCGCGGGCGGCGGCATTGCCGACGAAGGTGAAGATATCGAGGTGCTGGAACTGGCGGTGGACGAAGCGCTGGCAATGGTCGAACGCGGCGAGATCGTCGACGGGAAGACGATCATGTTGTTGCAGTACGCAAAGTTGAATCTGTTCGGCGCGTAAGTGTTGGCTCGCAGGTCGTTCGGCGAGATCGACCGCGGCGGCGGCGGTGCGCATGGGCATTTACGCGCAATGTGGCGAGCGCCTCGCTCCCGCTACGGCCGTTCTGTCCGCGGCCTCGCCACAAACCTCGGCATTTCAGACTAATCCCACGCGACTTTGGGAAAAGGATGATATGTCGATGAACGTCAAAAAAATATCCTTACGGGTCCTTTTAAAGCCTGCCTGCCGCGCGGTCATTGCGAGGCAGTTCTTAAACGGGAAAACCATTTCCGTCAGTATATTTTTTACTTCGTCAGCGTCATAAAGCCGGCGAATGATTTGAGGTTTAAGTGGATTCTCTTAATTCAGCGAACAGATTCATGGCCGGTTTCTTTTTCGGCATCGTGGTCGCCGCAGTTGTAATGGTATTGCTGTGCAATGCCGGTGAATTTTCACCGTTTATCGCGAAACTGCATGCTTTGGAACAGGTCATCCTGACCGTGCTCATTTCGATCGTCATCGTCGATGCAAAACCATTGGCTTATAAGACCGTCTGGCGTGACCGCCGCTGCAGCTTCATACTCGACGAAGATCTAACCGCGACAATTCGCGGCAGAACCTTCGGCATTCCCGCCGGCGTGGTAGTCGGGATTCTGATTCAGAACTACGTGATGAACTGATCTCCCGCCGCACGGGAAAGCGATATCCATCACACCCGGCCCTGCAGTCATCATGCAGCCCACCGCCGGCACGTCCTGCCACCCTCTAGAATTTATGCCGTATCGCCGCGCGCACCACGACCTGCTTCGACGTCGACGACGGCGACTGGGTGCCGGGCGTGAAGGCATCGTCCAGAATTGAGAACGTGGCGTCGCCGGTCACCTGCTGATATTCGCCCTGAATGTACACGTCGGTGCGTTTGGACAGGTTGTAGTCCGCCATCAAACCAAACGAATGAATCTTCGGCTTCACGCCGCCGTTCGAGGCGTCGTAGGTTTCGATCGTGTACACGTACTGCGCGCCGACGAACAGTATCGGCGAAATCTGATACTTGCCGTTCACCTCGAAGTTCTGATACTTGAGCGAGTTCAACAACACGCCCGGCGGCACGAGCGGCGTCACGCCGAGAAAGCCGTTGCCGGTCGGGTCGAGATAGTTCGAGTTGGTGTACACGAAGCCGGCAGTGGCCGGGCCAAAGGTGTAGGTGATGCCGCCGCCGAACACGCGCATGCGAGCCGCGATAAAACTGGCGTCGTTCGCGGTGATCGCGCCGTTTGAGCCGTTGCCGGGGTTGTCGGCCTGCAGATAAGCCGCGGCCACCAGCAGTCCGCCGTAGGTGTACTGGCCGCCGAAACTGTACGCGCGATTGTTGGCGAAGCCGGTGTCGTTGCTGAAGCTGTAGACGCCGCCGAACTGGAAGCCCGAGATCGACGGGCTGGTGTACTTGACGCTGTTGTCGAGACGGAACGAGTTGTCGGTGTTGTCGTTATCGTACGGGTGCGAGAACAGTGAACCGGCCCAGTTGCCGTTGGCCGTGGTCTGCGCCAGAAAGTCGACCACCGAGTCGTACTGGCGGCCGAACGTCAAGGTGCCGTATGGCTCCGAGCTCAAGCCGACGAACGCCTGGCGGCCGAACATCCGGCCGCCCTGGTTAAGCCGCCCGGAACTGACGTCGAAGCCGTTTTCGAGCTGGAAGATCGCCTTCAGGCCGCCGCCCAGTTCCTCGGCGCCCTTCAAGCCCCAACGGCTGCCTTGCGCAAAACCGCTCGCGAGTTCATAGACATGGCCGTGGCCGACATTGTTGGTGTAGTTGATGCCTTCATCGAGCACGCCGTACAGCGTCACGCTCGTCTGGGCAAAAGCAGGCAGGGAGAAAACCGCCAACGAAGTGGCGGACAAAGCGGTGGAGACAGCCAGCGCGAACACTTGCTTGTTCATGATGATCTCCCTGAGCTCGAGCAATGGGACAACTCGATCCGACCGCTTTCTTTTTGACGCTAGTCGAGGCGTTTATCGACCCCGACGCGCTTTAAGGAAATCCTCACACGCCGTTACGTCGCCGTCCATCGGGTGTCGCGCGCATATCTCAAAACGTTGCGAAATCTCCACTGCCTAGGGCAGCCCCTTTTTTCGCAGCGCTTATTCAGGTAAACGGCGCCGCGCCGCCGGGACTTAAGCTGGCTGTCGCATTGGCCGCGCCGGCGCTGCGCGTTTCGACGCGGTTTTGTCGTCGAAGGAAATATAATCGAAAGCTTTTGCGGCGCTGCAGCGGAACTCTGCGCCCTCAAACGGGTCATTTTTACTGGCCTCTGCAGCCGCGCCTCGCGTGGCTGGTTCAAGCGGCTACGCGGTTGGTCACCCCACGGGTCGTGCATCCTCGGGGCGGCCACCTGCGGGGCGGCCATCCGCCGCAACACCTAATCCAATTTCAAAAGCTTTGTGAGACGCCTGCCGCGCTGGACTAGCGCGCCGTCGCACGGGGCTGCTTTTGACACCACATAATGCAAAAGTCGCAATCCCGCTTGATCGAGCTCGATTTTTTTCGCGGGCTGGTCCTCCTGATCATCGTCGTCGATCACATCGGCGGCAGCATTCTGTCGCGCGTCACGCTGCATGCCTATGCGCTGTGCGATGCGGCTGAGGTCTTCGTGTTCCTCGGCGGCTTCGCCACCGCGACGGCCTACGCGGCGCTCGCCGAACGGCGTAACGAGGCGACCGCGCGCAGCCGCTTCCTGCGCCGCTCGCTCGAAATCTATCGCGCCTTCCTCATCACTGCCGGCTTGATGCTGCTGGTCAGCGCGGTGCTGACCGCGTTCAGTATCGACGGCCCGAATCTCGCCACCACCGACCTCGACGATCTGATGGACACGCCCGTGGCCGCCCTGCGCGACATTCTGCTGTTCCGCCGTCAGCCGTATCTCGCTTCCGTGTTGCCGATGTACGCGTTCTTCGCACTGCTGGTCCCGATGATCCTGCCGCTCGCGCGCAGCAAGCCATGGCTGCTGCTGGCCGGCAGCGTTGCGCTGTGGGCAGGCGCACCGGCGATCGACGCCTACCTGCCCGCCGCGCCGGACATGCACTGGGATTTCAACCCGATTGCCTGGCAGTTGCTGTTCGTGCTCGGCGTGCTGGCACGTTGCCAGCCGGTTTATCAGCGGATCAGCGCGCACCGTCTCGGCTGGCTGGTCAGCGTGCTGGCGTTCGCCGTGGTCGCCGCCGCGGCCTACTACAAGCTCTTTATTGAGCGCGAGCCGCTCGATGCCAGCTTCAAGCAAAATCTCTCCTATCTGCGCGCCGTCAATTTTCTGGCGATTGCCTGGCTCGTCGCGAACCTGATCCAGCTCGGCTGGGCAAGGAAGCTCGCTCAATGGATGCCGTGGGTCGGCATGATCGGCCGCAAAGGGCTGCTGTGCTTTATCGCGGGCGCCGTGATTTCGCTGGTCGTCGATTCGCTGCTGTATGCCGCGACTGACGGCTATCTGAACTATCCCCTCGGGCTGGTAGCGGATGCATGTGCTGTCGGCGCGCTGTTCGCCGTCGCGAGAGCATCTGAACCGCTCAAGCGCTTCGCGACGCACCTCTGGAGCTTGCGTCTCAGAACGTCGCCCTGAGTGAGCGTTTTCACTGCCGATCCTGATAGCATGACGGCCGCGCGCGACCTGCGCGACGGCCTCTTACTCTGACATGCGTCTATTCCTACATTCCGCACTCCTCGCGCTGTGCGCCGCTGTCGGCGCGCCGGCGAGCGCCAGCACCGTCATCAGCCGAAGCTTCCATTCCGAAGCGCTCGGCCGCGACTGGGCGTACACGATCTATCTGCCCACCGGCTATCGCCACGACGCCGCACGCATTCCCGTGCTCTACCTCCTGCACGGCAACAACGGCGACGCCAACGACTGGCTCACGCAAGGCCACCTGCAAACCGCCGCCGACGCACTGATCGAGCACAAGGAGATGCCACCGGTTGCGATCGTGATGCCGCAGGGCGGCACGGACTGGTATGTCGATCGCAAGGAGAAGATGGAAACCGCGTTCTTCGGCGATCTGCTGCCCGAGATCGAAACACGCTACGCGGTCGCAACGCAGCGTAACGGGCGGATGATCGGCGGCGTTTCAATGGGCGGTTTCGGCGCGTTGCGCTACGCCATGACGCAACCGGAGCTGTTTTGCGGCGCACTCCTGCTGAGCCCCGCGATCTATGCGAACGAGCCGCCGCTCGCTTCGGCGGCGCGCCGCGTCGGTGTGTTCGGCGACCGGCAGTTCGATCCGCACGTCTGGCATGCGCTCAACTATCCGGCGCAATGGGAGCGGTACATGAGCCAGCCGTATCGCCTGCCGATGTTCATCGCCGCC
Source organism: Paraburkholderia madseniana (assembly GCF_009690905.1). Taxonomy (GTDB): domain Bacteria; phylum Pseudomonadota; class Gammaproteobacteria; order Burkholderiales; family Burkholderiaceae; genus Paraburkholderia; species Paraburkholderia madseniana. The sequence continues at coordinate 9,310 of NZ_VOSW01000035.1, forward strand.
GGCGACGACGACCTGGCGATCCAGGCCGATGCGTCATCGCTTTACACGCACCTTCGGCTGGCGGGGAATCCGGCGGCGCTGCGCATCATCGACGGCGGCCACACCTGGGATGTCTGGAGCACGCTGTTGCCCGCCGCGCTGAAATACACGGTTGGCTGCGTCAAACAATCGGCGCGCGATCAGGACAAGTAATCAGAAAAAATAAGCCGGCAAATCAGCAATCCTGATTGCGCCGGCAAAGTGTGTGCAACAAGTGCGTGCAACTATTGCACGAGGTCGGTCCACAGCACCACCAGAACGGTCATGAGCGCGGGCCCGATGAAGAGGCCAAGCAAACCGAACGTCTCCGCCCCGCCGAGAATACCGAATAGCACGAGCAGGAAAGGCAATCGCGTCGAGTTGCCGATCAGCACCGGCCGCACGAAATGTTCGGCGACGAACACCACAACCGAGCCGAACACAGCAAGCGCGACGGCCGCGGCAACCGAGCCTTGCGAGAACAGCCACAAGGCCGCGAGGCCGAACGTGAGCGGTGCGCAGAACGGCAGCATCGAGGCGATCGCCGTGACGAACGCGAGCAGCGCGACGTGCGGCAAGCCGGTCACGAAATAGGCGACGCCCAACAACACCCCCTCGCCGAGCCCGACCACCACCAGCCCCGACACCGTGCCGCGTACTGCCGCGGCCATGCGCGCGAGCAACTGCGCGCCGTCGTCGCCGAAGCCGCGCCGCACGCCTTTCATCAGCGAGCCGGACAGACGCGGCCCCGCCTGAAAGATCACGAACAGCGTGATTAGCATGAAAGCGAACACCATCACGCCGTGCGCCGCGCGCGCGCCGAAGTGGCGGCCGAGCGTCATCACCGTGGTGCTGTGCAGCCCCTTCATTGCCGCCGAGTCGCGCAGCGGCTGGGCGAGATTGGCCTGCCACCAGGCTGAAACCTGTTGCACGCCGAACGGCAAGCGCTGGATGACGTCCGGCATCGGAATACCATTTTCCTGCGCGGCCTGGAACCACTCATTCATGTCATGGGCTTCGCGCAGCGCCTGGGCAATGCCGACACCCACCGGCAGGACCACCAGCAATGCGATCGCAAGGGTTAGCGCCGTGGCGATCAGCGTCGTGCGGCCAGCAAGCCAGCGGTTGCCTGCCGCCTTTTGCAAAAGCGGCCACAGCGCGATCGCAATGACACCCGCCCAGGCCGCCACCGCAATGAAATCGCGCACGACCCACAGCGCCAGCAACACGAGTGCGATATACAGGACGAGTGAAGCCGCTTTCTGCTTTTTCAGGCAATCAGGCGGTGTCGGCAATTCGGGCGGCGCAACGGGGGGGCGTGAAATCATGTGGGCTCTTGAGTTCTTGTGGATATGCGCGCGTGACGACCGGAAAAATGCAAACCCGCTACACTTGCGTCGCACGGTTGCTCATCAATAACCACATCTTAAAGGAAGCACCGGCGCCCTTCGCAGGCAGCATGCTCGTCGCACTGGGTACAACACTGCGTTGCAAAAATCCACGCTATCGCAAATTCACCTCGCATATATCCCGCAAAGGCCCGTCGTTTCGGGTAAGCGTGAATGTCAAGTTTCATTGTTGCTGTTTAGAGAACACTGTTTCAACCGCGGCACAATGGCTATCCGCCTCGCACGGGACTACATTCGGCACACCACAATACGGAGCCGACGATGATGACCTTAGAGTCCATCCCCCTTGACGGAACCAATGGCGTACGCATCGAAATTCTCGAGCGCTCCGACACCACGCTGGTGATCCGCTGGGTCGAACCGGGGCGCTGTCATTACGGCGAGCAGCGTTGGCGGCGGCGCTCGGCGCATACGTCGGGAACGTGCGCGGTGACACGACGCAAGATCCGCCGCGGCGACGCGGTGTTCAAACCGGCTGAACGGCCGGCTCCTTCGAATGCTTCTGCAATGATTTGTGCTGAGGTGTTGGGCGAACTGGTTGAAGCCTGAAGTTTTTTGCCTCGGCGACACGTGGCTGCCGTGAGCTTACGGTCCCTGCTGCCGTAGGCCTCCTTCATGAATTATTGGCGCAGGCTCTCCGCCGCGCTGCCCGCTTTTTCAGGCGCTCTCCAACACGCCCGGCGCCGCTCGTCAACTCACCGCCTATAGGTCTATAACGGCCGCTACGGAAGGCCGCTGGCATTGGCGGGCAGCCACTCTGCTGGCCCGCCTCCCAAAGCCTGATTGCGGTGCTTGGCCACGTGCGTTAAGGTGAACCCCGATGCGCCAGGCCACCACGCCTGTCAGACGCGCAGCGTTAAATGAATGCACCGCATCCCATTCGAACGCGCCGCAGCCGTCTCGCGGCAAACGAGAGGCGACACCATGGCAGAAGACACGCACGAACCCCGCGCCGCAGCGGTTTCTCCCGCCCCGCAAGTTGCACCGCAACAATTCTCTCTGGACGTCCTGCTCGAGAAATACGCCAAAGGCGACGAGCAATCGGCTGACGACGTATTCAAACGCGTCGCCCGTGGCGTCGCTCAGGCGGAACCGGAAGCCCTGCGCGAGTCGGTGGAAGCGCTCTTTGCCGATAACCTGCGGCACGGCGCGCTCGGCGCCGGACGCATCATGAGCGCGGCGGGCACGGGCATCGCCGCCACGCTCATCAACTGCTTCGTGCAACCGGTCGGCGACGCGATTCAGGGTGTCGACGAACAAGGCCTGCCCGGCATCTACGTGGCGCTGCTGCAAGCCGCCGAAACGATGCGCCGCGGCGGTGGCGTCGGCTACAACTTCTCCGCGATCCGGCCCAAGGGCGCCCGCGTTCATACCACCAGTTCGTCGGCGTCCGGGCCGTGCAGCTATATGGACGTGTTCGACGCGTCATGCCGGACCGTGGAAAGCGCCGGCTCGCGGCGTGGCGCGCAAATGGCCGTGCTCGACTGCAATCACCCCGATCTGATCGAGTTCATCGAGGCGAAGCATTCGAAAGGCCGTTGGAACAACTTCAATGTGTCGGTGGGCGTCACCGACGAATTCATGCGCGCGGTCGAAGAAGATCAGCCCTGGCAACTCGTGCACCGTGCCGAGCCCTCCCCCGCGCTGCGCGCGGCAGGCGATGTGCGGCAACGCGAGGACGGCCTGTGGGTCTATAGCGAAAGGCCGGCACGCGAGATATGGGACCGCGTCATGCGCTCCACGTACGACGTCGCCGAGCCCGGCATCGTGTTCATCTCGCGCATGAACGAGGACAACAATCTACGCGCCGTCGAAACCATCCGCGCCACCAATCCGTGCGGTGAACAACCGCTGCCGGCCTACGGCTGCTGCAACCTCGGACCGTTGAACCTCACGCGCTTCGTGGTCAATCCGTTCGCTCAAATGAAAGGCCGCAAGCCTTCGTTCGACTGGGACGGTCTCGCCAAACGCACTCGCATCCAGGTGCGTTTTCTCGACGACGTGCTCGACGTCACGCTATGGCCGCTGCAACAGCAATATGACGAGTCGCGCGCCAAGCGGCGCATCGGCGTGGGCTTCACCGGCTTAGGCGATACGCTGGTGATGCTCGGCCTGCGCTACAACTCGCAGGAAGGCCGCGACTTCGCAGTGCGCATCGCCCAGTTGATGCGCGACGAGGCCTATCGGGCGTCGGTGGAACTGGCGCGCGAGCGCGGCGCGTTTGAGTTGTTCGACGCCGCACGCTATCTGGAAGACGGTACGTTCGCCTCGCGCCTGCCCGACGACATCAAGGACGCGATACGCCAGGACGGCATCCGCAACAGTCATTTGCTGTCGATCGCGCCGACGGGCACCGTCAGTCTCGCGTTCGCCGACAACGCGTCGAACGGCATCGAGCCGGCCTTCTCGTGGACCTACACGCGCATGAAGGTGATGGCCGACGGCGGCCGCGAGTCGTTCGATGTCGAAGACTACGCGTATCGCCTTTATCGCGAGCTCGGCGGCGACGTGAAAAACCTTCCCGACTACTTCGTCAGCGCACTCGAAATGTCGGCCCGCGACCACCTCGACATGATGGCCGCCGTGCAGCCGTACGTGGACACGTCGATCTCGAAGACGGTGAACGTGCCGGCGGACTATCCGTTCGAAGCGTTCGAAAGCCTGTACTTCGACGCGTGGAAAAACGGTTTGAAAGGGCTCGCCACGTACCGCCCGAATGAAACGCTCGGCGCGGTGCTGAGCGTCAGCCCGCCGCCGCAAGCAGACGATACGCTGACCGAGACCGATCAGGATCCGCTGCGCATCGCGATCGATCATCGGCCCAAAGGTGAATTGCCGGCGATCATCGAAAAGGTCGAGTACCTGACGCAAGCCGGCAAGAAGTCGCTTTACGTGGCGGTCTCGTTCATCGAAGTGACGGGACGGCTGGGCGGTGAAGAAGTCACGATCGAACGCCCCATCGAGTTCTTCATTCCGACCGGGCAGCGCGACGAATCGCAACAGTGGATCACGGCGACGATGCGTTCGCTGTCGCTCGCGGCACGCGGCGGTTTTGTCGCGCGCAACCTGCAGGATATGCGCAAGGTGTCGTGGGATCGCGGGCAGGTGCGGCTCGGCGAGGTGCAGCGTCTCGACGGCCATCGCACGCCGCGCTGGCACGATTCCGAAGTGGCGGCGCTCGCGTTTGCGATCCAGCAGATTCTGCACCGCCGCGGCTTTCTCGATGCCGAAGGCAATCAGGTGCCGTCGCGGATGCTGGCGCGTTTGCCGCGTGGGCAGATGAAGGCCGAGACGGCGTTGCCGGCGGATTTCGGTATCCGTCCGCCTCCTGGCGAGGCTGACGAAGCAGCCTTGACGCAACCCGGCGGTATGCAAGGCTTGCACACCATGCTCGGCCGCAAATGCGGCTCGTGTGGAGCGAATGCGGTAATTCGCAAGGATGGGTGCGACTTCTGTACGGCGTGTGGTGAGGTCGGTGCGTGCGGGTGAGTGACAGCTAGTTACAACGCAGACGCGGCCGCCGATATCGGACGGCTGCGCCAACCCACGCGTCAACCGACTCGCGCGTAATACAGATTCTGCGGATGCTTCGCTTCGGCGAAAAAGAACCAGCGTTCCGCCACGAGGCCCGCGTATTGCACGAGACACGCCGCGGCCAGCAAGCCGAGCGAGACGCCGATCGGATGCAGGCCCGCGCCCAGCGCCATCAGCACAACTGGTACGGCAAACGCGGCCGCGAGGAACCCCCACTTGACGCCGCGCAGCGTCCCCGCCGATTTGCCGTGAAAGAACTCGCGCAGATTGAACGCGCCAGCGGTGAAGCCACGCGAGATCTGCACGAGCTTCGGATTCTGAATGCCGGTCGCGCTCTGCACGGTGGACTTCGGCCGTAAGCGCGCATTGCGCACGAGCGATGCCGAGCGGCTCGCGCAGCCCGCGAGTGTCAGGACGCAGGCACAGATTGCGAGCCCCACTGTCAGCGCGGGCGCGAACCACGCGGTCAGCGCCGTCGCCAGTGTGAAGCCGGACGCGCAACCGAGCAGCACGAAGTTGACCAGCGTGAGCGGCGTGGCCCATTCCTGCAGGAAGCGCAGGCATGCGTAGATCATCGCCGAGCAGACGAACAGCGCGGCGCTCGCCAGTACGCCGAGCCAGCCTATCGCGAGTGACCACGGTGAGCCGAACCCGTGCGCGACGCCGTAGAAAAACGCGCAGGCGAGAAACGCCGGCAGGCACAGACATTCGCGCGACAACCACGACGTACGCCACATCGCGACCGCGCGCCATGCGCGCTCCGGATGCCCGAGATGGAAGAACGAAGCGATCAGCCCGAGGCCACCCAACACGACCGACAAGCCCGCACCGGTGACATAGAACCCAACCGCGGGCGCGGTGACGAGTCCCAGATGCGCAGCCGTCTCCACACCGACGAGCGCGATCAGCAGGCCCTGTGCCGCGCCGCTCAACGTCGTGAGAAAAACCACTGAAAAAGCCGGATTCATCGCGAGGTCCTTTAGATACGCGTCGCCATCGACGCAAGATGCAGTTGGCCGTGTTCGAGTTGCGCATCAAGTGATTCGGGCGCCTCAAGGGCCACACCTGTGTCTTGGCACGAGCAGGCGCCGCTGCCGCAACCCGATGCCGACGTCGTGATGCGCGGCAAATAGTGGTTCGCCGGTTTGGTGTTCCACTCAGGCATCAGTTGATAACCGCCCCGCTCTTTGATTGCCTTCGACACCACCGACTCCGGATCGTGGATATCGCCGAACAGTCGCGCTGAAGTCGGGCACGCGAGCACACACGCGGGTTGCCGGTCGCGTTCGGAGAGGTTTTCATCGTGAATGCGATCGACGCACAGCGTGCACTTGGTCATCTCCTTGCGCGCTTCATCGAGTTCGCGCGCACCATATGGACACGCCCACGCGCAGTATTTGCAGCCGATGCATTTGTCGAAATCGACCAGCACGAGACCGTCTTCCTTGCGCTTGTAGCTGGCGCCGGTCGGACACACCGGCACGCACGGCGGGTCCTCGCAGTGCAGGCACGACTTCGGGAAGTGGATCGTGTCGGCGTTCGGGAAGCTGCCGGCTTCGAAGCTCTGCACGCGATTGAAGAAGGTGCCGGACGGATCCGCGTCGTACGGATTGAGATCGGCCAGACTGCCCGACTCGCCCGACGTATTCCACTCCTTGCAGCTCGTCACGCAAGCCTGGCACCCCACGCACACGTTCAGGTCGATCACTAACGCCATCTGAGTCATTAAAGGCTCCTTGCTGCTTTACTGCGTTATTCGCGCGTTGCCCGCCGTTCTGCGGTGCCCGGGTTTCGCATTGCTCGCGTGCGAATCCTGCGATTCCTGCATCACTTGCGCCCCACCGCACCACGCAGCCGTGCCGCGAATTCGCCGCGCCCCGCGAAATAGGTCTGCACGACCCGCGATATCACCCCGTTCGATCCCGGCAACGCGGGCATCGCACCGAACTGCGGCAGCGTATGACGCGCGTCCGCTTCCGCGGGATAGACGCGCACGCGCACGTCGTACCACGCGGCCTGGCCTGTCACCGGGTCCGAATTCGAAAGACGCGCGGCGGCTTCGTCGCGACCGGGCAACTCGTCGGTGATGAGGTGATTGAGCAGGAAGCCGCGCTGCGATTCGTTCGCGTCCGCGCCGAGGTTCCATGCGCCCGACGCCTTGCCGATCGCATTCCAGGTCCACACTGTCCCCGGCTCGACGGTCTCGCTAAAGCGCGCCATGCAGCGCACCCGGCCCCATTGCGATTCGGCATAGATCCAGCTACCGTCGGCAATGCCGTTTTCGGCCGCCATCAGCGGATTCATGTAGAGATAGTTCTCGCCATGAATCTGCCGCAGCCACGCATTCTGCGAATCCCACGAGTGATACATCGCCATGGGCCGTTGCGTCACCGCGGCCAGCGGAAAACGCGTGAGATCGGTGGAATCGCTTTCGAGCGGCGCATACCAGAACGGCAGCGGATCGAAATACTTTTCGACCCGCGCCCGCAGATGCTCCGGCGGTTGCCTGCCGCTCCTGCGGCCTTGCGCGGCGAGCCTGAACTTCTGCATGACGTCGGAGTACAACTGGATCAGGATCGGCTCGTTGAATTTACGGAAGCCGTTTTTCACCGCCCAGTCGAGATACGGTCCGTTGCAGTTGCGCATGTATTGGAGCGTCTCCGGCAAGCGGTAATGGAACACGCAGTTGTTCTTTGCATACTGTTCCCACTGCTGCGGATTCGGCTCGCCCACCAACGCCTTGTCGCCGTCCTTGCCGCGCCAGCCGATCAGAAAGCCCACGCCGGAAGCGGGCGTCGTCGTGTGATTGACGATGAAGTCGGGATAGTCCCGAAAGCGGCGCGTGCCTTCAGCCGTCGTGAAGGCGGGAAACTTGAGGCGCGAAGCGAGTTCGATCAGCACTTCCTGAAACGGCTTGCATTGACCCGTCGGCGGCACGACCGGCACGCGCACGGAATCCACGGGACCGTCGAATTCGGAGATCGGCCGGTCGAGCATCGACATCGCGTCGTGCCGCTCGAGATAGGTCGTGTCCGGCAGGATCAGATCGGCGAATGCGGTCATCTCCGACTGGAACGCGTCGCACACCACGAGAAACGGAATCTTGTACTCGCCGTTCGCGTGCTTGTCGGCGAGCATCTCGCGCACCTTCATCGTGTTCATCGACGAATTCCAGGCCATGTTAGCCATGAAAATCAGCAGCGTGTCGATGGGATAGGGATCGCCACGCCAGGCATTGGTGATCACGCTATGCATCACGCCGTGCACGGCCAGCGGATATTCCCAGGAGAAGGCCTTGTCGATGCGAACCGGACCGCCGTGTTCGTCGATGAACAGGTCTTCAGGCGCGGCGGGCCAGCCGAGCGGACCGGTGGCGAGCGGCGTGTTCGGCTTGACGGCGTCCGGACTGTTCGGCGGTTTCGCCGATGGCGGCACCGCGCGAGGAAATGGCGACTTATGACGAAAGCCGCCTGGGCAGTCGATCGTGCCCATTAGCGACATCAGCACCGCCAGCGCGCGGATCGACTGGAAGCCGTTGGAATGCGCGGCCAGCCCGCGCATCGCGTGAAAAGCGACCGGATTGCCGGTGACGGTCTCGTGCGTCTCGCCCCACGCGTCGGTCCATTGGATCGGCAGCGTGATCCGGTGGTCGCGGCTGGTCTGGATCATTTCACCGGCGAGGCGGCGAATTGTGTCCGCGGCAATGCCGGTGATCTCGGCGGCCCACTCCGGCGTACAGTCGGCCACGCGTTCGCGCAGCAAGGCGAACGACGGCGTGACCGGCGTGCCGTCCGCGAGCGTATAGCGGCCGTCGAGCGCGGGCGTCACACCGGGTGCATGGTGCGGCACGGCGCGCGCGGCTGCGGCGTCCCACCAGAGATGGTTCTGCGGAAACAGAGGATTGCCAACCGGTCTATCCGGATCGCGCACGAACAGGCCGAAGTTTTCGCTGGTTTCGTCGAGATCGACAAGCTCCGCCGCATTCGTATAACGCTGCACGAACTCGTGATCCCAGGCGTCGGCCGCGATCAGTTCGTGCAGAAAGGCCATGAACAGCGCGCCATCGGTGCCGGGTTTGATGGGCACCCATTCGTCGGCAATCGCCGCATAGCCGGTACGGATCGGATTGATCGCGATGAACCGCCCACCCGCGCGTTTGAACTTCGAAATAGCGATTTTGAGCGGATTCGAATGATGATCTTCCGCCGTGCCGATCATGAAGAAAAGTTTGGCGCTGTCGAGATCGGGGCCGCCGAACTCCCAGAACGAGCCGCCGATCGTATAGATCATTCCGGCGGCCATGTTGGCCGAGCAGAAGCCGCCATGCGCCGCGTAATTAGGCGTGCCGAACTGTTTGGCGAAGAGGCCGGTAAGCGCCTGCATCTGGTCGCGCCCGGTGAACAGCGCGAATTTCTTCGGATCGGTGGCGCGAATCGCGGCGAGGCGCTTTTCGAGCACGTCGAACGCGACCTCCCACGACACCGGCTCGAACTGCGCACTGCCCCGCTCCGCGCCTGCCTTGCGCATCAACGGCTGGGTCAGGCGCGCGGGCGAGTACTGCTTCATGATGCCCGAGGCGCCCTTCGCACAGATCACCCCCTGGTTCAGCGGATGCTCGGGGTTGCCGTCGATATAGCGCACCTCGCCTTCACGCAGATGCACGCGGATGCCGCAGCGGCAGGCGCACATGTAGCAAGTGGTGGTCTTGATCTCCAGCCGTTCGTCCTGCGTGCGGGCGTGGTGTTCCATGCGGGATCTCCGTCGCGGCTCCGGCTGTGTCGAAGCGATGTGGATTCGATACCGACCATCCTATTCGCCACGAGCCTACAAGGGAAATCGCGATTTTCGAGAGAAACTATCCGCTGGGCTGATGGTTTCAGTTTGCCTTCAAATGTCAGATCGGCGTCAACACCGCGTCGCCCGCAAAATGGCGTCTGGCGTTGGTCAGGAAATTGTCGACCGAAGCCGCGATCGCCTCCGGCGAGCGGCCGCCCACATGCGGCGTCAGGACTACGTTGCGCAGCGTCAGCAAGGCTTCGGGCGGATGCGGCTCGCCCTCGTAGACGTCGAGACCCGCGCCGGCGATCGTGCCGGCGGCAAGCGCATCCGCTAAAGCAGCGGTATCCACCACGCTGCCGCGAGAGACGTTGACCACGAAACCGTCCGGCCCGAGTGCGTCCAGCACCGCCTTGTTAATCAGATGACGCGTACCGCCGCCGCCGGGCGTCGCCACCACCAGAAAGTCGCACCACTTCGCCAAACCTTGCACGTTGTCGAAATAACGCAGCGGCGAGCCTTCGCGCGGTTTGCGGTTGTGGTAGCCGATTTCCATATCGAACCCGCCGCCACGCCGCGCGACCTTCTCGCCGATATTGCCGAGCCCGACGATGCCGAGCCGCTTGCCGGAAACGTTCGGGTGCATCGGCAACGTGTCGCGCCAGGCGCCCTTGCGGGTGGCCTGATCGAGTTGCGGCACGTCGCGCACCACCGCAAGCAGTAAGGCGAACGCGTGATCGGCCACGCAGTGATCGTTGGTGCCCGCGCCATTGACCAGCACGATGTCGCGCGAACGGGCGTGGTCGACAGCGAGGTTTTCGTAGCCGGCGCCGAGCGCGCTGACAAACTCGAGTTGTGGCATCCGGTCGATTTCCGCGGCGGTCAGCCCGGTCGTGCCGTTGGTCAGCACGGCACGGATCGTCTCGCCGTGCGTGGCGATCGCGGCGGCCCGTTGGCTGGCATCGGGTGCATAGACGACGTGGAAAGCGGTCTCGACGCTGGCGCGACTTGCGTCTTTCAAGGGGATCAGAACCAGCAGGGATGGCTTCATGGCGGACGTTTTTTCTTAAGGCGGTGACGGACGGAGGATGCGACGAGTGAGTGTAACAAGCCTCCCGTGGCCCTGCTGGCGTGCGATCACGGGCGGCCTCAATCAAAAGGCCCGGTTGCAAACCTGCTGCCGTGCAGCCTAAAGTCTCATCCGAACCACGCCGTTATCTTCGTGAATGGACCGGCGCGGACAGGATGCGTCATGCGTCTTTCTTTTAAGCCGAACCGAAGCCGCTTTAGAATAGCCGGAACTCCGACCACGGGAATCTCATGCTGGACACCCTGCCACGCGGCTCAGCGCCTGCCAACGACGCCCCGCAGGAAGCCCCCTCGGGGGACGATTCCGAAATGTTCGAACTCGCGCCCGTCTCGCTCTGGCTCGAGGACTTCAGCGGCGTGCGGGCGCTATTCGACGCCTGGCGGGCCCAAGGGGTGACGGATCTGCGCGCCCATTTCGTCGAATATCCGGCCCTTGTCGCCGAATGCGCGCACAGCATCCGCGTCATCAAGGTCAATCAGAAGACGCTGGCGCAATTCGAGGCCGCCGACTTCGAGGCGCTCACCAGCAATCTCGCTTCCGTGTTCCGCGACGACATGCTCAAGACTCACCTCGAAGAGCTATGCCAGTTGTGGGCCGGCCAGGCGCATTTCACGAGCCAGACGGTCAACTACACGCTCGGCGGACGGCGCCTCGACGTGCTGCTCAAGGGCGCCGTGCTGCCCGGCCATGAAGAACGCTGGGACCGCGTGCTCGTGTCCGTCGAAGACATTACCGAACTCGAAGGCGCGCGGCATCGCGTGACGCTTGCCGAACAGTATGTGCGCGGCCTGTTCGAATATTCGCCGGTCTCGTTGTGGGTGGAAGATTTCAGCTCGGTCAAGCGTCTGCTCGACGACGCGCGCTCCGCCGGCATCAGCGATTTCCGCGTGTTTACTGACGTGCATCCCGAGTTTGTCGAGCGCTGCATGCAGGAAATCCACGTGCTCGACGTGAACCAGCACACGCTCGACATGTTCGTGGCAAAAGACAAAAAAACGCTGCTGGCGCGCCTGCCCGACGTCTTCCGCGACGACATGCGGCCGCATTTCCGCGAGCAGTTGATCGATCTATGGGACGGCAAGCTGTTCCAGCAGCGCGAGGTGCTCAATTATTCCCTCGACGGCAACGAGGTGCACGTGCACCTGCAGTTCTCCATACTGCCGGGTCATGAAAAGAATTGGGACCTGGTGCTGGTGGCCCTCACCGATATTACGGCGCGCAAAAAGGCCGAAGCTTACCTGGAGTTCCTCGGCAAGCATGACGTGCTGACCAAGCTGCGCAACCGCTCCTTTTACGTGGATGAACTGAACCGGCTCGAGCGCAAGGGTCCGTGGCCGGTGACGATCATCATGGCCGATCTGAACGGCCTCAAACGCGTGAACGACCAGCTCGGCCACGCGGCCGGTGACGCGCTGTTACGGCGCGCCGGCGAAGTTCTCGCCAAAGCGACGGACGCGCCGTTTCACGCGGCGCGCATCGGCGGCGACGAGTTCGCGATCCTGATGCCGGACACCGACGAGCGTGGCGGCGCCGCAATGGTCGATGCGATCCGCCAGCTGGTCGATCTGAACAACCAGTTTTATCCGGGCTCTGTGCTGAGTCTTTCGATGGGTGCGGCGACGTGCCAGCGCGGCGACCGTCTCGAAGCCGGTGTGCAACGCGCCGATCTGCTGATGTATGAGGAAAAGCACGCGCACTACGCGAACCGTCCGTCTGCGGACGCGTCGAGCGACTGACGCCCGACCGCCTCGCACGTTGGTACGGTGTAATTCGATTGTTGAAAAGGCCGCGCCGTGTCAGCGGATTGGCAGCTCAATCAGCCTGGCAGTTTGGATGCCAGCACATCGAGTTTGTGGATGCTGGGCGGCGTGGCGAATAGCTCGCCGGCCTTCGCCATTAGCGCAGCGGCCACCTTGCCGTTCAGATGCGCCTCGCGGCCAGCTTCGTCGGGGAAAGCGTCGAAAATGGCATAGGTGGTCGGTCCAAGCTTGAGACCGAACCAGGCGCTGGTAGCAGGCTCCTCCTCGACGAGCGGCAAGCCGCTCAGCAGAAAGGCCTCGACATCCTGTTCCTTGCCGGGTTTGGCTTCAAGACGAACGTACAGAGCGAGTTTGACCATGGCGCGACTCCCTGGGTGAAGTGAGGACAATGGATCCGCTTTGCCAGGCCGGCAAAGCGCTGTGAAAGGCATCGGCTCGTCAAGCACCTTAGCAAGTATAGGGCGGCGGTCGTGAAGCTGTGCCGAAGAGCATGGGGGCACATCGGGTCGCGCCAGGCAGCATCAGGCACAGGCATTCAGGTTGCATCCGCGCAGAAAAGCATGTCAGCCTTTGCCGGTTCGTACCGCCTCGCCGTAAGTGCTGACGATCCGCCGATCCTGCTCTTCCACCGAAAACAGCTCCCATTCGAGGCCGTTTACATCCTTGCTGCTCGAGTAACCTTCTACTGAATCGTCCTCGAAGCCGACGTGCCGAAGCTGCCCACCGTTATCCGGCATCTCGTTGATCGAAAAGTTGAGCAGCTCGGTTCGCCACATCGCGTAACGGCCCGGCACCACGGCCGTGGGCGGCTGGCCGAGACGGGCGCTGTAATCGTCGATGGAAGCCTCGAGGCTCGTAACGGCCAAAGCAATGTGGAAGCGTTTCATAGCGGTTTTCCCGACGGTTAAAATGAGGTGTTTCATCGTATCCGGCGCGCGCCGCCGCAACCAGTTGCGCGATCATCCCGGTATCGCTATTACCGGTTTGCGCTGCAACAGTATCCGGCGTGCCGGATGCAGGCGGCCCGGTGCGCGTCCGCTATACTCCCCGGCCCTGAAGTTTTCCGCGCCAAGTCGCGGTCTGGAAAGAAAATCATGTCGACAATTCCCGCTTGCCCGCAATGTGCAATGGAAAATACTTACCCGGATGGCGAGAATTATGTCTGCCCGGATTGCGCACACGAGTGGCCGATGAGCGCTACCCAAAGCGCGGACGAGACCGACGAACGCGTCGTCAAGGACGCCAACGGCAACCCGCTCGCCGACGGTGACGCCGTGGTGCTGATCAAGGACCTGAAAGTGAAAGGCTCGTCGATCACGCTGAAAATGGGCACCAAGGTGAAAAGCATTCGTCTGGTCGGCGGCGATCACGAAGTGGACTGCAAGATGGACGCAGGCAACTTCATGCTGAAGGCTGAGTATCTGAAGAAAGTTTGATGCATCCGGCCCGGCCTGGATCGGCCGGCAATGCAAACGAGGAGCGACACTGATGCTTTCCCACGTATTCGTCGGCATTACGGATTTCGAGCGCGCGTTCGGCTTTTATGACGTGCTGATGGAAACGCCAGGAGTGCGGCTTAAGTTTCGCGATGACGATGGCAACAAGCTCTGCGTGTGCTGCCATGCGCCGGAGACGACCTCCGCCACGCAAACAACCAGTTAAGCGCCCGGAAAGCGCAATTCGAAGCGCACCACGCCCGGCACCGGACACACCACGCGCGCCGTGCCGCCGTGCAGATGCATGATCGCCTTGACGATCGCGAGCCCCAGCCCGCTCGATTCGGTGAACTCGCTGCGCGCCGCATCCCCGCGGTAGAAGCGATCGAACAGGCGGTCCAGTTGCTCGCCAGGAATCGGCGCACCGTCGTTTTCCACCACCACAGTCGCGCCCTGCTCGTCCTGCGTGCCGCTCAAGCGCACCACCGTATCGCTCGCGCCGTATCGCACCGCATTGACGACGAGATTGTTGATCGCTCGCCGGCATAGCATCGGATTGGCCGACGCCACGCCCCGAGCCTCGACGGTAAAGTGCATGCCGCGTTCGTCGGCGAGGCCTTCGAAATAGTCTGCGATCCTGACGAGTTCATCGCGCAGATCGACCGGCTCACGGTCGATGGACAGCGCCGCATGGTCCGCATGCGCGAGAAACAGAATGTTCTCCGCGATGTGGCTCAAGCGGCTCAGCTCCTCGAGATTCGATTCGAGCAGTTGCTGATACTCGTCGGCATCGCGCGGTTTCGCGAGCGTCACCTGGGTCTGGCCGATCAAGGCGCCCACCGGCGTGCGAATTTCATGCGCCAGATCGGCGGAGAACTGCGAGAGGCGCTGGTAGCCATCGGCAAGACGGTCGAGCATGGCGTTGAAGGCGTGCGTGAGCTGGCGTAGTTCGACTGGCGCAGCCTCACTGTCGAGCCGCACCGATAAACTCGCCGGACTGATCTGCGCCGCCCGCGTGGCGATTTCGCGCACCAGCCGCAACGCGCGGCGCAGCACGTAATAGGCAAGCAGCGTGGCAGCCAGCATGCCGGTCAGCGTGGCCAGCACGATGCGATTGCGGTAGGCGGCCAGCATCCGCACTTCCTGGGTCATCGGATGCGCGGCAATCACTTCGACTTCGCTGCCATCCTCACGCGCTTTGACGGTAGCGATCGCCCAATGAACCGGCACGCCGTCCGGCAGCAGGGTCTGGCGGATATCCGAGAGTGTCGGCAAGTGGTCCGCGGTGCTAGCCTGCAGGGCAGGCACCGCGACATTGCCGGGATTCACGTCGATAAACGGCGCTTCGCCCGGACGGCGAAACAGCAGCACGTCTTGCTCCGCACCGAGCATGCTCTCGAACAGCAAAGGCCGGCTCTTCAATTCGCTAACCGAATAGAGATCGTGCACGATGCGGCTGAAATGCTCGACACGGCCGGTGAGCACCACGTCCGCGCGGCGCTGCAACGACAGCTCGGCGGAGTGGTAGAAATACATGCCCAACGTGCCGATCACCACGCACGCGATCGAGGCGAACAGCACCGTGGTGCGAGCCGTCAACGAACGTTCGGTCCACAGTTTCATGCGCCGTCGCCGAATGTGTAGCCGATGCTGCGCACCGTATGAATCAGCTTCTTTTCAAACGGATGATCGATCTTTGCGCGCAGCCGTTTGATCGCCACATCGACCACATTGGTGTCGCTGTCGAAGTTCATATCCCACACCTCCGAGGCGATCTGCGTACGCGACAACGCCTCGCCCTGGCGGCGCACCAGCAGATGCAACAGCATGAATTCCTTATTGGTCAGCGGAATCTCGACGCCTTCGCGCGTCACCTTGCGGCGCAGGACGTCGAGCTTGAGGTCGGCGATCTCGAACACATCGCTCTCGCGGATCACGCCGCGGCGCAACAGCGTGCGGATGCGCAACACCAGTTCGGTGAACGAGAACGGCTTGACGAGGTAATCGTCGGCCCCGAGTTCGAGGCCGCGAATGCGGTCGCTGACGTGATCGCGCGCGGTCAGAAAAATGACAGGCAGATCGCGCCGCGCCCGCAGCGCACGCATGATTTCCCAACCGTCGATACCGGGCAGCATCACGTCCAGCACCACGAGGTCATACGCGTGCTCGAGCGCCATGTGCAGCCCATCGGTGCCGGTGCGCGCAAGGTCGACCGCGTAGCCGCTTTCGCGCAGGCCTTTCTTCAGGTAGTCGCCGGTTTTCGGGTCGTCTTCGATGACGAGGATGCTCATGATGCCTGGTTTCCGACCCCGAGCGCCGCCGTGGGCGTGGGTCATGAATGTGGACGTGGATATGGCGGCCATTCTACGTGGCCGCGGCGCGCCGTTCATGACGTTTTTGTCATCCGTCTGTCACTTGGCGGAGCCGATCGCGCGCCTAACCTGACGCTATCTTTCACCCACCCAGAGCAGACTCATGAAGATTGTCTCCGCTAATGCGATGCGCGCCTTCGTTGCCCCCGCGCTCGTCGCCGCCTCATTGTTCGCAGCAGGATCCGTCGCGCAAGCTCAGAGCGCCGCGCCCACCGGCGTGCGTGGCACCGTGACCGCGCTCTCGGGCGACGTGCTGAAAGTCCACACGCGCGACGGCAAAGACGTCGACGTGAAACTCGCCAAAGACACGCCGATTCGCGGCGTGACGATTGCCGACGTGAACGACATCAAGCCGGACAGCTATGTCGGCACCGCCGCGATCCCGCAGCCCGACGGCTCGCTGAAGGCGCTCGAAGTGCACGTATTCCCGGCCAGCATGCGTGGCTCCGGCGAAGGTCACCGCCCGTGGGACCTCGGCTCGAACAGCACGATGACCAACGGCACGGTGGGCTCGCTCGTGGTCAGCAACGGCCGCACGATCACGGTCAAGTACAAGGACGGTGAAAAGAAAATCGTGATTCCGCAAGACGTGCCTATCGTCGCGCTCGAACCGGGTGACCGCGCACTGTTGGTGCCGGGCGCGAAGGTCGTGCTGTTCGCCCATAAGGAAGCCGATGGCTCGATGGCGGCGAATTTCATCTCCGCAGGTGAGCACGGCGTAACGCCGCCGATGTAATACGGCGTTTCTTCAACCGTTCGCCCTTTTTAGCTGCTCGAACAGCCGCGTGCCTCAATGACGCGGCTTTCAGATTTTTCCTTGTTTCATCACCGCTCACCATGCCCAAACCGCAAGCGCGCTTCATCGTCCACCCATTCGTCGTACGAATTACGCACTGGATCAACGCGTTTGCCATGGTCTGCATGGTGATGAGCGGCTGGGCGATCTATAACGCGTCGCCCTTCTTTCCGTTCAAGTTTCCGGTGTGGGCGACCGTAGGTGGCTGGCTGGGCGGCTCGATTGCATGGCACTTTGCGGCCATGTGGCTGCTGTGCGCTAACGGCCTGCTGTATCTGGCGTATGGCATCGGGCGTGGGCATTTTCGTCGCAAGCTATTGCCTGTCTATCCACGCGACGTCGTACACGATGCCGCATTAGCGATGCGGTTCAAGCTGCCGCACGATACGGGCAAATACAACGCGGTGCAGCGCGCGCTCTATCTCTTCGTATTGTTCCTTGGCGTGCTGCTGGTCGCGTCGGGGCTTTCGATCTGGAAGCCAGTGCAGTTCTCGTGGCTTACCGCACTGTTCGGTGGTTTCGATTTCGCACGTCGCGTGCATTTTGTCGCGATGGCCGGCGTGGTGGGTTTTGTCGTCGTGCATCTGGCGCTGGTGCTATTGGTGCCGCGCACGTTGCTGCCGATGTTGACCGGCCGCGCCCGACTGTCCACGCACGAAAGGAGCGAAGCATGAGCGACGCAGAACGCAAAGACGCGCGCGGCACGCGCATTGTCCTCGCCGACCACAAACCGCAAATCGAACGATTGCAACGGCGCTTGTTCCTGCGCTCGTCGCTTTCGATCGGTGCGCTGGCGATGCTCTCGGGTTGCAACATGCAGGACGGAGATTCGGTCGACAAGGTGTTGTGGGCCATGTCGCGCTGGAACGATCGCGTGCAGGGGTGGCTGTTCGATCGCAACAAGCTCGCGCCGACCTACTCGGCGAAAGAAATCACCGACCCGTTCCCCTTCAACGCGTTCTATCCGGAGTTCGACGCGCCGGATATCGACGGCTCGACGTACCAACTGGAAGTGTCCGGTCTGGTGTCGGACAAGCGCACGTGGAATCTCGATCAACTGCGCGCCTTGCCCCAGGTTTCACAGATTACGCGGCACATCTGCATCGAAGGATGGAGCGCGATCGGGCAATGGCGTGGCGTGCCATTTCGCACGTTCCTCGAACGCATCGGCGCCGATCTGAGCGCACGCTATGTCGGGTTCAAATGTGCGGACCGTTATTACTCGAGCCTCGACATGGCGACAGCCTTGCATCCGCAAACCCAGCTCACGCTCGATTTCCGCGACGCGCCGCTGCCGGCCAAATACGGCTACCCGCTGAAGCTGCGCGTACCGACCAAACTGGGCTTCAAGAATCCGAAGCACATCGCGGCGATTTTCGTGACCAACACGAACCCTGGCGGCTATTGGGAAGACCAGGGGTACAACTGGTTTAGCGGGCTATAACGCTTCCCGGGAACGCGCTTATACCGCGGTCACATAACGCGGGACCGGCCTGACCACGCGCGGCGGCGGCGGTGCATCGTACACGGTGCGCATGCGCTTGACTTCATCGACCGGGCTCAGGCCGAACAGACGCTTGAACTCGCGGCTGAATTGCGACGCGCTTTCGTAACCGACGCGTGCCGCTGCCGCACCGGCATTCAAACCGTCGTGCGCCATCAGCAAACGCGCGTGATGCAAACGCGTGGTCTTCACGTACTGCATCGGCGAGGTCGCCGTCACGGCCTTGAATTGCGCATGAAAAACGGCGAGGCTCATGCCCGCTTCAGAGGCGAGCGTATCGACGTCGAGTTGCCCCTGATAATCGGCGTGGATACGCCTTAACGCTTTGGCGATGCGGCCGAAATGATTCTGATGCGTGAGCGCCGCGCGAATCGCATCGCCCTGCTCGCCCGTCAACACGCGATAACAGATTTCGCGGACCACGCCTGGCGCCAGAATCCGCGCATCGAGCGGTGAGGCCAACGCGTCCATCAAACGCTGCACGGCGTTGGACAGGGCCGGGTCCAGCGGCGTCGAATAGATGCCGAGCGGCTCGTTCTGCGTAGCGCCCTGCGTTTCGTTCAGCGCCATCAGCAACTCGGCCACCATGGTCAGATCGACACGCACCGAGATCGCGAGGAACGGCTCTTCCGGACTCGCTTCGGTTTCGCATTCGAACGGCAGCGGCACCGACAGCACCAGGTATTGCTGTGCGTCGTACTGGAACACCTGATCGCCGAGAAAACCGCGCTTGCGGCCCTGACAGACGATCACGATGCTCGGCTCGTACATCACGGGCATACGCGGCATCGGACTATTGGCGCGCAACAGGTTGACACCTTCGAAACTCGAACGCGTCACGCCCGGTTTGGGCGCGAGCAAATCGAACAAATCGACCAGACGCTGCTGGGCAGGATCGGCGGGGCCGCCAGCGGCCGGGACGGGTTCAACGGAACGGGTTGACATGACGGTATAGTGACGTGCAAGAGAATAATGCTTGAAATTTAGCACCAAACGACCTACTGCGCTCACCGCCAGGAGTTTTAGGCAAACCTTCAAGACATTCAGGTATTCCCCGGTTCGCTCCCGGCCCCTACTATGGGAACCCTGCCGGATCATCTATTTCCACGCTGCGCCGGGCTCGGTTACCTGCTCACCGTTTCGGTGAATACGTCAACCACCGCCTGCGCCCTGATCCCGGTTCATGACAAGGTTTGGCCGCATCGGCGACGCGCGTCGCCCATCGCCGGCGCCTTGCGACACCACCCTCTTTGCTGGAGTTACCCATGAGCACGACTTACGCCTATGCAGCGACCGACGCTACCGCGCCGCTCGCTCCGTTCGAAATTCAGCGCCGCGAACTGCGCGCCCATGACGTGCAGATGGAAGTCCTGTTTTGCGGCGTGTGCCATTCCGACTTGCATCAGGCACGCAACGAATGGAAGAACACGATTTTTCCGGTGGTGCCGGGCCATGAAATTGTCGGTCGTGTGACGGCGGTTGGCCCGGACGTGACGAAGTACAAGGCAGGCGATCTGGTGGGCGTGGGATGCCTGGTCGATTCGTGCCGCACATGTGCAAGTTGCGAGGAAGGTCTCGAGCAGTATTGCGAAAACGGTTTTGTCGGCACGTACAACGGTGTGGACCGGGTTGACGGTCAGATCACTTACGGCGGCTATTCGACGCAACTGGTGGTGGACGAGGCATTTACGCTGCGCGTGCCGGAGAATCTCGACCCGGCGGGTGTGGCGCCGTTGCTATGCGCGGGTATCACGACGTATTCGCCGCTGCGCACTTGGGGTGCCGGTCCCGGCAAGAAGGTCGGGATTGTCGGCCTGGGCGGCCTCGGTCACATGGGCGTGAAGCTGGCCCGTGCGATGGGTGCGCATGTCGTGTTGTTTACGACGTCGCCGTCGAAGATTGAAGATGCCAAGCGGCTTGGTGCGCATGAGGTTGTCATTTCGAAGAATGCTGAAGAGATGGGCGCGCATGCTAACAGCTTCGATTTCATTCTGAATACTGTGGCTGCGCAGCATGATTTGAATCCGTTTTTGAATTTGCTGAAGCGTGATGGGACGATGACGCTGGTTGGGGCGCCGGAGCATGACCATCCGTCGCCGCAGGTGTTCAATCTGATCTTTAAGCGCCGCAGGCTGGCTGGGTCGTTGATTGGTGGGATTGCTGAGACGCAGGAAATGCTCGATTTTTGCGGCGAGCATGGGATTACTTCGGATATTGAGGTGATCCCTATGCAGGGGATTAATGAGGCTTATGAACGGATG
This sequence comes from Paraburkholderia madseniana, assembly GCF_009690905.1. Classification (GTDB taxonomy): domain Bacteria; phylum Pseudomonadota; class Gammaproteobacteria; order Burkholderiales; family Burkholderiaceae; genus Paraburkholderia; species Paraburkholderia madseniana. The sequence continues at coordinate 30,266 of NZ_VOSW01000035.1, forward strand.
CTTAAGAGTGATGTTAAGTATCGGTTTGTTGTTGATCTGGATTCCTTACGGAAGTGATTTTGGTTTTTTGCCTTTAGCGGCGGCATTGGCCGTGTTCTTAGGGCTTTGGCCTTTCCTTGAATTGTTAGTGGTCTATTAGTGTTGCCCCTGTGCGGGGCGGCACCTACTTCTCTTTGCCGGCTGCAAAGAGAAGTAGGCAAGAGAAAGCAGCTCAAACCACTCCTGCTAAGCGGGTCCCGTAGTCTGCTGCGGGTAGTGGTGCATCTGGAATCCGTGTTCTCGCACATTCCGCGTTAGTGACAAAGGTGTCATCAGCTCCCACTCCGCACTGCGTGCGTCGCGGACGGGTTTGCATGGGAAACCGGCGGCTTCGGTTGAGGTTTGTGGGGGCCGTCGGCTTCGCCTTGGCGAGGCGCCGTCGCACTCATAGGCGAACCCCACTTCAAATAAAGATCGATCACTCGCGGTGGCAGTGGCGATGCAATAACGAGTCATGGTGCCGGAAAAACACGAGAGCCCAAACCCAAAGGCTTAAACGCGAGAGCGCCAACGCAAGGACCAACGTAGCTGGCGGTTTTAAGAAGTACTCTTCGGCGCGCGCAGCGCCGCCGGAAGTATGACGCCCTTGTCACTGGCGCATGCAGGTGCACGAACACAGATTCCAGATGCACCACTACCCGCAGCAGACCACGGGCCCCACTTAGCAGGAGTGGTTTGAGCTGCTTTCTCTTGCCTACTTCTCTTTGCAGCCGGCAAAGAGAAGTAGGTGCCGCCCCGCACAGGGGCAACGCCAATAGACCACTAACAATTCAAGGAAAGGCCAAAGCCCTAAGAACACTGACAAACAAGCGCCGCGCAGGCAAAACCCACACCTTTATTTCACCAACAGGAGTTTGCATCGTGATTGACAGAATAACTGCAATGCGGACATTCATCCGAATCGTGGACACCAACAGCTTCACCCGCGCAGCGGAGTCTCTCAACATCCCTCGCGCGACAGCGACAACCATCGTCCAGAATCTGGAAGCCCTACTAGGCACCGCCCTCCTAACCCGCACGACGCGGCGCCTGAGCATCACCCCTGAAGGCGCAGCCTACTACGAACGCTGCGCGCAGATCCTCGCCGACATCGACGAAATGGAAGCGAGCCTCCGTCACGCAACGGATAACCTGACCGGCCGCCTGCGCATAGAAATGCCCGGCGCGGTAGCAAGCACCATCGTCCTTCCAGCACTGGAAGACTTCCACGCCCGCTATCCGAATCTCGATCTCGCCATCGGCATCAGCAACCGCACGGTTGACCTGATCTCGGAAGCCATCGACTGCAGTATCCAGCTAGGCGAATTGCCAGACTCGAATCTGATCGCGCGGCAATTGGGCACCCTCGAGCACGTGACATGCGCAAGCCCGGCTTATCTGGCCCGACATGGCACGCCCGTCGACCTCGACGATCTGCGCGGACACGTCGCCGTCAATTGCATGTCGCCGCATAACGGCCGCGAAGTCGATTTCGACTTCGAAGTGGACGGCGAAGCGCAAAACGTCAAGGTCAGAGGCTTCGTTAAAGTCAGCGACGAGCAGGCTTATCTCACCTGCGGATTGCAAGGCCTGGGGTTGATCCAGCCCGCGCGAATCGCGGCACAGCCCTACCTCGATTCAGGACTGTTGCGCGAAGTACTGCCGCAATGGAAACCCGTGCCGATGCCGGTCTCCGTCGCGTATGTGAAGAACCGCCGGGTGTCCCCACGCGTGCGGGCCTTCGTCGACTGGCTCGCAGAGTTATTCGAGCAGACCGAACACGTCAATCAGGACCTGTCGCGAGTCCGTCAGTTGTTGCGCGGTCTCCATCCCGCTTGAGGCGGGTTTCATGCAGGCCCGCAACACCACGTCAGTTCGGTAGTGTCACCGGCACCGGACGTGTCAGCAGATCAACGTGGAAATTGAAAAAGCTCGGATTGTCGAAGCGTTTCACCACCGTCATCTTCTGCAAACCCGCCGGCGGGGAACTGGTGTAACCGGTCGACTTGCCGTCATTGGCGCCGAAGCTCATATCCACATCGACCCATTCATCCACCGTCTGCGTCGCGAACGACGGATGCATCAGATACGCCAGCGTCAGCGGTCAGCCGCGCGGACCATGGACCTGGTAGCCGCGAGTCACGAAGACAAGCGGCGCATTACGCGAACTTACGGCTGACGTGCCTGCGGCGCAGCCCCCGGACAAGCCGGGTCTTTACCCCAATGTCCATCGCACACGCGCCAGCGGCACAACTGGTCTTCGAAGAAGCCGCGTTGCCCGCACTCTTTCACGCGTTCGGCCAGCTTGGCGTTCCCAGGCGCAGCCGATGCGCTGACCTTGGTGGCCGTGCTGCCGTCTGCCGCTTTCGCGTCGGCCGGTTTGGTGCGCGCCACGAGCGCAGCCAATAGATCGGCATCCGAATCATCTTTCGAAGCATTACCAGTCGGACGCGATTTCTTCGTTTGAGCGACCGCGGTCGGCGCGCTCGCGTGATGATTGCTTGCGCTCGCGCTTTCCTTCTTGCTGTGCGCCGTCGTGTCGTGTTTCGCATTGCTGGCGACAGCCGTCGAGCTCTTAGCGTGCTTTGCCGCCGGCACCGTGACCGCCGACGCGGCCGCTGCGGACGCAACCGGTGTAGACGCGTTGCTCGGCTCAGCGCCATCGGCAAGGGCGCGCGATAAGCGGCTTTCATCGCCACTTGCAGGCGCACTCGCGGAGGCCGCTGGCGCCTTGCTGTCGCTGTCGTCAGCAACGATCGTGGCCGCTTGCGACGACGCTGCAGCCGGCGCCTCCGCTTTCGCAGTGACCTGCGCAGCACCGCTCGCGGCGGACGCCGGCACAGCAGCTTTCCCTGGGTTGGCGGGCGTGGCCGACGCCAACGACTCCGTCTGCACACGCTGCTGCATATGCCACGCACCCCAACCGCCGGCCGCGATCACCAGCAAGGCGACCAGCAGGAGCGGCGTTTTCGACCGGCGTGGTTTATCGGCAGGCGGCTCGACACGGCCTTCCAGATTCGCGAGGATTCGCGAACCATTGCCATCGGCGCCCTTAGCCTTATCGGATAACAGGCTAGGTGGGGCTTTGGAATTCGAACTTTCCGGCGCATTCATTCACTGTCTCATTGAATCCTGGATTATTTCGCCGTGATAATACCGTTCCGGCTCCTCTCCGAGCAGGCCTGATTCTAAGAGCAAGCATTACAAAATACAATTGTTTCCAATTTCCGGGGTCGACTTTGATTGCCGTAGTACTTCTCGCCTATTTCGCCTTCGCCGTTGTGATCGCCGCAATGCTGCTATTGCCGGCGGTACGCGCCTCTTTATTAGGCGCCGCACTCGCCATTCACGGCCGCGTTATGCGCGGAGCATCTCAAGGTGCTTCACGTGCTCGCGGTCAATTAGTACGTTCGGCAAAAATTTCGCAATCGACTGCAGTCGATATGCAAAAGTTACTGGCAAAGCGGCGCTTGCTGATTTTTACCACCACAGGTATTCTTGCGACGCCGCCATTGGTGGCATTGGCTTTACGCGGTCGGCAATTATTCCAATTCGATGACACTGCACGGGTACCGGACGAGAAAATTGCCGCGTTATTGAATGGCGAACAGCTCGTGCCCCCGCCGCCGCTGCCGCCCGAGGTATTTGCAACGCAGGAAGTGGAGCAGATTCGGCCCGCGCTGAAAGACGCGAGCCGCGACTGGAATTTGCTCGACGCCGATTTCAGAACGCGTTTATTGCTCGTTTACAAAATCATGCACGAGCAGTACGGGTATGAAATGGCATTGCTGGAAGGTTATCGCAGTCCGGAGCGGCAAAACCGCCTGGCGCAAATGGGGGGCAACGTCACCAATGCCGCAGCGTTTCAAAGCTATCACCAATACGGTCTTGCCGCGGACAATGCGTTTTTGCGCGACGGCAAGCTCGTCATTTCAGAAAAAGATCCCTGGGCCATGCGAGGCTATCAGTTATACGGACAGACGGCCGAACAGGTCGGCCTGACGTGGGGTGGCCGTTGGAAATTGATGGATCTCGGGCACGTTGAATATCACAAACCCGGCTTCGTCCTGGGGCGTGGTCATTAAGGCGAAGTGGGCAATAAAGAGGTTGGCAATGGGGCGTTCAAGCAAATTTTCTGGCAAAAATCGGCAATGCCGCATGCATAACGGCATTCGCCCCATCGCCCTCGGCGAAACATTCCATGGCGGATTTAACAATCCGGCCGCATTCACCTTCGCCTGAATATGCTTTCGAATTGTTTCAAACGCGGCGCAGGCAGACTTTGCCCGCGCTCGCGCCATGCTGTTTGCTACACACGCGCCACAACACACATCACCAAGACCTGAACGGCTTATGCGACGCATTCTTAACGTGTTGACCCATACACGCACGCTCTCGATCATCGGCTTGCTCGCGCTCGCTGCTGTTTTGTTCATCGGTGCCGATACCTTGCAGATCGACCTGATGTGGCCTGCCATCGTGCTCGGCGCGGTGATCGCGCTATGGCTGCTGGTCTGGGTGGTGCGCCGCCTGCGCGCACGGCGCGCGAACAACAAGCTCGGCGAGATGCTCGAGCAGCAAGCCGAAAAACAGACCGAAACCGGCCCCGCCCCAACGCCCACGCGCCAGGCCGAACTCGACGTGCTGCGCACACGCCTCGTCGACGCGGTGAAAACGATCAAGACCTCGAAGATCGGTCAGATGTCCGGCGGCTCGGCGCTGTATGAATTGCCCTGGTACATCGTGATCGGCAACCCGGCCGCAGGCAAGAGCAGCGCCGTGCTGAATTCCGGTCTGCAATTTCCTTTCGCCGACAAGAACAACGCCGTGATTCACGGTATCGGCGGCACGCGCAATTGCGACTGGTTCTTCACGACCGAAGGCATTCTGCTCGACACCGCCGGCCGCTATTCCGTGCACGAAGAAGACCGCACCGAATGGATCGGCTTCCTCGGCCTGCTCAAGCGCTTCCGGCCAAAGGCGCCGATCAACGGCATCATCGTCACGGCGAGCATTGCCGAGTTGACCAGCAGCAAGCCCGAGTTCGCGATCAATCTCGCGAAGAATCTGCGCCAGCGCGTGCAGGAGTTGACCGAGAAGCTCGAAGTGTTCGCGCCGGTGTATGTGATGTTCACCAAGGCCGACCTGATCACGGGCTTCACCGAATTTTTCAGCGGCAGCGACCGCCACGAATACGACCGCGTGTGGGGCGCCACCCTGCCCTACGAGCCAGACGAAAAGCGCGACGTGGTGGGTCTGTTCGACGAGCACTTCGAAGAGCTCTATGACGGCCTGAAAGAAATCAGCGTCGCGCAGATGTCGATCAACCGCGGCAACAAGCTCTCGCCGGGCCAGTTGAGCTTCCCGCTCGAATTCTCGGCGATCAAGCCCGCGTTGCGCGCGTTCCTCGCCACGCTGTTCGAAACCAACCCGTTCCAGCACAAGCCGATTTTCCGCGGCTTCTACTTCACCAGCGCGTTGCAGGAAGGCGAAACCAACAGCGCCGCCGCCACGCGCATCGCCAACCGCTTTGGCCTCTCCGCGGACAGTCTGCCCAAGCCGCATAGCGCGTTCTCGAAGAACGGCTTCTTCCTGCGCGATCTGTTCTCCAAGGTGATCTTCGCCGACCGGCAGACCGTCAAGCAGTTCGCCAGTCCCGCCAAGACGCGCATGCGTTATGCCACGTTCTTCGGCTTCGTCGCGGTGCTCGCGTTGGCGCTCGGCGGCTGGACGTGGTCGACGATCGGCAATGAGCAGCTCGCCGACAACGTCAAGGCCGACCTCGACAACGTGGTGCGCCTGCAGCAGAACCGCAATGACCTGCAATCGCGCTTGCAGGCCATGGACATTCTGGAAGACCGCATTGACCAGCTCGAACAATTCCGCCGCGACAAGCCGCTGGCGGTGTCTCTCGGGCTGTATCAGGGCGACCGCCTCGAGCAGCACTTGCTCACCGAGTATTACAGCGGCGTGCGCCAGATCCTGCTCGACCCGGTCTCGCAGAATCTCGCGTCGTTCCTGAAGGACGTCAATGCGCACCCCGATCAGCTCGCGCCGCTGAACCGCACGCCGGACGCCGCCGCGATTCCGGTGTCCGCACACACGGCGATGGCGGCGAACAGCCAGGGTGGCCTGTATAGCGACGCGTCGCCGACCAACGTCGAAGACGCGTACAACGCGCTCAAGACCTACCTGATGCTGAGCGACAAGCGTCACGTGGAAACCGCGCACCTGACTGATCAGGTCGCCCGCTTCTGGCGCGGCTGGCTCGAAACGAATCGCGGCAACATGCCCCGCGACGAGATGATCCGCAGCGCCGAGCGCATGATCACCTTCTATCTGTCGCGCGTGTCCGACAACGACTGGCCGATGATCGACCAGAACCTCGGCCTCGTCGACCAGACCCGTGAAAACCTGCGCCGCGTGGTGCGCGGCATGCCGGCTCGTCAGCGTGTCTACGAAGAAATCAAGGCGCGTGCGTCGACCCGCTTCGCGCCGATGACGATCGCGCGCATCGTCGGCGAAAACAATACGGCGCTGGTGGCCGGCAGCTACGCGATTCCCGGCACCTTCACGCGTGAAGCGTGGTTCCAGTACGTGCAGCCGGCGATTCGCGATGCCGCCACCAAGGAATTGCAGGCCAAGGACTGGGTGCTCAATACCTCCGCGCACGACGACCTGACGCTCGAAGGCAGCCCCGAGCAGATCCAGAAAGCACTCGTGGCGATGTACAAAACGGAGTACGCGATGCACTGGCAGAAGTTCATGCAAGGCATTGCCGTGCAGAGCTTCGGCAGCTTCGGTCAGGCGGTGGATGCGATGAACCGTCTCGGCGACCCGCAGGATTCGCCGATCCGCAAGGTCCTCGAAACCGCGTATGACCAGACTTCGTGGGACAACCCGTCGCTCTTCAACGCGAACCTGAAGCGCGCGCAAACCGGCATGACCAGCTGGTTCAAGAATTGGTTCGCGCGTGCGCCGACCGGCCAGTTGAACGCCAACATCGACATCAACGGCAATCCGGTCGAAGTGCCGATGGGCCCGATCGGCCAGGAGTTCTCGGCATTGGGCCGCATCGTCGTCTCCGGCGACAACGGCTCGATGTTGAAGGGCTACATGGACACGCTCTCGAAGGTCCGCACGCGCTTTAACGTAATCAAGAACCAGGGCGATCCGGGACCGGGCGCGCGTCAGCTGATGCAGCAGACACTCGACGGCAGCGGCTCCGAACTGGCCGATTCGCTGAAGTACGTCGACGAGCAGATGCTGACGGGCCTCACCGATTCGCAACGCAAGGCGCTGCGACCGCTGCTGGTGCGTCCGCTGATGGCAGCGTATGCGGTGGTGATCCAGCCGGCCAGCGTCGAAGTCAACAAGGTGTGGAACGCGCAGGTCTACCAGACCTTCCAGGGGTCGCTCGCGAACAAGTATCCGTTTGCAGGCGATGCGAAGGTCGAAGCCGGCGCCGGCGAAATCGCCCAGGTGTTCGGGCCGGACGGCGCGATCGCCAAGTTCGTCGGCACCACCCTCGGGCCGCTCGCGGTGCGCCGCGGCGACACGCTGACCTCGCGCACATGGGGCGATATGGGTCTCGCGCTGACGCCCGACTTCACCAGCGGTTTCGCGCGCTGGGTGGCGCCGCTTGCCGGCGGCGCGGCGACCTCGGGTGGCCAAAGCTCGGCCGAACCGCAGACCGTATTCCAGATCCTGCCGCAACCAAGCAGCGGCACCACGGAATACACGCTCGCGATCGACGGCCAGCAGATGCGTTACCGCAATACGCCGCCGCAGTGGACCAACTTCGTGTGGCCGAATCCGTCGGGCTCGCCTGGCGCCACACTGAATGCCACAACCTTCGACGGCCGCACGCTGCAACTGGTCAACGAGCCGGGCCGCTACGGTCTGGAGAAACTGATCAACTCGGCGCAACGCAAACGCCGTCCGGATGGCACCTTCGATCTGTCGTGGACGCAAGGCAATGTCACGGTGGCGGTCAGCATGCGCATCATCAGCACGTCGCAGGCCTCGGGCGGCGCCAGCAGCGATGCACCGCAACAGCAAAGCCTGCGCGGCTTGCGGCTGCCGTCGTCGGTAGCGGACGTGAGCGCCGCGGCGAATTCAGTCAATGCGACAGCCGCGGGTGCGCCAGGACCAACAGGAACAGCGGGCACCGTGCCCGCTGTCGCACCGGCCTCACCAGCGGCACGGCCGGCCACGGCCGCCGCCGCGGTTTCGAACACAGGAGGTGCGCAATGACGCAAACCGTGCAGGCGCAAATCGCCTACTTCGGCAAGATCCCGTCGCGCGGCGACTTCGTCAAAAGCGCGCATAACCCGCAATTGCTGGCCACGCTCGACCGCTGGATCGCCGAGGCCATGGAGTTGCTCACTGACGATCCGCGCTGGAAGATCGTCTACGAAAACGCCAAGCCGATGCACTTCGCGTTCCTCGGCTCGCGCAGCAAGCTAGCGATCGCCGGGCATATGGTGGCGAGCCAGGATCAATCGTCGCGCCGCTTTCCGTTTCTTGCCGCCACCGCGCTGGAAGTTGAAAAGCCGCTGACGTTCCTCGCGCACAGTCCGCTGGCCTTCGCGCGCCTGTGGTCGCGTATCGCCTCGCAGATGAAGCCGTTGCTCGGCGTGAGCGAGCCAGCCGGCGCGTTGCACGCGCTCGGCGAAACGCAAGTGCCGATCGAAATCGGCGGCGGTCCGGGCAATCCGCACGACGGCACCTTCAACGACTTCGTCGAGCATCAGACCCTCTCCGGCCTCGAACAGATGCTGCTTGCGAGCGGCCATCCGGTGCGCTTGCGTGGCGCGATGCTGGCGCTCGGTTCGCTGCTGCGTCCGGTGATGCAAAGCGGTTCGTCGCATCTCGAACGCGGGCTCACACTGCCGCTGCCGAACGATCCGTTCTATCGCTCGCTCGTCGCCGCTTTCTGGCTCGAACTGATCGCACCGTTCGTCTCGCAGGCCGATTTCGAACTGGCGATTTTTATCGGCACGATTGCCGAGCGCGAACGGCTCATCATCGGCTTTAACGGTGCCTCGGCCAAAACGCTGCATAGCGTGGTCGATCCGCAGGCGTACGCGGCACACAACATCGATATCGACGATCCCGAGTGGATCGACGAACACGCACAAAACGACCATGGCATCAGCAAGCTCGTCAGCTACCTCGACCAACCGCAACTGTCGTTGCGTGTCAGCATCGACACGTTCCGCGAAGCATTCACGGGAGCGTGACACGATGTTGAGCAAACACACGCGCATTGCCTCGCTGCTGGCGGGCCTTCTCGTCTGCGCACTCGCCCATGCCGACAACGACGGCCCGGCACGCGTCACGCCGGTCGACAACAGCGGCATGGCGATTCGCACGACGGTTCTGCCCGCGCCTTCTTCGGCTCAGCAGGGCACTGCAGGTCCTGCGGTCAGCACGGCCGGCCTCGCCAGCGGTACGACGGGCGGCGGCACCGGTGCGATCAGCGCAGCGCCGCCGCCCGCCAATGCAACGCCGGGCCAGGTGGTGGTGGGCGGAAAGGTGCCGGATGAAGCGACCAAAGCGGCCGTGCTCGCACGTCTGCGCGACACCTACGGCGCGGCCAACGTGGTCGATCAGATCGAAGTCGCCGACGTTGCGACGCCGCCGAACTGGTCCGCCAACGTACAAAAGCTGATCGGCCCGCAGTTGAAGCAGATCAGCAAAGGCCAGTTGAAGATCGACGGCACGCAGATCGACGTGAAGGGCGAGGTGCATAACGAATCGCAGCGCCAGCAACTCGCAAGCGATATGGCGAACGCGCTGAATCCGACCTACACGATCAAGAACGGCCTGCGCGTGAGCGCATCGGAACAGGGCCTGCTCGACCAGACGCTGGCGAATCGCACAATCGAGTTCGAGACGGGCAGCGCGACACTTACGCCGCAAGGCCGCGCGATTCTCGATCAGATGGCGGCCGTGTTGTCGAAGATGCAGACGAAGACGGTGGCGATCATCGGCCATACCGACAACTCGGGCAATCGCACCTCGAATATCGCGCTGAGCCAGGCGCGTGCGGATGCGGTGAAGGGTTATCTGGTCGCGAGAGGCATTCCGCCCGAGCAGATGACGACCACAGGGGTTGGTCCGGATCAGCCGATCGCATCGAACGATACGACCGACGGGCGGGCGCGTAATCGGCGTATTGAGTTTCGCGCGGGGTCTTGAGTTGCTGCTTGCTTGACCTTATGAATTGAAAAAGCCTGGCACCGATTTCGATGCCTGGCTTTTTTGCTTGTGTTCAAGGAAGTTCTAGCTGTTTTCCTCGGGCTTCACGCCCAACAACTCGCGAATATGCGCGAGCGACCCATCGTCCTTCACCACCGACGACAACCACTGATGCAAAGGCATATCCGCGCACTCCGCCGCCTTGTCCGCAAGGTAAGCAGCCGGATTATGCGGCTCGGTGCTGCGAAAGAACTTGGCCACGGCACGCAACTGCGCGACGGCTTGCGCGCGGCTCTGGATTCCTGCAATCGGGCTGATCGTGGTCGGCATGGTCGTCAACACGGGTTCCTCGCGTTGCGGTGAAGTCTTGAAGGTAGGCTCGGCGCGTTCGTGTTCTTCCGGCTTCGGCGCTTTCGGCGGCGACGCTTCAGCGCTGACGCCCAGTTCGCGTGCAAAGCGTTCCGCCAACCGGTAGACGCTCTCGTACGCATCTTTCGCCTGACGGAAACTCGGTGCTGAATCGGCCGCGCGCTGGTCCAGTTGCTGTTCGAGTGCGAGCATTGCCGCTTCGAATGCTTTCAGATCCACCAGCAGGGTCGAATAGAACGCCGGCGGCGTGGCGCGTTTCGACGCCTCGATCTGCTCGATGGAAGGCTTGCCGCGCGCGATGTCGTCGGCGTGATCCGGATCGCGCTTGACCGCTTGCGCGACGTGCGTGGCCACGTCCCAATCGATCGTACTGTACGAGCTGCCTTGCGACGACGTGAGCGGCATCGCCCGCAGCAGATCACCGGTGCGCCCCATCAGCCACGCGACGTTGCCGAGGCGATACTCGGTGTCGTCGCCTTCCGGCAACGGGTGCACGTGATCCCAGTACTTTTCGCACAACCCCGTCAGCAGCGCATACCCTTGCGTGAGACCGGTCACGCCCTCTTCGATGGCCAACGCCTCGGTGAGCCAGACAGCGAGGCGCAGGTCCTTGGTCTGCGTCTGCAGCAGGTTGCTGGAGCGTTCGACCACGAATGGCCAGTCGGCCTCCTTGATATCCGTGACCCATTCGCCTTGATCCAGCGACGGGTCTTCGAATCGGCGCGCGTGCTGAATCGCGTCGAAATCCGCCGAAAACAGCAGGTCGTCGCCACAAGGCGAGGCTTCGCTGATCGGCGCCAGCAGCGTGTTCAGATTAGTCGGCATGACAGAAAGCAATAAGGTTCCGGTACGGCATTAAAACAGATTGGCAGGCAGGCGGGGACTTGCCTGTTCACGCAACCGTGTATTCGAACTCGCCCGCCTCGCTCGCACGGACCGCGATGCGTTCGATCGCGGTGCCGTTGGCAATACGCTCGAGCATCTGCTGCGCGACTTCGGGCAATAGCGTGCCGTTCAGAATGTGGTCCACATTGCGCGCGCCGGAATCCACTTCGGTGCAGCGCGCCAGCACAGCGTCGACGAGCGACTCATCCCACTCGAACACCGCTTTGTGATTCGATTCGATGCGGCGGCGAATCCGCTCCAGCTTCAAGTCGATAATTTCGGCCAGCACGTCGTCGGAGATCGGATAGTACGGCACCACTTTCATACGGCCGAGGAACGCCGGCTTGAACGTCTTGTACAGTTGCGGGCGCAACGTCTCCGCGAGTTCGTCCGGATCGGGCAGTTCTTCGGCGCTCTTGTTCAGGCATGCCTGCATCACCGCCTGCGAGCCGACGTTCGAGGTCAGAATGATCAGCGTGTTGCGGAAATCGATCTCGCGCCCTTCGGCGTCGTCCATCGTGCCCTTATCGAATACCTGGAAGAACATTTCCAGCACGTCCGGGTGTGCCTTTTCCACCTCGTCGAGCAGCACTACCGAATACGGATTGCGACGCACCGCTTCGGTCAGCACACCGCCCTCGCCGTAACCGACGTAGCCCGGCGGCGAACCCTTCAGGCCCGACACGCTGTGCGCCTCCTGATACTCGCTCATGTTGATCGTGACCATCTTGCGTTCGCCGCCGTACAGCACGTCGGCGAGTGCCAGCGCGGTTTCGGTCTTGCCGACACCCGACGGTCCGACGAACATGAACACGCCACGCGGTTTGTTCGGATCTTCGAGACTCGCGCTGGCGGTGCGCACGCGCTGCGCGATCGCATCGAGCGCATGGTCCTGCCCGATCACGCGAGCGGCCAGCAACGGCTGCAGATTCAGCACGGTCTGGATTTCGTCCTTGATCATGCGGCCGAGCGGAATGCCGGTCCATGAAGCGACGATTTCGGCGACCACGTGGCCGTCGACCTGCAATGGGACCATCGGCTGGCCGCCCTGCAATGCATGTAATTCCGCAACACGCGTGGCCAGCGTTTCGCGCGCCTGCTGAGCCTTGTCGGCCTGCGCGGCGTCTGCACTACTTACGCGCGCGGCGTCGATTTCCGCACGCAAGCCGACGATCTCCGTCACCAATGCGCGCTCCTTGTCGTAGCGCGCTTCGTCAACGGCCAGGTCTTTCACGTCTTCTTCACGCAGGCTGCGCAGGTCCGCGAGCCGCTCGTCGTGCAACGCACCGCTCGCCACTTCGCGTTCCAGCGCGGCGATTTCGGCGTCGATGCGTTCGAGTCGCTTCTTCGTGTCGTCGATCGCGGCAGGTGTCGAACTATGCGCGAGCGCGACTTTCGCGCAGGCGGTGTCGAGCACGCTGATCGCTTTGTCCGGCAGTTGACGGCCGCTGATGTAGCGATGCGACAGACGCACTGCTTCGGTGATCGCATCGTCCAGCACGCGGACATTGAAGTGCTTTTCCATCAACGCGGCCATGCCGCGCAACATCGCCGCCGCGAGCGTCTCGCTCGGCTCTTCGATCTTTACAACCTGGAAACGCCGCGCCAGCGCCGCATCTTTCTCGAAGTACTTCTTGTATTCGCCCCACGTAGTCGCCGCGATGGTGCGCAATTCGCCGCGCGCCAAAGCGGGCTTCAGCAGATTCGCCGCGTCGTTCTGCCCGGCCTGGCCGCCGGCGCCGATGATCGTATGCGCTTCGTCGATAAACAGAATGATCGGATGCGGGCTCTTCTTCACCTCGTCGATCACGTTCTTCAGGCGGTTCTCGAACTCGCCTTTGACGCTTGCGCCGGCTTGCAGCAGCCCCATATCGAGCACGTGCAACGCGACTCCTTTCAGCGGTGCGGGCACGTCGTCGGCCGCGATGCGCAGCGCGAGGCCTTCGACCACCGCCGTTTTACCGACGCCCGCCTCGCCCGTCATGATCGGATTGTTCTGCCGGCGGCGCATCAGGATGTCGATCGTTTGGCGAATCTCGCCCTCACGGCCGATCACCGGATCGATCTTGCCTTCACGCGCACGCTGCGTCAGATTGCTGGTGTAGGTATCCAGCGCGGGGGTTTTAGAAGGCGCACCGGGTGCGGAGTCGGTCGCAGCTGCATCGCTTACGGCTTCTGCGGCGTTCTCTGCCTCATTGCTACGTTCGACTTCACGCGACCCCGCGGTCATTTCGTCGAACTTGTGCTTCAGATCCGTCACCCGCACGTCGCGCAGCAGCGGCGACATGCGTTCGGCGAACTGCGCGAGGTCCGGCGCCGTCAACAACGCGAGCAGCAAATGTCCCGAGCGAATCCGTCCAATCTGCGAATCGAGCGACGCGATCAACCACGCCTGTTCGAGCAAATCGATCAGATGCTTCGAAAACACAGGCGTGCGCGTATTGCCGGTTTTCAATCGCTGCAATTCGCGCTCGATATCAGCACGCAAGGCATGTGCGTCGACCCTGCATGCGCGCAGTACCAGCGTGACGTCGCTCGCCGGTTCATCCAGCAGCGCCAGCAACAGATGTTCAAGGTCGACCTCATAGTGACCGCGCGCGAGACAGTTGTTCGCCGCGAGCAAAGCCGCTTGCCGGCAGGTCGGATTCAGTTTGGCGATCAGGGTATTGAGGGACGTGCTCATGTCGTGCGATCCGGGTCCAGGTTCTATCGTTGTAGTCAGTGAATCACATGCAATTCGTAGCGGGCATCCGCACGGTCACGGTCGCCTTCTCTCGTGCACAGGAATGCGTCCCAGCCGAGGCGCGCACCGCCGCTCAGCATGCTGGGTCCCACCTCCTTGCGGCGCAGTACCAGCGAGACCTCATATTCGAGGGTCACGCCGGCGAGCAGCGTCAGCATGCGTTCGAGCGCCACGGCGCGGTCGGCGCCAGGTAAAAACGCTTCGTAGTCGGCCTTGTCGAGCGGCCCGATCACGAGCCGCGCGCGCATGTCGCGTTGCCAGACCCGCTCGCCCGCCAGCGCCGTTGCGCCGAGCGTCGCGTTGACACCGCCGAGCACGGTCAATTGATCGCGCGGCACGTCGTACCATTTGCCGACGAACTGCTCGACCCGCACCCGCACCTTAAAGTACTCGGACAGCGTACGCTGCAGATAGGCCGCTGAAACCGGCCGGTGCCGTGCGGCCAATGCATAACCGGCAATCGCTTCGTCGAATAGCGCGCCGTCGCCGCTTTGCAGACTGTTGCGCGTGTCGTCGTCGGCGACGCCTGCCAACGCCAGCAACAGCGGCAGATAACGTTCGTCGCGATCCAGTTCGTAGTGAAACGGCAACCGGTACTTCTTCCACGCCGCGTAGAACAGCGCAGTCGCGCGATTCGAAAACACGTCGAAGAATTCGCGTGCGGCCCGGTCGCGCTTGATCTGCTCACGCGCGATGATCTGCTCGGTGTAATGCAGCGGCAACGCGCCCTGCCCGCCGAGCAAACCGAAAAACGCCGGCGTGATATCGACCTTGTGAAGCGAACCCGCTTCGAGCGCGGCGGTGCGTTGCGGCTTCTCTTTCAGCGCCGTGCCTTCATCGTCGTAAGACTGTGCGCTGTGAATTTCGCTAGGCGGAAAAGACATCGACAGCGAATTGCGAAAGGCAATCCGCTGCGCGACGATTTCGCCGGGGCGTCCATGACTCGACGGCGTTTGTTGCGCGAACCACTTCTCGAGAATCCGCACCGCCTGAAAAAATTCGAAGCGATGCGGTTCGTCGAGAAGTTGCTCGACTACGCCAGGATCGATTCGCCGCTGCGCGGTTTGCATCGCAGAATCTCCTCGCCGGTGCGCTTCGACACGACGACCAGTTGCACAAAGCTGTTCAGATGCACGTACAGCCCGAAAAACGTATCGATCACCCGCACGAACGAAGCGAGACTCGTGCCGACGAAATGCTCTTCGTCGATCGTCAAACGAATCTCGATGCCGCGCACGAAAGTTGCAAACGGCTTGCCCGGCAACCATTGCACCGCTGCGCGCTGTTCGATGCCGACCAGACCGTCGATATGCCGCGCCGACACCGCCGTGCGCCGCAAATCGTAAAGCACCAGCATTTCCTTCAGCGCCGACAGGCCGCTATTGGCGAGCGACACATGATTCAGCGCCAGATGCGAAATCAGCCGCCAGTGCGAGGCGCGCCCGCGTTCGAAACGCACGCTAGGCGTCGGCCTGCGCAGCATTGTGATGCTGCCGGTCAAGGAGCCGCCTTCCAGAAACAGATCGCCGCCTTCAAGACCCACGGCGAGGCCGGCCGGCAGGTCGCGATTGGTACACGTCAGATCGAGACTCAGCGTATCGGTCTGCGGCGCGGCCGGCTCGAAGTCGATATCGACGATCGAGATTTCGGTCTCGTAGCCGGGGCTTTTCTGCGCGACCCAATCGTTGCGACGCGCGAACCAGTAGTGTCCCGCACGCGCCGCTTCGCCGTGATGCAGCGAATAGAACGGCCGGAATTCGATCACCGATTCTTCATGCGCCTGCTGCCGGACGAGTTTCACCGAGTCGATCGAATAGACTTCGTACGCGAATGCCCGGCGCGCTTCGGCGATCACCGGGTACGAAATCGCCTGGTGACTGACGCGGATCGGCTCGCCGTGCTGTTCGAACAGATTCACGACCGGCGTGCAGAACAAGCGGAAATGATGCGCGGACAACGAATCCAGCAAGCGCGCGACGTGAGAATCGCTGCGCACTTCCTTGAGTACGATGTGCAGCGTCAGACGCTGGCAGCGACCGCTCGCGCGCGTCATCGCCGCCAGATCGAAATCGGTGAAGTTGAATTTTTCGGGGAAAGCAAAGTATTCGGTCAGCAACCGGTACGCCGGATGTGATTTGGCCGGATAGTCGATCAGCGCATCGTCTTCATCGAAACCGGCTTGTACGACCGGCGATTCGCGCAGTTGCGTCCACACACCGCGGCGGTCGGCTTCGACATAAGTGGCCATCGCGTTGACGAACAGGCAGTCCGCCAGCGCCGCGATAAACGACTGTTCGCCGTGCAGGTGCGTGCGCAACGTGCCGACTTTCAATGCGGAGAGATCGAGCTGCGCAGCCGTGGATTCGAACGTGATCGACACGATCGCCGTAGCGTTGCCTGGCAGGACGGTCGCGCTCGGCGCCATGGCCACCGATGTGTACTTCGCCTCCGAGATCCGGATCGGCGCCAGCGTCACGTCGTAGGCGGTCCGGAAACGGCATTGCACGCCGCGAATCGGTCGCGACTTGAGTTCGGTGCCACGCTCGACCAGCACCGGCTCGGTCAGATGGCTGAGCGCGGCCGAGGTGCCCAACTGCGCGATCGAGCACGATGGAAACGGCCGCAAGTAGTGCGGATACAGCACTTCCAGCAGCGCTTCGGTGAATTCGGGGTAATCGTCGTCGAGCTTCTTGTTGATACGCGCGCCCAGGAGCGCGAACGATTCGATCATCCGCTCGACGTGCGGATCTTCGCAGTGCTCGCCCGACATCGCGAGGCGCGCTGCGATCTTCGGATAGCGCTCGGCGAAATCGCGCGAATAGCGCCGCAAAAATGATAATTCGCGCTCGTAATACGGCAGCAATTCTTCCATCGATCTATCCCCGAACCTGAACCATCGCCGCCTGATCAGTCGCTGCCGTTGCGCGTTAACGGCGACGACAAAGCGGTACTCAAAACACTAAAACGCAGGTACTAAAGCTTCGCGCGTGCGCGCGTCACCGAATACTGCAGCGTGGAAGGCTGCAGCATCGCATCGAAACTCACCGGTTCTTCCGCCGGGTGCACCACCAGCAACGCCTGAATCGCAAAGTTCAGCGCGTTGGTGGATTGTTCGTTCAATTCGAGCGTGACCGCCACCTGCTGCAAGCGCGGCTCATGCCGTGCGATGGCCTGTTGAATCGATTTGCAGATAAACGTGCGGTCGTAGTGACTCGCCAGGCTCAAGCCCGCGAAATCGTTCAGCCCGTACGTGAGCACCGAGCGCTGACATTCCGGCAGCGCCGCCAGCTCGTGCTCGGTCAGGGCAATCCGGGTGTTCAGGATTGCCTCGACGTCGCGCGCAACGGTGGCCTTCAGCTCGTCCAACGACAATTGCCGCATCGCCGGGGAAGCCGGCAGATGCGGTTCGTCGTCGAACAGCTTGTCGAGAAAGCTGGGTTCGAAGCGTTTCATCAGCGTCCGAAAAACCGGTTCGATGCGAGGCGCGCGCGGCGGGCGTCAGCCTTTTCAGGCGCGCGCCGCGTGCGCCCCGGCATCAGACCGCGTACGTCTTGTCGTTCTTCGTCAGGCTCCATGCGCCTTGCGCGTTGCCGCCCTGGTTGCCGCCGATCTTCTGCTGCGTGTACTTCCACTGCACTGCAGCGTATTTCAGCGAGAACTGTTCGGTCGGCAGGCCTTCGCCCACCACGCTTGGCGTAGCGCTCGAGATGATCACGTACTTGAGCTTCACTTCCAGGTACTTGATGCGGTTGCCTTCGCCATCCGAACGCATGAAGTCGATCGTCACTTCGTCGAACGTCGTGCCGCCCGATGCGTGTTGATAGATCAGCGGGCTGACCACGTCGATGTCTTTCGTGAACTGCATGTCAGCGTGCTCGCAACGCTCGGACGTGTGACCGCCCGCCGTTGAAGCCGTTGCCGAACGCGGTTGCGTAATCGAGTGGCTCCACGAATCGATTTCGATCCAGCCAGCATGATCTTTATCGGCAGACTCGCCTTTGATCGCCGGATTGCCGAATTTTAAATAGATGTCCTTCATAACTCATCGACTCCCCAAAGAGGTGGTTTTAACAGCCTGCCCGTGCGGCCGGCACGGGCTTTCTGACTTCGTTTATGAATTTGCCGGTTTCGGCAGGTCAGCGACAAGCCGCAAAGAGATCGACAGCTCGTCCAGTTGAAAGTGCGGACGCAGGAATGCGACCGAACGATACGCACCAGGTTTGCCCGGAATCTCCGAGACCTGTATCGATGCCTCGCGCAGCGGAAACTGCGCTTTCTGCTCCTGAGTCGCGTTGTCGTCCAGCAGCACGTACTGCGAGATCCAACGGTTCAGGAATACTTCGACGTTCTGCGCCGATGCGAAGCTGCCGATCTTGTCGCGCATCATCGCCTTCAGGTAGTGCGCGACGCGCGATACCGAGAAGATGTACTGTAGCTGCGCGGACAGCACGGCGTTCGCATTCGCGCTATCGGTGCTGTATTTCTTGGGCTTCTGCACCGATTGCGCGGCGAAGAACGCGGCGTAATCCGAATTCTTGCAGTGCACGAGCGGAATGAAACCGAGGTCGCTCAGTTCCTTTTCGCGGCGATCGGTAATCGCGATTTCGGTCGGGCATTTCAGCGCAACTTCGCCGTCGTCGGTCTTGAACGTGTGGGTGGGCAGGTCTTCAACCAGACCGCCGCCTTCCACGCCGCGAATCGCCGCGCACCAGCCGAAGTCGTCGAATGCAGCCGTCAGGCGGGCGGCAAATGCCCACGCTGCGTTACACCACAGGTATTTGCTGTGATCGGTGCCGTCCACGTCTTCGACGAAGTTAAAGCCTTCCGCCGTGGCGCCGTCTTTCGGATTGAAAGGCAGGCGGCCGAGGAAACGCGGCAAGGTCAGGCCGACATAGCGCGAGTCTTCGGAGTCGCGGAACGACTTCCACTTCGCGTATTCGACGGTATCGAACACTTTGCCGAGATCGCGCGGCTTGCCGAGATCGGCAAACGTTTCGAGACCCATCAGTTCAGGCGACGCCGATGCGATGAACGGTGCGTGCGCCGCAGCTGCGACATGCGCCATCTGTTCGATGAAGTACACGTCTTCCGGCTGACGCGTCACTTCGAAGTCACCGATGATCGTGCCGAACGGCGCGCCACCGAACGTACCGAACTCTTCTTCATACACCTTCTTGAAGAGTGCGCTCTGGTCGAATTCGATCGCGTTCTTGAAGTCGCGCACGAGGTCGCGCTTCGGCGCGTGCAGCGCCTTGATCTTGACCGTCGAGCCGGTATTGCTTTCCTTGCACAGATAGTCGAGGCCGCGCCACGTGCTTTCCATGCGCTGGAATTGCGGTGCATGCATCACCGCGCTCAGTTGCGCAGAGATCAGGCGGTCGAGTTCCGCGACGCGCGCGTCGATGGTGGCCGACAGGTTGTCGGACATGACCACCGTGCCGTCGAGCACCTGGTGGACGAGCTCGCCGATCAGGTCTTTCGCGCGCGCGTGTTCGGAATCGGACTTCGCCACGCGGCTTTTCTCGACGATTTCGTCGAGCAGCGTGGATTCCGTGCCGCTCTGCACGCTGGCGAGTTGGGCTGCTGCCGTTTGCTGGTTCATCTCACACCCCGTACGTACTTATTCGCCCTGCTTGTCGTGATCCGGCGCGCCGGCGTGCTGGTCTGCTGCGTTGCCCTGATCTTTCGCCAGCGTCTGCAACTGCTGCGTGTTGTTGAGCACTTCGCTCAGCAGGTCCTCGAGCTTGTCGTTGCCGGCCAGCTTGTTGCGCAGGTCGGCCAGCTTCGAACGCGCATCGAGCAGACGGCGCAGCGGTTCGATCTGCGCGACCACCTCATCCGGATTGAAATCGGCCATCGACTTGAAACGCAAGTCGACTGCAAATTTGCCGCCCGCCTCACTCAGGCGGTTTTCCACCTGAAACGCAGCGCGCGGCTCGATCGCTTTCATCACGTCGTCAAAATTGTCGCGGTCGATATTGACGAACTTACGATCGCGCAACTTCGGCTGCTCGACTTCGGACTGCCCTGCCAGATCGGCAACCACGCCGACGACGAACGGCAACTCCTTTATCTCGATCGCATCGCCGCGCTCAACTTCGTACGTCAGTTGAACGCGCGGAGGCCGCACTTTTTGCAAACGCTTCTGAATACTTTCTTTCTTCGCCATCGTCGGCTCCCGGATGCAGATAGGTCAGGCGTGTGGATCAGCGCAGCGCGCTGAACGGGTCGGACGCGCCGCCGCTTTGTGCGGCTTTGGCGGGTGCTGCAGGCGCAGCCGGGGCGGCAGGCGCCGCGGGGGCCGCCGGCGTAGCGGCCGGAGCCGCTGCGCTGGTGGTGGCATCCGGCGTATCCCCGGCCTTGCCCTTGGCAACGACGTGGCGAACGATGCGCTTCTTCTTCACGGCCGGCTTGTCGTTCGGGTCAGGCGGGAACAACGTGGCTTCGCCGAGCGTGTCGCGCAACTGCTTGGCGAGCGCTTGCGCGTCCGACTTCGCATCACCCGCGAGCGACGCATCCTGACGCAGTTCGCCGAGCGATTGCGTGGCCACGCGCAGGCCGGCTACCGCCAGCACGCTCTTGGCCTGACGATCCGTCTGGTCGCGCTGCAGCGCTTCTTGCGCGGCGACGATGGCCTGACCGTAGTGACCCTGAGTAAACTGGATCTGCGCAATGCGCGACCACGGTTCTTCACGGGTCGGATCGGATTTTGACAATTGCTGATAAAGCGCGATGGCGCGATCCTGATCACCGCCCTTGGCGACGGTATCCGCGTCCGCGAGTTGCTTATTAAAAGCCTCCGGTGTGGTCGCTGTGTTGTTGCCCTGTGTCGCGCAACCGGCAATCACGCCGCATGCCAACACTACCCCAGATAGTTTTACTAACAGACGCTCATTCATCGTTTTTCACCGACGTGCGATTTTTTTAATTCAAGGAGAAACCGGAGTTTTGCTTTGCTTCAACTGCGCGGGTATAGTACAGGCCAATTTTCGATAATTCAACTTTCGTGTGAAGAAGCATTGCACAAAAAAAATGCATGTGGATGATTTAAACGAAACATGCAGAAATTGTTTCCTGGCGCAATAGCCGCATTGTGGAGAGCGGAAAAAATTTCCGCCTACCGACCTGCAAACACGCGAGTGCCATAGAACAATGCACTTTGCATAAAGCGGCATTACGCGGCATAGCGTTGCTGCAAATTTGCGGGATTGAATTCGTTATTGATGTTTTGACGGGGGACGGCGCCGAGCCGGTCGATGTATATGAATTCGCGTCTTGTTCGCCATGCATCGCTATTGATTGCAACCGCCGCGGCGTGCGCGCTGCTGGGCGGCTGCGCGGCCGCCGTGCCGGCGCTGGGAGCCGCTGCCAACGCGGTTTTGCAGGCGAGCGGCCTCGGTAAGCCCGACGTACCCGATGCGCAAAAGCCACCACGTAATGTCGGCCTCACGTTATACGCCGCGTCAAATCTGAATGCCGCCAATGACAACCGCCCATTGGCGCTGGTCGTGCGGCTTTACGTGCTGAAAGACCCCACTTCATTCCAGCAGGCGCCATTCGACGCCTTTACCGATCCGGCCAAGGAAAAGACCATACTGGGTGGCGATCTGCTGGGCGTGCGCGAAGTGACACTGATCCCCGGTCAACGTTACGTCGTCACCGAAAAAGTCTCGCGTGAAGCGCAGGCATTCGGTATCGTCGCTCTATTCCGCGATCCGGCCATGCAACGCTGGAAATTCGCCTTCGACCCGGCGAAGTCGGAGAAATCCGGCATAATGATCGGCCTGCATAACTGTGCAATGACGGTGACCAACGGCACTGTGATCCCGCCAGAACAGGGATTGCCCGCCCAGCCGTTGAATATGCTTTCTTCGGTAAGCTGCGGCTAAAGATGCCGTGCAAATACGATTTAACAGTTTTTAGAGAATTAACAATGTGGCGTTCGAATCGTTTATCTCCGGACGCGTCACACGCTGAACGCATATAACAGGTTTGAGATGAGTTATTCAGCAAAAGTGCTCTGGGGGGAAGGCCTGTTTCTGAGGCCGCAGCATTTTCAGCGTCAGGACGCCTATCACGAGGCGCGCCTGTTCGAATCGATCCAGGCGATCCAGCCGTACAACTGGGGCGTGCGTTCGGCGCGCTTCGACCGCGACGCACTCGGCAGCAACGTGCTGCGCGTGAGCGAACTCTCGCTGGTGTTTCCGGATGGCGCGCTCTACTCAGCGCCGCAAGCCGACGGCCTGCCACCGCCGATCGCGCTCGACACGCTGCCAGACGGCATCAACGAATTTACCTTCTATCTCGCGCTGCATCCGTTGCGCGAAGCCGGCGCGAACTATTCACAAGACAGCAATGCAGGCTTCGTATCGCGTTACGTCAGCGAGCAAACACCGGTGGCCGATCATTTCACCGACGCCGCCGAAGCCGACATCACCTTCCTGAAGACCAGCGTCAAACTCATTGCGCATAGCGAGCCGCGCGACCAGTTGCTGTCGGTGCCGCTCGTGCGCGTTCGCCGCACCGCCACCTCGGGTTTTGAAATCGACGACACGTTCGTGCCGCCCTGCCTCGCGATCGATGCGTCGCCGATCCTGCATCAACGGCTGCGTCAACTGATCGACGCGCTGCAGGCCAAGGTCAACGCACTGTATGGTTTTCACCGCGAGCCGACCAAGAACATCATCGAGTTCCGCTCCGGCGACATCGCGTCGTTCTGGCTGCTGCACACCGCGAGCGCCGCGTTTGCCTCGCTCGCGCATCTTTATCAGCATTCGGCGCTGCATCCTGAACGCCTGTTCCAGGAGTTGCTGCGTCTGGCCGGCCAGTTGATGACGTTTTCGAAGGGCTATGCGCTGTCCGACCTGCCGGCTTACCGGCATGACGATCCCGGCCCCGGCTTTGCGCGTCTCGACACGATCCTGCGCGATCTGCTCGAAACCGTGATCTCCACGCGTTACTTCGCGATCGCGCTCGAAGAAGTGCGTCCGTCGTTCCATGCAGGCCGTCTCGACTCGGGCAAGATCGACGACAAAACGATGTTCTACATCGCGGTGTCCGCGGACATGCCAACCGCTGAACTGGTCGAAGCCGTACCCGCCCGCTTCAAGGTCGGCGCGCCGGACGACGTCGACAAGCTGGTGCTCTCGGCCATGCCGGGCGTGCGCCTCGTCTACACGCCGCAAGTGCCGCCCGCCATTCCGGTGCGGCCGGGCGCATGCTACTTCTCTTGCGAATCGCGCGGCGCATTGTATGACCGCATGTTGCAGGCCCAATCGGCAATGATCTACGCGCCGTCGGGCATCAACGATCTTCAACTCGAACTGATCGCCGTCACATCATGAGCTACGCGCCTTCCCTGTTTGGCGGCAGCACGCCTGCCGCGACGCCCGCCCCCATGACCGAGCCGAGCTATCAGGTCCGCTCGCTGCTCGATCTGCTCTACGACGGCTTCTTCATGCTGTTTCTGTTGAAGAACGGCCGCGAGCCTGGCGACGCGCACGAATTCAGCCAGCGCATCCAGCAGTTTCTCGGCGACTTCGAGCGCGGTGCGAAAAAGCTCAACGCGTCGGCGGAAGATGTCTCCGCGTCCAAGTTTGCGTTCTGCGCCGCCATCGACGAATCGGTGTTGTCATCCACCTTCAAGATCCGCACGGAATGGGAGCGTCGGCCGTTGCAACTGGTGCTGTTCGGCGAGCAACTGGCAGGCGAGAAATTCTTCCAGTATCTCGAGGAATGCCGCGCGCAGGGTGCCGCGCGTTTACAGTCGCTCGAAGTGTTCCACATGTGCCTGCTGCTCGGCTTCCAGGGCAAGTATCTGCTCGAAGGACCGGAGAAGCTCGCCTATCTGACCGCACGCATCGGCGACGAAATCGCGCATATGAAAGGCAAGCGCGCACCGTTCGCGCCGCATTGGCCGCTGCCGGATCAGGTGGCGCACCGGCTCAAGCGCGAGGTGCCGTTGTGGTCGATCGGCGCGGTGTTCGCGCTGGTTGGGCTGCTCGCTTATCTCGGCCTGAACACTTACCTGAAAGATCAGACGTTGCGCACGCTCGCTCCGTATTCGCAGGTGGTCAAGCTCGGCCCGCAATCGGCCACGTTGACGATTTCGCTGCCGTAAATCAGAACGGCAACGCGTAACGAAAAAGGCGGCCCGTGAAAACGGGCCGCCTTTTTTAGTGCGAGACGAACGCTTCGAAGCGTCGACGTACCGCCGACGCCTGACTGCCTGCTCCGCTTACTGCGACTCTTCCGCCCACACGGCGTTTTCACGCGCCATCAGCGCCGTCGACGCAGCCGGCCCAAACGTGCCTGCCGTATAACCACGCGGCTTGTCGCCCGACTTGGCCCAGCCATCCAGAATCGGTTCGGCCCACGCCCATGCGGCTTCGAGTTCGTCACGGCGCATGAAGTGCGTGAGGCGTCCGCGAATCACGTCGATCAACAAACGCTCGTATGCTTCCGCGCGACGCTCGGTGAAAGCCTGCTGCAAGTCCAGGTTCAGATTCACCGGCAACATGTGCATGCCGCTGCCGGGTTCCTTCGCGAGCATCTGCAACTGGATCGACTCTTCCGGCTGCAACTGGATCACGAGACGGTTGCCGTAATTGCGCCCACCGCTCGGAATGATCGAGAACGGCAATTCGGAAAACTCGATAACGATTTCCGATACCTTCTTCTGCAGACGCTTGCCGGTGCGCAGGTAAAACGGCACGTTGGCCCAGCGCCAGTTGTTGATATGCGCGCGCAGCGCGACGAAAGTCTCGGCGCGGCTGCCGGCCGGCACATTGTCTTCCTCGAGGTAGCCCTTCACCGGCTCGCCGTTTACCGCGCCGGCCGTGTACTGGCCGCGCACGGTATCGCGCGCGATATCCTCGGGCGTCATGGGGCGCAGCGAGCGCAGCACCTTGAGCTTCTCGTCGCGCACCGCATCCGGATCGAGCGACACCGGCGGCTCCATGGCGACGATGCACAGCAACTGCAGCAAGTGGTTCTGCACCATGTCGCGCAGCGCACCGGTTTTATCGTAGAAGCCCGCGCGGCTGCCCACCCCGACCTCTTCGGCCACGGTGATCTGCACGCGCTTGATATACGGCGCCTGCCACAACGGACCGAAAATCGCGTTGCCAAAGCGCAGCACCATCAGGTTCTGCACGGTTTCCTTGCCGAGGTAATGATCGATCCGATAGATCTGCGCCTCGCTGAAATGCTTGCCAACCGCCGTGTTGATCTCCTGCGCGGACGCCAGATCGTGGCCCAGCGGTTTCTCGAGCACCACCCGCGAATTCTCGTCGACCAATCCCGCCGCCGAAAGGTTTTCGCAGATATTCGTGAACAGATCCGGCGAGGTCGCGAGATAGAACACGCGCCGCACGCCTTCGCGCGACACTTCCTTCAGACGCTGGTAGTCCTCGACCGAATCGACGTCCATGCGCACGTACTCGAACAGCGCGAGGAATTTGTCCCAGGCGGTGGCATCGAACGCCTTCTTTTCGATGAAGGGCTTCGCCTTCGCTTCCATGAATTCGCTGATGTACTCCTCACGCGACCACGGCTTGCGGCCGATCGTGAGAATGCGGGTGTCCGGCGGCAGATTGCAGTGCAGATGCGCCATGTAGAGCGCGGGCAGCAGCTTGCGAAATGACAGGTCGCCGGTGCCGCCGAAGATGATCATGTCGAGCGGCAGGTTGGGAGTGGCTGAAGCGTGTTGGGTCGTCATAGCGCGATCGCAGCGTCGTGGTAGGCGTCAAGTCAACAGACAAAGGGCAAAAAACGCCGGCGGACCGGCGCTTTTTTCTGGCAAACGCCTATGGTGCAACGTTTTGAGATTGTTTGCACGGCAACATGTGCCGCAGGTTGGCGCAAGATGCCAACCAGGACCTGCGAACCGCAACGTGCCGGACGCTGCGAACGGTCCGCGATCAGGCGCCTGACAAGGCTTCGCGCGCCACGCGGCAGGCCGCCAGATCCCACGCCGCGCAGCCGACACTTTTAAAAACAATCGGTTGTTTCGACGGCAACAAAGCGGCGTTGTCCACCACGGTGGCAATTCCACCGACCCGCGCCCAATCGACACCGGCCTGAATGAAATCGCCGGCTTCATGCCTCGCGCCGGCTTCGTCGTCGACGAACAGCGCGCTGCCTGCGATCGTGCGCGCGCCGATCTCGACCATAGCCGGCGTGAACGCGCCGACGCCGATCACGAGCCGGTCCGCGCGCGCGGCTTCGTCGTAGACGGCCTGCTTGCTGGTGGTCAGCGCAATCACCACGTCGATCGAATCAGGGATGGCCGCGTTGGAGTCGGCCAGCGGTCGCAGTTCGTGCGCGCTGCCGCCATGCGCACCCTGCGCAGCATGTGCGGCGCAAAACGCTTCGGCCCGCGCGGGCGCACTGCCCTTCACCCACACGCGAGCGTCGGGAAACAATTCGCCGATCGCTTCCAGATGATTCACCGCCTGCGTGCCGGTGCCGATCAGCAGGAATTCGCGCGGCCTTGCCGGCGCGAAAGTGCGTACGCCGAGCATCGACATCGCCGCCGTGCGGCGCCCGGTCACCGTCGGGCCATCGAGGATGAAGAGCGTCTCGCCGGTATCGGCGTCGAAGGCCATCACCTGGCCGTGGATCGTCGGGATGCCGCGTGGTCGATTGCTCGCGCATACGTTGACCAGCTTGTGGATCGCGAGATCGGGCGCGGTGGCCGGCATCGATAGCATGATGCCGCCCTCGTTGAGCGGCACGACGAGCCGTTCAGGACTCACAACCCGTTGCTGTGCGTAGTCGATGCTCGCACGCCTCAATGCGTCGACGAGCGTCGCGTACGGAATCAGCCGCGCGGTGGCGGCAGCGTCGAAAATCTGTGTGGTCGGGCGGGTCATAAGCGGGCTTTTCCTGTCCAGGCGAGTTGATGCGTTCGATTCAGCGCACCAGACACGCGGCTGTTCCGGGAATCGGGAACAAGCGATTCTACGACGCGCTGCGCGCCGTGGGGCCGGATCGCGGGAACGCGGGCACGCGGCTGCAGCGCAGGAATTGGCCTGCCTTACCGAAAAGCAGCGGCGCGCCGCCGCTAGGGTCATTGCGAAACGGCGTCGTCTTTGGCGTCGTCTTTCTTGCCGTCCTCGAACATCGCGCGGCACGCCGGACTGAGTTCGTCGAGGTGCTGCTTCATGCAGGCGGTGATTTTTGCCTTGCTCGGGATGTGGGCGGCGCAGAAATGCATCGCGTCGCTGCGACAGGCCTTGGCCCGGTCGTCCTGGGTAGCCGCATGCGCTGCGGTGACGGCGCCGAGCGCGACGAGGCCGGCAGCAAGCACGGCATAGGTTCGCTTCATGACGGGCTCCGGTATCGCAAAAGTCGGCGTGAAGCTCCTCAGCAGAAAACGGGCCCGATCATTGCGTTCGCCGTGCGGCTTGCCGGTTGCCGTATCTAGCGCACGCTGCGGGTGAGCGTCATGCCACGCCCTGCGTAGAAACGCGCCACCGTGGCGAACGGCAAATAGACATCCGCCTGGTGAGGCGCAACGCCCGACGGATTATGAAACCATACGCCATCGCGATCGCGCCCGTGCAGCAGGATCAGATGCCCGCCCTGGCTCTGATTCGGCCGCTCCGGATAACGGATCTCGGGGCTCACGGAAACGATCGCCAGCGTGTCGCCGTCGATGCGCACGGCGATCTCTTCGAGCGGCGCCTGCGGCAGCACTTCGACCTGAATACCGAATGCTTCGCCGAGCCAGTCGGCGAACGGCCGGTAGATCAAACCGTCGACGCCGCCGTCGTCACGCAGCCGGTACACGCCGTGGCGCAACGCTTCGTCCAGCAACGCGGCGCGCGGCGCGTGTTCGATGCGCCAGTAGTCGAGCGCGGATTCGAGGCAGGTCAGACCGCACAGGCGTTTCGCCCAGAAACGGTAACGCTCCGGGTCGGCAAAACCGCTCTGCTGCCAGTGTGGATCGTCACATGGGTCGCCCTCTTGTTCGACGATGTGGCGCACCCATTCGGGGCTGCCCCATTGCGTGTGGTACGGCACCTCGGTGTGGCGTAGTGTCGGTTGGTTCATGAATCGCGCGGAGTCGGTGGCAAATATTTTCACAGCATGCTACACGGCCGGCCCAGCGGAGCGCACGCAGACGGAATTTATTCGTCATGCGGATATTTGCCGTTTATTCGCCAGACAGATATTTGCCGAATATGCGTCACACGAATATTTGACAAATATCTGTGTGACGCATAAAGTGTGTTTATTCGTCTCGCGGATAATTTGCCATGATCCACCTTGTCGCCACGCCGGACCAAATGGCCCAACTGCTCGCTGCCGGTCGGCGCCAGGCCGGCCTCACCCAGGCTGACGCCGCCGCGCGCATCGGCGTGAGCCAGAGCCGCATCTCGGCGCTGGAAACCGACGCCACCGCCCTTACCCTCGCACAATTGCTGACGCTGTGCGGCGCCTACGGTCTGCAATTGCAGGTACGCGACAAGAACCAGCCGGTGCCTGAACCGGCGCCTTTGGTCGAGTGGTAAGCATGGGCCGCCAAACGCATTCGCGGGCGCTTTCGGTGTGGGCCAACGGCGAGCGCGTCGGCGTCTGGCGCCTGCCCACCCGCGGCCCCATGGAGTTCGCTTACGACCCCGCATGGGTCGCCTCGCCCGCGGGCCGGCCGCTTTCGCTCTCGCTGCCGTTCGCGCCGAGCAACGTGGCGAACAAAGGGCCACGGGTGCTCAACTATTTCGACAATCTGCTGCCCGACAGCGAGGCCATCAGAAAGCGCATCGCCCAGCGCTACCAGACTGATACGCTCGATGCATTCGATCTGCTGCAAGCCATCGGCCGCGATTGCGTGGGCGCCGTCCAGTTGCTGGCCGAAGACGACGCGCCGGCCGGCGTCGAACGCATCGAGGGCACGCCGCTCTCCGACAGCGAGATCGAGACCATGCTGGCGCGCACCGTCAGCAACCCCGCCCTCGGCGCAGCCGACGAAGCAGACGATTTCCGCATCTCGCTCGCCGGCGCGCAGGAGAAAACCGCCCTGCTGTGGCACGACGGCAAGTGGCAGCGCCCGCATGGCGCCACGCCTACCACGCACATTTTCAAGCTGCCGCTCGGGCTGGTCGGCAACAAGCTCGCCGACCTCAGCACCTCGGTCGAAAACGAATGGCTGTGTCTGCGGATTCTGCGCGCCTATGGCCTGCCGGTGGCCAACACCGAGATCATGACGTTCGGCAAGCAGCGGGTGCTGAGCGTCGAACGCTTCGACCGGCAACTGCATTCGAGCGGGCAATGGCTGCTGCGCCTGCCGCAGGAGGACTTCTGCCAGGTGTACGGCGTGCCGTCGCATCGCAAGTACGAAAACGAAGGCGGTCCGGGCCTGCTGGACCTCGCGCGGATTCTCCAGCAATCGGTGTCGGCGCAACAGGACATCGAAACGCTGCTGGCAAGCCAGATCCTGTTCTGGATGCTGGCGGCGCCGGACGGCCACGCCAAGAACTTCAGCATTCGCCTGCTGGCGGGCGGTCAGTACCGTCTCACGCCGCTTTACGACGTGATGTCGATCTGGCCGGTGGAGGGTAACGGCCCGAACCAGTGGTCATGGTTCAAGGCCAGGCTCGCCATGGCGATGTGGTCGCGCAGCAAACACGACGCCTTCCGCGACGTGCAGCGGCGCCATTTCAACACCATGGCGCCAAGGTGCTCATACGGTGCGAACGCCGAACCGTTGATCCAGCGGCTGATCGAACAGACGCCGGCGGTCATCGCGCGGGTCTCGGCCGAATTGCCCGAGCGCTTTCCGGGCAAGGTTGCCGAGCGGATTTTCAAAGGCCTGAAAAACTCGGCGGCCAAGCTCGACACAATGCCGCCCGCGTAACGGCGGGTGAGGGTAAATTCAATCGGAATTACTTACAGATTCCGCCCGGTTTAATCGGTAAAATACATTCGATGCTAAAAGCATAAACAGATCGCCGAATGTGTCCGTTCGCACCTCGCACCGACAGGTTTGGCGGCAGTCATACCAAAACACAGGCCGTGAGACTTTTTGCGGTACATTTGCTGTCCCCCGCGTAGCCGCGTCAATGCGCATCCAATGTGCGTGGCCGCGCTGCGCGTGCCGTATCGCATGCCCCCAGCCACCCTTCAAGAAGGCAGATCCTCACGCAGTATGACCAACGAAACAAACTCACCTGACTCCATTGCCGTCGCCGAGCGCGTGCGCGAGTTGATGAGCCGGCATGGAATCGGCAAACGCCAGCAGACCACTGAGCTATGCCGCATCCTCGATCTGAGTTTTTCGCAGGGACACCGCAAGCTGCGCGGCAACAGCCCGTGGACTCTCTCGCAGATCAAGAAGGTTGCCGAGGTGTTCGGCGAACCTGCCGCTCAGCTATTCGGCGCACAGTCGCTCGATCCGGGCATGGTCGGCGCCATCGCCCAGGAGGCGCTGTTCTGCGTCGGCGCGATCGAGCTGGCCTGCACCGCATGGGTCGGCGCCGCGCTCGAACCGGGCAGCCGCCCTGAATTTGTCGCGTACTCGAAGCTCGGCCAATGGCGCGTGGCGCGCCACGATGGCACGCTTTACCAAAGCGCCTACGAAGTCCACAAGATCGAGATCTATCCGCGCCGCGCCGAGACCGACAAGCCGACCATCGCCGTGGTGGACGACGATCAGGCCTCCGCCGACAACCTGCGCGACTATCTCGAGGGCAGCGGTTTCGCGGCGGTGGCGATCTACGGCCTCGCGGCGTTTGCCGAACAACTGCAAACACAGATCTTCGACGGCGTTGTGATCGATTGGCTGTTCGGCTCACAGACTTCGGCGGCAGCGATCCGCGCAGTGCGGGCGTCGGAGAATCCGGACGCGCCGATTTTCGTGCTGACCGGCGAACTGCTGACCGGCAAGGCCAGCGAATCGGAGATCAGCGAGGTCATTCGCAATTACGACGTTGCGTGCTATGAAAAGCCCGCGCGTATGGCGATCCTGGTCGCCGATCTGTCCAAGCGCCTCAACCGGCCTTGATGATGCATACGCCGGCAAGCGGCTGAAGGTGCGTGCTCAGGTTGAGCCCTCCTCCAACTGCGTTTCCTCAAGGCGTCACGTCACACCGTATGCCGCGAAGCCAAAGCTCGCTGCAACGCACTGCGCAGTTCCTCGTAATGTACTGGCTTTAATAACGCTTCAAAGAACGGCTGCAAGCCGGCTTCTCCCGCTTCCCCTGCCGCCCCACCCGCACTACCTACGCTATCCGCCTCTGGCGCATACGCGCTCACCACGATCACTGGAACACCCGACGATGGCCCCCCGCGTGCCGCGAAATCCGCAAGGAACGTATAACCGTCGCGATCCGGCATATGCAGATCGAGCAACACCACGTCACAGCGACGCGCGTCGAGCCACGCGAGTGCATCGTCGGCATTGGAAACGGCGTGCGCGTCGAAATCCATGTGCGCGATCATTTCGCTGAGCGACTCGCGAATCAGCCGGTTGTCGTCGACGATCAACACGCACGGGCGCGCGCCGCCTGGTTCGGCCTGCGCCGTCACGCCGGGCGGCACGGTTGCCGCGACCGGCGTGACCGGGATCGTCACCGTAAAGGTCGTGCCCTCGCCCACCGTGCTTGCCACGTCGACGGCGCCGCCGAACAGCCTGACCAGCCCCTGCACGATCGCGAGCCCCATCCCCGCGCCCTCGAAGCGGCGCGTGCGCGACGCGTCCAGTTGCGTGAACTCCTGGAAGATCAGCGGAATTTGCTCATGCGGCACGCCCGGCCCCGTATCGCTGACGACGAAGATCAGGACCGCCGGCCGCTGCCTCAGTTGCACGCGGACCGTGCCGGTTTCGGTGTAGCGAATTGCGTTGGTGACGAGGTTGTTGACGATCTGGCGGATGCGGTGCGGATCGGAATCGACGAGGCCGCTCATGCCGCTTGCCTCGCTTTCCAGCTTGAGCCCGCGCGCGGCCGCCGACATCGCGTGTTCGTCGACGATCGACGCCAGCAGCTCGCGCGGCTCGAAACGCTCGTGACGCAACTCGAGCTTGCCGGCGCCGAGGCGCGCGTAGTCAGTCAGGTCTTTCATCTGTGCTTCCAGATGCCGCCCCGCGGTTTCGAGACGCTGGATCACCTTGCGGTCGGCCTCGGAGTGATAGTTGAAGCCCAGCAATTCGATCGACGACACGATCGCATGCAACGGCGTGCGCAGTTCGTGGCTGATCATGCCGAGAAACGCATCCTTCGCGAGACTCGCCTCGCGTGCCGCGCGGCTCGCCTGATGCTCCGCTTCAAGCGCCGCGTGCTGCTGATGCATCAGGCGCATGCGGCGCCGGCCGTTGAGCACCAACAGTGTGGTCGCGGCCGCGGACAACAACAGCAGCAACAGGCCGCCTGCGAACAGCATACGGCGCTTGTCGATGAAATCGCGGTTCATCGCCTCACGATCGGCCACGTCGGCGAAACGGCGGCTCAACGCGAGATCGTTGACCTCGTTCCAATGCTGACGCAACTCCACGACAATCTTGTCGGCGCGGCTGCGGTCCTTCGGCAACGCATCCACCTCAGGCTGAATCCCATCCAGCAAATGATCGAGCGACTGGATTTCGTCCTGTTGCCGTTGCAGCAGCGCGAGCTGCGTAGTCAGTCTGCGTGTCGAACCGGCCATCACGTGCAGCTTTGATTGCAGCAACTGGTAGCGCAGCATGAGCCGCGGATAGTCGTCGTCGACACCGGATTGATACAGTAGCAACTGGTTCTCGAAACGCGCGTAGGCGATCTGCAGTTGCGCTGCGTCCCAATAGAAACCATCGTACTGACCGGTCAACTGTTCGGTGGCGCGCGGATTGAGCAGGTTCGCGTACAACAGATAGCCGATCGCGCCTGCCGGCGCCGCCAGCGCGGTCAGCCAGATCAACACATAGAGGACACGACGCAAGGGGCGGCGTGTTATTTGACGATGAGTGCCTTGATCTGCCATACGAATTTTGAGTCGCCCGCCGCGCCCATGAGTTCATCGGGAAACGCGTCGCGCGGATAGATAAGAAACAGCGGCCCGAAGTCGCTGATCTTCAGGCGCCGGCCGTTCATGCTGTACGCAACGACCACGCCGTAGCGATCGCAGTCCGACACCGGAATGGTGTACGTATAGTCGTCGAGCGTATGGATCTCGACTGCGCTGCCGGATGCGCCGACTGTCTTCAGGATATCCGCGAGCAGCGGTCCTGTGAAGGTGGAACGCGGAGTCCAGGTGGTGGCGGTCGTAATCGAATGAGCTGGCAGCGCGAGCAGTTGCGCGTCGGTGAAGTGATACAACTGGTGCGTCGCATCGTTGGTCTTGCTGATCTTGCCCTTCACATCGAGCGATAGCGGCAACGACTCTGCCTGCGCCTGTGCCTGCATGCTCCACGCGGCGAAAGCGAGGAGCAGACCCAGCCCCCACCATGCGCCCCGGACCACGCCTTTCCTGCCATTCACCGCTATGCCCGCCTTGGTCATCTTCATCTGTTTGGTCATTCCATCGTTTGTTATTTTGCGGGCGGCTGCGCTGCGCCGGCTCAACCGGCCAGCGAACCTGCAGCACCCTCGCCGTTGCCCTTTTCCCGTTTTGCCGCCACGGCGGCGGTCTTTGCGACACGCCCCGTCCGGCGGCGCGCGTCACCCCGACGCGCGATCTTTGAACCGCATGCATAATATCGCCAAAATTCTTTGTCTCAAAAACGGGGACCTGCCGCCGCGCTGCGCCGCGCGCCGCTCTCCGTCTACGGGACACCTGCCCGACCCGCGCACCGCGACGCCCCGAGAGTCATGAACAAGCCGGTTTTGCCCCTGACGTACGAACAACTCGATCGCTGGATCGAATCGCTGCAACCCGCGTTGCTGGCGGAGCGTTTCACCATGGCGATCGGCATTCTGCGTGGCGGCGCGCCGCTTGCGCTGATGGTTTCGCATGCGGCCGGCACGCCGGTGGCGTTTCTGCGTTACGACCGCCAGTCGCGCACGGTCGCCTGGGATTCGACGCTGCCGATCCCGCCCGCCGGCTCGAAAGTGCTGCTGTGCGAGGACATCGCGGGGCGTGGCTTTACGCTGACCGATTGCATCGCTTTCCTTCAGCAGCATGGCCTCGACGTCAGAACGCTGACCGCCGCGGTCGACGACCTGAGCCGCACGCAACCCGACTACGCGATCGACGCCCGCGGCTACTTCGCGCTGTTTCCGTGGGAGCGCCAGGCCTACACCGAGCGTTATCGCGAAGACTGGGAGCGCGTTGAAGCGGGCGCTGCGTCCGCCATGGCCGACGATCACGAATACGCCACCTACGCAATCGACCTCGACGGCATTCTGCTACCCGACGTGCCGCTCGCACGCTACGACGAGGATCTGGCCGCGGCGCTCGCCGAACGCGACGCGCTGCTGCCGTTCGAGGTGCTGCCGGGCATCGATCTGCAACGCGTGCGCACGATCATCACCGGCCGGCCGGAACTGGATCGCGCGCGCACCGAAGCGTGGCTCGCGCGGCACGGCTTCGGTCATATGCAACTGGTGATGCGCACGCCCGGGACGCACGACGAAAGTGCCGCCGGCGCCGCCGCTCACAAGGCTGCGGCGGCGTTGCGCGGCGGTGTCACGCATTTTGTCGAGAGCGATCCGGTGCAGGCGCTGCTGATCGCGCAGCAAGCGCCGTTACTGCGCGTGATCTGGTGGGACGCGCTTACGCAAACGGGGATGCTGGTGGGGGCGCGCGCGTGGACGTGAGCGGCGGCTAGGCTTCTTTCGCCTCTCTGAGTTCTCTGGTTTCTCTGAGCTCTTTACCATCACGCAGATGCAGATGCCGCGCGGCCCGCTGCGAGGCGACGATGATCAGCTTCATCGTCGCACGCGTGGCGCCGACGAACAGCTTGCGTGCAATCCGTTCGTCGAATAGTTCGAAGTCGACCTCCGTGAGAATCACGCACGGCGCCGCCTGCCCCTTGAAGCGGTAGATCGACTCGAACAGCACATCTCCTTCGCGATACTCCGGGTTGCCGAACAGATCGTATTTACCCGTAAAACTGCGCAACCGATGTGGTCCGAGATGATCCTGCGCGGTCATCGCCGAGCCTTCGCGGCCGCGAAACGACAGCACCGCAATATCCTGCTTGCGAAAGCCGAGCGACAAGGCCTGCGTGATCGCCCGCTTGGTCGCCTCGATGCTGCCTTCGGCGGCGTTCGCTTCGTCGTAGACGGAGAGCGAAATATCGGAGCCGTCGAACGGACTGCCCGAGGCCAAACCCGCCGCGACCGGCACCGAGGCGCCGACCACGTCCCGCACATAATCGAGAATGTCACGCGGGCTGCGGTAGTTGGTAGTCTCTTTCAGCGTGGTCCAGCCGTGCAACTCGACAGGCTCGCGCATATACAGATTCTGCAGCGGATCTTCGAGCCACCACCACGCGGCGCCCGGCCGCAACAGACGCTCGAGTGCAGCCACCCACGGCTGCTGGAAATCCTGCCCTTCGTCGACGATCAGCACGTCGAATTGCCAGCGCGCGTCGATCGGCGTTTCGGCGAAAGTCGTTTCAAGCTGTTTGAATACGTCGCCAGACTGAAAATCCGGCTCGCGGCCCGCGTCGCGCGCGACCCAGTCGCATAGCTGGTGATAGTTCGCCACCTTTGCCTCAGGCGGCGCGACCCGCGCAATGTGATCCGCGAGCGGCCGGTTGAAACACACGTACAAAGGCCGCTGACCACGCGCCGCCGCGTCCTTCATCACCTGCACCGCCAGTTGCGTCTTGCCGGAGCCGGCCGTGCCGATCACGCGCAGCCGGAACGGCGAAAACTCCAGCCGTCGCGCCCAGGTCGCGAGGCCACCGGCCAGACGCGTGACGAGCGTGCCGGCCTGGCCGACGAGCGCGCTGGCGTCGGGCGTAAGCGAGAGTTCGTCGGCGAGAAAGTGATGGATTTTCGGTGCGCAGGCGAGGCGCGCTTCGTCCGCCGGCAAGGCTTCGCGAATGATCGCGGCAAGCCGGTCCTTGCGCGTCGCGTCGACGATCCGCGCGGGATTCACGCCGGCAATCGCCGCGTCCTTGACGATGTGGTCCGGGCAATACAGCAGTTCTTCGATGAAATATGTACCCGCGCCGAACGCCGCGGTGAAGCGCCGGTGCAGCGTTTCGACGGTATGCGCGAGCGCGATCGCCACATTGCGTTCCGTCTGAAGATAGACCTTGACGAGCCCCTTGGGCGTTTCGCGCAGGAAACCGGTTTTCTGTTCGACGATCATCACGCGCCCAGCCGGGCTGACGATCACGAAGTCGGCCTCGCCGAACACCGAGAAGTTCTGGTTCAGACGGGTCCAGTGCACGCCGTGATAGACGGTGTAGCCATCGGGAAGCGCTTCTTCCAGCAAGGCGAGGGTCTCGCGTTCGCGTGCCGCCGCACCGGTGGCGGCGAGGCTCTTCCAGTCGTCGGGGACAATGCGGGCCATGCGGTGCCTCGTCGTGTTCGGGTGCGCACATTGTACGCAACGCCCGTGCGTTGCCGGCATGGCACGTCGGGCGATACACGGACCTCTATGGGCAAGGTGCTTCGGACCAGGCTCCGGGCAACACTTCACGCAGCAGATTGCGGGCTGGCGGCGCGCAAATCCATGCGCATCGTGTATCGTTACTGGCTGAACGCCGCGCGCCACGCGCGGCTTGCCAACTGTCAATATAAAGAAAGGATTTACCGGATGATCACGATCTGGGGACGCGCCAACTCGGTCAACGTACAGAAAGTCTTGTGGTGTTGCGACGAACTGGTGCTGCCGTACGAACGCATCGACGCGGGCCTGAAATTCGGCCGCAACAACGAGCCCGACTACCTGGCGATGAACCCGACCGGTAAAATTCCGACGCTGGTCGACGACGACTTCGTGCTGTGGGAATCGAACTCGATCCTGCGCTATCTGGTGCTGCAATACGGCGAATCGAGTCTCCTGTATCCGTCCGAACCGAAATTGCGCTCCAGCGTCGACCGCTGGCTCGACTGGTCGCTCACCACGCTACAACCCGCGGAAAAGCCCGTCTTCTGGACTCTCGTGCGCACGCCTGCCGCCGAGCGCGACGCCAACAAGCTCGCTACCGACTTCGGCGCGGTCACGTTGCTGTGGCGCCTGCTGGATAACCATCTGCAAGGCCGCTTCTTTCTCGAAGGCGAAAAGTTCACGCTCGCCGATATCGTGATCGGCGCGTACGCGAAAC
Source organism: Paraburkholderia madseniana (assembly GCF_009690905.1). GTDB lineage: Bacteria > Pseudomonadota > Gammaproteobacteria > Burkholderiales > Burkholderiaceae > Paraburkholderia > Paraburkholderia madseniana. The sequence goes on from NZ_VOSW01000035.1 coordinate 67,687, forward strand.
GCTGGTTCGGACTGGACGGCGTCGAACGCCCGCCGTTGCCGAATCTGGAGCATTGGTATTCGCGGCTTGCGACACGCCCGGGTTTCAAGAAATACATCGATTTCCCGCTGACTTGAACGATCCGGCAGCCATTGGGCGGCTTGATGAGCGACTTCATGCCCCGCCGCGGCGTCCAGCCGCGACCGGCAGGTGCGCCGCACACCGGCACAGCCAAGCCCGATGGCCTTTATAATCCACGCATGAAGACCGCCAAGCCCGCCGCGACCGCCGACAAAACCACGCCTGCCGCCTCCGCTCATCATCATGAGCCGGGGCACACGCACATTGCGCACGGTGAATCGCAGGAAGCCGCACTGACTCTCGCGGAAGAATATTGCCGCGAACGCGGCGAAAAACTCACACCGATCCGCCGCAAAGTGCTCGAATTGCTGTTGAATTCCGGGCGCGCCACCAAAGCTTATTCGCTGCTCGACGACATGCGCCAGATCCATCCGGGCTCGGCGCCGCCTACGGTTTACCGGGCGCTGGATTTTCTGCTCTCGGCAGGGCTCGTGCACCGGATCGAATCGATTAATGCGTTTACCGTCTGCCACGACCTGACGCAATGCCAGCACGGCATTCTGGTGGTGTGCCAGCAATGCGGCAACGTCACCGAGTTGCATCAGCCGAAGCTGCGCCAGGCGCTCGTCACGCAAATCGAAGACGCGGGTTACCGCCTTGCCAGCGATGAAATCGAATTGAAGGGATTGTGTTCCGCGTGTCAGGCAGCGGAAGCGGCCAGCGCCAGCGCTGCCGCACCGGTCGCCGTCGCCAAATAACAGCGGCGCCTGCCATCAGGTTTGCAGTCTGATTGCGGACCGTTTCGCCAGACGAAAGCTTGCCGCCGACGATGCGGCGGCAAGAAACCGCCCTCGGCCGCGAGGCCGCTCCTCAGCCCGCGCGGGCGTCGATCGCGTCGTGCAACAGTGTCACGAGGTCTTCCGGCAATGCCGGCTTGGTCATGAAATGCTGGAAGCCTTCGCCGATGCTGCGTAAGCGGTAAGCGTCGTCGGTATGACCCGTGAGCGCCACGGCCACCGAAGGTGCATGGTCACCGCGAATCTCGTGATCGCGCAGCCGCTGGATCAGATAAAAGCCGTCCATGGCCGGCAATTCGAGGTCGCACACCACGGCGTCAGGTAACAGCCGCAGCGCCGCTTCGACGCCCTCTTCCGCATCCGCCACTGCGACGACATGCGCACCTTCCGCCTCGAGTAACAAGGCCAGTGATTCCCGGCTATCCGGGTCGTCCTCGACGAGCACGATCGTGGCCTGATCGAGTCTCAATGCTCCGTTCATGTTCTGCTGTAGCTCTAAAAAACCGGTTAGGCCATCAGACTCGGCCAACGTATCGCCCTGCTGTTTGCTGCCGATTTGCGCGGCTGCGGTATTGCTGTCCATGGTTCCGACTCGATTTCATGCGTCGAGTTGCATGCAGGCCCGCGATTGTAAAACATGGCCCCGGCGCAACGCGTGCGCACAGTAACGCGCCAAAATTGCACGCCGATGAAAAACCGACCCTCGGCTCCACTGCCCTGGCTGACCAATGCCGACACCCGATTCGCCGTGGCGGTGGCTGCTGCAAACCCACGTCCATCGCCTTGCCCGCCTCAGCGTCTGCTCCGACATTCATGTTCTATTGCGACGCCGGCGCGGTTATGCCTCTCGCACGGCGTTCAAATCCACTCCTCAGGTAGCACGTTGCGTGCCTCGCCGGCTTCACCAGATTCGTCGTTACGTCAGCATGGTTGCGCGAGCCTGCCGCACGATCCACGGCGGCGCTATGATCGTGTGCGCGAGATCGCAGCGGCTGCGTTATGTTCTGCCGCTGCGACGCAGCACGTCATATGAGCGCCATCTCTCCGCCCCTAAAACCTGAGGCCGCCCGACACCATGTCCGATCTCGACTCCGCCACGCTTGAAACACTCCGTCATGTCAGCACCGCCACGCTGACCACCCAGTTGTTCAAGCGCGGCCTGCGCAATGCGTTCATGCAGGGCGTAGCGCCGCTCGCCGCGCACAGTGGCACGAATCTGGTCGGGCCGGCCTTCACGCTACGCAATATTCCCTCGCGCGAGGACATCGACGTGCTCGAACTGTTTGCTGATCCCGAGTACGCACAGCGCAAATGTGTCGAGACCATTCCGGCCGGCCATGTGCTCGTGCAGGATTGCCGCGGCGAGCGAGGCAGCGCCTCGTTCGGTTCGATCCTCTCGCAGCGGTTGCAGGTGCGCGGCGTAGCGGGCATGGTGTCCGACGGTCCGGTGCGCGACAGCACGACAATCGCCGCGCTTGGCATGCCGGTGTTTTGTGCCGGCGCAAGCGCGCCGCCGAATCTGATCCGGCATCACGCGGTGGATATCAATGTGCCGATCGGCTGCGGCGGTGTAGCGGTGTTTCCCGGCGACGTGATCGTGGGCGATGCGGACGGCGTGGTGGTAATCCCACTCAAAATGGCAGCCGAGGTTGCGCAAGCCGCCGCCGAGCAGGAGCAACTCGAAGTGTTTCTCGCCGAGCGTATTCGTGAGGGCGCCGCCCTGCCCGGCACTTATCCGCCGAACGAAAAAACGAAGGCTGCGTATGGGGCGTGGCGGCAGAAACGTATTTCTGAGTGAGTCCGGCAGTGTGTCAGTCCGCTTTGCCAGGACCGACGCCCTGCACCAGCAAGGCCACCGCATGCCGGGCGATCTCCTCGCTGCCGATGTTGCACCGAGCGGGATCGTTACGCCACAGCTTCGAGGTGGCCAGCGGCAGAATCGTCATACCCAGCAGCGTGACGAATACCAGCGACGGCTCCAGCCCGGCATTCAGGCGCCCTTCCTTTTGCCAGCGCGCGATGGCTGACAGCGACGCCTTCTGATTCGCGTCGCCGAACCGTTCATGCATGCGCTGGCGCAGCAGGCCGCCGTCGCTGATCACTTCGCGCACCCACAGCGACGGAAACCACGGATTGTCGCTCGCCGTCTTCACCAAACGCTGCGCGAGTTGCGTGATGGCAGCCACCGGATCGTCGGGATTTTCCTGAAACGGCACGCCGATCCCCGCGCGCAGCGGCGCGAAACGCTCGTCGATCAGCACGTCGAGCAATTGATCGCGCGTCTTGAAGTAGTAATGCATCATCGCCGGCGTGAAACCCGCCTCACGGGCAATCTCCCCGAGCGTGGTGTCGACGATGCCCTGCCGCGCGAACAGGGCGAGCGCGGCGTCCAGCAGGCGGCTGCGCTGCTCCGGGCCGCGCGCCGAGCCCGAAGGCCTGCCCGGTCGCCGTGTGAGCGCGGGCGGCGGTGCGGGAATCGAAGCGTTCGCAGCATCGCCCACCGCGGCTGACGCCGGCTTCGAAAGCTTTCGCGCCTTCGCGGCGGCCGTGCTGCGCGGCGGGCGTTTCACTTCCCGGTCATCTGACGTAATCCTTGCCATTGCATTCAATTTGACGAGTGACACAATGTCGCATATATTAATCTCCGAATTAATTAATTTCAATACCGTGGCGCCATGGACCAATCGACAACGACTCAACCCGCCGGGCTAACGCTGCCAGATGCGCAGCCAGATCCGCAGTCCGGCCCGCAGGCAAATGACCACCCGCCGATCCGCCTGCTGTTTCCGGCGCTGCTGCTGGTCATGCTGCTCGCCGCGCTCGATCAGACGATCGTCTCGACCGCGCTGCCGACCATCGTCGGCGAACTCGGCGGGCTCAACAACCTCTCGTGGGTGGTGACCGCCTACCTGCTCAGCTCGACTATCGTCGTGCCGCTGTATGGCAAATTCGGCGATCTGTTCGGCCGCAAGATCGTGCTGCAGACGGCGATCGTCGTGTTCCTCGTCGGCTCCGCGCTGTGCGGCGTCGCCCAGAACATGACCCAGTTGATCGTGCTGCGCGCACTGCAGGGGCTCGGCGGCGGCGGTCTGCTAGTCGTGACGATGGCCGCCATCGCGGACGTGATTCCGCCGGCTGAGCGCGGCCGCTTCCAGGGGGTATTCGGCGGCGTGTTCGGTCTCGCGACGGTGGTCGGGCCGCTGCTCGGCGGCTTTCTCGTCGAGCACCTGTCATGGCGCTGGATTTTCTACATCAACCTGCCGCTCGGCCTCATCTCGCTGGCTGTGATCGGCGCGGTCTTCAAACCGCACGTGCGGCATGTGAAGCACACCATCGACTACATGGGCGCCGCGTTTCTCGCCGGCGCGCTCACCTGCATCATCCTGTTCACGAGCCAGGGCGGCACGATCCTGCCGTGGTCATCGCCGCAGTTGTGGTTCACGCTGGGAATGGGGCTGGTGGCGATCTGGGGCTTCATCCACGAAGAGCGCACTGCCGTCGAACCGATCATGCCGCTCGAACTCTTCAAACAGCGCACGTTTTTGCTGAGCAGTCTGATCGGCTTCATCATCGGCGTGTCGCTGTTTGGTTCGGTCACGTTCCTGCCGCTGTATCTGCAAGTGGTCAAAGGCTCGACGCCCACGGAAGCCGGCATGCAGATGCTGCCGATGATGGGCGGTCTGTTCATGATGTCGATGGTGACCGGACGCGTAATCAGCAAGATCGGCAAGTACCGCATGTTTCCGATCGCCGGCACATTTCTCGTGACCGTCGCGATGGTGCTGCTCGCACGCCTGCAGATCAACACGCCCATTCGTGTGATGTATATCGACATGGGCATTCTCGGCTTCGGCCTCGGCATGGTGATGCAGGTGCTGATTCTCGCGGTGCAGAATACTGTCGAGTTCAAGCACATGGGTGTCGCCACTTCAGGCGCGACGCTGTTCCGGTCAATCGGCGGCTCGATCGGCGTGGCCGGTTTTGGCGCGGTGTTTTCGAACGGCCTCGCCGCGCGTCTGGAAAAACTGATTCCGGCCGACATCGAATTGCCGCACGCGCTCGGACCGGCGGCCATCCACCAGTTGCCTGAAGCGTTGCGCAACGACTATCTGCAAGCGTTTGCCGGTGCGTTGCACACGGTGTATCTCTCGGCGGCCTGCGTCGTCGTGTTGGCCTTTGCGCTCGCGTGGCTTCTGAAAGATCATCCGCTGCGCAAGCACTGATTTCGCGTATCCCGTTTCCAGCGAGCGTTTTCTGCAAGCGCTTGATGACGAGGTCGAACGCCGCGCGCTTCGACCTCGTTCTGTTTTCATCGCCGCTATTTCGCTCTACCGATTCCGCCGGCGCGCGAGAGTGTCGACACCTGCGCACCGTGACTGAGCAAACCGTGTGAAAAAAACCGTCAGCCTGTTCGTTCTGCCGACATATGCAGTGTTTCGTCGTACCTACAAATGTGTTTTAGCGCACATAAAGTAGGTAAGAACGTCGATTGACGTCCTCACGGAAACGCCACATATTGCAAGCAGCGGCACCGCAAGCGAGGACTTGCGCCCCAAGGTTCTCCAGAGCATGTGGATCGTGGTTTCCGCGGACGTTACTCCTGCCTCAACACGATCTGGAGCATGCCGTAACGGCACTGTTTTCCACAGGTGGGTCCACAGTATGTCCACCCAGACAATACTCGGCCATAGTTTCCCGACGCCCTGCAAACGCTGTGGCGGTGCGCTGTACCGGCAAGTCGACTATTGCCCGTATTGCGGCGCGGTGCACCCGCTTGACGCCGGCCCACACAAGCGCGGCGTGATTCCCGGCAGCCACGCCAGTGCCATCAGCAAGACAGCGCAGAAAAACGGCTTCGATCCGACACAGCCGGTTGAAACCGATCTCGCCGCGCAGACCGCGGTCACCGGCGAAGCCGCCCCTGTCGAGCCCCCGATGCCAGCGCCGGTACTCGCGTCTCCGGATACGCCGATTCCGCCGCTCGCCGATCTACCGCATTCTGCTGGCCGCAGCATGGTCCCGATGCGCCGGGTGCTGCTCGCGATCGTGGCGATTGGCGCAATCGGACTAGCGTATGTCACCTTTACTCTATTCAGCGACAACCACGAATCGCAGAACGGCAATACTGAGCAGACGGCTGAAAATCATCAGGACGCCAGAACGGCGACCGGCACGATTGCGCTGTACGCACCGGCTCAGCCGACGAATCAGGCCACCGCGATTAAGCCTGCTGTCCCCAGCAATGCCGCCAATCCCGCCAAGGCCGCACCGGCAATCCTGCCCACGCCCATCGCGCCGCCGTTGGCCGCAGCGCCTGTAAAACCAGCGGCGCCGCAGTTCCGCGATGCCGCGCAAGCGCTGCAGACAGCGCGTCTGGCCGTCCGCGCCAACGATCTCTCCGCGGCACAAGCGGCGCTTGGCGCGGCGCAAACGCTGCAGCCCGGCAACACCGACGCAGAAAGCCTGCTGACCGAATTGAAGCCGCTCACCGCGCGCCGCGACGCCGCGTTGCAGGCGGCACAACTGTGTGCCTCGCAGCAGTCGTGGAGTTGCGCACGCCAGCACGCCAATGAGGCGCTCGCGATCGACACCGGCAACGACGCCGCGAAAACCATCCTTGAGCGCGTGATTCGCGAGACAGGTTGGGCACCGCTCAAGCCGCATGCGTAAACCGGCATCCCGGTCAGCGAAAAAGTTTCGATACCGAATTTCTTGACCGTTCGCACGACCGATTGCATTGGCGTTTCGCGTGCCCTCTGAGCGGCAACAGACGGACATGGCACGCGCGACGCCTTGAACATGAGATGGCAAGCCGACTCACCGGTGCTTCGCGCGCGTCGACACGAGAGGCTGTTCAACCCTGACCGATAGGTAGATAAACCATGCTGAAGAAACTTCTGGCGGGATGGCTGGGGCTGGCGCTAATGATCATGTCTTCGTTTGCTTGCGCGGAACCTGCGCACTACAAGATCGTTACCGGTCCGGAACGCGGCACGTACATTCAGATCGGCCAGGATCTGTCGAAATGGGTGGCGCAGCCGGCGGGCATCGACCTGGAAGTGATGTCGTCGAAGGGTTCGGCCGAAAACGTGCAGCGCATGCGCTTCGAGCCCGGCGTGAAGCTCGCACTGGTTCAGTCCGACGTGTATCAGGCCTACATCGACATGGCCAACGCGGGCAATGCCGACGCGGGTACGACAATCCGGCCGCTACGGCTCATCATGCCGCTCTACGACGAAGAAATTAACGTCGTCGTGCGCGCGGACTCGCCGATGAAAACCTTCGCCGACATCAAGGACAAAAGCATCAGCGTGGGCCTGCTCGGCAGCGGCACCGCTCAAACGGCCACGACCCTCTATCACCTGATGTTCGGACAGGCGATTCCCGAGCAGAACGTCCAGCACCTGAGCAATGAAGATGCGCTGGCCGCGCTGATCGTCAAGAAGGTGGACGTCGCGATCATCGTGGTCGGGCAGCCGGCGAAACTGTTCAACGACATGAATCCCGAGCTGCTGCAACAGATCCGCCCTCTGAAGGTTGATCCCAACGCGCCCGAAACCGCCCGAGCCAAGCAGACTTATTTTCCCACGACACTCCGCGCGACCAGCTATCCGAACTGGCTGAAGGAAGATGTTCCCACGCTAACGGTCAAGGCCTTTCTCGTCACTTACGATTACGGTCTGCGCGATACCGTCGGCAATCTGAATCACTTTGCGGATTCGCTCTGCGCCAACTTCGACAATCTGCAGGAGCATGGGCATCCGAAGTGGAAGCAGGTGAAACTCGAATTGCCGCCCCTCGTGCGCGGATGGAAATACTACGCGCCGGTGGAAAAACATCTGCGCGCGTGTCTCGCGAACAAGAGTGCGGCGATCAGCGCGACGGCCGCGCAAGCCGCGCAGAAACCGCGCTCCCCCTGCACGGATCAGGAGCGTCTGCTGTTGCTGTGCAAGTAACGTCGTCTGGCGAGGCGAGGCGCGCGCTCAGGCGTGCGCCTTCGATGCAGCCGACACGTCCATCGCCCGTTGCAGCGCTTCGTACACCTTCGGCCGGTTGCATTGCGACACGTTAAAGCGCAGGAAGCCGGCCGCCGATTGCGACGCGCTGAACACATTGCCCGGCGCGAACACCACACTCTCGGCTAATGCGTGACGCGCGATATCGGCGGCGTCGAGCGCATCGGGTAAGCGCGCCCACACGAATATCCCGGCGCGTGGCCGCGTCCACACTTCAAGGCCTGCGTAGCCCAGCCGCCTGATCGTCTCCCCCATGGCGTCCGCGAGCTTCGCGCGCATCGATTCCAGATGCCGCCGGTAGGTGCCGTCCACCAGCAAACGATGCACGACGCTCGCCGCGAGCTGGCCGTTGCCGAACGTGGTGGCCAGCTTCAGATCGACCAGCGGCTCGATCCATTCCCTGCGCGCCGCGATGTAGCCGCAGCGCACGGCCGCGGACAAGGTCTTCGAAAAGCTGCCGATCGAGACCACCCGCGCGAGACCGTCGAACGCCGCAAGACGCGGCGCGGGTTCGTCCTCGAAGTCGGCGAAGATATCGTCTTCGACTATCAGCAGATTGTGCTCACCCGCCAGTTTCAGCAGCCGATGCGCAATGGCCGGCGCAAGCGTGGCACCGGTCGGATTGTGGATCGCGGAATTGGTCACGTAGAGCCGCGGGCGGTGCTCGATCAGCGCCCGCTCGAATGCCGCCAGATCCGGACCGGATGGCGTATAAGGCACTCCGACGATGCGGACGCGATGCGCACGCAGCAGCGCCTGGAAGTTGAAGTAGCACGGATCGTCGATCAGGACCGTGTCGCCGGGTTCGAGCAGAAAGCGGCAGACGAGATCGAGCGCATGCGTGCCGCCGTCGGTCAGCACGATCTGCTCGGGCGGCGCTTCCACGCCATGCTGCGCGAGCCGCCAGGCGAGTTGCTGACGTAGCGCGGGCAGACCGAGCGGGCTCGCATAGTCGGCGAGCGGCGACTGCGGATCACGCGCCACGGCGCGCAACGCGCGGCGCACACCGTCTTCCGGCAGCCATGAAGGCGGCATCCAGCCGCAGCCCGGCTTGAGCACCTTCGCACCGGCCTCCAGCGACTGCCGCGTGAGCCACAGCGGATCGACCTCGCGATCCAGCCGCGGCCCGAGATCGGCGAGCGCAAGCGGCGGAGCATGACCGGAGACGAAAAAGCCGGAACCGCGCCGCGCCACGATCACCCCTTCCGCGACCAGCCGGTCGTACGCTTCCACTACGGTCGACTTCGACACGCCGAGTGCCTCGGTCATCGTGCGGATCGAGGGCACGCGCGCGCCCGGCATCAGCGAACGGCTCGCGATGCGCTCGCGCAAGTTGTCCATCACGGTGCCGACCCGCGTGCCGGCTGGCGCGCCCAAGGCCGCCCGGTTGTTATCGCTTTCCGCCATCTGTACTGCTCCATGTTCGGTACAGTTTGTACGAATTGTACTGATCCGTAGCTTACCCTTTACAGCCCGAAAGCGGATGCTATGAGTTCTGTTTTCAATGCGCATGGACTCTTTCGATGGACAAAACAACGAACGGCTGGGTGAGCGGCATGGTAGGCGTGTTGATTTTCAGCGGCTCGCTACCCGCCACCCGCATCGCCGTACAAGGCTTCGATCCGGTGTTTCTGACGATGGCCCGCGCGACCATCGCTGGCACGTTGGGGCTGTTGCTTCTGCTCGTGTTTCGCCAGGCTCGGCCCGCAAGGCGCGACCTCGTCCCGCTGGTGATCGTCGCGCTGGGCGTAGTGGTTGGCTTTCCGCTCCTGACTGCCCTCGCGCTGCGCCACGTGAGCGCCGCGCACGCCGTGGTGTTCGTCGGGCTCCTCCCGCTGTCCACCGCGATCTTCGGCGTGCTGCGCGGCGGCGAGCGCCCGCAGCCGGCGTTCTGGCTGTTCTCGGCGCTCGGCAGCGGCGCGGTGGTCGCGTTCGCCTTGCGCCACGGCCTCGACGCGTCGCCACTCGGCGATGCGCTGATGCTGGCGGCGATCGTCGCCTGCGGCCTCGGTTATGCCGAAGGCGCGCGGCTGTCGCGCCATCTCGGCGGCTGGCAGGTGATTTCGTGGGCGCTGGTGCTGTCGCTGCCGGTGATGCTGCCGCTCGCCTGGTGGGCGCGGCCTGCATCGTTTGAAGGTGTGAGCCATGCGGCGCTGTGGGGGCTCGCGTACGTGTCGCTTTTCAGCATGCTGATCGGCTTCGTCTTCTGGTATCGCGGACTGGCGCTCGGCGGCATCGCGGGGGTCGGGCAACTGCAATTGCTGCAGCCGTTCTTTGGCCTGCTGCTCGCCGGTTTGCTGCTGCACGAACAGGTGCCGCCCGCGATGATCCTGGTGACCGTCGTGGTAGTCGCGTGTGTGGCGGGCGCGCGGCACTTCTCGCGAAGCGCACCGGTGCGGCCGGCAGTCTGAACGGTGTCTCGCCCGCGCGTGCGTTCCCTGATTTTCGGGACCGCGCCAGGTCGACTGTCGGATGAATATGTCATCATCTCGATAATCGATCCACCACTCGCGCCGCGACTACGATGCCGACCGCATTTGCACAAACCGTCGAAGCCCGCTTTGCCGAACTCACGCCCACTTCCAAGCGCGTCGCCAGTTACATGCTGGCGAATCTCGACCGGCTCGGCCTTGAAAACGCCGATCAGATCGCCCAGCAAGCCGGCACCAGCGGTATCTCCGTGGGCCGGTTCTTGCGCAGCATCGGCTACCAGAACCTGGATGATCTGAAGCGCGAGCTGCGCGGCGCGCAGGAGCGCCCGTGGCTGATCACCGACCGGCTCGACGCATTTCGCCGCGCCTCCGGCCAGCACGACGAAGCCACACCGGCCGCAAGCGAGCCCGATGCTGGCAACCCCGCTGCCAACCCCGCTCTCGCCCACTCGCTCGAACTCGAAATCGGCGCGATCCAGCATGTCTACCAGCTTGCGCAATCGCCGGTGTTTGCCCGCGTGGCCGAACGCATCTCGAACGCTGACGCCGTCTATATCCTCGGCATTCAGTCCACGCGCGGCATCAGCAACGCGTTCTACAGCTACCTGGAGTACATCCGTCCGCGCGTGTTCTATTCGGACGGCATGTCGGGCTCCTATGTCGATTCGCTGAACTCCGAGTTCAAGTCACCGTATCTGATCGTCACCGATACACGCGCCTATTCGATGATCGCGCGCCGCTATTGCGAGGCGGCCACGCGCCGTGGGCTGCCCTTCGCGCTCGTCACCGATATTTACTGTCCGTGGGCGCGCGAATTCGACGGTGATCTTTTGCAGGTGAAGACCGATGTCGGTCAGTTCTGGGACTCGCTGGCGCCGCTCACGTGCCTGTTCAATCTGCTGATTTCGGCGATTGTCGAACGGCTCGGGCCGGGCATCGACGAGCGCGTTGCACGTAACCGCGAACTGCAGAGCGAATTCGACCAGTTCGACCTTTGAAGCCGCTTTGGCGGTAAGCCACGGGATTGACGGTCGGCTCATCGGAGCCCGAGTGTCAAGCATGGCAAGCGCATGCTGCTACGCGGCGCAGTGCGCAGGTGATCGAATCGACAACCGCACAAACCGCCCGTTGCGCTTGACGCCGTGCGTTGATCGCATCAGGACGCGGTCGTCGCCGCGGCTTCCCCGCCGAGATACGCGTCACGTATCCGCTCGTCACCGAGTAGGGACTCAGCAGTGCCTTCGAGCACGACACGGCCGGTCTGCAACACATAGCCGTAATGCGCGATCTCGAGCGCGAGGCTGGCGTTCTGCTCGACCATGAAGAACGTCACGCCTTGCTGGTTGATCGTGTCGATCAGTTCCAGCACTTTATCGACGTAGAGCGGCGACAAACCCATCGTGGGTTCGTCCATGCAGATCAGTTTCGGCCGGCTCATCAGCGCGCGCGCCATGGCCAGCATCTGCTGTTCGCCGCCGGAAAGCGTGCCGGCCTTTTGCGCCAAGCGCTCTTTCACGCGCGGGAAAAGACCCAGCACGCGCTCATAGTCTTCGTCGATGGCTACACGGTCGCGCCGTGTGTATGCGCCCATCAGCAGATTCTCACGCACCGTCATGTCGCCGAACAGCCGCCGCGCCTCGGGTACGGACCCAACACCGCGCCGCACGATCTGCGGCGTGCTGAGTCCTGTGATCGCCTCACCTTCGAACGTGACGCTGCCGGAGCGCGGCTTGTGCAGACCGAGAATCAGCTTCATGGTGGTCGATTTGCCGCTCGCGTTGCCGCCAAGCAAACTCACGATCTGCCCGCGCCGCACTTGAAAATTGACGTCGAAATGCACCTGTACGGGACCGTAAAACGTCTCGATGTGTTCGAGTTTCAGTAGAGCGTCGCTCATCGTCGATGTTCCAGAAGTTCAGGCCGCGACGCGCACAGCCGCCGCACCGCCGACATTGCGATGGCCCAGATACGCCTCGATCACACGCGGATCGTTGCGCACGTCGCGCGGCAGCCCTTCGGCGATTTTTCCGCCGTTGTCGAGCACGATCACGCGATCCGATAAGCGCATCACCATGTCGAGCTTGTGTTCGATCAGCAGAATGGTCAGCCCGCGCGCTTTCAGTTGCTGGATCAGCACCAGCATTTCGGCGGTTTCGGACTCGTTCATGCCGGCCGTCGGCTCGTCGAGCAGCAGGATGCGTGGATGCAAAGCGAGCGCGCGGGCAATCTCGACGCGTCGCCGGTTCGCATACGACAGGCTATGCGCCGGATGATCGATGCGCGGCGCGAGGCGCTCGCCGAACCCCGCGATAATCTCGCGCACTTCGTCGCGCAGCGCCGCGTCTTCACGGCGAATCGAAGCGGGTCCGGTCAGTGCGCGCGCGACTTCGGCGATAGCGCCGACAATCGGCCAACCCGTGCGGGTAGCGCGCAAACGTGCATGCGCGCCGATCAACACGTTATCGAGCACGCTCAGATTGCCGAACACGCGGCCATGTTGAAACGTACGCGCAAGTCCGAGCGCGGCGAGCTTTTCCGGCCGCACGCCGGTGATGTCGCGACCGTCGAATTGCACGCTGCCTGCGTCCGGCGTATCGAGCCCGGTGATCAGATTGAACAGCGTCGACTTGCCCGCGCCGTTCGGCCCGATCACGCTGACGAGTTCGCCCTCCGAAATCGAAAGATCGACGCCGTTCACCGCGGTCAGTCCGCCGAAGCGCCGTGTCACGCCGCGCACGTCGAGAAGAGTCTGTGTCATGTGCGCTCCGTCATACCGTTCCCAGCAAACCCTGTGGCCTGAACCGCACCAGCAGCAGCAACACCAGGCCGTAGATCAGCATCCGATAGTCGGCGGCCCAGCGGAAAATCTCCGGCAAGCCAATCAGCGCGACCGCGCCGACGATGCCGCCCAGCACGTTGCCGAGGCCACCGAGAATCACCATCGTCAAGGCGAGGATGGATACTTGCGAGTCGAAGGTCTGGTTGTTGATGTAGCTATACAGATGCGCTGCGATCCCACCGCTGATGCCGGCGGCGAGGCCTCCGAACGCAAATGCGATCGCCTTGTAGCGGTTCGGGCGAATTCCGTGCGAGCGCGCCGCGACCTCGTCTTCGCGAATCGCGCGCAGCGTGCGCCCCAGATGCGAGCCCAACAGCCGCGTTTGCAGCAGCGCCAGCACGATCAGCACGCCCAGTGCAAACCAGTAGATCGCGCGAGCGCTATCGGGCGTCCAGCCGAACACCGACAACGGCGCAATGCCCGCGATGCCGAGCGGGCCGCGCGTCAGACTGTCCCAGTTGAGGATCACGAGGCTCACCACTTCGCCGATGCCGAGCGTCGCAATCGAAACGTAGTGACCGCGCAAACGGAACGCCGGATAGACCAGCAGCGTGCCCAACGCGGCGGTGATCAGACCGGCGCAGAAGATCGTCACGACGGGTGACCAGCCGAGATTCGTCGACAGCAACGCGGACGCGTACGCGCCGATCACCAGCAACGCAGCATGGCCTAGCGAAATCTGTCCAACCGTACCCGCCACCAGCGTCAGACTCAACGCCAACATTCCGTACAGCCAGGCATTGGTGAGTGTTTGCAGGAGATAGGACGAACTGGCAACGAACGGCAGCGCAACCGCAGCCAGTGCCAGCGCAATCACCACGGTGCGCGGCACTATCACCGCTTTGCCGGCGGACAGGAACGTGCCCGTCATCGGCTCGGGCGGCAAACGGCGGCTGCCGCTAAAGAGTCCATTGGGACGCCACACCAGAAACAGCAACAGCAAAACGAACGCAAACAGATCGCGGTAACTGGTGCCGAAGATCGCCACGCCGTAACTCTCGACCAGACCCAGCAGCAGGCTGCCGACAATCGCGCCCGGCACGTTGCCCAGACCGCCGATCAGCAACGCCACTACGCCCTTGAGCGTGGCCTGGAAGCCCATCGCCGGATCGATGCTGTTGTAGTACATGCCGACCAGCAAGCCGCTCACGCCGCCGAGCGCGCACGCGATCGCAAACACCGCCTGATTGACGCCGTTGACGTTGACACCCATCTGCTGCGCCGCGTCCCGGTCCTGCGCGGTGGCGCGTACGGCCCACCCCAAACGCGTAAACCGCAGGAACACATAGAGCACAGCAGCCGCCGTCACGCCGATGCCGGCGATCAGCAGATCCAGCGAACCGATCGTTGCGCCGCCAAGACGGAAGTGCCAATCGGGCAGCGTGCTAGGCACCGGCCGCGGATCGGCGCCGAACAGCAATTGCGCGCACTGATCGAGCACGAAGCTGATACCGATCGTCGCGAGCAACGGGGCGATGCGCGCCGCACCCTGCAGCGGCCGCAAGCCGACGCGCTCGATCGCGATGCCCAGCAGCCCGCAGCCGACCACCACCGCCAGCAAGGCCAGCGGCAATGGCAACCCAAGCCGCGTCAGACACAGCCAGCCGATGAAGCTGCCGATCATGTACACCGAGCCGTGCGCAAAGTTGATCAGATGCGACACGCCGAAGATCAACGCAAGACCGACCGCCAGCAATGCATAGATATTGCCGACGATCAGTCCGTTGATCGTGTAGTCGAGCCATGAAGCCATAGCATTCAGATCCGGTGAGAAGCAGACACGTGAGCGTTGCCCAGGCGTTATTTCGAAGCGACCAGCGGCTTAGAACCGTCCCATTGCGTGAACTGATTGTCCTTGACGACCAGGTACACGCTGCGCGCACCGGCCACGCGGCGCGTCTGCGGGTCGAACTGCACCTTGCCGAAGATCAGGCTCGGCACGTCCTTGATCTGCTTCAGGCCGTCGTGCACCGCCTGACGGGTCACGCCGTAGCGGCGCATGACTTCCGCCGAGACGATCATCGCGTCGTAAGCGCGCGCGGCGAAGGTATCGGGCTCGCCGTTGTACTTCGCGCGATAACGCTGCACGAAGTCCTGCACTTCAGGCCGCTTGTCGCCGGGGAAAAAATTCGATTCCGTGAATACGCCGTTCACGGCCTCGCCGCCCAGTTCGAGAAACTTCGGCGAATAGACCGAGCCCACAGCCGCGATCGGTTGCGTCAAACCCGACGAACGCGCCTGGCGCACGATCTGCGCGCCATCCGCGTAGTACGAGATCAGCACGAGCGAGTCGGGCTTCGCTTCGTTCACGCGCACCAGCGTCGCGCGAAAATCCTTTTCGGTCGGCTGATAGCCTTCCGCCGCGACCACCTGTGCGCCATCCTGCGCGGCGGCTTTCGCGAAAATGTCCTTGCTGGTGCGGCCCCAGTCGGTATTCAGATAGAGCACGGCAATGCGCTTGAAGCCGAGTTCTTTCGTCGCGTAGTGCGCGAGCAGCGGCTGCTCTTCGGCCTGACTCAGTGCCGTGCTCCACATGTAGTCGCCACCCCTGGTGAAGTCGGGGTGCGAGTTGGTGAAGCCGAATTGCACGAGTTGTCCGCGCTGATAAATCGGCGAGGCCGCCATCGAAGTCGTGCTCGACAGATCCCCCAGTTCCAGCAGAATGCGCGGATCGCCGACGAACTTCTGCGCGATCGACACGGCCTGGCGCGGATCGCCACGGCTGTCCTCGAAGTCGTAGGCAAGCGGGCGGCCCTTGATGCCGCCCTGGCTGTTGATCTGCTCCAGCGCGAGATCGAAGCCGCGCTTCCACTGCGTGCCGTATTGCGCGTCCTGTCCGGTCAGCGGTCCGCTCACGCCGATGAGATACGGGTCGCCCGTTGCGGCGCCTGCATGGGCCGCCGAGGTCGCTGCAATGCCCACCACTGCGGCGAGCACCGGCAGCGTTTTCAGCCAGCGTGACCAACTGGTTCGCGACGATTTGGATACGTGTTTCATGTTTGCCCCGCCTGTCAGCTTCAAAGTGGGGCCATGTAACCACGGTGAATTCCAGCGAACCAACGAAGTTTTGGGAATATGGTTATCACGTCGGAGAGGATGCCTCCGCTTGCTCACGGCAACGTGACGAGCCCGCGTTCACACTCATGCGCAGACACGCCAAGACATCTCATTGACGCAATTGATTTTTCTCTCTCCCGACACGCGCCGTATCGAACGAAATCTGCGGCGCCGCGCACTCGCCCACCAATCCGCTTCGCATTTTTTCGGCTGTCGATATCGGAATTGATTATATAAATCCCGCATTCAGACGACCCTACAATGCGCAGACCGAATTGCCAGGGCGAGTCATGGAGCTGCATCAACTCGAAGCATTTTCGGCGGTTATGTCCGCCGGCAGCATCACCGGTGCGGGACGTTTGCTCGAGCGCTCGCAGCCGGCCGTCACGCGTCAGATTCAGGAACTCGAGGCGGATCTCGGCTATGCGCTGTTCAATCGCAACGGTCCGCGTGTGACGCCGACGCATCGCGCGTTTCTGCTTTACGAAGAAGTCGAGCGTTCGCTGATCGGGCTGAGGACCATCGAGCAACGCGCGCGCGCCATCGGTCTCGGCGAAGCGGAACCGCTGCGCGTGGCGGCCACGCCCGCGCTGGCGGCCTCGATCGTGCCGCCCGCCATCGCCTCGTTGCCGCCGCTCGGCCACACGCCGCAATTCCAGTTACGCAGTTTGTCGGCGGAACACGTTGTGCATGAAGTCCTGACCCGTACCGCGGATATCGGTCTGGTGACGCTGCCGATTGGGCATGCGGGGCTCGACATCCACTGGATCGCAGAAGCACCCTGCGTGGCGCTTGTGCAGAGTGGCGACCCGCTCGCCACGCAGCCGCACATCGCGCTGCGCGATCTGGCCGACCGGCGCATCGTCACCGTGGCGAACCGGTTTCGGCTGCGGCATCGGATCGACGCGGCGTTCGCGGCTGCGCGCATTTCCGCCAACGTGTTTCTCGAAACCAATGCATCGTTGAACGCTGTGATGGCCGCTCGCGCGGGCGCCGGTGTCGCAATCGTGGATCCCGCCACCGGACTCGGCCTGTCGATCGAAGGCGTGACGGCGCGGCCGCTCGACTGCGCGATTCCGTTCTTCTTCGGCGTCGTGACGCCGGCAGGCAAACCGCGCCGCGCCGCCGTCGACGCATTACTGCAATCTATCGAACATGCGACCCGCGAGCTGCTCGAAGGCGTGGTGCTGCATCCCGCCCAGCAACACGATGCACTGCTACAGCGCGAAACGCGCGTCTCCCGTGCGCGCACCAAACACCCGGAACACACAGCATGAATCGCCTTGCCGCACTCGAAGCCCGCTTGCGTGAAGATCTGCGCTGGCTGGAATTGCCCGCGCCCTCATGGGTCGCGCCACGTTTCGCCGGTGCTGAACGCGTACTCGATGTCGCCGTGATCGGCGGCGGCATGGCGGGTCTCACCGCGGCGGCGGAACTGCGTTGGCTCGGCATCGACAATCTGCAGGTGTTCGACCGCGCGCCATCAGGACGCGAAGGTCCATGGGTATCGTTCGCGCGGATGGAAACGCTGCGCTCGCCCAAGCAACTCACGGGGCCCGCCCTGCGCATGCCGGCCCTCACGTTTCGCGCGTGGTACGAAGCGCAATTCGGCAGCGCCGCGTGGGATGCGCTCTACAAGATTCCGCGGATACAGTGGATGGATTATTTGCGCTGGTACCGCGAGGTGCTCGATCTTCCGGTGCAAAACGACACCACGTTGACCTCACTGCGTCCGCGCGACGACGGCCTGCTTGAACTCGATCTCGCTGATGCGAGTGGGCAACGCACGGTGTTTGCGCGACATGTCGTGCTTGCCACCGGACGCGACGGTTTGGGCGGCCCATCCGTACCGGCTATCGCCAATACGGTTGCACGCCGCTACTGGGCACACTCCGCGGATGTGATCGATTTCGCTGCGTTGGCCGGCAAGCGCGTCGGTGTCGTCGGCGCGGGTGCGTCCGCCTTCGACAATGCCGCGACCGCGCTCGAAGCGGGTGCGGCCGCCGTCGATCTGTTCATCCGCCGTGACGATATTCCGCGCGTGAACAAGCTGACGGGCATCGGCAGTCCGGGGCTTGTGCACGGTTTCGCCGATCTTGACGACACATCCAAATGGCGTTTCCTGCATTACGCACAGGCTGAGCAAACACCGCCGCCAAGAGACAGCGTGCTGCGGGTTTCGCGCCATGCGGGCGCACGCTTTCACGTCGGCAGCCCGCTTGTTGCGCTCAATGAACTCGACGGCGCGCTCGCGGTAACGACGCCGAAAGGCCGCTACGTGGTCGACTTTCTGATCTTCGCGACCGGCTTTCATTCGGATATCGCCACGCGCGCCGAATTCGCGCCGTTCGCCCACTTTGTACGGCGCTGGAAAGATCGTTATCAAGCGGACCCGTCACTGCCTTCGTACGAACTGGCCGAATCGCCGGATCTCGGCGCTGCGTTCGCGTTTCAGGAGCGCGAGTCCGGTACGTGCGCCGCGCTGACGCAGATCCATTGCTTCAATCATGCAGCGAGTCTCAGTCACGGCAAACTCTCCGGCGACATCCCCGCGATCAGCGATGGCGCGCAGCGTCTGGCGCGCGGCATCGCAAGCCGCCTGTTCGACGCGGATCGCGAGCGGCACTACCAGGCGCTGCTCGCCTTCGACACGGTTGAGCTTCGAGGGGACGAATGGACCGACGCGGATGCATCGTCCGACACTTCACGCGCTCGCCTGCAAGCAGAGAACACCGCTGAAAACGCCGCTGAAAACACCGATTAACCAGCCGGAACAGACATGACCGACCTCGCGTCACCGACTCAACCCGCCGCGCCCTCAGGCGCTGACACCATCGATACCATCGACGCCCTCGCCGGCCTGCAAGCCGGCAGCCCGCTCGCCGCGATCCGCCATGCCCGCGACAAAGTCGCGCTGCACACGCAACGCAGCGAAGACGCGTTGTTCGATCCGGCGTTGCCCGACCTGTCGCTGCAGGAACGTTTGTTTGCCGCGTGGTATGCCGCGCGCCTCTCGCTGGCCGACGACCTCGCCGATGCCTACACGGCGAAGCTCATCGCCACTGGCGCACAGCCGACCACGCTCGATGCAATCGAAGCGGGCACACTCGACACCACCACCGACGCTCGCCTGATCGCGATCCTCTCGCACGTCAAGCTGCTGACGATCAAGCCAGTCGAAGCACGCCCCGAGCATCTGCAAACGCTGCAGCAGGCCGGCATCACGACACGCGGCATTGTCGCTTTATCGCAGCTAATTGCGTTCGTCACTTATCAATTGCGCGTGGTAGCGGGCCTGAAGGCATTGCGCGCCGCACAGGAGGCCGCATGAGTCAGGCGAACACCAGTGCATTGCCGGTTGATCCGCTCAACGGCTTCACCTTCGATACCCTCGGCTGGCGCGCATGGCTCGACACGGTCAGCCTCGCCGGCGCCACACTGGAGCAGATCGCCGTGCTCGAAGAGAGCCATCCGCACGCCAGGACCTCCGACTACTATCTGCTGCTGGTCCAACAGGCGGAAATTCTGCGGCAGCGCTCGGGGGTCTTCAACGCGATCATGTATGCGCCAGGCGGCCTGCCGCGCGCCGAGCGTGAACTCGCCAGCACCGTCGTGTCGCGCGTGAACGGCTGCGTGTATTGCGCTTCGGTGCATGCACAACGATTCGGCCAACTCGCGAGGCGGACCGATGCGATCGAACAGGTTTTTGAAGACCCGTCGAGCGCAGGCACCACCGAGCGCGAGCGCGCGATCATCCGGTACGCAATCGAACTGACTGACCACCCTGAAGGCGTCGACGCCGACGCCATCAAGCGGCTCGAAGCAAATGGCCTGACGCACGCGGAGATTCTCGACCTGACTCACGCTATCGCGATCTTCGCGTGGGCCAACCGGCTGATGCTCACGCTTGGAGAACCGGTGTTTCCGCATGCCGAATAGGCCACCGGCCGCATTGCGGTATCCTCACGGGCTCGTTCAGAAGGAGGATGGATTCATGAAGTTTTCGATTTGCGTGGCGGTTGCCGCCCTGACGCTGTCCGCCACCGCGTACGCGCAAACCTCGCAAACCTTTCGCTTCGGCGAAGGCCAGACCTCGCTGCCGTCCGGCAATGCCCATCCGGCACCCGCACCTGGCACGCAGGCCCAACAGCTGCAACCGATGCAGGCCCAGCCGCAACCGCAACCCGCGGAACAGGCTCCGGCCAAGGCCAAGCCGAAGCACAAGGCGAAGCATCACCGACATCATCGCGGGCATGTGACGCAGCCGGACACGTACTCGCATAGCTGATCGGCGAAACGCATGCCGCGCGCACGCGTCTTTGCGACGAAAATCCGTAGCGCCCGGCGCAGCCGCGTGGCCGGGCGCTACGTGCCGTACCTCGCTCGCACCGGTCACCTATGCATCCGCGGATACTGCCTATAAATCGCGGCGATTTTTGACTCGCTTCAAATTCTCGCCCGCGGCGGGCATAGTGAAACGTATCCTCAGACCCACCGGCCACGACAGGACCACGTATGAGCACCACCCGCCCCGCGCCCTCCTCGCCCCATTCAGCCGACTCCACTGCCACGCCGCTGTCCACCGCGCCCTTGATCCGCGATGCCACCGAAGCCGATCTGCCCGCGATCCAGGCGATCTACGCGCACCATGTACTGACCGGCGTCGCTTCGTTCGAAGAAATTCCGCCGTCCGTGGACGACCTGCGTACACGGCTCGCGTCGGTGCGCAGTCACGGGCTGCCGTATATGGTGGCCGAGATCGACGGCGAAGTCGCCGGTTATTGTTACGCGACGCCGTACCGGCCGCGCGCCGCCTATCGCAACACGATCGAAG
>NZ_VOSW01000359.1 GCF_009690905.1 Paraburkholderia madseniana
TCTCAATCATGTCGAGATATCGCTGAACGCTTTCCTCAATCTGTTGCTGACGCTTGTCGATCTTGCCGGCCGTATAGTTTCTGTCGCGGCTGTTCACCGCCTTGAACTTGCTGCCGTCGATGGCCACTGAAGTTGACCCAGAAAAACGGACATCTATCCTTTGGAGAAGGAGGTGCCGATTATGGGCAAGCATCGTACCCCGTACCCGGCGGAATTCCGGGCGCAAATGGTCGAGCTGGTGAAGGCTGGACG
>NZ_VOSW01000360.1 GCF_009690905.1 Paraburkholderia madseniana
GCGTCGTGGTCGTGACAGGCGACCCGCCGCCCGACCGTGGACAACCCGCGATTCAACCTTATCGGGAGGTGCCACACCGCATTAGACTCAACTGCAAATCTATCCGTCGAACCGGGTCAACCTCACACCATGTCGCTGGATAACAGCTTCAGTCCGCGACATAGTTCGACGAAACGACGGCATACGTTGCGGATGGCCGGTCCGTTGTCGCGGCGAAAGTCGGCGATCGTCTTGAAGTCCGGTGCCAGACGC
>NZ_VOSW01000361.1 GCF_009690905.1 Paraburkholderia madseniana
GGCGCGTGCTGCATCTGATCCGGATGTGGCTGGAATGCCCCGTTGAAGAAACCGATAATCGAGGCCGGAAGAAACGTACGACGGAGGCCAGAGACAGCAGACGTGGCATTCCGCAAGGCTCACCCATAGCGCCACCAACAACAGAGCAAACTGCCGGATAAAATTGGGTCTGCGCATTTCAAGGGAGTGCCTGGCGCCGTGGTCCAGAAGCTGTTCCAAGGTTGATGTGGACCTCGTCCTTGAGACGGTCG
>NZ_VOSW01000362.1 GCF_009690905.1 Paraburkholderia madseniana
TTGACGCGATTGCCGACACACCGTGCCGCCGACATCGCGCAACTGCTTCCTCATCGCTGGACGCGGACCGCTGCTTGATCGTTTCAGCGATTGCCCCCGTCAAGATGCCTTCCCCGGGTGCTTACGATTGGGCGCACATCGGGCGGATGTTGCGACGCGTTGATCAGGCTATCGCGCCTCTGGCTTACGGGCGACTCACGGAAAGTGGATCAGCGTTTGAACTGTGGGATCTGTTTGTTCGCTTCCGACAT
>NZ_VOSW01000363.1 GCF_009690905.1 Paraburkholderia madseniana
TCGATCAGATAGGTAAGGTGGGCTGAGAGCATCGTGCCGAAAAGTTAACATCCCGGCGCGCCGTTTACAACCTCTTCCTGCTCTGCAAATGAAAATGCCGTTCAGTGCTAACTGAACGGCATTACCGTCTTCGCCCGGCTTTGCGCGTGCCGCAACCGGCATCCCATAAAGTGCTTTCGAGACCCTAAGGTGCTGTCCTTCAAAGCGTAGCTGACCATTCGCTTTGACCCGCAGTACCACGTCATCCGGGC
>NZ_VOSW01000364.1 GCF_009690905.1 Paraburkholderia madseniana
ACCGTCTCAAGGACGAGGTCCACATCAACCTTGGAACAGCTTCTGGACCACGGCGCCAGGCACTCCCTTGAAATGCGCAGACCCAATTTTATCCGGCAGTTTGCTCTGTTGTTGGTGGCGCTATGATGCCCCCTTGCGGAGTTCCCGCCTCGGTCGCAAACAGGGTTCCTTTATCGATAAATCCGGCCTTAAGCCATCGCCGCAGGACCACCTTGTCCATCGGTATATGTTTGAGGATCCAGTCATGGCTA
>NZ_VOSW01000365.1 GCF_009690905.1 Paraburkholderia madseniana
GTCACTCCTGGATTCTGGAGAATGCGGCGATGGACAAGGAAGTCCTGCGCAAGTGGTTGCAGGCCGGCTATATCGATGAGGGAACCCTGTTTGAGTCGCGGGCCGGCACCCCGCAAGGGGGTGTCATAGCGCCACCAACAACAGAGCAAACTGCCGGATAAAATTGGGTCTGCGCATTTCAAGGGAGTGCCTGGCGCCGTGGTCCAGAAGCTGTTCCAAGGTTGATGTGGACCTCGTCCTTGAGACGGTC
>NZ_VOSW01000366.1 GCF_009690905.1 Paraburkholderia madseniana
GCCACCACATGGCGGTGATACATTGCCCATCCCCGAATGACCGGGTTAAGCTTATGTATCAGCACTTCCTGTGTGACGCTCGTATGGCCTTTGATGATCGCTCTGACCTTGTCGAGCAGTGACTTAGAGACGGTTTCAAAAAGACTTGAAGGGGCTGTTAACTTCATGGACATGCTGTTAACCTTGGTCGTCGTGACGACGGAGTCAAGGGGATGGGCAAGCCAATAATTGACGACGAATTGTGGAAGCG
>NZ_VOSW01000367.1 GCF_009690905.1 Paraburkholderia madseniana
CAGTATCGAGCGTTATACGGAGCAGTACAACCAGCACAAGCGGCCGTTCGTATGGACCGCAACAGCCGATTCCATTCTCCAGAAAGTGGCCCGGCTATGCAAAGTTATTTCTGGGACGGAACACTAGATACTATGTGGGCAGCACGAATAAAGCCTCAGGTGTAAAACGGGAGCCACAAACCCCGTTTTCCAGGAGGAGTACGCAAATGAATGCGCCTCGCACGGCCCTTCACGGGCAGGTTACAACCAT
>NZ_VOSW01000368.1 GCF_009690905.1 Paraburkholderia madseniana
CGGCCAAATGGAAAGGGATGGAGGCGATGCAACACCACGGCTACCGTGCGTTGCCGCTTCGACGTATTTACATCCCCAAGAGCAATGGCAAGAAGCGTCCGTTAGGAATTCCCCGCATGCTGTGCAGGTCAATGCAGGCGTTATGGAAGCTCGCGTTGGAGCCCATTGCGGAGAGCTTGGCGGATCCAAACTCGTACGGGTTTCGGCCCAAACGTTCGACTGCCGACGCCATTGAATATTGTTTTACCAC
>NZ_VOSW01000036.1 GCF_009690905.1 Paraburkholderia madseniana
CCTCCGTGGAGGGAATCGCCGGGGCATGGCCCAGTCCACGCCCGTGCGGCTCTGACAGCAATGCTAACCCGCGTTCAGTTTCCCCACGGCGGGCCAGCCCTTGCCTCACGCAAAGTCATACTGCCTTTCGGTTCCAGCTCAGCTTGCGCGACATTGAAGAGTTGCTGTTCGAGCGCGGCGTGACGGTCAGCTACGAGACGATTCGCCGCTGGTGCGAGAAGTTCGGCGCGGGCTTTGCCAATCGGGTGAAAGCGGCGCGCCGCAAGCCGGGTAGCACGTGGCACCTCGACGAGATGTTCGTCACCCTGCGTGGCGAGCCGTACCTGCTTTGGCGTGCAGTCGACGAGCACGGCGTCGAACTCGACATCCTGCTGCAAACGCGGCGCGACAAGGCCGCCGCCAAACGTTTCTTCAAGCGGGTGCTGCGCTCGAACCCGGTGCCACGCAAGATCGTCACCGATCAATTGCGTAGCTATCCGGCGGCGAAAGCCGACATCCCGGAGCTGGTCGGCGTGAAGCACGTGTTCGTCAAGGCTGCGACCCGTGTCAACAACCGTGCGGAGAACAGCCATCAGCCCACGCGGGAGCGCGAGCGACGCATGCGAGGCTTTCGCGACCCGAAGCGCACGCAGGCCTTCCTGTCG
The DNA here is from genome assembly GCF_009690905.1 of Paraburkholderia madseniana. GTDB lineage: Bacteria > Pseudomonadota > Gammaproteobacteria > Burkholderiales > Burkholderiaceae > Paraburkholderia > Paraburkholderia madseniana. Next base: position 645 of record NZ_VOSW01000036.1, read on the forward strand.
AGCTTCGGTCCGATCCGGCAGCACTTCGCACTGAAACGACATCTGCTGCGCGCCTCTCTATCGCAAACACCTCGCGGCCCGGTTCGTCGCATGGCGCGAATTCACCAATGTCACCCAAGCTCCGTCGAATACTTTCTGAGCCACAGTGCCTTATGCATCAACATCGACGAAGGCCCGCTAGTTGTAGAGGAACTCAATTGGCTTCCGGAAAATTAACCAAATAACTTCCGTTTTGGGCAAATTTAGCGATCAAAACCGAGGCCGTTCGCTGGGTCTGTTACTCAAATAACTTCCGATATTGACAGTTTTCAACCATAAAACTTGCGTCCGTCCCCCTAGGGGACTTCCTCCGGAGCGTACGTGACCCTCACGCCGCGCTCAAGCAGCAACTCCTCGATATCAAGCAAGCTCAGGTTGAACCGACAGTACCAGCGCACCGCGTATCTGATGATCGCCGCCGGAAAGCGGTAGCCGTGTCGCTATCTCGCCAGACCGCCTCTTCAACGTGACAGGACCCTTCATCTGTCCCCCGCGCAAGCGTCAGTACACGCCGGGAGGTCCCGACGGCTGTGGTGCAAATAGCGATTAACGAATCGGGTAGAGTGTCGAGCTGCTCGATTTGAGGGGCCGCTATGAGCAGGCTGAAGAGTTTGGACGGGCTGTTCGCCGGCCGTCACTTTGACCGTGACGTGATCATTCTTTGTGTGCGATGGTACTGGTTGAACGCGGACACTCTTTTGCGGCTTCTGCACCCCTCCCTAGTGCGACGGAGTCTGTTGAGGGGCGCCCTGCACATGTCGCGGTGGCGAGGCGTGCGACCGCAAACGCGGTCCGAGATCGACCGGCTGAAGGCTCCGTTCAAATGAACGTAGGTCGGAGCAGCAGCAGTTACCCACCGACCTTCGACGCACCGCCCAATGAAACATTCGTCGCATCATAGCGCGCCCGGTTTGCCTCATTCGGCGGATAGAGGCCTGGCAACGCAGCGCCGTTTTCGACCTCGCTCATGATCCAGTTTTCCAGTCGCTCCTGTTCGACGGACGCAGCAACAACCTCGTCAAGAAGCGCGGCCGGAATAAGCACAGCGCCATCCCGGTCGACCACGATTACGTCGTCTGGAAATACCGCGACGCCGCCACAGTCGATAGGTTCCTGCCAGCCGACAAACGTCAGGCCGGCCACTGAGGGTGGCGATGCGGTACCCTGACACCATACTGGCAGGCCGGTATTCAGCACACCCGCAATATCCCGAACCACGCCGTCCGTGACAAGCGCTGCGACTCCGCGCATGTGCATCCGTGCGCAGAGAATATCGCCGAAGATTCCCGCATCGGTTACGCCCAGTGCGCCCACTACGGCAATACAGCCACGTGGCATTGCTTCAATAGCCGCGCGGGTTGAAATGGGCGAGCCCCACGAAGCGGGGGTCGCAAGGTCTTCCCGGGCCGGCACGAAACGGAGGGTGAATGCACGGCCGACGAGCCGTGGCTGACCTTCCGCTATCGGTCGGGTACCGCGAAGCCACACGTTGCGAAGACCATGCTTGAGCAGGACCGTCGTAAGCGTGGCCGTAGATACGCCCGAGAGGGTTGCAACGATTTTTTCGTCGAGCGGAAGTGAGTCGATGGTCATGGTTTGGCGCTTCCCAAGAAAAAGTGATCAGATGCTGGCGATGAGGCCGCCGTCGATCCGGACTGTTGAGCCAGTAATGTATGAAGCTCGAGGACTCGCAAGGAAGGTCACCACATCTGCGTACTCTTGCGGCTCGCCGTAGCGCCCCACCGGAATCGACGCAGTGCTCTCGGCTGCAACGTCCTCGACTGATCGTCCTTCGCGCCCGGCTTTGGCCTCGTCAAGGAAGCGTATGCGATCGGTGGCAATACGTCCGGGCAGCACGATGTTGCAGGTAACGCCATCGCGACCGACTTCTCGCGCCAGTGTTTTCGACCAGCCGACAAGGGACATGCGCAGTGCGTTTGACAACCCGAGGTTCGGTATGGGCGAGACAACACCCGATGAGGTGCTGGTGATGACCCTGCCGAAACCACGTTCGCGCATTCCCGGAAGCACCCGGTCGGTGATGGATACCACCGACAAGACCATGCTCTCGAAGTGCTTGCGCCACAGTGCTGCATCCTGTCCATGCGCCGGCGTCGGAGGGGGGCCTCCGGTATTGTTCACCAGTATGTCGATAGACCCCAGTTCGTCCTCGATCCGGGTGATATGACTGTCCACGGTAGACAGATCTCCAAGATCCCACTGAAGCGCAATAGCATGCGAGCCCGCCTCTCTCACCGCCTTTGCGGTCTTTTCGGCCGCCGCCAGATCAATGTCGGCAACGGCAACGCGAACGCCCTCGGCCGCAAGCGTTCGCGAGATGACGCCACCAAGACCGCCACCACCACCAAGCACGAGAGCGGTCTTATCTTTTAACTGTAGGTCCATCGTCTTTCCCTGTGAGAAACTGGTTAACTATTTACTGCTGGGCGGATCGGTGCGTCACCGGGTTCCGCAACAGCATCAATTTCGATACGCACGCCATTCAACGCGCACCCGATAGTGGTTCGTACGGGAGCGGCAGTGCCTATCACCTGGGCGTATACGGTGTTAAAGCGTTGGAATTCGCCAATGTCCGACAGATACACCTGGACGCGAACAAGTCGGCTGAAATCAGTGCCGGCGTCTTCCAGGACAAGACGCAAATTGTTGAGCACCGCGGTTGTTTGCTCTTCGATCGTGTCGCCAATAATGTTTCGCTCAGGATCTCGCGGAACCTGACCTGCCACGAAAATCAGTCCGCCTGCGCGGCGCCATAGACTGTAGTGACCGCCCGTGGACGGTTGCTTGCTTGATTCGGTCATGTGTGAGGTCTCGAGTTGGGAGGAGTATGGACAGGGTCCGCATGTACTCGCCTTTTGGCAGTTACCGCGTCAACGCGACAACAGAACGTTCGTTGCCGAGCTGATCGCGGTATTCCCACTGTCCGTCAAGAGATCGAACCAGGGCATTGCTGTACAGGTAGGCGGTGGTACACGTGTGCTCCGGGATCAGTAACAGCCTGTCGCCGGTGTGAAGCGCGTCGCTGCGGATTACCGTGTGCTCTTCGTTCATCATCACGATCTCGCCGACGCCGTCAAAACGCTGCCGCAGCGGTTTGTCCGGTGAGATCGCCTTACTGCCGGCGTCCAATGTCGACGTGCCATTGCGCGTTGAAACAACCGTTGTCAACACAAACCCGGCCGCAACCCAGTTGTGATGCGATAGCTCCCTCAGGTGCTGGGCGTTCGAATACACCCAGGTGCCCGGCGACACGTACTGCATCACAGAGCGCGGCCACAGGTCGAACGTATAGCTGCATGCGCCGACGACGTCGACATCGATGCCGTCTTCGCGCAGGCTAGACTGCAGAAACTCCAGCGTACCGGCAAGTTTCTCCACTTCGGCTTTGCGCTCGTCATACGCGCCCCGGATGTGGCCGTCGTAAACATGCCACCCCGCAAGCCGACCAAGTCGCTCCACCCCGCGCGCGAGTTCGAGCGCTGCCTCGTCCATCGCGACGCCTGTGCGCCCCATTCCGGGATCGAGATCGATACGCAGGCGGACGGAGGACGGGGCGCCGTCGAGTAGCCGCGTCCATACGTCCAGTCCCTCGCGGGAATCGATGAGGGTCGTGAGTTCGGCCTTCGGAAACACCGACGCCAATTCGATAAAACGGCCGACGTTCTGTGGATTGACGGTCGGGAACGCCCAGGTGACGCGTGTGGCACCTGCAGCCAGTACCATTTCGACCTCGGCGAGCGTACTGGCTTTGAAAGCGTCGACGCCATTGGTCAGCAGCAATGCAACAAGCCACGCAGCGCGGTGGGTCTTCACATGCGGCATTAGCCGCTCGACGCCGCCGCACGCTTGCGCAGTGACCTTCAGATTGTGCAGGACGCGGTCCTCCATCACCACAAAGCAAGGCGTTGAGACCGCAGGCACCAGATCCACGGCAACCGGATTGAACGGGTTGTCTGTTGTCATAGAGTAATAATCAGGGAGCATCGACGTCGCCTCGCGTGTATGAATCTCATCGGAGAACGAACTCGCATCGATGACGGTTGGCTAGTGGCGCAAGTCGGACAGGAATGCCTGCGCACGCGGGTGCTGTGGAGACCGGAAGAACGTTTGCGGATCGGCCACCTCGAGAATCGCGCCGCGATCCATGAACCAGACGCTGTCGCTCACCTCGCGCGCGAATCCCATCTCGTGGGTCACGCACATCATCGTCATCCCATCTCTGGCAAGCGATTTCATGACGCTGAGCACCTCGCCAACCATCTCAGGATCAAGCGCGCTCGTCGGCTCGTCGAAGAGCATCACCGGCGGCTCCATTGCCAATGCGCGAGCGATCGCAACGCGTTGCTGCTGCCCTCCAGACAACTGCTGCGGATATGAGTTCGCCTTGCTAGCCAAACCCACGCGATCGAGCAGTGCCAATGCCTGCCGCTTCGCCTCCGCGCGGCTTTTTCCGGCCGCCTTCGTCGGCGCGAGGCACACGTTGTCGAGCGCCGACAAATGAGGAAACAGATTGAACTGCTGAAACACGAAGCCGATACGGGTGCGGAACCGGTTCAGGTTCAACGAAGCCTGATGGACGCTGGTTCCGTCGACCGTGATCCCGCCCCCCTGAATCTCCTCGAGGCGGTTGACGGTACGGATCAGCGTCGACTTGCCCGACCCGGAAGGGCCGCACACGACCACCACCTCGCCTCGCTTCACCTCTGCAGTGACGTCGACGAGCGCCTGATACTCGCCGTACCACTTATTAACTTTGGAGAATTGAATCATTGATGACGCTCCTGACTTTTTGCATCTTTCCTGAGGCACGCCGATGCGCGATGCGACGTTCCATGACGTGCGCGCATTGGGTGAGCGTGTAGCACACCACGAAGTAGGTCAGCGCGAGAATGAAGAAAACATGAAACGGTTGTGTAAGAAGCTGGGCGTTAATCTGCTGGGCCGAAAACGTCAGTTCCTGGACACTGATCACATAACCTATCGATGTGTCCTTCACCGTCGATACGCATTGGCTGAGAATAGTCGGCAGCATGTTGTACAGCGCTTGCGGCAGAATCACGTGACGCATCGTCGCGCCGTAACTCATCCCGAGCGAGCGTGCGGACTCGGTCTGCCCTTTGGGCAAGGATTCGATGCCGGCCCGGAAAATCTCACTCAGGTAGGCCGCCTGATAGATCACCAGCGTGACGACCATGGTCGTAAATGCGCTCACCAGATGGCCGATCAGACCCGGCACGAGGAAATAACTCCAGAACACCAGCATTACAAGCGGCACACCGCGCACGATATAGACGAGCACCGTCGATGGCACGCTCAACACCCTGTAGGGCGAGACCCGGCATAACGCCAACAGCAGGCCAAGCGGAAAGGCAAAAGCGAGACCGAGCAGTGCGAGAATCAGCGTGAGCGCGAGACCACCGACCGGGCCGTTCGGATATTGCCCGAGCAGCAGGAAATGCGCGTTGTGGATGAGTATGTCGAGCATCGCTTATTTCGCCAAGATACGGGTGCGGCGCGTGACCGCCGCGCCCACGCCCATCAGACCCAATGAAATGGCCAGGTAGATGACCGTTCCAACGAGATAGATCTCAAAGGTTTGAAACGTCTGGTTCTCGATGTCGCGTACCGTGTATGTCAACTCCGCAACCCCAATCGCCATCGCCAGACTCGTATTCTTGAAGAGCACCACCGTATGATTGATGAACGGCGGCATGGCGATGCGAAAACCTTGCGGCAGGATCACGTAACGCATCGACTTCGGAAAGGTCAAACCCAGCGAGCGGGCAGCCTCAAGTTGACCAGCCGGTACTGCCCGCAGGCCACTTCTAATATCCTCCGAGTAGTACGCCGCCATGCACAGGCCAATGGCAATCGACGCGAAGATGAATTCGCCCCCATGGGCGTTAATCCATCCTTGCGCGATTTCCGGAAGCAACGTTGGAAACCCGAAATACCAGAGGAACAGTTGCGCAAGCATCGGCACGTTCTGATGGTAGGCAACGTAGCCGGCGACGACCCGCTCGATAAACGGGTTACCTATCGCGCGCAGCGTCGCCAGCACCGTGCCGAGCGCGACCGCGAGCAGCCAACTCGTCAGTGTGAGCAACACGGTGTACTGCAATCCCCACATGAGGTGCTTCAGATTCTGATCTGTGAAGATGCTCGAGAAGTTGAGATGCGCTAACATGAGTAATCCTCATTACACAGGACGACATGGAGGTCAGCCTTTGATCGACCCGATCCTGAAATCGCGATGCAGCTGATAGATCGTGTTGGGGCCAAGCCATTTATCGAAAATCTGCTGTGCTTCGCCTGATTTTTCCATTCCGTCCAGCGCGTTGTTCACCGCGTCGAGCAATGCTGGCTCGCCCTTCTTGATACCGAGTCCCCAGTATTCGAGACCCACCGGCGGCGACAGCGCCTCTACATTGGTGTCGTGACCGAGTTTCGCGGCAAAGCGATGCATGATGGGTTCGGAGACGACAAAGCCATTGACCTTGCCCTGCACCATGGCCAGGAAAGCCGACGGCGAGTCGTCATAGCTGACGAGCTGCACGCTCGGCATGACCCGCCCCATGATGGCGATATTGCTGGAGCCTTTGATCGTACTGACCCGCTTGCCGTCGAGATCGTCCCGCGCTTTGAACGGGCCACCTGTCTTCACGGCAATGACCTGCTTGGCGACGTAGTACTGATGCGTGAATGTGAGTTGTTCGGCGCGCGCCGGGGAGTAGCCGAGCACCGCGGCGAGTACATCGACACGGCCTTGCAGCAGTTCCGGAATGCGGGCCTCCATCGACACCACCTGCAACTGCGGCTTGACGCCCAAAGCCTTCGCGACGCCCTTGCAGTAGTCGACGTCGTAACCAACGATCTCCCGAGACGCCGGATCCTGAAAGCCGAATGGCTCGAAGTTGGCCAGTACCCCGCATACCAGCGTTCCGCGCGCCTTGATGTCTGCAAGCTGGTCTGCCTGTGCTGTACCCGTAAGCAGGGTCAGGGTGAGGCCAAGCAATGCCGCGGCTAGTTTGTTAGACGATTTCATGCGATCTCCGTAGACAGGTGCTTCAAAGCGCAACCGCGAGCTGTTGATGTGCTCGATCTGCATAGAAGGGGACTTGGAGAATGTATTCTTGGCCGAACAAAATCCCAAATAAAGAGATATTTGTGCATACTTATCCATTCCAAAATGAGATCAATTTAAGAGGGGCCACGTGGCACACCAGATCACTTTCCTGCAACTCGAAGCACTGGTTGCAATCGCGGATATGGGCTCATTCGAGGCGGCCGGGCGCAAGCTCGGCAGCGTTCAGTCCGGTGTGTCGCGCCACGTTCGCGAGCTGGAGAGCCGGTTCCCGAAGCCGCTATTCGACCGTGGTTCGCGATCGGCACGGCTGACCGTCGACGGTCTCGAGATACTCTCGCAGGCGCGCACGATTCTTCAGCAACGTGATGCCCTGTTGAGTCAGTATGCGAGCGAGAAAGTATTGCGGCGCTCGTTAAGGCTGGGCGTGACTGAGCTCGCCGCGCTGACCTGGTTGCCTGGCTTCATCGATGCACTGCGTTCTACCTATCCGCTGGTGGATGTCGAACTGGAGGTGGGTGGCGTCGCTGTGGAACTCTACGAAAAGCTCAAACTGGCGCAGCTGGATCTGGCCATCGTGCCCGACACGCCACGCTGGGCGGACATGGTGAGGTTCCCGCTCGCCAACGTGCGTAACGGCTGGTTCTGCAGTCCCACGTTCAGCCTCAAGCGGCGCAGGCTCGCCGTATCGGAACTCGGCCAGTTGACGCTGCTGTCGCAGTCTGCCGACTCGGCGGTGGGACATGTCATGAGCAAATGGCTCGAGCGCAACGGTGTGCAACCGCGCAGCATCCTGACCTGCAACAACTTCGCGGCGCTTGGCGGCATGGCGAGCGCAGGTTTGGGTATCGCCTGTCTGCCAGACGCCATCTCCGGTGAACTCGTGACGCTGGGTCTGTTGCGTGCCGTCCATGTGACACCGGTGATGCCACCGGTGCGCTATGTCGCCGTCGCGCGGCAAGACGCGTTGACACCGTTCCACCGCAAGGTCATTACCCTCGCGCGCGTGATGTGTGATTATGGAATGCGCTATCAGGACGCACGCGCACGCGAATCGCTCGTCAACGAGGCTGAATAACGATGCTGACCGTCAAGCAGATCGAGACGTTCTACTGGGTAGCGAAGCTCGGCACCGTTCAGCGGGCGGCCGACAAGCTCCATATCACGCAGTCCGCAGCGACCAAGCGCCTGCAGGATGTCGAAGCGAAGTCCGCAGCACGTTTGTTCGAAGGGAGCGGCAAGAAAGCAAGGTTGTCCGCGAAAGGACACGAGATGTTCACGCTGTGCGAAGGCTTGCTGGACAGCATTGGGCGACTGGAAGCCTATCAGGACGCCGACCGGCATATGGCCCGCGTGCTACACATCGGCCTGACCGAACTGGTTGCGTTGACGTGGTTCCCAGCGTTCCTCCAGCAGATGCGCGAGCTCTTTCCAAATCTCATCCTGCAACCCCATGTCGACATGTCCGGGCCGCTGCAAGAGCGGGTGATCGATGGACGCCTCGACTTCGCGATTTTGCCCGACGCAGAGCTGCCCGCATCAGTCGAGCGCGTGATGCTCGGGAGTGCCCGCTTCGCGTGGTTCTGCCGTCCCGGTGCGTTCGACAGCGAGCGCACAGTGTCGCTGCACGAACTGGGCACTGTTCCGGTCATCGAGCAGATTCCGGCATCCATCATCACGATCCTGAGTTCCAGGAGCTTCGAAAGTGCGGGCGTCGAGCCTGAGCGTATTTGCGGCGGCAACAATGCGGTGGTAGTGGGCGGCCTCGTGGCGGCCGGGGTTGGCGTGAGCTTGCTGCCGGTCGACCTTTTCAGGCAGCAAATTCAGAACCGGCTGATGCAGATCGTGATGACCAACCCTCCTGCACCGATGGTTCGCTACGACGCGATTTTCTTGAAGCAATCTCATTCCGCGCTGGGGCACATGGTCGCCGACATTGCACGGCGTTGCTGTGACTTTAGTTCAGGTGTGCAACAACCGACAGCGAGTTAAGTGCAACCCGCCGCATCCCGCCTAGGTACTGTCAACTCGCGGGCTGCTTGCCGGGGACGCGAGATAATCCCGGCCATGAAACCAACGACCCGAGCCTGTCCTGATAGAGGATTTCCCGCCGCGTCGCGGCGCCGACGACCACGGTAATCACCAGTACTGAGACCGAGGGCGATACCAGCCAGCGGGCGGATGATGAACCTTTCTGGTCCAGCCCACCAGCTTGTGCGACAGGCAGTTCAGCGGAAGAAGCAACTTGCTGCATGATCGTCTCATCTGGGAGTTCGCGGCGGCACTGGCCGTTGCCAGCGCCCCGCATTTCCAGAACATTCCGGCATTACTTCTGGTAGCCAGCCTGACGCACTTCGCGATCGGCTGCCGCATTGCCTGCCGCGAGTGCCTGATCGACGCTCGTCTGTCCAGCAAGCGTGCCGGAAATGGCCTGGCCGACGGCCGTGCCGAACGCCTTGAATTTAGGAATGCTTACGAACTGGACACCTGTATAAGGAACGGACTTCGCCGTCGGATGGGTGGGATCGGCGGTCTCGATCGCGTTGCGAACGAACTCCGAGAACGGAGCCGCCTTCTGGTATTCGGGGATTTGATAAGTCGAGAGCCGGGTGCCGGGCGGCAGCGACGCCCAACCAATATCGGCCCCGACCATCTTGATGTATTCCTTCGAGGTCGCCCACTCGATAAACCGCTTTGCGGCATCCTGCGATCGCGATGTCTTCGGAACCGCCAGCGCCCACGACCACAGCCAATGCGCGCCATTGGGCGTAGCCTGAACAGGTGCCGCCGCAAACCCGACCTTATCGGCGATGGAAGATTCCTTGGGGTTATAGAGAATACCCGCAGCCGATGTCGCATCGATCCATATAGCGCACTTGCCGCTTGACATCAGCGAGAGATTTTCATTGAAGCCATTCGAGCTCGCGCCAGGAGGGCCGTTCTTCTTCATCAGGTTGACGTAAAAGTCGATCGCACTCTTCCACTCAGGCGACGTTATTTGAGCCTGCCATTTCTCGTCGAACCAGCGGCCACCGAACGTGTTGACGAGGGTCCCGACGTAGGCCATGCTTTCCCCCCAGCCGGCCTTGCCGCGCAAGCAAATGCCGTAGACGCCGTTGCTCCGGTCCGTCAGCTTATCGGCCAGTGCCGCGATTTGTCCGTAGGTCGGCTGCGCCGGCATCGTCAAACCCTTTGCCGCGAACAGGTCCTTGCGGTAAAACGTCATGGAACTTTCTGCATTGAAAGGCAGCGCAAACAGCTTGCCGTCATACGACAAGCCGTCGCGTACGCTCTTGAACAGGTCATTGACAGCATAGTCCGCCGGCAGGTTATTCATCGGAACCAGCCACCCGCGCTTTGCCCATAACGGTGCCTCGTACAATCCGATCATCAGCACGTCGAACTGACCACCGTTGGTCGTGATGTCCGTTGTCAACCTCTGCCGCAGGACGTTTTCCTCCAGAACCACCCAGTTAAGTTTGATATCTGGATTCGCCTTCTCGAATGACGTCGACAGCTTTTTCAGCTCGATCCGATCGTTGTTGTTGGGCACCCCGATCGTCACCGTGACTGCATTGGCGGCGCCACTTGCGCCCAGGACGCCGCACACTGCGGCAATCGCCGTGAAGCGCCGGAATAGCGTACGCAAGATTCGCCGATTAAAGTGAAATTTCGCATTCGTTCCTGTCTCCTTAGTTTCCATTGGACATGGGCTTCGCACAATGCTCTCCGAGCGAACCCGAATATCGCGCTATCAACTAACAAGACTAACGAGAAAGAGCCAAGACACTTACCTTTTCAATCCAACAGTCTTTTTGTCAAATAGCCACGAAACTTTAAATGTGCATTACTAAATAGTCGCCATGTAAATACCAAAGAACAAATCCCATCCCTCTTTCTCAGCGCTCATCCACCGTGCTCAAGTAATGGTGTATCCGCCGTCGATCATCAAATTCGCACCGTTGATCATGGCCGCCTCCGCGCTGGCCAGGTACATGATTGCAGCGGCAATTTCGGCGGGCTTCGCAAATCGGCGTGTCGGGATCGTGGCTCGGGCCCGCTCGCCTGTTTCTCCGGCCCAGCCGCTCAATCCCAGTTCGGTCTCCACCACCGTAGGTGAAATGGCGTTGACTGTTACGCCCCCCGGTGCCCATTCAAGCGCCATGCAATTTGTCATTCCGATGATTCCGGCCTTGCTCGCGCAGTAGGCCAGGTGACCCTCGATCCCGATCACGGCGGCCTGGGATGCCAGATTGATGACTCGTCCTCGTTTTCTCGCGAGCATATCGGACGCAAACGCGCGCGCGACGAGAAACGCGCCAGTCAGATTGACGGCAATCGTCTTGTCCCAAGTCGCCAGAGGAAAGTTCTCCGCAGGAGCGAGCGGTCCGATACCCGCGTTGTTGACCAGTACGTCCACGCGGCCGAACCGCTCCTTGACCTCCAAAGCAACGCTGGCAACCAGTTCGGCGTCGGTAATGTCAACGGTCCAGCCATGATGCTTCGGACCAAACGAGGAAGCGACCGCCCCAATCGATGGAGAGATATCCATAAGCGCCAAAGTGGCGCCTGCTTGCGCAAACATCTCAGCTGTCTTGTGGCCGATGCCAGCTGCGGCGCCGGTAATAACGACGACGGTATCTGAGAAATCGTAGGCGGTATTTGAGTGGGTAGCCACGATGGTTTCCTTGATCGTTTGTTGCCGAATTTTTCAATTGCACAAGCTTGCATGCCGCCAAAGCGGTGGATCGACACGTTCCGGCCGCATACGGTTTCTGAGTTCTCTCGCCACGCCCCAGGCATTCGGTCTGGTCTGCGCGAGATGCGTTTCATGCTGTGCACGCGGCGGCGTACGCGCCAATGACTTCGCGAATCTTGCTCTGAATGAGGCTCAACGGAGACGCATCGATCAGCCCCCGCCGGAATTGCCAGTATTGTTCCGGCAGGTAGCGGCTGAGCAGATTCTCGGAAATCGTGACGTCGGTCAGATTGCTGATCAGCTTCTGAGCCGCAGTGTCGATCTCCGGGTCCGCCCAGTAATATCTGACCCGGTCGCTATAGCTGTAAGTTCTCAGCAGCCGCTTTTCCTGCTCTTCACCGTGGTAATACTTCTCCCAGTTACCTGGTTTGGAAAGCATGACCCTCTCGACTATCTCGCGCAGGTTCGACCTTGCCACTGGGGCAACGAGTTCGACTTCGATATCGGAAAGTGCGTAAATAGCTTCGCGCAGGGCAAAGGTGACGCCAGGGCCAACTTTCGGAATTGCAAAGCCATCCCGTACCAGCGCGGCGAGGGACTCCGGCTTCTGATAGTCAGTGGAGTGAGCTTCGAAGACCATGCCGGGCAACTGTTCAAGAACACTGGAAAGTTTCGTGGCAAGCTCAGGCTTGTAATCCACGACCTTCGTATGATCGAACTCAACGCCGGGTTGAACGACGAGGGCGATCACACGTTGCCACGCAGCGTCAAGGCCACGATCGCGCCACGCGCTGCGGTGCACCGCGACGGTATCCAGCGCGGCATCCGGATTGGTTACGTCGACGGTATCGAGTTCTTCGGCCGCGCCACCCGGAACCGGAACCTCCGTGCCAATGATATACACCGGTTTTTCCTTTTTACCTTCTCGCCCGGCAGTTGCTTCGGCGATTGCACACAGGCGCGCAGCTCTCTCGGCAACGACATCGTCCGAGAGACGCTCCGGATCGCCAGCACAACTCATGCTGGTGTCGTAGACCGACGCAAAAGTGTCACCGTTTCGGCAGTAATTGTGTCAATCGGCCTAAATTACAGTGCTGACAGCAATCTGATCGTTTTGTTGGTGCGCGCCAGCAAGCGAACTGGCGGCGGCGGCGACTGCGGCGAGCGCGCAGACAACCGAAATTTCCTCGGGCGTCACCATGGCCCTCGACCCAAGCGACGCGTCAAAGCTCGCTTCGGCCGCCCTACAGTAACCCCCGCTCGATATAGACCCGCGTGATCGCCCGTCGATGCTCCCCCGACAACGGTTGTATCCTGTCCGGTGACCATTTCTTACTGCCGTACCGTGCTCCGCACTCTGCACAGCGATAAGGTGTCTCGAGCAGGCGCACGTTTAGTAGATACGGCGCTTCATACCCGCACCTCCGGCAAGCTACCTCGAGAGGCAACGAATGTGCGGGGCAAACGATAACCCTTTCAATCTGGTAGAGCGCGCTGTGGTACCCACAAGCGATGCATCGGCGGCCGTAGCGGAATGACTCGCTACAAGGCCGATGCTGAAGTGCCGGCAGGAGCGCAGCACGCAGGGCTTTCACCGGCAGATCAAGGGTGCTGCGTAAGCGCTCAAGCTCGATCGCTTCCAGTTGCGGCGCCACCCCTTCGTACGGATCCACACGCGGCCCCAGCAGTCGTGCGAGAGCGTACCCGGGAAGCGCGTTGGCCGTCTTGAACTTCCACAAGATCGAAACTATGGACTCGTACGGCTCGAGCCATTTCTTGTTGAGAACGTACCCGAGCGCGGGCGTTAGCGAGCGCTCCTCAAGCGTGAGAATTGGAAAACTCAGCCGCGTTAGCTCCGCAACGCTACGCGGCGGCGATGAGGACGCGACCGGTTGCATGGCGTGATTGAACATAGCCGCAGTGATGTACCGCGTAGGCCCACAAAGCGGGTTCCGGACAATAGCCGAGCCCGTCCTTGAGTTCGCTTTCTTTCAGGACGATCTCAACGACGCGTGCGAACGACTCCATCGGAATCTCCAGGCGCCCAGGCAGACTTGCCTTGTGGTGCGCCGCTTCGAACGTCCGCCAAAGCGTGTCGGCATCACTGACAAGACGATACCCGGCGTCGAACGCCTGTGGAATATAGAACCGTGTGAAGCTCCACTCGCTTGCTTCAGGGTAGGCGGTCTGGTCGTATCCGTTCAGGCACGTCGCGACATCCCCGGCGTTGCGGATACCGTGGAATGACAGCTCCTCGACCATCAGGCGCGCAACGATCTGGGTTTTGGCTGCGATCTGCAGCCCGGTTTTCTGCGCGAGGAGTTCCTGCTGGCCGACGAGGAACGTGAACAGTTTGATCTGCTGCCGGTCGAGCGCGTCGTGAACATCTCGCAACCACTCGTACTCGTTTTCGTTGTAGCGCTGGGCCTCGTCGCAGAACAGGAGCACCGTTCCGCTGCCAGCGCGCGCCGCTGCCTCCCGTATCCTCAGCGACAAGCGCATGCGTTTTGATGGATTTGTACCTGCGTTGGGATCCGGGTCGCCGACGGCCTCAAGCAGGTTTGCAAAGAACGGCCCTTCTGCGTGCCGCGGTTTATGCTCGCACTGCGCGTGGTAGCTCGTCATCTTTGGATGGTTCTGCGCTAACAGCAGGCGAACGTATTCAATCGCGCGCGTTTTGCCGATCCGGGACGGGCCGTAGATCAGAGCGCCCATGATCCGGTAGCGCAGACAGCGGATGACCAGCTCATAGAAGGCCTCAATGGCGGGCGTGGCGATACGGTAATTGCCAGTCACGAGCGGGTGCAGCGACTGGTCGATCGGGCGCGGTATCTGAAGCGACATGACTCACCTCCCAAAAGCAAAGTCCAGAACTAAAATACCTGACCGGTGCCGATTGACAGTTTGCGGGGTCGGGCCGCGGTGCCTTGTGCACGATCAACGACACCGTCGGTCGGGGCGGCGGATGTCGCCGTGGCTTCCAGCGCAGGGGCGACTACTGTTTCAGGCTGGCGCGCCGGGCCCGGTGGAGTTTTCGCAGTCGACGCCGACCCAATCAATCGGTTGACGTTGGCAAGTTCTGTCGCCGCCTTCCGCGCTGTCTTTGCACCTGCCAGCTTTTCCTTAACATAGGCTTCGATCGGGTCTGGCGCGCCCGCTCCACGTTGACGGCGTTCGCCTGCCTGCTTCAGGATTTGCTGGCGTAGCTTGAGGTTGTGCGGAATCAGACACCATGACCCTAGCACGTCAAGCACGCCCAGTTCAGCGCCATCGGACAGAAATGCCCGGACGCAGCGCAGATCGTCCGTGTTCATATAGACGAGCAACTGCTGGCCGATGAGGTGCGTGCTTGTGGCGAGCACGCGGTTGGTGTAGCGGGCACCATGCAGATTGATGTGAGGACGCACGCCCTGGTCGAGATACGCCCGAACGCGACACCGCCGCGCCGACTGCATCAGGCAAAGGGTGCGACGGTGATGCTCGGCCAGCCACGTTACCAGCGTCTGCTTGCCGCGCACGAAATACCCGATCGCTTCAAGAGGCGTGACGTTGTTCAGGCCGCCGTGTGGCGTACCGTTGTAACTCGCGATGGCATATTCGACCAACTCTTCAAGCTCGTCGAACGAGACATACAACCGCAGGTTACCCTTGGGGTCGCTCAGCGCTCTGCGCAGATCGCGTGGGTGGGACCCTGTGTAGCCTGGCAGGCGGGAAGACAGCCGACTTGCGATCGTGCCGAAGAACCGTTCGATGTAAGGCCGTTCGTCCGGGCTGTATTTTGGTCCGGCGTCAACAAGACACCCGATAAACTCACACAACGCGGTCAACGTCTCGTTCGCGAGGTTAGCCCTCCCGTTGTCGAGCTTCATCCATTCCCAGGTGGCATACGCCAGCTCCGGTAGCCGTTGCGACGGAAAGCCGTCCTGCGGCCCGTATGTCAGGCCAGCGATGGTGAGACTTCGCTCACGATGTGGCTCCAGAGCCTTCTCGATCGTCTTGATGACGTCGTAACGGCTGTATTCTTTCCCAACTGCAATGTGATATCCGAGCACGGCGCGTGTGCAGACATCGATGATGACAAGGAGCCACGCCCGGTCGATCTCGAACTCATGCTCAAAGCCAAGCGGGTCACGCGTGACCACCTTAAGTCGGATATCAAGCCGGTGGCCGTCGAATTCGACCACCTGATACGGGCGGCTCGCTGCCGTGACACCCGCGTCGGTCGGGCGTGGCAAGCCCTTGAGATGCGAAGCGCCTGCCGACCGCGCTGCTGTGTCGAAGCGACGCAACAACTCTGCCTTCACGCGTCGCGACAGGGAACGGATCGCGTTGTCTGAGGTGTTGAATGGGTAATCGCCGACAGTCAGTCCGACCGTGCGACATTGGCGGAGAAATTCATCGTGCAACGCTTGCAAACCGCTTAGACGGGTTCGCAGCCCCGAGTCCGTATGTATCTTTACGAGCAGTACCTTGCGTTGCTTGAGCTTCAGCAGCAGCCAGCCTGTCAGGGCCGGGTATTGCTCGAACAGGAGCGATAGCGCTCCTGCTGCCCCATAGCCACCGCAATCGCGACCGGTCTCCACGGCTCTTACCCGCGTATATTCCGCGATGCGCGTGTAACGCACGAGAGCGCGGAAACCATACGGTCTTCCATCCGGGTGCGGCAACGTAGCGCGTTCAAGCAAGCGGTACAGCTGACGACGGTTCACCCCTGTTGATAGCTCGATCGATTTGACCGACTCTCCGGCGGCATAGCGCACGACGGCCTGCCTGCGTTTTTCGAAAACTCGCCGCGCGACCTCGTCGAGTTCTGTATGCGCAACGGTCGGCCAGACGCTCACGTCGATCGCCTGCAACTCGGTCTTCCAGTGGTTCATGATCCTGCCTCCGCCTCTACAAATGACGACAACAGAGACAATGGCTGGGTGTGAAGCTCCGGTGCCTTGACTCGCCCGCTGTACAACAAGCCAAACAACGCCGCACGGCACAGAACCGGATCGCCGGTCGAAAACTCACGCTCGATGGCAAGTAGTCTCTGAGGCACAGCAACGAACCGCACGATCGCCTCCGACAGCGTCGGTGAGATAAGGCCATGGTTGGCGACAACATAGGGCAACATGCGCTGCCAGTTCTCAATCCAGACCCGTCCGGCGGCAAGCTCAGCCGGGCCGACTCGACGGATGGCTAACGCGTTGCCATCGATTGAACGTTGGGAACTCATCGCCTCGCGCAAGCTACTGTCAGCATCACAGCCTGTTAGGACTGCAAATTCATCATGGTCAACGTAACGAACCAGAAAATCCGCGAGCCGTGGGCGCCCTTCCATCTGTATGTAACCGGGACGCTCGCAGAAAGCGACCACCGCCGGATCCGTCTCTAACAGCACCCACAACTCAAGCAGGGAATGTCGACAGAACGTAACCCGGCGCTGCAGCTTGGCGCTGAATGCTTCGAACCGATGCGCGCCTCGTGGTCGCACGAGCGCGATGGGCTTGACCAGCGGCAAGGACAATTCCATGAGATCCACGCCTTCAAGACGGGATTCGAAGTGTAGGAGGCGAATTGACGAATTTAATACGTATATATGCGAATTGACACTTTTGCTCCGCTTGGTACGTACGTAAAAATGTCAACCTGAACACGGATTGCCCCGCCGGTGCTATGCAGAGGGTTGACAGATTTCCTTCGGTCTACGGCAACGCGCAACTGGACATCCATACCACTAAGCCTATAGCCAGCAAGACCGAACCTCCCCCACCAAAAGTTCGGCATCTTCAACGATTCGCTCTTCCTTTCTAGTCGTGTCTACCCATCGCCTCCTGGAAGATGAAACTCTCAGCGAACCTCGCCATCCTGCGGTTACGGGGGCAGTTGGTTCGCGGTCAGCTCGTTCTCCTCGTTGCTGAACTTCCAGCCTAAGGCCGCAATACTGGTGCTGGTGGTCAATGCGCACTCCCGCCGAGGGCTGGCCATCGCCGAGGGGTAACAATCAGGCCGTCCCGCTTGCAAAGAACGTTTTCAACCGCTACTATAGTACGCATGTACACTATACATATTGCGTACTAGTTTGCCTGAATCGAGCGGCGCTTGTCGATAGAACGGAGCACGCCACCCATGGCGGAGACACTGCCGGCGCTTCCCCGCGTCCGAGACGATCACGGTCCGTCTGATTCGAATCATTGCGCTTAAAGACGCGCGGAAGTCCCGAGATCGAACTGCAACGTCGAGGCCATCGACACAACGTGAGGAGAAGCGAGTATGGATGACAGAACGAGTCTCAAGTATCAGCTCATCAGCGCATGGTGCGGTCCCGCTTTTCTCGTGACATTCGTTTTTTTTTGGGGGGTCTTGGGGCACAACCTGCCTAACCCGTCGCCAGCGCTGAGCGCCTCGGACCTGGCAGCGCGTTATCTCGCCAACCTCGGTCAAATTCGTCTTGGCTTCATCGTTTCGATGATCACGGTGGTCTTATACATGCCGTGGACCGCGGTACTCACCGCACAAATGGCGCGGATCGAAGGGAAGTTCCCGGTTCTTAGCTTTCTTCAATTGCTAGGCGGCGGGTTAACAGTGATGGTGGTCTCTTTCAGTGTCATGTTCTGGGCCGTCGCTGCTTTCCGACCCGAACGGGATCCGGCGTCTATTCAACTGCTCACCGATCTGGGCTGGCTGTGCATCGATCTCCAGTACGCCTGCACGACGCTACAAATGGTGGCAGCAGCGCTGGTCGGACTGGCCGACAAGAGCAAGATTCCGCTGTTCCCCCGATGGGTCTGCTTCCTGACAATCTGGTGCGGCATCAGCTTCTTCCCGGCAAGCCTGACTGGCGTGCTACAGACGGGGCCTTTCGCATGGAGCGGTGTACTGAGCTACTACTTTCCGTATTTTTGTTGGCTGTGTTGGTACATTACGGCAAGCATCTACATGATCAAAGAGATTCGCCGTCGTATGGCTGTTTCCGATATTCCGGAAACAGCTGGCGGCTTCGCGCACCGTACGGGCAGTTGAAGTTTCGCATTCGGCGTCCAAGCTGATCTCCTCCGACCTCGGCCGTTCCGAGATCGGAGGAGTGCCTGGTTTTACCTACCCATCTTTTCGACGGAGGTGCCATCCGCGTGGCAACCGTCGCCTGTTCATGGAGCGTTGACTCATGGCGGTCGGTACAGCACCCCCGGCGGTTGGCACAAGCCCCATAGCGCGCCACCTGCCGGGAGACAAGGATGTCTGGGTCTTCATCATTGCCGAGCTTCTTATGTTCGGCGTCTTCTTCGCCATTTACATCATGAATCGGTTCTTCGAAGTCGAGATGTTTAACGCCTCGCAACTCACGCTGAATCGGAATTTGGGTGTCGCCAACACGTTTTTTTTAGTGACAAGTTCCTGGGCTGTGGCGTTATCCGTGCACGCAGCACGCAGGAACAGGCGGTCCAAAGTATCGCTATATCTCGGTGTCGGGATAACGCTAAGTTTCGCCTTCATGTTGGTGAAGTACGTCGAGTATTCGGCCAAGTTCAACGCCGGCGTCACAATGACGACCAACACGTTCTACATGTTCTATTTCTGCCTGACGGTGATTCACCTGCTACACGTCATCGGCGGGACGATCATCCTGATTGTCATGTGGATGAAAGCGAAAGAAGGCGTCTACCATGCGCGGAACACCAAGGGACTGGAGACCGGCGCGTCATACTGGCACATGGTCGATCTGCTCTGGATTTTCCTTTTCCCTCTGCTCTATCTGTTGAGGTAACCGGCCATGCTCCGACTGCTGCGAGAACCGCTTCACCGAACCTGGATAGTGCTGATCATCGCAACCAGCGTGACGTTCTGGCTCCGTGCCGACGGCGTTGTGGGACTCGCCGCTGGTGCGGGCACTCTGGCGATCGCCTATCTCAAGGGGCGACTCGTCGTTCTCGATTTCATGGAACTCAGACACGCCCCACCCGTCTGGCGGGGTATTCTTGAAGGATGGCTTCTAGTGATTTCTGTCGCCCTGCTGGGCGTTTACTGGATCGGACTGAATGACTTTCACCGTCTGTGACGTTGAGACATTCATGCGGCGAATCATGCGGGGCATGTCCTGGCTCTTATTCCAGCAACTGCAAACGCAAGCGTCTTGACCGCGTAGAATCCAGTCCACACGCTAGTGCGAGATAGGCCTCCATACTGCCAAAATCGCGTTCGATGGCGTGCAGGGCGGCCCCAAGATACTCTTCGCGGACATCCGCAATGGTGAGCATGGCGGCGCTGGTGGTTGGCGACTGTCGGGTGAGGTCTGGGCCCAACAATGTGCGCAACAATGCTTCGGGAGATCGCCGATTGCGGGTCAAGAGGTAGTCTTCGAACACCTCATCACGGGAAACGCCCAGTGCCAGCAACACCATGGCACTGGTAAATCCAGTCCGGTCCTTGCCGGCAGTGCAGTGGATCAAGGTCGCGGGCGCGGAGGGCGCGCCAAGACGGTCAAATACCGAGACGAGAACCCCGGCAAACAATCCTGGCATTTTGGCGTAAGCATCCTGCATCCAGTGGCAAGCGGCCGCTGCATCAAACGTCGGATCGGCGATGCGCTCGCGCCAGCCGAATACGCTGACTGCCTCAAACTCGAGCGAATCAATCCCGGCCACGGTTTCAGGTGTCTTGCCAGGTGGGCATCGATTCGATGCGCGTGTTCGTTCGTCAGCATTTCGCAAATCGTACGCCAGCGCAATGTCGAGGCTCGCGACCTGCGCGAGATCGGCATCCGTCAGCCGCTCAAGCGACTCGGAGCGGAACAGCCGCCCCGGTCGAACGCGAGAGCCGCCGGCAGCACGAAAGCCACCGAGGTCGCGAAAATTGGGTGCGCCTTCAAGCCCCGATGGGGAGATTGTCATCAACGTCGCTCATCTTAGGATGAAGGGGGAAGTCGTCTTCTGGCCCCTCGCCGTGCCGGTCGAAAATGAACGTGCCGGCCGACGCTGCCTGAAGATGGTTGAATGTCAGTGTTGCGCCAATAGGTCTTCGATATCCGGCAGCGCAGCCGGATCCGCCTCCCACCCCTGCATCTTCATCAGCGAGCGGTCGCGCAGGAGTTGGTCCTTTGACATGTTGAGAACAATTTTTTCCACGCGCAACTGCGTGTCGAGATCGGCGGTGCCAGCCGCCGCGACCACGACTGATCCCATGGCCACGCGCATGTCGCGGACGCTCTGCGTGAGTAGCACAGGATCGAGCGTACATCGATCCAGTACGGTGCAGGCGGCGGCACTGATGACGGCGAGTTTGTCCAATGCCGCCCTGGTGCCTGGATCGTTTGCGGGAGTTGCCTTCAGGGTTTCCGCATTCGCAAGCAGCCGGCCAAGTTCATCGCGATCAAAGCGGAACTGCAGGGGCAACTGGGTATTCAACAGACTCAACAGCCCGATGATCAGTTGGGATTGTTCGATCGCAAGCCTGTTGGCAGGATCGATCGCCGGGATTACCACATCCGTCATCGCCTTGATCACGCTGGCGATCTGTACTTCTGGCCGCATCTGCATATCAGTTCTCCATCGCTATCAGGGTTCGCACTTCCTCGAGAATCATGTACCCGATTCCTATCAGCCAGGTCACCAGCACATCCTGGTGCGTCTTGCCATTACGCGCGATCCGGTAGCCGGTGGCAAGCGTAAGGACAGCGATGCTGTAACTGTTGTAAATCTTGTACCAATGCACAGTCCTGGCGGACACCGACATCCCCGATGCCTTCTCGTATTGTTCAAAAAATTGCGCTTCCGGCATGAGTCCGCAAACAAGAAAGATTTTGCCATCCTGATCGAGGTGGCCGAACGCACGATTTGTCGTCCACGCCAGGTCCTGATGTCGATCGCCAATGCGCCCGAGTTCCCAATCCAGCCAGGCGGAAATCTTGAGGTCATGCTCGGTGAACAGGAAATTGCCCGTGCGGTAGTCCGAGTGCACAATGGATGCGCGATCCAGAACAGGCATATTGCGGCGCAGCCACGCGGAGACGACCCGCATCAGCGGAATATCCTCATCGCTGTCTTCTTCCCAGATCCGGTCCCAATGGTCGATGCCCCACTCGGCACACTGCGTCGTGCCGATGCGTGGCACGTCGAACGCACTAAGGTCCGCATTGCGATAGTCATGAAGATGGATTGCTGCGAGGTTGGCGACGAATTGCGGCGCGAGGCGGTTGCGCACCAGTTCGGGCAGGTGGGTTGCCAGGCCGGAAACGCCGCTGCTGGCATTGGAAGGCTTGGTCACGCCGGGCGCAAAACCATAGATCAGTGCCGGATAGGGCAAATGCCTTGCTTGCGCGTCGCACCAGAAAACAGATGGGACGGGTACCACGGCTTCGCACGCCTTGAGCAACTGAAACTCGCGCAGGCGGCTGGTTTCGACGATCGACTCGGCCGGTTCCATGCGCAGCACCATCGCGGTTTTTTCAAAGCCTGCTCCGGGACGATTCCATTCAAGCGTGAACGCCATTTGCAATTTCGAGGCGCCACCGGATAACCAGCGCGTATCCTTGATTTCGAAGGTATCGCCGATTTCGGTGCGGAGCAACGACTCGACACTCTGCACCAGCGACGCGAGCGTTATGGGTGAATAACCCGGCCCGCTGCGCCGTTCAAGCTTGCGGGTCAGGATGTGGTCGATTTCCTTCTCGACGGTGAAGCGCCGGCGGATGGCGCTGATCCATTCCGCCGACGGACTGTCCTTGTTAATCTCTTGCATTCTCGTCTCCTCATTATGGAACGAGCCATAACGGCTTTCGGCGATACATGTTTTTTTAAAGGTGGGGCATGCTGCGGTTGGAGAGGGCCGGATTCAGGTCGCGCCTGTTTTCGCCATATAGTCCAGGTATGGTTTCGGCCAGCACATCTCGACATGGCCGACACCCTTGACGCCATCGATCTCGACCGACATCGATCCCTCATTCAGGGTCGCGAGCGGACTGACCTTGAATTCGAATAGCGCAAACGTGGTACCGCGCACATGCGTTGTTCTTCCGAGTGCATCGGTGACGACGGCATCGATGCCCGTATGCCTGAGCAGGGCATCGTGCTCGAAGCTAACGTCAACCGACCTCACTTCCGCAATTTTTCCATCGCGCTGCACGTAGCCGCGCAGAATATTGCGACCGAGCGCCTGGATATCAAAAAAATGCACGGAAGTATCCGGCCCGGCTTGCGCCTCCAGCCACTTCCAGTGCTGCGCCACACCCCAATCACGCCTACCCCAGGAGTGGTCGCGGTGACCCATTGTGTCGAAAGGAATCTCGCGATCGCCAAGGCGCAATACGCCGCTGACCTGGCCGGCCTGCTCGAAGCGGTCGTCGGCCAGCCATTGCGGACAGCCGTCGGCATGCGAGCCGTAGTTGTACGCGGGATGCGTTGCTTCGAAGTGGTATTGCAGGCTTACCCCATCGCCGGAATAGGCAAGGTCCGCCGTCTGCAATACGGCACCATGCGCGACGCGCACCTTGCCGACGCGCCAGTCGTCGAAGCCCTGTTCGTGTGGAACGGGAATGCCGTCGACCGCTTCAAAAATTGGCACGGAACCCGCTCCAGGGCCAAAGACGCATAGTGCGGCGCCGGCTTTGCTTTCGCCATTGACCCATGTATAGACAAATGCCGCAATATTCTCCTCGGGCAGTTGCAACATGAATACCAATGATTCGCGCGCGAGGGGATCATTGCGCAGGCGATGGCGACCGTCATGCACCGGGTCGAGGGAAAACTTCGTTTTGAACTGCTCTGATGGTTCGCTCATGTCACCTCGTTGCCAGAGAAAGTTTCAGCAGTGTTTGCAATACGTTTCGGCCCTAACGCAGGTACGTGATCAAAATAACTGCCGTACAAGCCACCGTCCATGCTTCGAACAGCAAGCGCCACCGAAACGGAGCGCGGCCCAGCTCCATAAAATTAATCATGATCAGTCTCACTTTGATGGCCGCAATCGCCAGGATCAGAACCGTCACGGTAGTCGGGGCAATGCCATCCTTCGAGAGCCACCAGGTACTCGCACAGGTAGCGAGCATGAGAAGCATCCAGACAGCACTCACCGGACTTAACAGGATGCGCATGTTCTACTTCATCAAATAAAGGAGTGGGAAAAGGAAGATCCATAGCAGATCGACCATATGCCAGAACGAGGCACCGCTTTCGAGACCGGTGCAATTCTTGCCGTTGTAAGCGCCAAGTCGCGCTTTCTTCCAGAGGATGACGAGAACTACGATGCCCCCGACGACATGCAACAGATGGATGCCCGTCAAAATAAAATAGAACATGTAGAAATCGTTAGTGAGCATCGATATCCCGGCGCTCATTTTCTCGGTGTATTCAACAATTTTAAGCACGCCGAACGTGGCCCCGCAGAGAACACCAATGGCGATGAAATGGGGCACGTGCCGCAGCCTGTTCGCTTTGGCCGCTTGTACCGCCATGACTACAAACCAGGAACTGGTCAGCAGGATCAGCGTATTGATTCCGCCGTAGTTGAAGTTGAGCGTTTGCCGACAGAGATTGAATAGATCGAGGTTTTTGCCGCGTTCAATAACGAACGCGGCAAAGAGCAGGCCGAACACCATCATGTCGGCGGCGATAAAGACAAAGACGCCTTCCGCTCCGGGCAAGCGTCGTGGGTGATTCAGAGTGGCTGTCACGATCTTTCAAGTTGAAGAGATTGCTGGAAATCCGGCCTCGGAGATGGAACTGGCAACAAGGTCCGTGTCCTCTTGCTCGATCCGAGTGATTGCACGGATCACATAGAAGGACGTGGCGAATACCCACGCATACCAGGCGAGAAAGGCGACCCAGAAATTGAACATGCCCTGGAAGGCGAATGGACCGGTCTTGAAGAAAGGGATGAGGCTGACTGGAAAGAATGTTGCGCAGGTAAAGAAGCCCCACCAGCAGACCCAGGCCGGCATCAAGGGCTCGGCGCGCTTGTCGCGCAGAAACACCACACAGATCGCGAAAATCTGGAACGTTGTCACCATGTAAGCGAGGTCGATAATCATCCAGCCCATGTAATAGAGCGTGTGAATGAGTTCCGGCGTCAGAATTGATGTTTCCATGGCGGCGGTCAGCCAGGTACCGCAGGCGATCAGCAGAGGACAAACAGTGATGGTGGCGCCCATCATTTCAAGACTGGACAGAAGACCGTCCGGCCCCTCGATGCGGCGCATGACTTTGGACACGGCACAACCCCAGGCCATGTAAAAGGCTGCGCCGACCATGCAAACGGACATGCCTACACGCAGCGCCAGATTGTTTTCAAGGTAGTGGGCCGCGATCTGCGCTGGTGTGACGTCGGCGCCGATCGGGGGCATGTTATGGGACAGGATGCCCCAGAAGTAACAGAAAATCGCCATGAAGATGGGACCGCACCAGGCGAGCAACCGCCACATCCCGTAGTCAGTACCTTGAGCATTTTGATTCATGATTACCTCTTCCAAATTGAGTTGACACTACGCCAATAAAAGGCTGGGATCGCTACGCTACGTCCAGAGTCGGCGCCGGCACGGCGGCCGTCCGTGCTACACCGACGGTGAAACCCGTGAGGACCGCATTGCCACTGGGAATGTCGATGTCGAATTCCGAGGCGACCAGATTCGAATTGACGCCAGGCCGTGTGCGCGCATAGGACAGACGCGCATCGGGTGCGTCGTGTCCCCAGCCGTGCGGCATGCTGATGACACCAGGCATGATTTCGTCCGAAACGGTCACCGGCACCGTGATCATCTTGTCGTTCCGACTAATCTCGACGCGGTCGCCCGTCTTGACCTGAAGGCGCTCCGCGTCGTTCGGATGCAGCATGGCCGTGCATTTGTCCGGGCCGCGATTGAACGCGCGGATGTTGTGCATCCAGGAATTGATCGAGTGCAGCTGGCGCCGGCCGATCATGATCATTCGGTCGCTGGTCGTGTACTGCGTCATCGCTTCGCGCAGGCGCGGCGCTTCCCGCATCAGCAGCTCGGGCGCCAGTTCGACCTTGCCGCTCGGCGTGCCCAGCGCCTGCGGAAGGCGCTCGAATAGCGGGCCTAGGTCGATGCCGTGATCCGCCGCCTTGACCTTCGATAAGGTAAGGCCGTCAGGCTTGGCTCCGAACTTGTCGCCGAAATGATGCGTGCGCAGCAGGATTTCATAGATGCGGTCGCTGCCCTGCTTCTCCTCCAGCAGCTCCAGGGCCTGGGCAGCCGTCTTGCCGCCCAGGCCGCCGCCGGCCTGCGCGCCCTGCAGAAAGAACTCAGCGAGCGCATTGTCGACGGCCTGCTCGGAGATATCGGAGAGCTTGGCGGCCAGGGACAGCATGATCTCGCCGTCGGACTTCGTACCCGGGATCGGCTCGAACACCTTGTCGACCCACTTGGCGACATGGCGCACGGCCAGTGTCGTCGTGAAAATCGGCCAGTCCGAACGGTCCAGGTGGCCCGAGCCGGGCAGGATCAGATCGGCATGGCGGCTCGTCTCGCCCACATAGATATCGACCGCCACCATGAAATCCAGCGAGGACAGCGCCTTCGACAACTGTGGGCCGTTGGGCACGCTGATGACCGGATTGGCGCACATCGTGAGCAGGCCCCGGATCTGTCCTTGTCCGGGCGTGAGAATCTCCTCGGCCAGGACGACCGCGGGCAACTGGCCGGCGACTTCCGGCAGTCCGCGCACCCGCGAATGCCAGCGGTGATGCGGCGCCACACCGTTCCGGTAACGTTCGTTCAGGAAGATCGAAGGCGTCACTCCCATAGGGATCATGGCGCCGCCGGGACGGTCGAGATTTCCTGTCAGCGCATTGACCACGTCGATCAGCCAGCTGGTCACCGAACCGAAAGGCTGCTGGGATGACCCGGTTCGCCCATAGCAGACGGCCGATGGAGCGCCGGCAAAATCGCGGGCGATCTCCCTGATCGTCTCGGCAGGGATGCCACTGGCCGCGGCGAGCTCCGGCAGCGAGAACGACCTCGCCAAGGCGGCGACCTCCTGCACGCCATTGACATGCGTCTCCAGTCTGCCGAGCTTGACAAGGTTCTCGTCGAAGAGCACCCGCAACAGCCCCAGCAGGAAGTAAGGGTCGGTGCCCGGTCGAATGGGCAGGTGTCGATTCGCCAAGGCCGCTGTTTCGGTTCGGCGCGGGTCCACCACTACCACCTGGCCACCACGCTGCCGGATTTCCTCCATGCGCCGGCCGAAGCCGGGCGCCGTCATCAGGCTGCCCCCCGAGATACAGGGGTTAGCGCCCAGAATGAGAAGGTAGTCGGTGCGCTCGACGTCCGGCACCGGAATCAACGACTGGTCGCCGAATACCAGGCCTGTTGACAGCACCTTGGGCAGATGGTCGACCGAGGTTGAAGAGTACAGCGAGCGTGTGCCCAGCGCCATCGCGCAGCTCAGCGTGTACAGCAGTCCGCCCGGATTGTGTGCGGTAGGATTGCCGACGTAAATCGCGTTGGCGTCCGCGCCATACTTGTGCGAAATGTCCTTGAAGCGTTCGGCCGCCAACTCGAGGGCATCCTGCCAGCTGATTTCCTCGAAATCCTTGCCTCGGCGGCGCAGTGGTTTGGCGAGTACATCACGGTCTTCACGCAACGCTTTCATGCCCTGGCTTTTGGGGCAGACGAAACCACGGCTGAGCGGGTCATGCTCGTCGCCGCGAATATCCAGCACGGTTCGCGTCTCCCTATCGGCGGTCACCACGACGCCGCACCCTGCTTCGCAGATGGGGCACTTGCGAACGTGCCGGCTCAGACTTCCTTCCATGCTTGTAGCGCTCATCGTACGTTCCTCCAACTTCACACCTGACGGCGATCACTCGCTCTGTGGCTGTTCGCTGAAGAATTTCTCGAACTTGCCCGACATCCCCTTGTATTCGTCGGCGTCGGGGAAGTCCCGTCGGTGTTCGACCATTTTTGGCCAGACGGCCGAGAGCTGCCTGTTGAGCGCCAGCCAGCGCGCGGCTTCCGGTTTGCTGCCAGCGACAATGGCTTGACTGGGGCAGATCGGGACGCAGGCAGCGCAATCGATGCAGGTCACCGGATCGATGACCAGCATGACTTCGCCGCCGCGAAAGCACTCCACCGGGCATACGTCAACGCAGTCTGTGTATTTGCATCGTATGCAGGAGTCTGTAACGACATAGGTCATGATCGTTTCCTCACTTCGTTTTACGCGCTCGCGGCGCTCACTCGGTCAATACCGCATATGCCTAACATTTCTTCGACGGTGTGAAATTTCCTGCGGGGTGCTCCTCCGGTCGCGCGTGTGCATTCAGCGCGATCGATTGCCTTCCAGTCCTCGAACACGACAGGACGGATGCCGCGTTCTGCCAGCAACTTGTCCAGCCCAGAAGGACCTTCACCACCGATAGCGGAGACTTCCTTACTGATGCGAGCGGCGATCTGAGCGGCATCGGCTCTATTGGTTGCGATGGTTCCACCCGGCCCTCGTCTCGCCCATCCGGTGCAGTACAGGCCTTCCTCGATTCGACCATCCTCATGCAGGAAGGACCCGCGCCGCTCATCGATATTCAGAGGCGCCAATCGCTTCACGCGGTAGCCGATACAACTGATCACCACATCGCACCGAACATTGAAAAATGAGCGCGTGCCTTCGACGATGTTTCCGTTCATCCGCATTCGCTCGAAGCGCATCGCTTCCACTCGCGTGCGGCCGATGATCTCGACTGGCCTTCCGAGGAATTGAAGCTCGATAGCGCGGGCCTTTCCTGACATTGCAGAGTTGGAGAAGCGGGCCAGAGCATTCAGCATGGACGCTTGCGGCGCCGGAAGGCTCGCGATGACCGTGCTATCCGGGAACTCTGTTCCTGTCGGCAAGGATAGAGAAACATCTGCTGCTTCGCCCAACTCCTCCAGCTCCTTGACCGAAAAGCGAGCATCCATGGGGCTGCGCCGTCCGGCCAGCACGACTTTTCGTACGCGCGACTCGCGCAGCATGTCCATCGCGCGAGGAGATATATCGGTCTGCGCAAGCGAATCGACGGGCTTTGTCAGTAGCCGAGCCACGTCAATCGCGACATTGCCGTTGCCGATAACCATCACGGTTTCCGGCAGCTCGGCAATTTCCAACTCTGCGTGATCAGGATGGGCGTTGTACCAACCGGTGAATCGAGCCGATCCCCACACGCCAGGCAGGTGTTCTCCAGGGATATCCAGCGTGTTGTCGACAGGACAACCACAGGCTAGTACCACTGCGTCGTAGAGTTCTCGCAGACGGTCGAGTGAAACCGCCTGGCCAATCTCGACGCCGCCGAGAAACCGAACACCATGCCTGGAAAAGGCCTGTTCGAAACGCTGCGTCACCGCTCTGACAGACGCGTGATCTGGCGCAACGCCGGAGCGAACGAGCCCGAACGGCGTCGGCAGCCGATCTATTACGTCGATCAGCGGTGGAGTCGGTACATGCCTTTGCAGAGCCTCCACGAGATACATACCCGCTGGACCGCTGCCAACGACTGCTACAGAAATCGGCATCACAAATTCCTCTCCTCTTACAACGCGCGCAGCGACGTCTGCGTCAATCATTGGCGACGCGCCGGCCTGGTTTGCTGCTCACTGCCCGGGTGGGGCACTCCCACGCCGGATCCTCCACCTTCCGATGCCGTTTGGCCGGCGTGCTGTATTTTGACTCGCTGCGTTTTCCCACGATGAACTCTGGCCTGAAGACGTAGACCATGGCGGGCATGATGAACAAGGCACTGAATGCCGAAACGAAGAGCCAGATCGCCATCAACAGCCCCATTTCCGCCTGAAAACGCAGCGACGACTGCAGCCACAGCACCACGCTCACGGTCAGCGTCAGAGACGTGATCAGCACGCCTTTGCCCGCAGTGCGCAACGACTGTTGAATTGCCAGCTTCAGATCGTTGTGGTGATGGAGTTCCTCGCGGATTCCATCGACGACGTAGAACGCATAATCGACACCCAGCCCAATCCCGAGTGCGGCGACAGGCAAGGTGCTCAGAGTCATGCCGATGCCCTTCCAGGCCATGAAGCTGAAGGTAATGGTGTTGGAAAGCATGACCGGCACCATGAAAAAGATTCCTGCCCGCGTCGAGCGATAGGCGACGGCACAGCAGATGACCAGCCAGAGTAGTGCCAGCGCAACGCTTTCGATCTGCCCGGAGAGGATCACTTCGTTGACGGCCGCGGTGACGCCGATCACGCCCCCGGCCAGTAGGTAGGAGCCTTGCTTCAAGGGGTTGTCAGCGATGAATTCCTTGAGCCGCTGCACCGCCGTCCGAATGCTGCCACCGCGATGATCCTTGAAATAGAAGGTCACCGGTGCGTACTGAAACTTGGGGTCTACAAATTGGGCAGACTCACCTGCATCGGCCCCCCACATGTAGAACAACTCGCCGTTCTCGTTCTTGGTTTTGCCGAACTCCTGATAGCGCGGATTGTCCTCGCGCAGGATCCGGTTGACTGACGGAATGACGTCCGCAATCGACAGACTCCCCCCGATCTCCGGCTGCGCGGCCATGAAGCGCTGCATCGAAACCATATTTTCGAGCACCGCAGGCTCTTTGACGTCGTCGGGCTTCGTTCCCGCGAAGACCGCGTACATGCGGTCCGCCCCCTGGAACTGCCGATTGACCGCCGCTGAGTCCTGGTTATAGCGCGAGTCTTGCCAAAGAATCGGCGAACCGGCATCTGCGTCGCCGATCTGAAGCCTGAAGGCATAGAGGCCCGAGCCGACGAAAACCGCCGCGGCACCTGCCACCACTACGTAACGCCATCTGGAGGCGGCAACCGAGATGGCCAGCGTAAGCACGCGATCGAGCAGCGGCGAAACGTCGAACGGGTGAGCGCAGCCCTTGGGTTTCTTGAGCCACGACAGTAGCACCGGCGTCATGACGCAGGCGCTTACGGCGATGGTCAGTACCCAGATGGTCCCGATGACCGCTACCTTCTGCATGAGCGGAATCGGCGTGAGCACCACCACGACCATGCAGCCCGCGTCGGCGATCACCCCGAGCATGCCTGGCTTGAAGAGCTGGAGCATCGCGGAGCTGGCAGCCGCACGCGTCGTCTCGGCCCCAGCCGCCAGTTCATCGCCGAATCTCGACACCAGTTGCACCGAATGCGAGATGGATCGGGCGGTAATCAGGAAAGCGATGACAATGACCAGTGGATCGAGGTTGAAACCAAGGAGCGAGGCGAAGCCGAGCGCCCAGATCGCACTGGTCAGGCCTGCCAGCAGCGGCAGTAGCGTGCCGCGCCAGGTCCGCGCGATCAGAAACAGGAGTGCTACCAGGCAGCCGATAGTGAAAAGAAAGATGTGCAAGGTTTCCGGGACGTAATAGTTCACCCAGCCATAGAGCATCGGCTCGCCGACCACGCTGACCTGCACGCCTTCGCCTTGCGCGGCCTCGGCCAGCTTGGTGATCTGCGGAAAGATCTTGTTGTAGTCGACCAGGCTCTCATAGAAGTCGACCGTAATCAGCGTTGACTTCAGATCTCGTGAAACGTACGGCCCGTAGATCAACGGACTGTTGAGCACAGAGGACTTCAGCGCCTGCATCTCTTGTTGCGTCTTCGGAATATCCGGCCACATGACAGGCCGTGCTTCAATGGCGTCGGTCGACGCCCTGATTTCCCTTAGCTTGTTCGAAGCAAGCGAAACGATCTGGGTCGAGTTCACGCCATCGACCAATGGCAGTTCATTCGTAATTTTTCTGACTTTTTCGAGCACCTTCTGATTGAAGATATCGCCCTGCTTTACCTCAAGCATGACGCTGATCACGTTTGAGCCGCCAAAGTGCTCCTGAAATCGCTCATGTACCTGAACGTAAGGGTGACTGCGCGGCAGCAGGTCTTCAAATACCGTCTTGACGTGTACGCGTGCGGCGAAGAGCGTCATCACCAGCGTCAGCAGGAGGTAAGCTCCGGCCACGGCCACACGGTTTCGGATGCAGAATTCGACGAAGTTCTGAAGCTTGGTATACGTAAGGTCTTTCACAGTGTTGCTCTCCGGATTGCCGCGCTCTTTGCTCGCCCCGTGCCTACAGGGCCTTCATTTCCTGGGTGGTGACCACTCGCGAACCTACGAGGTAATACTGCGTTGGGCTCCGTGCAATGCTCGTGTACCAATTGCGATCATCCGGCGACAGGCGGGTTGCTTTCCACTCGCTGGCGTCTGTCGATCCAATGACGACAATGCCTTTGGAGCCCACGGCAACCCAGCGCTCGCCGTCCCAAATCACGTCAAGCAGATGCTCCAATCGTCCGCGTTCATACACTTTTCCCGCTTCCAGACGATCGTCAGTCTGGATGGTCTGGGGCGACTGATCGGGCGATACAAACCTCTCCTGGGTCCAGGTTTTCCCGCCGTCGTGCGAAACAAGAATGACGCCGTTCAGGCCGACCGCCACACCGTTTTCGGCATCCCTGAACGCGACTGACATGAGGCTCATCTTCGTCGGGCTTTTGACCTCGTGCCATGAGGCACCATCATCGTTCGATACTCGAATCCGGCCATATTCGCCCACCATCCAGCCACGCTCTCCGCGAAATGAGACGTCGTTCCATGCGATGTCCTCTTCGGGTCCGACCTGAGCCCAGGTGCTCCCGAAGTCGGTTGAATGGAGCACGCTTCCGCCCTCGCCCACGGCCCATGCCTGTCCGCCGGCCAGCGCCGTGACGCGCATCAGCTTGTTGGCGATCTTGTTGTGCGGGGCCTCGACACCACGCCACAGATTCCCGCCGTCATCGGTAACGATCACGGCCCCACCGTTGCCGACCGCAACAGCGTGTCGCCCATCCCACGCCGCCACATCCTGCAGCGAGACATCAACAGCGGATCGCTGAATTCCCCACGAGCGCCCGCTGTCTTCCGTGCGCGCGATCTTTCCGCCGCTGCCGACCACCCACGCCCTCCCGTCCTGCTCCACGGCCAACCCATAGAAGCGATCACCGCGTTCGAACACCGGCCTTGCTAACGCAGCCCCCTGCGGCTGTGGCTTGATGAAAAGCCCGGCATACAGCAATCCACCGATGATGACCAGCGGCAACGCAGACGTTAAAAGATTGAATATGCGGTTCACGTTGATGTCCTGATACGTTGCGGCAAAAGCCGACGAACGCGGGCAGAAATGGATTTGGCGCGTGCGAGGCCCAGGTGCGAAAGCCGGACCCGACAAAGGCACCGGAAAGCGCGCGCCCGCGAACGCGCGAACCGGCGCCTTGGCTCAGCCGCGCTATTGCAATGCCTCCAGAGCTTCAGGCGTATATTGTCCCCACTTCGCGCCATAATCGACTACGCCCGGAGCGATGAACTGGGTCTCGTGCTTCGCCTTGAAATCAATGAACTCCCCGCCAGCTGGGGTCATATACTTAATTCCGGTTGTCTGTCCGGTTAGCTGGTCGTAGCCGTATTCGATGTATCGCCAGAAATCGCCTTTCTTGTCGTACGTCTCGGCCATGTAGACAGCCGGAATCTTGGTGTCCACGTACATAATCTTCTTGCTGTAGGGATGCTCGGGAGGTGGGGTACCCTCGACGACCCACACCTCGCGCGGCGCATAGTTCATTTTCTGGTACCAGTAGGGCGCAGGCCCGCTCGAATCGATGATTGGCCACTCTTCCAAGGTTCCCGCCTTGGCGGCATTTCGTGTCACTTTGTAGTCAACGGCGGCGAGAATCCAGCGCTTGCCGATCAGCTTGTTCTGCTTGTATTGAGATGGACGGGCGTTGTAGGCGTAGATGTCGTCATTCAGGAAATCCAGCCCGCCTACGGGGTCCATCCATGCGTTTCCGGTCAGTCTCCGGATTCTGCGAGCGGATTTGATATACGCAAACTGATCCTCGAGCTTCGACGCGCTGACGTCATAGCGAACCGTGAAAGTACCCGTCCCTTTGATGTCCTGCGGCTCTACAGCGACAAGCATCGTTTTGGTCAGCACGTCTGGATCGCCCAGAACCGTTTTGCCTTCCCCCAGACGTCCCTTATTGATAAGCCGATCGAAGATATAGTGTTGGGTCGCCTCGTAACCCGAACTGTTGACCGTCACGAAATAGACGTCCTTTTTAATATCTCTGGGATAGGGCGACCCATAGTAGAAGTTCCACATCACCTTTTCCCCCGCGTCCGGATCCGACTCGGAGATATCGGGGAACGGCAGACCCGCAACCCAGCCGGTGACTTCCCTTGTCTTGGGATCGAACTTAACCTGGTCGGAATACTTCTTCGTGGATTCCACGTACTTTGGGTCAAACTCCGGCTCTTTTGACTTACCCAGCTTCATCTTGAGGCCGGTGTTGCGTATTTGCCATTCAACCTTTTCCGTGAGCAGGCTGCCGATCGTATGCCCCATGAAGGTGTCGTTCTTGATCTGGTCGAGGTTGGCTTTGCTGATCACGGTTCCGTCAGAAAGCTCCGCCGCCAGTGCGGAAGCACTCGTCGCGATCAAGCATGCAGCCACCAGCGTCTTAAGACGGTACGCCACGCCTGGCTTGAATTGAGTTTGCATAATCATGTCTCCGATTGCCTCTGGTTAAAACTGATACGTTGCGCGCAGCAGCAACTGGTCGTGGTTGCCGAAGCCCGCCAGTCCATAGGTGCTCTGTCCTAATTGCGCTGGGCTGGTACGCGCATGCCGCGGCAGGAAGATGTCCGCTTCGGCCAGGAATCGCCAGTGATTGCCGACCGTATAGGTGATGCTGGGGATAACGAATCCATCGCCGGTGCTGATGTCTACTCCTCCCGCCAAACTTGGGTTCAAGCGGCTATTCATGTAGTTGAGCGTGAGGAACGCCGTCAAGATCGTGTCGTGCCTCTTGGCTGGCGCGCTCCAACCGACCTGGGCGACGATGTCGTCGCTGGATTTGAAGTTCTGAATCCACTGGTCGAACAACTGGATCGAGAGAAGCGACGCAGCATTCGTTCCGAGCAAGCGTTCGAGACTCAGCTCCTTGTCCAGACGAAGCGTCGTTAAAATGACGTTCTTTCTGATCACGGGCCCGGTGCCCTGCGTGCCGTTGGGCAGCCCCGTGCCGGTATTGAAATACCGATTCGGCTGGTAGGCGATCTCCGCGTTGACAATGGTGTCGATGACCGGGATCTGGCCACTCACGCTTGCATCATAAACATTGATCTTCGGGAAGAAGAAATCCCCGAGCAGGCCGGACGGCGACTTGCCGATCGGGTTGGCCGCCGGGTTCAGGACAGGGTCGGGCGTAAACGTGTTGAGATACGAAAACGCATAGTTCACCGGGCCCGCGATCCCTGTCCATCTGGCGCCCCCTGTCGGAGAACTGGCTTTGCCATAAGGGTGGTCATAGTCGTAGCGGACTATGCCGGAGAGAAAGTCGACGCCCTGGAATGGCTGTACGCTCCAACGCCCACCGTAGATATCGTACGTATTACCAATATCCCGCTTGCGATCCAGCCCCGGGCGAATCACCAACTGCAGTGTTCCGCCAGCCTCAGGCACGGCGATCTTTGCGTTGGCCATGATCAAGGGCTTGCGGACCTCGTCACTCTCCGGCTCGACAAAGGAGCGCCACCGGTAGTCGTACCCTTGAATCAGGTCGGTCGGGTGAAAGAAGTCCGTCTCGCCCCAGACGATTTGCTGCTTGCCCAAACGGAGATGGACTCGATCTCCGACATCAGCATCGACATAGAACTCTCTAAGCTCGGTTTGATTGTATTGTGACAACAGACTGCTTCCCGGTCCTCCCGGCGTATTCTGGCGCGCAAGGTTCTGCAGATCCTTTTGATACGTGGTCAGGACTTCCCGGTCAGCCCTGCCCACCGCCGTCCAGGTGAGCGGACCGGTTTTCAGTTTTGCATCGAGTTCGAGCGACCCTCGAAGCATCTGAAGCGTCCCGGCGTCATTCCTTGACGTCTCCGGATGATTCTGGAGGTTCATCGACGCCCACGTACGGACGAATCCGCCAAGCGTGAGGTAGTTGTCCGTCAACCCGATTAGCCCACTCAACCCGGAACGTTGTTCACCGGGGGGAGGTGGTTCGTCGGCTGCGTACGCCCCGGCGGGCGAACCCAGTGCGATCAGCAGCGCTGGAAGCGCCGCGAGAACCGACACTCGACTCGGCTTTTTACG
The DNA here is from genome assembly GCF_009690905.1 of Paraburkholderia madseniana. Taxonomy (GTDB): domain Bacteria; phylum Pseudomonadota; class Gammaproteobacteria; order Burkholderiales; family Burkholderiaceae; genus Paraburkholderia; species Paraburkholderia madseniana. The sequence continues at coordinate 36,554 of NZ_VOSW01000036.1, forward strand.
CCAGCGCGACATGCCGTCGTCCTTGAAAATTGAATACTTCATGCCTGCCGTCTCCTATCGATTTGGGTTTTTTTATTACACACGTATGCAGTACGAATTACTTACACCTGGCTCACTCTCGTTGAAGCGTTCCTCCCGAATCAACCCTCATGTACCGCAACCGCTCGACAGGTAGTCCATGACGGGACCGACATGATTGCTCAACGCCCATGGAATGAGGGCTTGCGCCGCTCAAACATCGCCGCCACGCCCTCCCGGGCGTCCTGCGTGCCCGATATGCGCGCCAAAGTAAGAGCCTCATCCTCAAGACGTTCCTCGAGTTGCGCATGGCCAGCCTTTAGAAAAAGCCGCTTGATCTCACCGTAGGCCAGGGTCGGGCCGGCTGCCAGCTCCGACGCCAGGCCGCGTGCGAGTTCCGCCAGCTGTGTGTCCGGCACCACCCGGTCTACCAGACCTGTGGCCAAAGCCTCAGTGCTGCCAAGCGCTTCTCCCATCAGGACAAAGCGACGGGCGCGAGCGGCTCCCATACGGAATGTCAACGTGACAGTGGAGCCGCTGTCGCACGAAAAACCGATCCGGGAAAAGGCCGAGCCAAAGCGCGCGGACTCGGCCGACACCACCATGTCGCAGCCGGCAATCATGGCGACTGCGCCGCCCATCGCCCAGCCCTGCACTTCGGCGACGATCGGAACCGGCAGTTGCCACGCCCGCGACAGTCCCATGTGCAGGTCGCTGGTCAACCGCCGAACCAGAGCAGGAAGTTGATCGCGTGCGGGATGGAAAGTCTTGAGGTCTCCCCCGAAGCTGAAATTTTCGCCCTCCGCACGCAACAGCACGGCGCGCAAGCCCACCGTGTCCCACAGTTCGAGAAAAACTTCCTTGAACTCGCGGGTGAAATCGGCGTCGATCGGATTGCCGCGCGACGGCTGCGTCATGGTCACCGTTGCGAGACCGGCATCGATCTCGAGGCGAAGCGACGAATAGTTCGTTGACATAGGACTGTCTCTCTGGCCAATCTGTCAGCTCTGATCGCTGGCGCAGGCGATCGCCCGTTCGCGCAGCCTGAACTTCTGTACCTTTCCGCTTCCGGTTTTCGGCAACTCCTCGCAGATCACGATTCGCTCGGGCCAATACTGTTTGGCGGTCTTCGACGCCCCCATGTACTGCGCCATGGCATCGGTGTCGAAGGTCCATCTCGGCTTGAGGACGATGAACGCACAGGCGCGCTCGCCGAGTCGCTCGTCCGGATAACCCACGATCGCTATCTCAGCAATGGCAGGGTGACGCAGCAGCAGCGATTCGATTTCGAACACTGGTATGTTCTCGCCACCACGAATGATGATGTCCTTGCTCCGCCCGTTGATCCGGATGTAGCCCTCGTCGTTCAACAGATAGGCGCGGTCTCCTGTGTCGAACCAGCCTTCGGCGTCGAGGGCATTAAGCTCGGGACGCTTCAGATAGCCAACGAAGAGCGAACTGCCGCGGAACAGCAGGCGGCCAGTGGTGCCCAGCGGCACCGGCCTTCCCTCTTCGTCAACCACCCTCACTTCGTTGCCTCGCGCTGCCCGGCCATCGGCCACGGCAGACAACTCTCGCGCACGCTCAACCTGTGTCAGCGTTCCGGCCACCGTTTCCGTCATGCCCCAGATCGAGCACACGGTCAGGTTCATGCACGTAGCCGCGCGCTCGACCAGCACTGCGGGCACCGGTGCGCCAGCGCAGCCGAGCAGCCGGAAACTGGGTGCGCCAGGGTCACCCGCTTCCACGGCATTGAGCAGATCAGCGAGGAATGGCGTGGCGGCGGCGCTGAAGCTCACCTTTTCGCTGCGCATCAGTTCGAGCGCGACGCGCGGCTCCCACTCGTCCATCAGAACGGTCGTTGCGCCAAGCATCAGCGGCATCATCGTCTGATACGCATAGCCAAGCAGATGGCCGACGGGCGAAATGGTCAGCACCACGTCGTCAGAGCTCAGGTGCAGGTCTTCGATCGACGTGAACAGCGTCGACAGCAACGTGTTGGACGTGTGCATCACGCCCTTGGGGGCGCCGGTGGTCCCCGAACTGAACATCAGGAGTGACACGTCATCCGGCTGCAACCTGGCCGCAGCGGCGCTCAGAGAAACGGGAGCCTGCATGTCCGGATTCAGCAGCACACGATCAAAACCGTCTGCGCCGTCATCTCCCACAACCACAAGCCGTTTCAGCTTCGTCAACTGAGGCAGCAGGCCGCGCGCCATAGCGGCATGATCATGGCCCCGGTAACGGGACGGAACGACCAGAACCTTCGCCTCGCAAAAGTCAAGCATGTAGGCCAGTTCGCGCTCACGCAGGATGGGCATCAATGGATTCACGACCGCCCCGATGCGCGAGGCCGCTAATGACGTCACTACGAACTGCCAGACATTGGGCAGTTGAATCGATACAACGTCCCCGCGTCCGACGCCGAGCGCGCTCAACGAAGCGGACGCCGTGGCGACGAGCCGGTCGAGCTCCCGGTAGCTGATGCGGCGCGCAGCCTCGTTACCCCGGGTATGAGCCACAAGCGCTGTCTTGTCCGGCGAACGCTCGAGCACCTGGTCAAAACAGGCGTTAATGGTCTTGTCGCGCCACCATCCCTGAGCGCGCAGGGTGTTGGCCCGTGCCGGGCTCAGTGCGATTTCAAACGGCATGAGATCTCTCTGTGTTGTTCGGAAAAGTTCAGCGCTTCCAGCGCTGCTCTCTTGGCCACTTCGGCGAACGGTCAGCGGCTGCATGGGCGGCACCAGAACATCGCTCGCCCGTGTACGGACAGCACGACCTCCCCGTCCTGATTCACCGCCTGCTGCAACAAACGTACGACGCCACGATCGGGCTTGCTGCGTGAACGGTTGGTCTCCAGCACTTCGACGCGCACGGACAGACGGTCTCCTGGTCGAACAGGCTTGAGCCACCGCAGCTCATCCAGGCCGGGCGACGCCATTGCCGAGCAGGGCGAAAGGAAGTGCGCGCACATCAGACGCGTCACGACTGCACCCGTCATCCAGCCGCTGGCGATCAACCCGCCGTAGGGCGATTGCATCGCCGCGACCGGATCAACATGGAAAGGCTGCGGATCGTAGCGTCGCGCGAATTCGACGATCTCGTCTTCGGAGACCAGATGTTCACCGAACACCGCCGTTTCGCCGACGGCGAAGTCGTCAAACCATCGCTCTTTCCAGGGAATTGGCATCGCGTCCTCAACTGCGCGTGGGCAAAGCACGATGAAAGCCGTCAAACGGCGGTACCCGCGATTCGGTGGCCAGCGTTCCGGTCTGACGCGCATTCGGACTGCCGCCGTCAACGCGAATGTATGTGCCGGTGATGTACGACGCGGCTGGCGACAGGAGATAGACGATCGCCGATGAAACCTCCGCTTCGTTGCCGAAGCGCTGCAGGGGCACCCCGCTCGCAACCTTGCGTATCTCCTCAAAAGCTTCGGGTGTATAGGTGTCAAACCCGCTCGAAGCAATGCCGCCTGGCGCTACGACGTTCACCCTCACGCCCGATCCGGCCCACTCGGACGCAGCCGACTGGCTGAGCGTGAGCATGCCGCCGCGCGCCGCGCCCGAATGCGCAAAGTTCGGCCAGCCATTCCAGATATCAGCGATGATGTTGACGATCGAGCCGCCGTGGACTTCCATCCAGCGCGTATAGACCTCGCGCATGAAGATGAAGCCTCCGGTCAGGTTATTGCGCACGACCGCCTCGAATCCTTTCGTCGAAATGCTCTTGAGCGCGGCACGGTATTGGCCGCCCGCATTGTTGACGAGCCCGTCGATACGGCCGTGTTGCGCGAGCACTGCATCGATCGTGGCCTGCACCTGCGCCTCCTCGCGGATATCGCAGATGTGCGTGCTCGCCTTGCCACCGTCCTGCTCGATTTCAGCCTTCACGACCTCGAGCTTCTCTGCCGTGCGGCCAACAATGGCGACGTCTGCGCCAAGCGCGGCGAGTTCATGCGCGGCACAGCGGCCGATGCCACTGCCGCCGCCCGTCACGATGACGCATCGGTCTTCGAACAGGCCATGGCGGAACGCGGACCGATAACTCACAGACACCTCCTGGTTATCCTCATGATTTCGCTCTCATGCATACTGCACGGCGGCACGGCCAATGCGTTCGCGCGCGATGATCAGTTTCATGACACCGGCCGTGCCGTCCCCGATCTCCAGGCCCATTACATCGCGCATGCGCTGCTGGTGCGGCAGGTCTTTTGACCAGCCGTAGTGGCCGAACGTCAGCAGGCATTGATGAATGACATCGAAGGCGGTTCTCGGTCCCATCCATTTGACCATTGCAGCTTCGGCTGTATGCGGCAGCCCCGCGTCACGTAGCGACAACGCGTGGTACGAGAGCTGCCGGATGGCTGCGATTGAGGAATCCCCTTCGACCAGCGGGAAACTCACGCCCTGGAACTGCCCGATTGGCCGGCCGAACGCCTCCCGCTCCTTTGCGTAGCACCACGCTTCGTCAAGCGATGCCTGGGCGGCGCCAACGCACTGCAGCGCAATCAGCGCGCGGCTGTAGTCGAAGCCCTGCATGACCTGGGTAAAGCCTCGCCCCTCCTCGCCTAGCCGGTGGTCGAGCGGTACGCGCACGTCATCGAAAAACACCGAGCCGCGTCCGGTGATGTGGCTTCCTACATCGTCGAAGCGGGTACGCTGCACCCCGGGTGAGTCGGCCGGAATGAAGAGCGCCGTGATGCCACGCGCACCTTCCTCCGGCCGGCCGGTGCGTGCAAAGACCAGGAAAGCGTCGGCGCAGTCGGCAAAGGTGATAGACGTCTTCTCGCCGTTCACCACGTAATGGTTGCCGTCAATCCGGGCACGCAATTGCAGATTGGCTGCATCCGACCCGCCGCGCGGTTCCGTCACGCAGATGCCGACGATGACCTCGCCGCGCGCCATGCGGGGCACCCATGCGTCTGTGAGGGCCGCATTCGCATTGCGCAGGATGATCGCAGCGAGCAGTGAAATCGCGACGGACACACCGCCGATATTGAAATCGCCGTACGCGACTTCTTCTGCGATCAGGCCCGTCGTCACGCCATCCATCCCCAGGCCGCCGAAGGATTCGGGAATGTCTGTTCCCAGCAGGCCCAATGCACCCATCTCGCGGATCAGGACCCGGTCAAGCACCCTCTGCTTTTCCCGCTTCTGGTAGTCAGGGAGTAACCGCTCGCGTGAAAATCTTCGCGCGGTCTCCTGAAGCGCTTTCTGGTCTTCGGTCAGGACCATCTATTCAATCTCCTGGGTTATGCCGGGTTGGCGCCATCTGCATAACTAGTACAGTAGTGTACCGTACTGTAGCTATCTATAAGTGTTTGCACTACCTCGGAAGACATATTCATCGTGGTCTGCCAGATTGCCGTGTTCTTGGGCGAGTTTGAATCGGCAAATGCAGTGCAGGGGTCAGCCACCCGGCACCCCATCGTGGCCGTCTGTGAACTTGTCGTAGTAAATGGCCTCGAGCGAAACCCCGTGCTGCACCAGCATTGCGATGCCTGCGTCAATCATGCGCGGTGGTCCGCATAGATAGCCTTCCGCACCGTCAGCCATCGCTGCGGTGATGAAATCGCTGACCAGGCCTCGGGCACCTTTCCAGGGGCTGCCTGGAGAATCGTGAGACAACACCGGGATAAATTCGAAAGGATCGGGCCAGTTTCCGGCAAGCTCCCGGATGGCATCGAGCATGTACAAATCGGCTTGCGTACGCGCGCCGAAGAGCAATGTGCAGGGGCGGCGGATGCGGCTCCTGCGCGCATCCTCCAGGATGCTCAACAATGGCGCCAAGCCACTGCCACCTGCGACGCACACCATCGGCGCGTTGCCGCCTCGCAAGTAGAAACTGCCGTGGGGCGCCTCGATCGCGAGCGACTGACCGGCGAGGCTGCCACTGAACAATGCATCGGTGAAGGCGCCACCCGGCACCTTCCGGATGAAAAACGCAAGCTCTGTGCGGCCGCTCCTCTGCGGCGCGTCGGCGAACGAGTAGTGTCGGCTGCGGGGCAATCCGGGCGCAAGGACGCTAGCGTACTGCCCGGCCACATAGTTCACTGGGCGGTCTGTACGCATCGTGACTTTCAGAATGTCGTGAGTCAGCGGCTCGGTCGCGACGATGTTGGCCGCGTAGGATTCCGCCACTGGCAGATCCGCGCTCGGGGGGGCAATCTCCACGACGGTGAGATCGTCGCGCACAAAGGCCTGACAGGCGAGGATGTAGCCCGCATCCAGTTCCTGTTTGGACAGGGTGTAGCCAAAAGGAGTGGCTTCCCGCACGCGGCCCTGGCGCAAGAGCGTCTTGCACGAAGCGCAGGTGCCCACAGTACAGTTATGAGGATAGTGAACGCCATTGGCCAGTGCCGCTTCCAGCAACGTCTGACCCGAGGCGACGTCAATGGTCACCCCCTGCGGGAGGATCCGGATCTGCCGCTTGGTAGGGGACCGCGGCAGCAAGGAGTTGAGGAAATTTCGCATGGAGTGTGGAGAGTCCGGAAAACGGAAAGCGACGCCGTGGACAAGGGCTTAGCGCAAGGCCCGATACGCCAGCAGCACAACCGCGACGATGGATACGAGGGTGAACAGCAAGGCAGGCGCGAGGCCGATCACCGTGAACAGGTTGGATGACCCGAACCGGTTGTCGGCAAAGCTCAGCGCGCGATTGGGGGCAAACATCGCCGCCCAGTAAAAGACGGTATTGGCCCACCCCGTGCCCACGAACATCCAGCCGAGGCGGCGCCCGCCAGGCACGTCGAACCCGACCACCGGCATGGCCAGTGCCGCCAGCATGATCAGGAAGGCGTTGAGCATGCCGCCGAGGTGTGTGCGCACCCAGGCATCGGTGGAAATCGGCAGGTGCAGCGGCATCGTCTTTCCGGGCCACCACTCGAGTCCTCCTACCAGACTGACAAGCAGGCCCGCGCCTGCCAGCATCCCGATAAGGAGGATGAGTGCGGCATGACCAATCATGCGCCGCTGGATATCGACAATCATGTTCGCGCTCTTCATTGGATGGGTTCGTCAGGGGCGTGGTCCATCAACTGGATGAACTGGCCGTCGCAGGAGGTTGCCCTAGCCAATCTTCCCAACCCGCGCGGCGGTTCTGCTCGGCAGCCAGACGGCGCTCTTCCGCGGACGCCCATTCGTTGTCCCAGCGCCGCAGGGCCGGCTTGATGATCAGACTGAACCACACCGGCGGCAACAGCGCTGCCATGAAGCAACCGAACACACTGGGCATGCGGATCGCCTCGCGGTGAGGAACCAACTCGTAGTAGGAGAGATAGGTGTTCAGGTGGTGGTCAGCGTGGTTGGTGATCTCGAAAGCGACCAACCGTGACAGCGGACCGAAGTGATTCCATACATGGCGCTTCTCGATCGGGCTGCCAGCCACGCGTACCTGCCCATAGTGCTGGAAGTAATTGAAGGTTTCGACCCAGAAGCGGGCAATCACCATGGCAACGAGCGCGAGCCCTACCGACGCCCAACCGCCGATCCAGTACATCAGTGACTGGAACAGCACCTGCGCCAGGATCGCGCGCCAGAGATGGTGGCGAATCGACCAGCGGGCGAAGCCGCGCTTTTCCAGCGCATCCGACTCGATACGTTGGGCCAGCAGCGTGGATTCAAGAACGGCCTTGGGTGCGAACGAATACAGGGTTTCGCCACGCGCTGCAGTGTCGCTGTCGTGGGCAGTGCCCACGTCACGGTGATGACTCACGACATGCGCCTCCATCCGCGTCGGGTCGAGGAAGCATATCTGCGCGTAGCGTCCAAACGTGCGGCCGATTCTGCCCCGTGCGTGGTAGAGCTCGTGGGAAGCGGGAACCATCGGCACCACCGAGAGCCATGCGCAGCTCATCACGCCGCCGAGCATCTGCCAGCCGGTCAGATCATGATGGGCGACAGACCAGGCCAGCATGAGGTACGTGGCCGGTCCCAGCAAGGTCGAAAGCCAGATCGGCACGAAGGCCCAACCCCGGCTTTTCATCTTGCGCGCCTTCAGGTCCAGCGGCAGCATGCTGTCAATGGCTGCCATCAACGGAAAGAAACCGAGGCCGACCCAGACATAGTCACCGCCCATGTAGAGTCCCAGCATGCTTAACGCTTGCGTCAGCGGCGCCAGATAATATTTGAGGTAATCCCACATTTCACGTTCCTCCAGGAGCCCGCAGTGCGGGGCATTTGGGTTTCATTTCAGTCGTCGAGCAACGCGCAGACCGTCTTTGTCTCGGTGTAGGCCAGCAGCCCTTCCTCGGACACCTCGCGCCCCCAGCCGGACTGCTTGAATCCGCCGAAAGGCAGTGCTGCGTCGATGATTCCATGGCAGTTGATCCAGACCGAACCGGCCTCCAGCCTGTGCGCCAGTCGGTGGGCCTTCTTGATGTCGCGTGTCCAGATGTTGGCGGCCAGCCCGTAGGGGGTGTCGTTGGCCATTCGGGTGACGTCCTCGACGTCCTTGAACCGCATCACGCTGACCACCGGTCCGAAAATCTCCTCCTGGGCGATCTTCATCGACGGGTCGGCATTGGCAAACACGGTTGGCTCCATGAAGTAACCCTTGTCTCCCGTCTTCTTGCCGCCACAGACCAGCGTCGCGCCCTGCTCCAGCCCTGAGGCGACGTAGCCTAGTACGCGTTCCTGCTGCTTGCCGGAGACGAGCGGCCCCATCATGGTTTCCGGGTTCTGGCCATTGCCCACCTTGAACTGGGAAGCCGCCGCCGCCACCGCCTCAACCACCTGGTCGTATACGCTGTCCTGCACGAACAGCCGGCTGGCGGCAAAGCAGATCTGGCCGGAGTTGAAGAACACGGCAAGCGCCGCGCCGAGGCCGACCTGGTCGAGGTCCGCATCGGCAAAAACGATGCTGGGCGACTTGCCGCCGAGTTCCAGCGAAACCCGCTTCATGTTGCCAAGCGAATACTCGACGATCTGTTTGCCCACTGCGGTCGAGCCGGTGAACGTGATCTTGTTGACGTCGGGGTGCTGGGCCAGCGCAGCGCCGGCTTCGTGGCCATAACCGTTGACGATGTTCAGGACACCTTCTGGCAGACCTGCTTCGAGGCAGAGCTCGGCAAGCCGCAACGTGCTCAGCGGAGTGAGCTCCGTGGGCTTCAGCACCATCGTGCATCCGGCCGCCAACGCCGACGCGATCTTCCATGCCCCAAGCGCGAGCGGATAATTCCATGGCGTGATGGCGCCCACCACGCCCACTGGCTCGCGGCGCGTATAGGCGTGGTACTCCTTGCCGTCGAAAGAGACGGGTAAAGTCTTGCCGCCGACCTTGCTGCACCAGCCTCCCATGTAGCGGAACACCTCGACCGTGGACGGTAGATCCAGGACTTTGGCAAAGGTGATGGCCTTGCCGGTGTCGACCGACTCCAGGTAGGCCAGTTCTTCTGCGTGGTCCTCGATCTTGCGGGCAATGTTTTCGAGCAGACGGCCTCGATCGATTGGGCGCATCTTGCGCCACGCATCGCTCTCGAAGGCGGCCCGAGCCGCTTTCACCGCGCGGTCGATGTCTTGCGCTGCGCTACGCGGAACAGCGGCGATCATGTCCTGGGTCGCGGGATTCTCCACCTCGATGGTCTGGCCCGAAGCGGCGTCCAGCCATTGTCCGCCAATGAGATTCTTGTTTTGCACCGCCTTGATTCGGGTTCCGAACTGTACGGAAGTGTCCATCTGACTGTCTCCTGAATTCGATACGTGACTACGGGACATGGGAGCGCGAGCGTTGCGGTTCAAATGAAGTTGTCGGCCCGCTGCAGCTGGCCGACGCCCTCTACAGGCTCATGAAGATGCCGCCGTCGACTACGATGTTCTGGCCGTTGACGGTCGATGACTCATCGCCTGCGAGCCACAAGGCGGCGCCGGCAATGTCCTGCGGCGTCTGCGCGCGCTCGATGGTTCGCATCTGGGACGCCACCGCCTCGAACTGTTCGTGCTGCGCTGCGTTGGCCACCGCGTTGGGCGAGTGGATATAACCGGGGGAAATCGCGTTGACCGTGATGCCAGCCTTCGCGGCGGCAAACTCGCGCGCCATCGCTCGCGTCATCGCGGCCAACGCGCCTTTGCTCGCCACGTAGTGCAGCATGAACGGGATGCCGATATGCGCAATCACAGAAGCGATGTTGATGATCTTGCCGCCGCCGTTCGCACGCATATTCGGCGACACCGCACTTGCACACAGCCACGGCCCCATGACGTTGACCGCCAGGATTTTTTGCCAGTCAGCAACGGCGAGTGCTTCCATGGGCGTGTAGTTGAGCCCGGTGAAAATGCCGGCGTTATTGACCAGAATATCGACTCGCCCGAATCGATTGATCGCCGCCACGGCCATCGCGTGGGTGCTCTGAGGGTCGGAAACATCCGTCGTGACGCCCAAGGCATTTTGGCCGATCTCGGCGGCGGCCCCGGCGGCTCCCCGGACGTCGGCCACGACAACGCAGGCCCCCTCCCGGGCGTAGCGCTCGGCAATCGCGCGACCTATGCCTGTCGACGCGCCGGTGATGACCGCGACCTTGTCTTTGAGTCTCATGGTTGTCTCCTTGGTTTATCGCCCCGTCATGCTGCAATGCAGCGACGGTCGTGGACTGGTGCGAGTCCCCGATGCCGATGAATCGGCACACGGATTCCTCATTGGCGACCTGTTGTAATTAGAATGGAGAGGAGGATTGATAACCCCATCCGAAAGATTGGGGTCCGACTAGGACAAACCCGAGGCATCAAGACACCCGAGCAAGCTCACAATCGGGGAAACCGCCAGAAGGGGCGAGACCATGACTACCATAAACATGAATATGGTATATGTCACTTACAATGTACAAGTGAACTTAGCTCGGGCGTATGAATGAAAGCGATCTCGCCGCCGGCGTCTCGAGTCACTGTAAGTGGACATGAAAACCCACGGGGGTCAGAACCGTCGGATGACGTAGCGGACCAGCACTTTGGGGCAATCCTCGCTGAACATTCTGCGGGTCGCATGAAGCGGGATGAGTGGTCCAGGGGACGTCTGGCACCTCCGGGTTTCGGGTTCGAGTGTGTGCCGACGCGCGCCCTGTCGCAGCTGCAAGCGGACGCTCTGCCCAAGTTGACGGCCGTGTGCGCGCCGCCTGGATACGGCAAGACGGTGCTGCTTAGCCGGGTCCATGAACACCTGCGGTCGCGCGGCGAGCGCTGTCTGTGGCTGTCGCTCGACGACCGCGACCGCGACCTGCTTTCGTTGCTAGCTTTACTGCGTGGTGCGCTGACGCAAAGCGCAGATGCCCCCGCCGACGAAACCGAAGTCGAGGTGCTGCCGTTCGCCGATCCCGGCGAAATGATGGATAGGGTAATCAGGCAGATCCGTCTACTGCCGGGCAAGACTGTTGTCCTCATCGACAACCTGGGCTTGTGCGAGGACTTGCGGCTTTCTGCGCTGCTGGAGCGCCTGGTGTTCGACAGCGGCCCCGAGTTGCGTCTGATCATCTCCAGCAACCGCGCACTGCCGATCGACATCGTGCGGGTCAAAATGGAACTGGGCGCGCTAGAACTGCGCGCGGAGCATCTCTGCTTCGATTGCGTCGCGACCCGACGATTGCTCCAGCTGGCGGGCTTTTCTTCGCTCGACGCGACGATGCTCGACCACATTCAGACGCAAACTGAGGGTTGGCCCGCAGCCGTGCGTCTGCTGCAGGTGCTGATGTCTGCCGAGCGCGGCATCGATGCAGGCCCTGTTCAAGGCGTCATTCCTGCAGCGGTGCTGGAGCACTTCGGTGGCGACCAGACGGATATTGCGCGCGTTCTCACGAACCGCGTGATGGCCGGAATCGAGCCCGCGGGTGTCCAGTTTCTCATGGAGATAGCGCTGGTGCGGGAATTCAGCGCGGAGTTGGCGCAGTACATGACCGGATCTGTTCAGGCCCATGCATGGCTGGACGACCTGGTGCTTCGCAACATGCTGATATTCCCAGTGGATCGCAATCGTCGCTGGTTCCGCTTTCATACGCTGTTGCGGGAATATCTGCTGAACGAGGGGCAGGAGCGCCTCGACAGCGTTCGGCGCCGAGACGTTTTAAAGCGCGTCGCCCAATGGCATGCCAGCCGTGGCGACTACGTCGCTGCCATCGGGTGCGCACTCGATGCACCCGACGTCGAACTGGCGCAGGACCTGATCGGCCGGGTCGCACGGCAGGTGGCCGGGGACCGTGGGCAGATGACGCTTTTCGTCCAGTGGGTTGACCGTTTGCTCCTCGCCGGTGGCCGTGTGCCGGCGGAAGCCCAGGGCTGGTATGTATGGGCCTTGTGCCACACGATGCAGTACGAACGTGCGCGGCTTGCATTGGACGTGTTCGACCGTCGTTTGCAGCAGGGCACGGTGCCTGACACGGATGCAAGCCAGGTGAGTGCGGATCTCCCGTTCCTCCGGATGGTCTTGGGCGTATACCTGGACACGCTGGACGTTGCCCATGCCGAAGCGCTGGCCTGGCTTGCCAGCGACCATCCGAACGACCCGTTGCACACCGGCACGGTTACAGCGATCGCAGCCATGGCAGAGATCGATTGCGGAGATCTGGCTGATGCGCAGCAGCACCTGGATCGTGCCGAAGGCGCCATATTGCGTTCGCAAAGCGCCTTTGCCCAAGCCTGGGTGGCGATCCTGCGGGCGATGGCCGAACTGGCTCGCGCGCGGCCCGACGTGGCAGACCGACTGTTGATCGAAGCGCGTGCGAATGTGGCTGCCCAAATCGGGGAGGATGCTGGCGTCGTCGCGGCGATCGACTTCGTGCACGCGCGTGCCCTGGTGGACTCGGGGCGACTTTCGGAAGCCCTCCTGCCAGCCCGTCGTGGGCTGGCCCGTGCGCATGACCACGGCGTGGTCATGTCCGCCGAATCGGGCCTTGGCGCATGCGTCGCCTTGTTGCCTGACCAGCCCGAGGATGCGTTGTCGGAGTCGGCGCTTGATCGAATCGCCCGCAGCTATCCGCCCAGAGTGCTGAGGCTGCTGTCGGCCCAGCGCGTACGCCGGCAATTGCGGTTGGGAAATACCCAGGAGGCGGTGAACCTGGCGGAACGATGCAATCTGCTAACCCCGCGATCACGCCACGCCATCGATCCGCCCATGCGTGCACGCGGCGATTGGCTGCTGGCCGGTATTGAACTGTTGATCGGGAGAGGCATGTGCGAGCAAGCCTTGAACGAGATCAACGAGGCTATGAAGGTTGCTCAGGCTCAAGGGCGCCAGCACGATCGCGTCGAGCTCCTGCTGGCCGCCATGGACGCGCACGTCAGGCTGGGCGATTCGACGAAGGCCCTGCGGGTCCTGTCGATGGCGATCTCATTGGCCTGCCCGGGGCAACTGGTTTATCCCTTCATGGTGTGCGGTAACGCGCTAGGCAAAGTGCTGGACAGCGCCGGGCCGCGCGATTTCGGCTTCGTTCATCCGAATGAAGTCAGGTTTCTCGAGCGGCTTCGGGCACTGGTCGGGCTGCCGGACATGGCCGTCCCCGGCGACGCAGCCGCGACGCCGGTCGGGACCGAGCAGAAGAGCGCGTTGCCGGCGCTGACGGTACGGGAAACGCAGTTGCTGCACCTCATCAATGAAGGTCTCAGCAATCAGCAACTAGCCGACCGGTTGTCCCTGACAGTACCCACCGTGAAGTGGCACCTGAATAACCTCTACACGAAGATAGGCGTGCGCAGCCGATCGGCTGCACTGGCCAAGGCTCGCGCCTACGGCCTGTTGGTCCAGCCCTGATCCACCGCGAAATGTTTGCCGATGACTCTTTGACTTTATCGTACACTAGTGCAATATATGCTAAGTGACGTAGTTGAATGACTGATTCAGAGCACGACGGCACGGGCTTCCCCGGCGAATGACCGGCGGGTGCAGGGCAAGTGGAAAGCATGAGTTATCGACATCAGGAGCGCGAATGAGCAAGTTGCTGGAAGGAAAAGTCGCATTGGTCACCGGCGGAGGCCGTGGCGTCGGTCGGGGCATCGCACTGGCGCTGGCTGCTGCGGGTGCCAGCGTGGTGGTCAATGATCTTGGCGCGGGACTCGACGGCAGCCCGGAGGCGGAACGCCCGGCGCTGGACGTGATCGCCGCCATCGAAGCGCTCGGCGGCCGAGCCGTCGCCGACGGTGGCTCGGTCGTCGATTGGGCGGCCGCGCAAGCCATGGTCCGTGCGGCCGTCGATGCCTTCGGCCGGATCGACATCGTGGTCAACAATGCCGGCATCCTGCGGGATGCGATTTTTCATCGCATGACCGAGCAGGAATTCGACGATGTGGTCTCCGTTCACCTTAAAGGCTGCTTCAGCGTGAGCCGTGCTGCTGCCCCGTACTTCAAGGAACAGGGCGGAGGCAGCTTCGTGCACATGACCTCGACCTCGGGCCTGATCGGCAACGTCGGCCAGGCCAACTACAGTGCGGCCAAGCTCGGCATCGCGGCGCTCTCGAAATCGATCGCCATCGACATGCAGAAGTTTGGTGTCCGTTCGAATGCGGTCGCGCCATTTGCCTGGACGCGCATGGTCGACTCCATTCCGAACGAGACGGCCGAACAGAAGCGACGTGTTGATTCTCTGAAAAAATTATTGCCGGAACGGGTGGCGCCCTTTGTCGTCGCCTTGTGCGCCGATGCAGCGTCTGATGTCACGGGGCAGGTTTTCGGCGTACGCAACAACGAAATCCACCTGTTCAGCCAGCCACGGCCGATCCGCAATGCACACCGCGGAGAGGGCTGGACGCCTGAAAGCGTGATCGATACCGCGTTGCCGATGCTGCGCCCGGCTTTCTACGCGCTGGACCGATCCGGAGATATATTCACGTGGGATCCGGTTTGAACTATTCAGGGCCCACGTCTGGCATCGTTCATTCCAGACATTCGGTTTTTTGCTTGCCTCATTTAGTTCGCTAGTGTACTGTATGCATCATCACATCATGACGCGATCGAGCACAGGAAAAGGATGACGGACCCAATCAACCGCGGACACGGCGTGCTCGCCACCAGCCGCTATCTGCCTCGCCTGAGGCTTGATCGAGCCGCAATTTTCGCCCAGCACCAATGGATGGCACCCGGGCTCAAATCGCTGGCGCGCGGTATGCGCACCATGGCCTCATGGGATGAAGACAGTGTGACGATGGCGGTCGAGGCGGCACGGGAACTGGTCCGGGCCGCGCCGTCCATCGAACTGGGCGGATTGACGCTGACGTCGACCACCCTACCCTTCGCCGAAAGATCGAATGCCGGCATCGTTGCATCTGCGCTAGGTTTGCCCGATGCCCTGTTGGTGCGGGACCTGAGTTCCAGCCCCCGCGCCGCCGCAACCGAGTTGGTCGCCCTGCTGCGCCGGGGCGGCGGTCCGGCACACATGCTGGTGGCCTCGGATCGCCGCCTCGCCAAACCTGGCAGTCCACAGGAGATGATATACGGCGATGGCGCAGCCGGAGCGGTAGTGGGCAGCGGCCTTCCGATCGCCACGCTGGTGGCGAGCCACAGCGTGCATGCCGACTTCGTTGACCGTTTCCGCGCCGCCGGCCAGACCTACGACTACGGCTGGGAGGAGCGCTGGGTACGCGACGAAGGCTATATGAAAGTGGCCCTGCCGGCGGTACGTCAATGTCTGGCCAGTGCCGGCGTGGATGCTGCTGATATTGCTCAATTCGCGATGCCGGCACCGATCAACCGCATCAATGAGGCGATGGCCAAAAAACTGGGCATACGCACCGAAGCCCTCGTCGGAGCCTGCTCGGAACAGGCAGGTGATCTCGGTACGGCGCAGCCGCTTGCCCTCCTTGACGTAGCACTTCGTCGTGCCGCACCCGGCGAACTGGTGCTGCTGGTCGCGTTCGGCAGCGGCTGCGACGCATTGCTGCTGCGCCGCACCGAAGCGCCCTGCCCTGGAACTGTGCCGTCCGCAGGTCGGCCGGAGACAAGCTACATGAAGTACCTCTCATTCACCGGCCAGATCGCGCTCGAATGGGGCATGCGCGCCGAGATGGACAACCGGACGGCACTGACCGCCGCCTGGCGTGAAGGCGCCCGCGTAGCCCACTTCGAGGCCGGAAGATGCTCAGCCTGCGGTACCACGCAGTTTCCCCGTTCGCGCCTGTGCGTCAACCCGATCTGCCGTGCGCAAGACACCCAGACGCCCCAAAGCCTCGTCGACACCGGCGCACGTGTGCTGTCACACACCTGTGACTGGCTCGCTTACACGCCGGCGCCTCCCTTCCAGTTCGGCCACATCGACTTCGACGGTGGTGGACGTGTACTGATGGAGTTCGCTGACACCGACGCTGGCGAGCTGAGCGTTGGCGTGCCGCTGCGCATGGTGTTCCGCGTCAAGGAATACGATACCAGACGTGGCTTCCGCCGCTATTTCTGGAAAGCAACGCCCGTGCGGGCGGTAGAGCAAGGAGCATCCGGTGGCTGAAGGTATACGCGACAAGGTCGCCATTCTGGGGATGGGTTGCACGCGTTTTGGCGAACACTGGGACAGCGGCCCGGAAGATCTGATGCTTGAAGCTTTTAACGAGGCGATGGCCGACGCGTGCATCGAAATCGGCCAGATCGAAGCCGCCTGGCTCGGCGTCTGCCTTGAAGAAAACAACGTCGGCAAGACCGCAGGACCGCTCGCGCAGGCGCTGCGGCTGCCCAGGATAGCCGCCACGCGGGTAGAGAACGCCTGCGCCACCGGCACGGAAGCCTTACGCGGCGCCGCGTATGCGGTGGCCGCCGGCGCCTACGACATCGTGCTCGCGCTGGGCGTCGAGAAGCTCAAGGACACGGGCTACGGCGGCCTGCCGGTGCGAACGCGCGGCGTCAACAATGACCTGTGGCTGCCAAACGCCACAGCGCCGGGCGCTTTTGCGCAACTGGCGGCGGCTTATGCCGCCAGGCATGGCGTGGACAAGATCGATCTCAAGCGCGCCATGGCGCACATCTCGGTCAAGAGCCATGCTAACGGTGCTCTGAACCCAAAGGCCCACCTGCGCAATCTCATCAGCGAGGAGGATGTGTTCAAGGCGCCGATGATCGCCGAGCCGCTTGGCCTCTACGACTGTTCCGGCGTGAGCGACGGCGCGGCCTGCGCGATTGTGACTACACCCGAGATCGCACGCTCGCTCAAACCGGGTGCGGAAATTGTCAGCATCAAGGCGCTCGAAGTCTCAGTCAGCAATGGCGAGGAGGCCGCATTCAGCAGTTGGGACGGCGCTCACATCGCAACGGCGCGCACAGCCAGCGCGCGCGCCTATCGCAGTGCCGGCATCACGGCTCCGCGCGAGCAGGTCCATATGGCGGAGGTGCACGACTGCTTCTCCGTTACCGAGGCGGTGCTGATGGAGGACCTGGGGTTCAGCGCACCTGGCCGCGCGATCTACGATGTACTGGATGGGGTGTTCGACCGCAACGGCCTGCTTCCCGTGCAACCTGACGGCGGGCTCAAATGTTTCGGCCATCCGATCGGCGCATCGGGACTGCGCATGGTCTACGAAATCTACCAGCAAATCCACGGACGGGCTGGCGAGCGTCAGATCAAGCGCATCGACCTCGGATTGACGCAAAACCTGGGCGGTCATCCGCATCAGAATGTCAGTGCCGTGGCGATCATCGGACGTCACAGGGCCTGAGCGGGGATCCATACCGATCCGCCGTCGGGCGCGAGCAGCGAAACATATCCACTCTTTTCAGGAGACGCAGCACATGAGAGGACTCAAGGGAAAAACCGCCATCGTGACCGGCGCGGGAAGCGGCATCGGCCGCGCAATCGCCCTGCGGCTTGCGGCCGAAGGGATCACCGTCGGCGTCTTCGACATCAGCGAGAAGGGGGCGAACGAGACAGTCGCCGCGATACAGGAAGCCGGCGGCAAGGCCATCGCGGCGATCGCCGATATCACCCAATACACGAGCGTGGTGGAGGCCTTGAAGGCCTTCGAGGAAGCGGCTGGCGCGGGCACCGACATTCTCGTGAACAACGCTGGCTGGGACACGCCGATGCCTTTCCTGAAGACCGACGAGGCCTTCTGGAAGAAGGTCGTCGAGATCAACTGGTTCGGCCCACTCCACGTGACCCATGCGGTGGCCCAGGGCATGGCGGCCCGCAAGGCCGGACGCATCATCAACATTGCATCCGACGCCGGCAGGGTCGGCTCGAGCGGCGAGGTCGTCTACTCCGGTTGCAAGGGCGCGACCATCGCGTTCGCAAAGGCTCTCGCGCGTGAGCTCGCACGCAACCAGATCACCGTCAACACCGTGTGCCCCGGTCCGACCGAAACGCCCGCCATGGAAGCCTTCGTCGGCAGCGGCGAGCAGGGCCAGAAAATCCGCGACGCCATGGTGCGGGGCGTGCCGCTCGGGCGCATTGGCCTGCCTGACGATTACCCTGGTCTCGTCGCGTTTCTCGCGAGTGAGGACGCCGCTTTCATCACCGGCCAGACGATCAGCGTCTCGGGCGGTCTCACCATGCACGGATAAGGAAAACTGAAAATGAGCACCAGTTACAAGGATGTCCTCTACGAAGTTCGCGACGGCGTGGTCCGCATCACGATCAACCGGCCCGAAGTCTACAACGCGTTCCGCCTGCAGACGCTCGAAGAACTGATCGACGCTTTCCAGCAGGCGGGCGAGGAGAAGTCGGCCAATGTCATCGTATTCGCCGGCGCCGGCGACAAGGCGTTCTGCACTGGCGGTGACCAGAAGGAGCATCTCAGCGAAGATGGTCTCTATGGTCCGCGCGGCACGGTGGGCATGCCCATCGAAGAGTTCCAGACCGCGCTGCGCGACGTGCGCAAGGTGACGATCGCCAAGGTGCAGGGCTTCGCCATCGGCGGCGGCAACGTGTTCGCGACCTTGTGCGACCTGACCATCGCCTCGGAGAAGGCCACGTTCGGCCAGGTCGGACCGAAGGTCGGCTCGGTCGATCCGGGCTGGGGCACCGCCTACCTCTCGCGCATCGTCGGCGAGAAAAAGGCTCGCGAAATCTGGTTTCTGTGCCGCCGCTACAAGGCGCAGGAAGCGTTCGACATGGGGCTGGTCAACAAGGTCGTCCCGCACGAGCAACTCGATGCGGAGGTCGACCAGTGGTGCAAGGAGATCAACGAGATGAGCCCCACGGCCCTGACCATCGCCAAACGCTCCTTCAACGCCGACTCGGAAAATATCCGCGGCATCGGGTTTCTCGGCATCCAGACCGTCAAGCACTACTATCAGACTGAGGAGTCGAAGGAAGGCGTACGGGCGTTCAACGAGAAACGCAAACCGGACTTCAAGAAGTATGCCGGCTGACGAACCGAGGGAGTTGCCAATGTTGATTCGCAGCGAGTTGGGCGACGATGGCGTGCTGCTGGCCACCATCGAGATGCCCGGGCGATCGATGAACGTGTTCTCCGTCGCTTTGATGGATGCACTCGAAGCCCTGCTCGACGACGTGGAAGCCACGCCCGATGTGCGCAGCGTCGTGCTGACCTCAGGCAAGTCGTCTTTCCTGGCCGGCGCCGATCTGGCGATGGTTCGCGGTTTCACCGAACCTGGACCCGCCGATACCGCGGAGGTGATGTTCAAGCGCTGCGGTCGCCTGGGGCGCCTGTTCCTGCGGGTCGAGGACTCGACCAAGCCCTGGGTGGCTGCGGTCAACGGCACCGCGCTCGGCGGTGGCCTCGAACTGGCGATGGCCTGCCGGGAACGGCTTGTCGTCGACGACGCGCGAGCCCTCATTGGCCTGCCCGAAGTGCGTTGGGGCTTGCTGCCGGGCGCGGGCGGCACCCAGCGGCTGCCCCGGCTTGCCGGCTTTGAGCAGGGCCTGTCGATGCTGTTGACAGGTCGCGCCATCACACCGAGGCACGCTGCGGAACGGGGGATCTTCTCACGTGCCTTGCCAGCGCCCGAACTGCTCGCCGAGGCACGCGCCGTGGCGCGCGAACTGCAGGGCCGCTCGCCCGACCAGGCCGCCAAGTACCTCCATCACGCCCAAACCGATGTCCCGGTCCACTCGGACGAGCAGGCACGCCGCATTGCGCGCGCACACGGCGTTTCCGATCCTGATTTCGAACGTTATCCTGCCTACAGCGCGATCATCGACAGCGTGTTGCTCGGCGCACGCAAGGACCTGGCGGAAGCGACCGACATCGAGATGCGGCAATTTCTGCGGCTGATGTTCGACCCGGTCGCAGGCAACATGGTGCGAACGCTGTTCCTCAATCGTCAGCGCGCCGACAGGGAACTGGCGGCGCCACGCGATTTGCGCATCGAACGCATCACGCTCGGCCCGCTGTCCACTACGCGTCGCGCATGGCGGGAAGCCATCGAGAAGTCAAAGCTGGCGCATGCCAGCGATGCTGCATTGTCTGCCGACACGGCGCAGATCGTGGACAGCCAGGGGCGCAGCTATCTCGTCGCCTTACGCACGCTCGACGACGCAGGCGGAGAAGAATTCTTCGACGTCACCGCAGCCGTGCTTTCGCCTGCCGGCCCCTATGGACGCGCCATGGAAATCGTGGCGACGGACGACGCTGTGGCACAGGCGCTTGCCGCGCTCGCCAACGGTCTCGGCGCCCTGCCCTACCGGACCCGAGCTGCCCGGAGCGCTCTGCTGCGGCTTGCCGCAGCGACGGGCGACAACCCGCTTGACGCGCTCGCACTGAGCGCGTTCGATCTCGCGGCCGACGGCATGGTCGACGACACCGAACTGTTCGACGTCGCGGCATGCGCAGCCGGTATTGCCCCCGCCTTCAGTGGCGGTCCGTTCACCCGCCTGTGGCAGGAGCGCAGTCGGCTGACCGCCCGGCTGCAGGGCCCGGAGGCCGAGACCTGGCGTGCACTCGAGCATCGGCTTGGACCAAGCTACCCATCATGATCGACAGCGTCCACATCGGCTTCACCACCGCGCCCACGTCGGTCACGATCGACGCGTGGAGGGTCAAGCTCTTCTGCCAGGCCATCGGCGAAACCGACCCGGTGTATTGGGACGCCAGCGCTGCGGCCGACGCGGGATATGCGGCTTGTCCGGTCCCGCCCACCTTCCTCAAGGCGATCGAAACCGATCACTTCAACAGCGCGCAGCTCATGGAGCAGCTCGGTGTGCCACTGCGCTCGGTACTGCACGCGGCGCAGCGCTTCGATTACCTCGCACCACTGCATGTCGACGAACGCATCGAGGTCAGCCGACGGATCACCGACAGCTACGACAAGCGCGACGGAGCACTGAGCTTCATCGTGATCGACACGCAGTACCTGCGGGATGGCGTCACCATCGGCACCAGCCGGCAAACCATCGTGGCCCGCAATAGCATCGCAGCCGAGGCATCAGCAGCATGAACGTCGTGTTGAACCCGCCACCCGCGTCCATCCGGCTCGAATGCGGTCCGGTCACCGCACTCGATCTCGCCCTCTATGCGGCATCGTCGTCCGACCACAATCCGCTACACCTCGACGACGAAATCGCGCTTGCTGCCGGCTTCGAGCGGCCTGTCGTGCACGGCATGCTGACCATGGCTTTTGCGGCCAGGCTTCTCACGGCGCACTTCGGCGCGCAGGCTTTGCGCTCGCTGGAGACGCGTTTCGTGAGCGTCGCACAGCGCGGCGCGCGCATCGTCTTGACGGGCACGCTCGAGCGGACGGAAGACCTCATCGCCCACTACGCGCTCAGCGCACACAACGACGCGGGCGAACTCCTGATTTCTGGGAGCGCGCAGATTTCGCTGCGGATGTCTGAGGAAGGAGAGGCGAAGTGAAGCGGCTCGTCGATGCACTGCGGCCGCAGACGCGCGTTTTCGTGCCGGGACTCAGTGGCGAATCTCCACTGCTGCTGCGTGAACTGACGGATGACCCTGAACGTGCGCGCGACGTCGACTTCATCGGCGTCCAGTTTCCGGGCATTGGTCACGCCGACTACTTGAGCGTCCATCCACAGGCGCGGCAGACGGCGTTTTTCATGTCACCGTCGATACGAAATGGCATTCGGGAACAGCGCGCGGACTTGCTGAGTCTGGATTATCCCGGCATTGCCCGCTACCTGAAGCAGTGCATCCCACTCGACCTCGCCATCGGCCACTTCAGCCTGCCCGACCCGGATGGCTGGTGCAGCACGGGCATTTGCGGGGATTTTCTGCCCATTGCATGGCCACGCGCGGCGCGGCGCGTGGCGCATCTCAACCGCGCCATGCCACGCACGGCCAGCGGCTTTCGCGTGCACCTTTCCGAACTCGACGCGGCGGTCGAGTGTGATGCGCCGCTGACCGAGTTCTCCGAAGCCGAAGGGGGCGGCGAAACCATGTCGCGAATCGGCCGGTTGGCGGCCGAATTCGTGCGCGATGGCGACACGCTCCAGTTCGGTATCGGCTCCGTACCGCTGGCGCTGGCTCGCGCACTGGCCTCGCACCGCCATCTCAGGCTGCACACCGGGATGGTCTCGCAGGCAGCGCGCACGCTCGAGGACGCTGGCGCACTGGAGCCTGGCGCCACCATCATGACCGGCGTCGCACTCGGCGATGCGGCCTTTTATGACTGGGCCGGCAGCCACCCGCGTCTACGCTTCGCCGACGTGCGTGAGACGCACGACGTGCAGGCGATTGCAGCGAAGACACGCTTTGTCGCCATCAACTCGGCGATGGAAGTCGACCTGTTCGGCCAGGTGAACGCCGAGCGCGGCGCTGGCGTACTGCAGGCCGGCGCCGGCGGCTTGCCGGCCTTCGCGCAAGGCGCGCTGAACTCAACCGGTGGCCGCCTTCTGATTTGCATGGCAGCCACGGCAAAGCGCGGCTCGGTTTCGCGCATCGTACCTGCGCTGGATGCACAGAGCCTTTGCACGCTGCCCCGGCATATGGCCGACGTAGTTGTCACAGAATACGGTGCGGCCCAGGTGCGTGATCTGTCGCTCGACGCCCGCGCCCACGCCCTCATCGCCATTGCAGCGCCGGAACATCGCGCGGCACTCCAGGAAGCATGGGGCACCATCCGTCGCCGCCTTTGAACGGCGGGGGCCAACTTCGCCCCGCTCCATCGCATCCCCGCCCTGCTTGAGGCATCGGAAAGCTTCGATCCGATGCGCCTCGGCACTTGCCGGGACCGCCTCCGCTCGCCGCTCCTGAACCTCAAAAGCCGACCTGATCGGCACCTTTAAGCGACAGAATCTCGCGCGCCTCATCGGGCGTTGCGATTTCCAGGCCGAGCCCCTCGAGGATCTCCCTCGCCTTGAGCACCTGCGCCGCATTGGACTCGGCGAGCCGTCCCGCCCCGATCCAGAGACTGTCTTCAAGGCCGACCCGGACGTTGCCCCCCATCGCGGCGGCCATCGCAGCCACTTTCATCTGGTTGCGTCCGGCGCCCAGCACCGACCAGCGGTAGTCATTGCCGAAAAGCCGGTCGGCCGTGCGCTTCATGTGCATCACGTCGTCCGGATGGGCGCCAATGCCGCCCAGGAGGCCGAACACCGTCTGGACGAAAAAAGGCGGCTTCACCAAGCCGCGCTCGATGAAATGGGCGAGGTTGTAGAGATGCGAAGTGTCATAGCACTCGAATTCATAGCGCGTGCCGCTCGATGACAATTCCTGCAGCGCGGTCTCGATGTCTCCGTAGGTGTTACGGAAGATCAGATCCTTGCTGCCCTCGAGGTAAGGCCGCTCCCAATCGTGCCGGAATTCTTTGAAGCGCTGCAGCATCGGGAACAGGCCGAAATTCATCGACCCCATGTTCATCGAGGCGACCTCCGGCCGCAGTTCGACGGCCGGGCGAATGCGCTCCTGCACCGGCATATAGGGGGAGCCGCCTGTCGTGAGGTTGATCACCGCGTCGCACGCGCTTTTGATGCGGCCGAGGAAAGGCGTAAACGCCTCCGGCCGCTGGTCGGGCTTACCCGTCACTGGATCGCGCGCATGCAGGTGGATGATCGCGGCCCCGGCCTGGGCAGCGGCAATCGACGATTCGGCGATTTCCTCCGGTGTCACCGGCAGATACGGCGACATCGACGGTGTGTGGATTGCGCCCGTGACCGCACAACTGATGATGACTTTCTTTTGCTGGAACATGCTTGTCTCCTTTGTACTTTCCAAAGAGTAAAAAAACGCGACTGCCTGGCGCTTGGCCCGTCAGCCGGACGCGCCGCTCACACTTGCCAGGGGGTCGATTTCAGCTTGGTCGACCGAGCAGATCGCGCAGCACGCGGCGCAGAACCTTGCCGGTGGCCGAACGCGGCAGGTCCTCGATAATGCGGATCTCCGAGGGCCACTTAAGCCGCCCGAGGCGCCGGCGGTTGTGCGCCTCGATCGCCTCCACCAACGCTTGCTGCGCCAGAACCTCGTCGCGCTCCGGTACCACAAACGCCAGCGGGCGCTCGCCGAATCGCTCGTCGGCCACACCGACTACGGCGCATTCAGAAACGCCCGGCACCTCGAGGATGGCCTGCTCGATCTCCTGCGGGTAAATGTTCACGCCGCCGGAGATGATCATGTCGTCCTGCCGGTCCCTGAGGTAAAGATAGCCGTCGACATCCACGTGGCCCACGTCGCCGAACGTCTGCCAACCCCGCTCGCTCGTTCTGGCCGCCGTCTTTTGCGGCTCCTTGAAATAGGTGAACGGGGCGATGCCCGAGAAGTGGACGACCCCAGTCTCTCCAGCCGGCAATTCCTGCCCGTCGGCGCCGAGGACATGGATCTCGCCCTTGCGGGCACGACCCACCGAGCCCAGCTTGCGAAGCGCCTCAGCTGAATCGATCAGCGTCAGGCCTATGCCTTCGCTGCCCGAGTAATACTCGAGCAGGATCGGCCCCCACCAGTCGATCATGCGCTGCTTGAGCGTGGCGGCGCATGGCGCGGCACCATGTACCGCCACGCGGTGCGCCGGGGCCGCGAAGGCGCCTCGGCAGCTTTCGGGCAAAGCCAGCAGGCGCTGGAACATCGTTGGCACCCACTGGCTGTGCGTGATAGCCTCGCGCTCCAGCACGTCGAGCGCCAGTTCGGCATCGAAGCGCTCCAATAGATGGACCGTGCCACCGCCGGCCGTGACGGCCAGAGCGAAGCGCAGCGGCGCGGCATGATAGAGCGGCGCGGTGGAGAGGTAACGAACGCCCATCCCACCGAGTCCGAAGAGCTGCAGAAGGTCTGCGGCAAAAGCGGGCGGTCCAAGGTAGTCGGCCGCCGGCAGCGGCCGCCACACTCCCTTGGGCGCACCGGTGGTCCCCGAGGTGTAGACCATGAGGGCACCGGGCGGCTCGTGCACACGTGCTGTCGGCGGCTCGCCTGCTGCCAGGGTTTCGAGCGAATCGAAGTGTTCAATCGATCCGCCGATCGAAAGCCAGCTCACCAGTTCGTGTTGCAACGCGGCGCGCAGGTCCGCTCCTAATTCGGCTAGGGCGGCATCCACCACAACGAGCTTCGCCTCTGCGTTCCCGACCATGTACACCGCTTCGGGCAACGCCAGCGTAGTCGGCATCGGCGTGAGGTAGAGGCCGCACCGGTAGGCGCCCCAGGCAATCGCAAGCGCCTCCGGCCGGTTGCCGCACAGACTCACGAGATGGTCCCCACGGGCCAGCCCCCGGCTTTCGAACACCCGCGCATAGCGGTTGGCGAGCGCCTCCAGTTCAGCGTAACTGAGGTGCATGTTGCCGAACACCACCGCGGAACGATGCGGCGTGTCCAGTGCCCAGCGGCGCAGATCGGCGGCTGCCGTCATCGGTTCAATCCTTGCGCAAGAGGCAGAGGCGGAAGATCTCATAGCCGGAGGTGTGCTTCATCGCGCCCTCACTTCCCCGCCGCCCGTTCCGCCTTCTCGGCCTCGGCGCGCGAACGCACAACGGCCTTCGCCTCGGCCCAATCGGACGCCGTTAGCTGGGACAGGTCGGCGAAAGTGCTGGGTGCTGCAAGGTGGTGTCCGCCATCGATCGCAATGTTCTGCCCCGTGAGGTAGTTGCATCCGTCAGATTGCAGCAAGGTCAGCAGGTTCGAGAGTTCCTCCATCCTGCCGAAACGGCGCATGGGAACCTGCTCGGACGAGACTGCGCCCACGTTGGCTTTCGGAATCGGAGACAACTTCTCCCAAGCGCTGTCGGTTGGAAAGGGACCTGGCGCGACCGCGTTCACGCGGATGCCGTGACGGCCCCACTCCACCGCGAGCGACATCGTCATCGCATGCACGGCCGTCTTCGCCATCGCCGAGGGCAACACATAGGCCGAACCGGTCCAAACCCAGGTGACGAGCATGCTGACCACCGAGCCCGGTAGTCCCTGCTCGATCCAGCGGCGACCGCAGGCCAGGGTGGAAAAGAGCGCCCCATCCATCACGGTCGAGCGCACGGCGGCGAAGCCGCGCGGGCTGATCTCGGTCGACGGTGCGATGAAGTTCGCTGCGGCGTTGTTGACCAGACCGGTGAGCGGACCGGTCTGCCATATGGTCTCCACCATCGATTCGATCTGCTCGGCCTCGCGCACGTCACAGACATGCGCCTCGATCGCGCCGCCATGCTGCGCCTGTGCGCCAAGTTCGGCCACGGTCTGCTCGAGCACGGCCGGACGGCGTCCGCAGATGTGCACGGCGGCGCCGCGCGCCACGAAGGCACGTGAGAGCTCCTTGCCAAGGCCGGTGCCACCGCCGGTCACCAGAATGCGCTTGCCGCGCAGCACGTCCGGACGGAACGGATCGCTCATCGAGTCTTCCATATGTGTCTCCTGTCTTTTTTAAAGCGGTCCCGAAACCGCGTTGCCTCCAACCGCTCGCTAGCGCGCCTCTGTTCGCGGCCGGAAATCCGCGAATAACTGCCGGCCGATGATGTGCTTCATGATCTCGATGGAGCCTCCGGCGATCTTGACGATGCGGGCGTCGGCATAGGCCCGCGCGATTGGATATTCCCACATGTAGCCCCACCCGCCGAACAGTTGCAGGCACTCGTCCACCACGCGGCAGTGCAGATTGCTCAGGTACATCTTGGCCATCGCCGCGTCGATGGCATCGAGCCGGCCTTCCATGAACAGCTGGATGCATTTGTCGGTGAACTGGCGCCCTACCGCCGTATCGGTGGCCAGCTCCGCCAGCTTGAACTGCGTGTTCTGGAACTCGCCGATCGTCTTGCCGAAAGCCTTGCGTTCGCCGGTGTACTGGATGGTGTATTCGATCACACGCTCGGCAACGGCCGCCGACCGGATCGCCTGCGCAAGCCGTTCCTGCGCAAGCTTGGTCATCATCAGCTCGAAGCCTCGTCCTTCCTCGCCCAGCATGGCCGACGCCGGCACGCGCAGATCGTCGAAGAACAGTTCCGAGGTGTCCTGCGCCTTCATGCCGAGCTTGTCCAGGTTCTTGCCGCGGCGAAAGCCCGGCAGGCTGGTATCGATCAGGAACAGGGTGATGCCCTTCGCGCCCGCGGCCGAGTCGGTCCTGGTCGCCAGCACCAGCACGTCGCACAGTTGACCGTTGGAGATGAAGACCTTCTGGCCGTTGATCACATAGTCGTCTCCGTCGCGGACCGCCCTGGTCCGGATTGCCTTCAGATCGGACCCGGCGTGCGGCTCGGTCATGCCCAACGAGCCGATGGC
Source organism: Paraburkholderia madseniana (assembly GCF_009690905.1). Taxonomy (GTDB): domain Bacteria; phylum Pseudomonadota; class Gammaproteobacteria; order Burkholderiales; family Burkholderiaceae; genus Paraburkholderia; species Paraburkholderia madseniana. The sequence goes on from NZ_VOSW01000036.1 coordinate 64,066, forward strand.
CTCGCCCGCCACCATCTTCGGCAGCCAGTACTTTTTCTGCGCCTCGCTGCCGAAGGACTTGATGTACGTGGCGACCAGGTCACAGTGGATCAGAAAGCCCGGTCCGGTGTAACCGGCGGCCCCAATCTCTTCAAAAACTACCACGTCGAACAGGTAGTCCGCGCCTAGTCCGCCATACTCCTCCGGGATGGTGCAGCACAGCAGGCCGGCTGCCCCCGCCTTTCGCCACAGTTCACGCGGCACGATCCCATCCTTTTCCCATTGGGCGTGATGCGGTGCGATCTCCTTGTCGATGAAGCGGCGCACCGTATCTCGGAAGGTCTCGTGTTCCGGTTGAAATAATTCTCTCTTGATCACGACGGCACTCCGTTTTCAGTATGACTTGGGAAGATCCAGCACCTTCTCGGCGATAAAGGAGAGGATGAGCTGTTCGGTGATGGGTGCGATGCGCGTCACCGTGACTTCGCGCAGCAGGCGTTCGACGTGGTATTCCTTGGCGTAACCGAAGCCGCCGTGCGTCAGCACTGCCTGGAGCGCCGCGTCAAAGCCGGCACGTGCGCCAAGGAACTTCGCACTGTTGGCTTCCGCGCCGCAGGGCTGGTGCTGGTCGTAGAGCCAGGCGCCCTTGAGCACCATGTTCCAGGCTGCTTCCAGCGCCATCCAGCGCTCCGCCAGCGGATGCTGGATGCCCTGGTTCTGCCCGATAGGCCGGTCAAAGACGATACGCTCGCGGGCATACCTGGTCGCCCGGCGCAGCGCGTCCTGGCCGATGCCGATCGCCTCGGCCGCGACCAGCAGGCGCTCCGGGTTCAGGCTGTGCAGGATGTAGCCGAAGCCCTTGCCCTCCTCACCGACGCGATCGGACTCGGGGATAAACAGGCCGTCGATGAAGATCGCATTCGAGTCCACCGCCTTGCGGCCCATCTTCGCGATGCGGCGAACCTCGATCTTGCTGCGGTCGAGCTCGGTATAGAAGATCGTGATTCCGTCGGTCGGCTTGGCGCAGTCCTCGAGCTTGGTCGTGCGCGTCAACAGCATGATCTTGTTGGCTACCTGCGCCGTGGAAGTCCAGACTTTCTGGCCATGCACGATGTAGCCGCCTGGCACCTTCTCTGCGAAGGTCTTGATCGCGGTGGTGTTGAGCCCCGCATCCGGTTCCGTGAAACCGAAGCAGCACTGGTCGCGCCCTTCCACCAGCCCCGGCAACCAGCGCTGGCGCTGCTCCGGCGTACCGAAGACCACGATCGGGTGCGGCCCGAACAGGTTGATATGAACGGTAGAGGCCGCCGCCATGCCGCCGCCGTGGCTCGCCACCTCGTGCAGCATCACCACCGCCTCGGACACGCCAAGCCCCGCGCCACCATACTCGGGCGGCATCGTAATGCCGAGCCAGCCGGCGCGCGCCATGGCCTGGTGGAATTCGCGTGGAAACTCGCCGTCCTCGTCGCGCGCCAGCCAGTAGTCGTCGCCGAAGGAGCGCACGATGGCGCCCACGCCTTCTCGGATTGCGCGATGGTCCTCGGGGATTGTGAAGTCCATTGTTTCCTGTCTCCGTCGTTAGTCGTCAAGGCCCAGCGTGCGCCGGGCCTGCTTGAGATGCGGCAGGTCGACCATCACGCCGTCGATGCTCAGCGTGCCCGCCTGCGGCTGGGCGGCAAAGGCGTCGACAATGCGGCGTGCGGCCGCAATTTCCGCCTCCGAGGGCGTGAACGCCTCGTTGATGATGTCCACCTGGTCCGGGTGGATCGCGATCTTTCCGCGAAACCCACGGCGCCTCGCGACGGCGCAGGCGGCCGCAAGGCCGTCGCGATCGCGGAAGTCGGCGTGCAGCGTATCGATGGCGTCGACGCCGGCCGCGGCCGCCGCGCACAGACACATCGAATTGGCGAATACGTAGAGCGGCGAAAGGCTGCCGTCGGCCTCACGGTTCGAGATTGCGCCGAGCGCAGCCGACAGGTCTTCCGCTCCCCAGGTCAACGCTGCCAGGCGAGGAATGCCAGGCACGAAGGACGCCATCGTCAGCATCGCCTGCGCGGTCTCGGTGGCCACCGGCACGACGTGTACCGTTCCCCGAGCCATGCCGGCGCGAGACTCCAGCGCATCGAGGTAAAGCCCAAGCCGGCGCACATCCTCGGCGCTCGTGGTCTTGGGCAGCATGATGCCGGCGAGTCCCGGCACGACCACGGCCGCGAGGTCGTCGAGGGCAAGGCCTGAGTCGAGCGGGTTGATGCGCACAAAAAGGCTGGCCGGAAGCGCCTTCGCCTGCGCGGCCACGAAGACCGCGGCGGCCTCGCGTGCCGCCGGTTTCCGGGCTGGTGCGACCGCGTCCTCCAGATCGAGAATCAAGGCGTCGGCGCGGCTACCCAGGGCTTTGTCGAGCTTGCGCTCGCTGTCGGCCGGCACAAAAAGCATCGAACGCAATTTCATGCCGGCCTCTTGAGCATCAGCGCCTGGCGGCGGCAGGTCACCACTTCCTCGCCGCTCTGGTTGAGTCCGCGGTGCACGAAAGTCACGATGCCCGCATTCGGCCGCGTGCGGCTCTCGCGCAACTCGGCCACCGCCGTCACCGCGCGGATCGTGTCCCCGGCGAACACCGGCGACGCAAAACGCACGTCCGTCATGCCAAGATTAGCCACCGTGGTACCCAGCGTCGTTTCCTGCACGGACAGGCCAATCACCAGGCCGAGCGTGAAGATGCTGTTCATCAGTGGCCGCCCAAACTCGGTAGTCTTGCAGTACTCGGCGTCGATATGGACAGCGGCCGGGTTGTAGGTGGCGCCGCAGAACCACACGTTATCGGCCTCCGTCACCGTGCGCCGGATTTCGTGCTCGAACACCTGATCGACACGGAACTGCTCGAACCACAGGCCTGCCATCGGGTTTCTCCACAAGATGTGTTAATATAACATGTACATATACATAGTACACATGCATACTATAGCAAAGGAAAATTCAAAAGTGAAGCCCAACAGCTGAGATCCTTCAGGGCACACAGATGCTGGAAAACCCGATCGAGCGCAGCCAGCTCGAGCAGAAAGAGCGCATGCATGCTCGCATGCTTTGGGCAACATTCGTGGAAACCGGGGGCGTTGCGCTTCACTTTTGAATCCACAAAATCCGCCGATGTTGGGTGTCGGTGAGAACCTTGAGAAGGAGACGTACATGACCGCTACAGTCAACCGCCAGGTGCTCTTGAAGTCACGCCCGGAGGGCATCCCGGAGAGCCTGCATTTCCAGATCGTCGAGAGCGCCGTACCTACGCCGGCCGGCAGCCAGGTGCTGGTGCGCAACCTTTATCTGTCGGTCGAGCCGGCCATGCGCGGTTGGGTGAGCGCAGTAAAGAATTATGCCGAGCCGGTGCCTGTCGGCGGTGTGATGCGCTCGTTCGCCGTCGCGCGTGTCGAGGCCTCATGTCATCCGGACTATCGCGTGGGCGATCTCGTTACCGGGCTCTTCGGCTGGCAGGACTATGCGGTGGTGGAAGCCGAGGCAATCCGGCGCAAGGTCACCGAAACCGACCTTCCGCCTTCGACCGCGCTGGGCGTGCTCGGCATCAACGGAGTCACCGCGCACTATGGCCTGCTTGAGATAGGCCAGCCCCGGCCTGGCGAGACGGTCGTCGTCTCCACCGCAGCCGGCGCCGTAGGCTCCTGCGTCGGGCAGATTGCGAAACTCAAGGGCTGCCGCGCGGTCGGCATCGCGGGCGGCCCACAGAAGACGCAGCTGTGCACCCAATCATTCGGCTTCGACGCAGCCGTCGACTACAAGGCGCCGGACTTCGCGCAGCAGCTCGCCGCCGCCTGCAAGGGTGGCGTGGACGTCTACTTCGACAACACTGCCGGCCCTATCAGCGACGCTGTCCACGAACATCTGAACATTGGCGCGCGCGTCGTCATCTGCGGAACGGCGTCGGTCGCGAGCTGGGATCCGCCGCCGCAGGGCCCGCGCATCGAGCGGCATCTGCTCGTCAAGCGCGCCCGCATCGAAGGCTTCGTCATCTTCGACCACACCGAACACGAGGACGTCGCGCTCCACGACCTGGCGGGCTGGTTGCGCTCGGGACAGTTGCGCTACCTTGAGGACGTGCTCGACGGCATCGATCAGGCGCCGGGCGCGATCGCCGGTCTCTACCGCGGCGACAACCTCGGCAAGCGCCTGATCCGGCTCACCCGCTAATGACACAACCGGTCGCACACCTGGGTACTGTGTGTCTGTAAAATGTTCACATCCGCAAAGTAAAAGATCACCCAATCCGGAAAACAGATGAGCAACGACGCAAAAAGTACCGACTGGGAGCTACGGCTCGGCTTCCTCATCCACGACGTCTCACGCCTGCGGCGCAGCGCATTCGACCGCTGCCTCAAGCCGATGAAAGTTACACGCTCCCAATGGTGGGTGCTGGCCTATCTATCGCGCCAGGACGGCATGACGCAATCGCAGCTGGCCGAGGAGCTGGATCTCGGCAAGGTGGCCATCGGCGGGCTGATCGACCGGCTGGAGAAAACGGGCCTCGTGCGCCGCGAAGCCGACGCCGGTGACCGCCGGATCAACCGCATCTTTCTTGAGCCCACGAGCAAGCAGCTCATTACGAAGATGCGCAAGCTCAGCCATCAGCTCAACCAGCAGATCCTCGCCGGACTGCCCGATACGCAGCTCGAAACCGCGGCCGTCACGCTCGATACCATGAAACATAACCTGCTGACCTACCTGTCAGCGGATTCCTGATCGGGCCTGCTTGAGGCATCTGTACGAGGGTGCGTCCCAAGTCAATTTGCGCTTGACTATTTCGTACGCTAGTGTATTGTAATGCACAGAACCACTTTGGACATGCCGTGCGCGTGTCCGAGTCGTCCTCCCCAACATTCCCGGAGTTGAGCCCATGAAGGTTCTGGTGCCCGTCAAGCGGGTCATTGACTATAACGTCAAGGTTCGCGTGAAAAGCGACGCAAGCGGTGTGGACATTGCCAACGTGAAGATGAGCATGAACCCGTTCGATGAGATTGCGGTCGAGGAGGCGGTGCGCCTCAAGGAAAAAGGCGTCGTCACCGAGATCATTGCCATTTCCGCCGGCGCTGCCCAAGTCCAGGAAACCCTGCGCACGGCGCTCGCCATCGGGGCCGATCGTGCCATCCTCATTGAGACCGCCGAGGACCTCCAGCCTCTAGCTGTGGCCAAGCTCCTTAAGTCCATCGTCGACAAGGAGCAACCCCAGCTCATTATCCTCGGCAAGCAGGCCATCGACGACGACGCCAACCAGACGGGCCAGATGCTGGCCTCGCTGGCCGATCTACCGCAAGCTACCTTCGCCTCCAAGGTGGAAGTCAAAGGGGACGAGGTTGAGGTCACCCGTGAAATCGACGGCGGCCTGGAAACCATCTCGCTGTCCTTGCCGGCGGTCATCACCACCGACCTGCGCCTCAACGAGCCGCGCTACGTCACGCTGCCCAGCATCATGAAGGCCAAGAAGAAGCAGCTCGATACACTCAGGCCCGAGGACTTGGGCGTGGACGTCAAGCCTCGCCTGAAGACCCTCAAGGTCTGCGAGCCTCCCAGGCGCGGGGCCGGCATCAAGGTGCCCGACGTGGCTACGTTGGTCGACAAGCTCAAGAACGAAGCCAAAGTGATCTGAGAGACTGAAAGAGGAGAAAGGAAACATGACCGTACTCGTTATTGCCGAACACGACAACGCAAGCGTCAGGCCCGCCACCCTCAACACCGTGACTGCCGCCGCCCGTGTCGGCGGCGAGATCCACGTGCTGGTCGCCGGCTGCGAAGCCTCTGGAGCCGCTCAAGCGGCCGCCGCGATCGCCGGCGTGGCCAAAGTCATCGTGGCCGATGGCGCCAGCCTGAGCGAGAACCTCGCCGAGAATGTCGCTGCGCAGGTGCTCGCCATCGCTGGCGAGTACGGACACATCTTCTTCCCCGCCACGGCCAACGGTAAGAATATCGCCCCACGCGTGGCGGCGAAGCTCGATGTTGCCCAGATAAGCGACATCACCGGGGTCAACAGCCCGGACACTTTCGAGCGCCCAATCTATGCCGGTAATGCGATTGCGACAGTGCAGAGCGTCGATGCGACCAAGGTCGTCACCGTGCGCGCCACGGCGTTTGACGCCGCGGCGGCGACTGGTGGCAGTGCCCGTGTCGAGCATGTGCAAGCGGTAGCCGATAGCGGCAAAAGCAGCTTCGTGGGCCGTGAACTCACGAGGAGCGATCGACCCGAACTGACGGTCGCAAAGATCGTCGTCAGTGGCGGAAGAGCCTTGGGCAGTGCCGAGAAATTCACCGAAGTCATGACACCCCTTGCCGACAAACTGGGGGCGGGCCTGGGCGCCAGCCGCGCCGCTGTGGATGCGGGCTACGCGCCGAACGATTCGCAGGTGGGACAGACGGGGAAGATCGTCGCACCGCAGCTCTACATTGCCGCAGGCATTTCTGGGGCGATACAGCATTTGGCCGGCATGAAGGACTCCAAGGTGATCGTCGCGATCAACAAGGATCCTGAGGCACCTATTTTCAGCGTGGCCGACTATGGCCTCGAGGCTGATCTGTTCAGCGCCGTGCCGGAACTGGTCAAGGCTCTCTGACCACGCGCCTTGGCTAGCATTCTGTTTGAAGGAGAAGCGGATGAGCATCGCAGAAAAGTCCTTGCGCTTGCTGGTTGAAAAATGGCTGACACCCACTCCGGCGACGCCGATTCGGGTAACCCGGTTCAGTCGCACGCACTCTAATTGGAGGCGTTATGTCCGCGTCGAAGCACTGCGGCCGCAAGGCTCGATCACACTTTTTTTCTTCCAGCACGATGACGGTACGTGGCGTGTGTTCCCGCCTGAAACCGGGCGCTTGACTCTGCGCAGTTACATGGGCGCCATATGATTGGGTTATCTGCTCGGACGAATGGCAGCGAACTCGTCCGCCGTCGGCTTGCCCTATCACCCCGAAACGGCGACCTTGGAGCGTCTGTGGGGCTGCTTAAAAGCCGGTCTTAGCCTTCCGCCAGGTACCGGTGCACGAACGCTACGGCCATTGCACCCTCGCCAACTGCCGAGGCACAGCGTTTCACCGCACCGTGACGAACGTCACCCACTGCAAAGAGGCCGGGAACATTGGTTTCCAGGTAATACGGGTCACGATCGAGAGGCCAGTTGGGCGGCTGCCGCCCGTCGCGAAGAAGGTCGGGACCTGTCATCAAATAACCACGCTCGTCCCGCATGACCCTTAACTCTGGAGCCCATTCAGTGTGTGGCACACCGCCGATACAGACGAACAGCCAGTGTGTGGCAACCCTGCGTTCCTGCCCCGTGTTGCGATCCTTGAGCGTTATCGCTTGAAGCTGGGAATCCCCTTCCAGCCCCGCCACTTCGGTTCGCGTAAGCACCTCCACATTCGTGGAGGCACAAATGCGATCGACCAGGTATTGCGAAAGTGAGGATTCCAACGAATCACCACGGACGACGATGCTGACCCGCGAGGCAAACGGAGCAAAATGCATCACCGCCTGTCCTGCCGAGTTGCCGCCGCCGACGACATAGACGTGCTCGGTCCGGGTGAGCGAAGCTTCGCTCGAGCCCGCGCCATAGTACAAACCGGCTCCGATATATTCCTCCTCCTTCGGCAAGCCGAGGTGCGCGTATTCGACGCCGGTCGCACAGATGATGGCGCGGGAGACAATCTTCGTGCCATCAGCAAGGTAGCCGACGCACCTGCCCGGCTGGAATTCGCCGCGGACGCCTTCGCGCGCCACGAGAATCTCCGTTCCGAAGCGACACGCCTGTTCCCTCGCTCGCTCGGCCAGTTCCGCGCCGCTGATTCCTCCGGGAAATCCAAGGTAGTTCTCAATCCTGGAGCTGCTGCCGGCTTGCCCGCCGATGGCAGATCGCTCGATCAGAACAGTTTTGAGCCCATCAGATGACGCGTAGACGGCGGCGCTCAAACCTGCCAGGCCCGCACCGTAAATGGCAAGATCGTACTCGGCACGCGACGGGGTGAGGAACCAGCCGAGCCTCTCCGTAATCTGGCGTACGGTTGGTGCCTCGATTCGGCTGCCATCCTGAAATACACAAACTGGCAGACGCGGATCATGGAGATGCTCCACACCTGCCCGCGAGCGCGCCTCTTCGTCAGTCGTAAGCTGAACCCATTCGAAAGGCACGTCGCTGCGATGAAGAAAATCCCGAATGGTGTACGCCATCGGCGAACCCGCCTTGCCAATGATCCTGACAAGGGGAGGTAATGTCGTCTCTGAGTTCGCCGGCACGGTCTTCTCCCTGCTTGCGGTTCACTTGTCAGCAAGCGCGGCCCGGCGCGATCTGTCGCTTCCACGAAGCCTCACTCGCCAGAACTCATGTTACTCCCGTTCCGTTTTGCGACGGCGGACCGCGCGCCGCCTCCAGGCCCGCAATAGCCTTGGCAGGGACTCCGGCCGGCTCCGATTTAATGGGCGACTCCCTCTGCGAAACGGGCAGACCTATGCCAAAGTGGGAAATCGTTGTTCCCCCTGCAAGGGACAGGAGAGTCGGCAATGAAGACTACGACTATTGGCGTAGATCTGGCGAAGCGCGTGTTATCGCACCAAACTCAATGCATTGGCCGCCACCCGGCGCCATGCCCCGATGATGGCTTCGACCGCCTGGTTCACGTCCGGCTGGGTGGTCGCCCATGAGATGACCGACACGCGCATGTGCGCGGCGACAATTGTTCTGCCACGACGACACAGACTCATGGCAGCAGGTCGCGCGTGCTCATTCGTCAGCCTTGCCGAGGCCACTCCATACGACCTTGACAGCCTTGCGGAAGGCATGCAGTTGCGAGGGGTTGTCTTCACTCCAGCGAAGGAAAATGACCAGGCCCTGGCAACTGGACAGGATCAATGCGCCACGCAATTCGCGTTCTTCCATCGACAGTGCCGGATTGAGTTCGCCAACGAGCTTCGCAAAGAGCCTCGTGAACTGCTTCTGTATCTCTATGAAGACATCGCGCGCGAACGGTTCATGCAGCGCCAATCCCCAACTTTCGAAGATGGCTGCAGGCAACCCAGGTTTGACAAACTCGGCGAAAGCGTCGTCGATGATCGCTTCTAGCCGCGCCTGCGGGGACCGGTTTCTGTTTTCGGCAAAGCCTCGAAAGCGGTCGAAGTACCGCTTTGCGATTTCCTCGATCGTGGCGCGCAACAGTGCTTCACGGGTCGAAAAATAGTGCTGTAAGGTGCTCAGACGAATGCCCGCATCATTGGCCACGCGGTTGATCGTGTACCCCGCGTAACCCGCCGCGATCAGCACGTTGATCGATACATCGATGATCTCAGGCACCCGGCTCTCCCGATTGCCGCGCCGTCTCGTGAGTGTCGCGGTTCGTGGATCAAATATCGCTGCGGAAGTGAGGGTCAGTTTTTTCACGTGCACTCCGTTCTGAGGCGCCGACTGTCTCGCTGTTCGGCGCAAAGTTTCCGTCTGGCAGCGGCCCGTGCGGTCGCAACCGCCCTGTGCGACAACAATCATTCTTGCGGTTCTACGCTTTCCGGGCATCGCGTTGGCGAGTCGGCAGTGCGACTGCGCGGCGGCCGCTTCAGGAATCGCTCAACTTAATAGGTTATCTAACCTGACTTAAGTATAGGTTGAGAAACCGGTTTTCCAAAGCATCGACACGCCAAATGTCCGATGAATCGACGCTTCCATCGGAAAATATCGTTTTCCCTTACGCTCAAATTAAGCGGTTGATTTATAGGTTATCTAACCTATAGTTGACGGTAAGGTAACCGGCAAGACGTTGCAATGTTCCAGCCACGAATTGGTGGGACACGATGGTGGCGCCGCGGTGAGAGGAGAGCGAGATGGGTTCCGGCAAGATGTGCTTGCGATCACTGGTCGCAAAGTGGTTTGGGCACTCTGCGGTGGTGGCGGTACGCGTGATGGAGTTCAGTCGCACACCATCGGATCGAAGGCGCTATGTGCGGATCGGCGTGGCGCGGCCGGACGGAGGTTTGACCATCATTTTCTTCCGGCACGATGACGGTTCGTGGAACGTGTTCCCGGCCAAGGCGAGCACGCCGGCGATGCGCGCTTACCCGCTTGCGGCATGAGCGACGGGTCGATAGTCGGGCGATCTCAGGAGAACGGAATGAATACCCTGGAATTGGCGGCGGATGCTGGAATGCTGATCGTACTTGACGGCAGGATCGGCCGCACCGAGTACCGAAGCGTCCATGGAACGCTGGATGCGTTTCAGCGTTTTGTTCACGCGTTGGAGTCGGCACTGGCGAATAGCGAGGAGTCCGATGGGTCTCAGTGTCGGGGTAGCCTGTGCGCGGAGTCTTCGTCATCTTGACGAAATGGTGCCGGAGCGTCCACCAAGGAAACCTTCACGCTGAGCTGGAATGCGCATCTGGCCGCTGGCCATGAAACTGGAGCGGGTGCAGAACATGCTGGTGCCGGGTCGAGTTCGCTCACACTGCGGAGTAAGCTCGATTGAATGGAGAGACTGATGAAGGTTTCCGCAATCCACGCCTGGGTGACGGTGCTTGCTGCTATCGCCGCGGGGCTCCCTCAGGTCTCGTCCTACGCCTACGCGCTCGATCCGCAACTCGACTGTAGATCGAACGCACACGCGTTCATCGCCCCGCTCCTGAAGGACCAGTACATCGATCCGAAGCCGATGCGCGTCGAGGCGAACTCGGTCAACGCATTTCGACCGGCGCACGGCAGCAACCTGACGGCATTTGGCTTTCGCGTCTACGCCGTCCTCGGATATGAACACGACGATGCACTGTTCAAACGCGGAGATGGCCAGCCTGTTACGGACTCAGCCTATGGCGTGGTGGTGATCGGCCCCACCGAGTCAGTAGAAGCGCACGCGCACCGGGCCGGCAGCGGCGCTCTCATTCATCAAGTAGTTCCCCTCTTGCTAACGGCCATTTTCTGCCGTGGACCGTGACGCGCTCAGCGGCGCGGCCGTCCCGAGTCGCTTGCATTTCCGGATCGTTCTTGAGTTCGATAACGGCGATGGGAGTGTGGTGAAGCGGGTTGAGGTCATGCGGCTTCACAGGCCCGTCGAATACCAGACACCCGGAGACGTTGGACTATCACTCGCCGAAGGCAAGTCATTGCTCAATCGTGTGCAGCAGGAGTTCGTTGTCGAGCAGATCGAACGTTTTTGCGCGTCGCGTAGATCCTGTGTGGATTGCGGCGTACAGCGTCGCCTGCACGATAGTCATTGCTCGGAGCTGAAGACTGCGCTAGGAAAAGTTTTCTATTGCCGCGAACGATGGAAGGCCTGCAATTGTGGTGCTGACGGCTCGAAATATGTTTCTCCGCTCAAGGACTACTTGACGGAGGCAAGTACCGGTGAACTGAGATGGCTGCACGCGGAGCTTGGCGCCACGATGCCTTATCGGCAAGCCAAGGCCATCATGGACCTTCTGCTACCCACCTCAGATCGCGACAATCATGTAACCATCCGCAACCACACCGTGGCCATCGGAAAATCGATACAGCACACGCAGCCGGTGCGTCGGTGGTGCAAGACGGCCAAACCGAATGCAGAGCTTGGCATTGACGTCGGCTATGTCCGTCGCGCACGTTGCAATCGCAAGGGTCAGGCAAGGAAAATCGCGCAGAAGCCGAGAACCGATCATCGTCGATCGCGGTCATCGTCGCTGCTTTGGGGCAAGCTGGTGAGCAACCACGAGTGTGGGCTTCCGCCCTGCCGCGAACCCGGCGGCTGAATCAAGAAATGAAACGATTCCTCGAGGACAGCGGATACGGGGATCCTAATGAAGTCGTTGTCCTAACTGATGGAGTTCGGGACCTGGCCGGCGTCGCCAATGACTTCACCTACGATAACGAGTGGATTCTCGATTGGGCGCACATCGGGCGGATGTTGCGACGCGTTGATCAGGCTATCGCGCCTCTGGCTTACGGGCGACTCACGGAAAGTGGATCAGCGTTTGAACTGTGGGATCTGTTTGTTCGCTTCCGACATTACGTTTGGGTCGGAAGCACAGTGGCGTGGCAGCAGTTCGCAGCCAAGCTCGCTCACTTGCTTGATCTGCGTGAGATACGAGATCCAGCAGCGAGAAGCCAAGTCAGGAAAGCGAGCTATAGCCTTTCGAATGTGGTCACTTATCTCGAGAGCAACGTTGAGTCGCTGATCGACTATCGCACATGGCAACATGCGGGAGGGCGGATCTCCACCGGCTTCGTCGAATCGTCGATTAATCGAATTGTTGGCCGTCGAATGTGCAAGAGCCAGCATATGCGTTGGAGTCGCGTGGGGGCACACAGTGTCGTGCAATTGCGCGTCGCGTTGTTGAACAAGGAATTCCACGAACTCGCACAACGACAGTTTCCGTGGATTGTACAGCGACGTGTTACATGGCTCTGGCAGAAAACATCCCAGGGTTTTTAACGGCTTCCAGCTACAGCGGTTTGGCAAACTCACTTTAACCCCGTCGCCCGTCAGGGCGGCGGTGGAGGCCCGCTAGATGATTTTCAATTCTGTGATTCGATGCCAATACGAACGCCTATGAAAACGACGCCTATCCGGTCCAGATGCCGACGGCGAAAATCTTAACGTTCGGCGGAAATTCGTCTGCTGAAAAGATCGATGCAGTATCTCGGGATACCAAGAGGCGCCCCCCGAGATACATCGTCATAGACGACGAGTGTGAATCAAGCGAACATCGCTGTTGCCATCACTCGATAGACTCGTACGGCAAACCAACGTAGTTTTCCGCGATCGTCTTGAGTCCAGCTTCGGAAATCGTGTAGTAGTCGTAGTCGGTACGCTGCATGCGCTTGTCGAAGGTGTCGTGCTCCGAGAACTCGTGCAGGAGGTTCGTCATGAACCACGAGAAACGCTCTGCCTTCCACACGCGGCGCAGCGCGATCTGCGAATACTTTTCCAGTAGATCGGTTCTGCCGTCGCGGTAAACACGATTCAGAATCCGATACAGCGTGCTCACGTCGCTCGCAGCGAGATTCAGGCCCTTCGCGCCGGTCGGTGGCACGATATGCGCCGCGTCGCCAACGAGAAACAGCTTGCCGTACTGCATCGGCTCAACCACATAGCTGCGCAGCGGCGCGATGCTCTTCTCGAGCGACGGACCTGTGACCACCTTCTCCGCTACGTCCTGCGGCAGGCGCGTTTTCAACTCTTCCCAGAAGCGTTCGTCGGACCAGTCCTCGGCCTTCTCGGTCAACGGGACTTGCAGGTAGTAACGGCTGCGAGTCGTCGAACGTTGGCTGCAGAGCACAAAACCGCGTTCGTGGTGCGCGTAAATCAGTTCGTGATTGACAGGCGGCGTGTCGGAAAGCAGGCCGAGCCAACCAAACGGATAGATGCGTTCGTAGTGCGTGAGCACTTCCGCAGGGATCGTCTTGCGCGACACGCCATGAAAGCCATCGCAGCCCGCGACGTAATCGCAATCCAGACGGTACGTCTCACCGCTCTTTTCGAAAGTGACATAGGGCGCTTCGCCTTTCACGTCGTGCAGCTGAACGTTGGCCGCTTCGTAAATCGTGGTCGCGCCGCTTGCCTCGCGCGCCGCCATCAAATCGCGCGTCACTTCGGTCTGGCCGTACACCAGCACCGACGAGCCACCCGTGAGCTTCTTCAGGTCGATCCGGTCACGTCGCCCACCGAACACCAGTTCGATACCGTCGTGAACCAACCCTTCCGCATCCATACGCTCACTCACGCCCGCTTCGCGCATCAGGTCGACCATGCCCTGCTCGAGCACGCCTGCACGGATTCGGCCGAGCACATATTCGCCGCTCTGTCGTTCAAGAATGACGTTGTCGATGGCCGCCTTTTGCAGCAACTGTCCCAAAAGCAGGCCGGACGGCCCGGCACCGATGATTACTACCTTGGTCTTCATGACCGTTGTCTCCTGTATTCCTCTATACCGTGACCCGCCGACATTCGACGCGGGGATATGTCTGCCCCGTTAAGTTTGAGCAGACTCGAAAAGCTTGACTTGCTGTCCACCGAACCGGCAGCAGCCCACTGGTCACACTAAAAACCACCACTGCCGCGTCAGCGGTTCAAGCCTTCTTATCGAGCCTCGGTACGATCCGTCAGCACTTCGCGCTCAAGCGACACCTGCTGGCCACTTCGCTTTGTCGCAAACAGCTCGCGGCACGCTTCGCCGCGTGTAAGCGTTTCACTGAGATCACCCAAGGTCCGTCCGTTTCTGAGCGAATGCGTGTCCTCTCCGCTAGTGCATCGCGAGCACTTCAACGTGACAGCGCCATACCTTGAGCCTGCCACCGTAGCTCCCCCGGCTGGAACCAGCTGCTGGGCGCGATGCACGAAAAAGGCCAAAGCGGGTGTGTGATAACGGAGTATCGACTTACTCTGCGACGCTATCCAGCGCGGCTGCACGAATGAGTCGTGTCTCCTGTGCCGTGATCAGATGGCCCGATGCCTTGAGATAGGCCGGGAAATCCGGATGCGTATCGCGTGCAAGGCACCGTCGTTCGTAGTCTGCCAGATCGTCATACCCCCACAGGTGGGTGAACTGGTTCTGCGGCCCGACCAGACTTGTCCAAAAGCCGAGCGGGTGTCCAAGCGTCTCGAGCAGGATTGGCATGGCGAGCCTGTCAAACACCTCGAGAAACTCGGGCATCTTGCGCAGCGCGATAGTGTAGACCCGGAAATCCACGAGGGACTTTGCCAGAAACATTGGGTGGGTGCTCATGCGTGCATCTTCTCTTTGCAGGTCATGGCTTTGGTGGCGATAGCGTTACCGGTGACATAGCCGAAAGTCATATTGGGCCCATGGGTGATACCGGCGCCCGGATAGTTGCCGCCCATCACGCTGCGCCGGTCATTGCCGACCGCGTAAAGGCCCTCAATCTGGCTGCCGTCGGCGCGCAGCACCTCGCCGGTGACGCTAGTCCTGAGGCCGTCGAACGTGCCCAGATCGCCCATCACTACCTTCACCGCATAGAAGGGGCCGGTCGCGATCGGCGCAACGCAAGGATTGGGTTGGTTGTCCGGATCGGCGAGATAACGGTTGAACGATGTGCGACCGCGATGGAACGCCGGGTCTTCTCCGCGCTCGGCGTCGAGATTGTAGGCAGAGACCGTCATCTCAAGCGCATCAGGAACAATCCCGCAATTGCGCGCCAGCTCGCCGATCGTCTCGCCCTTGATGAGGTAGCCTTTGCGTAGCAACGGCCCCACCGGCATCGGCGCGGGCTTGGCATAGCCCAGTCCATACTTGCCGAGCGCCACCTTGTCGCAGATCAGCCACATCGCCGTCTCCCGTTCACCCTCACAGGCTCGCATCAGCGCCGCGCCAACATCGTGGTAGGAGTTCGATTCGTTGGTGAAGCGCCGACCGTTGCGCAGCACGCCGATCACGCCGGGCTTGTAGCGGTCGAGCAGATGCGGGAATACGCCTGTGCGGCCCTTGCCGAAGGGCACCTTTGATACCGGCATCCAGGCCGACGCATCGGCGAAGCCGAGCGCCACGGCACCACCCACCTTCTCCGCCATGCTCAGCCCGTCGCCCGTATTGCCGACGGGAGTAGGCGAGAGATGCTCACCCCCACGCGTCACATGCGGATAGACCTGCGCGATGCGCTTGAGATCTTGCGGGAAGCCGCCGCAAGCCAGCACGACGCCGTGCCGGGCGGTGATCCGAAGGTCACCGTCCGCAGCGGCCGCGCGCGCACCGACCACCTTGCCGTCCTCGCTCAGCAGGTCCTTCACGGGCGTCGAAGTAAGGATCGGAATGTCGATCGCCAGCGCCGACTTCGCGAGCCTCGCGGCGAGCGCGTTGCCGCTCGTTACGTTGATCCCCCGCCGGTAAAGCGCCAGCTCCTTGATGTGCGTAGCCAGACGCCGGGCCACGTAGAGGAACGAAACAATGGACTTGGTCGCGCGGAAGAAGTGCTTGAGGTCCGCGTTCGAGGAATTGAACATCATTCCCATGAAGGTGATCGTCTCGAGCGGCGGCTTGAGGCGGTGCATGTCCTTGCCCAGCCCGCGAATGTCATAGGGCGCGGCGAGGATCGAGCGGCCGATGTCGACGCCGCCGGGCGCATCCGGGTGATAGTCCGGATAGAACGTGGGCACGAACTTCATCTCGGTCTCTCGCTCGAAGAACTCGACCATTCTCGGCCCGTTCTCGATAAAACATTGGACCGCGGCGGCATCGTAGTTGTTGCCCGTCTCGCTCATCATGTATTCGCGCACGCGCTCGACGGTGTCAGCCGGGTTCTGCTGTCGGCCATATTTGCTCAGCGGAATCCACAAGACCCCGCCCGACAGCGCGGTGGTACCACCGAACACGGGCTCCTTTTCGAGCACGATGACATCGAGGCCGCGCTTGCGTGCAGTGATCGCGGTAGCGAGGCCCGCGGCACCCGATCCGACCACGACCAGATCGCAAGTGATCTCCTTGGCCATATCCACTCTCCTTGTTTTGGTGTGATGGTGCTCACGCGGCCGGCGTGGCGTTGAAGCCGGGACGCGGGACCATGTCCATCAGCATGCAATCGAGCCCGCCGTCGACGAGCACCTCCGCGCCATTGACGTAGGCAGCCAGGTCAGAGGCGAGGAACAGGGCCGGGCCGGCGAGGTCCTCCGGCTCGCCGATACGGCGGCTCGCGGTGGCGGCGGCGCGGCGAGCTTCGAAGCCGGGCTCCTCGTAAAACTTCGCGGACAGCGCGGTGCGGATCATGCCGGGCAGCACGCAGTTGCTGCGCACCCCGCGTGGACCCCACTCCGCCGCCAACTGCCGCGACAGCAGCAGCACGCCCGCCTTGCTCGGGCTATACGAACCGCTATTGGTCTGCGGACTGAGCGCCGCAATCGAGGCAACGTGAACGATACTGCCTTTGCCTGCCGCCAGCATGTCGCCCCCGAAAGCTCGAGCACACAGAAGATAGCCGGTCAGGTTCACGGCGATGGCCTGGTTCCAGTCCGCGATCGAGACCGTCTCGAGAGGTCCGGCGCGTAGAAGCCCTGCATTGTTGACGAGCACACTGGCCGGCCCGAGCGCCGCGCGAACTTCGCCAGCAGCCGCGGCAACCGAGACTTCGTCCGACACATCGCAGCCGAACGCCTGCGCCACCGCACCGGCGTTCCGAAGTTCGGCGGCGACAGCTTCCGCGCCAGCAAGATTCCAATCCACGAGCGCCACATGTGCTCCGACACTGGCGAACGCGCGCGCGATGCCGGCACCAATACCACTGCCTGCACCCGTGACCACGCAGACCTTTCCGTCCAGGTTCAGCGCGTAGGGGGGCGACGCAGCGGCGCGATTTTCAAGTTCCTGTCTCATGTAGTTATCCTTTCTGAAATTTCCATGCGATTTTGCTTGCTGAAATCCGTATCGCCATTGAACGCCCCAAGCCCCTGTGGAACAATGGACAGAGATCACATAGAGCAGGACATAACGTGCATCATGGCCAATGACCAACAGCGCCGCCGGACCGTTCTGCATTTCGCGCTCTATGGCGCGGAAGCCGACCAATCCTGGGTCGACATGGTCCATTACGAACGCATTCCCCTGCGTGCCGGCCGTTTCGACTTCGACATCAGGCCGCACATCCATGACGCACTGATCCAGGTGCTCTACGTCACCGCCGGGGGCGGCGAGACCTTCATCGACGGCAAGAGCTGGGCAGTCGAAGCGCCATGCCTGATCGTCGTGCCAGCGCGCTCGGTTCACGGCTTTCACTTCCGCAGCGACATCGACGGTCACGTCATCACCGCCGCGCAGTCCGCGCTGGAATCGCTGGCGATGACGGCCGCGCCCGAGCTGCTGGAATTTATCCGCACGCCGACGGTGCTGTCGATCGATCCCGACGTCGAGCGCGGCACACCTCTAAACACCCTGTTCGAGTCGATCGGCCACGAGGCGGAGAGCCACGAGCGCTGGCAGTTCACCGCAGGCGCGGCACTGGCGATCACCTTGTTCGTCAAGATCGGGCGCCTCAGCGAGAGCGCCCGGCTCTCGGCCAGTTCCGAACAGCGCACCATGGCTGGACGGATCGAGCGGTTCCGCGCGTTGCTCGACCGCCATTGCCGTGAGCGGCGCCCGGTCGCCAGCTATGCCGACGAGATGGGCGTGAGCACCGGTCAGCTCTCGCGCATCTGCCGCGCCACCTTCGGGGTGTCGGCAATCGAGGCAATCGATGCGCGCTCGATCCATGAGGCCAAGCGGCTGCTCGGCTATTCGACGCTCAGCGTGAAGCAGATCGCCAGCGAACTGGGCTTTCAGGACGAGGCCTATTTCGGTCGTTTCTTCCGCAAGCAGACGGGACTGCGGCCAACCGAATACCGCTTCGCGGCCCACGATCGATCCTTGCCGCCTGAAAAGGGGAGCGCGGGCTGACTCGACCGCGCCCCCCGTCATCCGCTTTAGGCCGATAACCCACGGAACTTGACGAACAGGTGTTCCGGCCCGGAGTTGGTCAGGTTGTTGCCCCGCACATACTGGATCGGCCGTGCCGGATCGAGTGCGATATCGCCAACCTTGCGGGCCAGAGCCTTCGTCGCGATCAGCGTCTCCAGCTTGGCGAGGGGCGCACCAAGGCATTTGTGCATGCCGTTGCCAAAACCCAAATGACCGTTGGAATCGCGGTCGATGTCGAACCTCTCGCCGTCGGTAAACTTGCGGCTGTCGCGGTTCGCAGCCGACAGCAGCAAGCGCACCACCGCGCCCTTGGGCAGATCGACGCCCGCGACCGAGGTCGCCTCGGTGGTGATGCGGCTCACGCGCTGGACGGTCCCACGATAGCGCGCCACCTCCTCGACGAAACGGTCGGCGTCGGCCGGGTTTTCGCGAATCCGTCCCAGCAGATCCGGCTGTTCGGCGAACATGCGAAAAGCGTTGGCGACAAGGATAGTCGTCGTGTCGTGCCCGGCGATGAAGACGAAGGCGCACAGCTCCTTCGCTTCCTTTTCCGAAAGCAATCCGTCCTTCCACATGCGCGCGATATGCCCGCCGATCGACTGGCTGTCGGTGCGGGCGAGCCGCTCCAGCGCTTGCTTCAGGTAAGCGAAGAAAGCCTGCGCGCTCTGCTCGTCGGTGCCGGTCCCCGGCGCATTGCGGGCGAGGCGCCCGAAGTAGCTGAAGGTCTCATCCGACCAGAACTTCATCTTCTCTTCATCCTCGTTCGGCACGTCGATCATCGTGGAGATCGTCGAGATACTGAGCGGGATAGCGAAATCGTCGACAACATCGCCGCCGCCTTTGGCAATCATCGCGTCGAGCAGGTCCTCCGCTCTCTGCCCGATCTGCTCGATAAAGGGATCGACCGCCAGCGGCAGGAAGGACGGCTGGACGACCTTGCGCAAGCGCGAATGGTCGGGCGCATCGAACAGCGTCAGGAACGTCAGCGGTGGCGGGCTGACGACCTCGGAGGAAAACAGCTTGGGATTGCGAATCGCCTGGTAGACATCGTCATAGCGCGACAGGAACCACACGTCCGAAGTCGCCGACTGGCAACGCAGCACCGGCGCATGCTCGCGCATCCAGCGGTAGTGCTCGTAAGGGTCGCCTTGCGAGCCGTCATCGACCACCTTGAACGGATCCAGTTCCTCGGGCCAGTCCAGTTCGTGTGAATAGGGCGGAAGGGTCCTGGCCGTGAACGGGCAAACCTGCGGCGCGCTCTGCGGCACAGCCGTCGGGGGCACGGGGGGCGCCTCGACCTTGGGTGCCGTCTTTCCCTGCGCCATACGCTCCAGCGCACGGCTCATCGTGGCCTTGGAATGGAGCGCATGTAGCGCAATCACGTCTCGCGCCTTGTTCAGGTCGCCCAGCTCGAAGGCGCCGACAATGTCCCGGTGCTGCTGGACGATATCGCCGACGATCTCGATCTGGTCGGTCAGCGCGCGGGCGATGTAGTCCTGCACGGCAAGTTGCCGGTAAAGCGCGATCAGCTGGGTGTTCCGGGAAGCTTCAACCGTGAACATATGGAAGGCGTGATTTGCCTCGATGTAGCGGGGAACGTCGGTAAAGCGCTGCCCGGACACAAACGGCGCCGTCGCCTCGGCGAGCCGGCGGAACATGATCAATTGCTCGCTCGACAGCCGGCCCATGGTCAGCTGAGCCGCCCCGAGTTCGAGCGCCATGCGCAAATCGAAGGCTTCATCCACATCGACAGGAGTCGTGCGCTCCTCGCCGGTCTGAACCACCAGGCCGGTGCCGGCGAACTTCTCGTAATAGAAGTTGCGCGGCGTCAGCCCTTCGGCAGAGAGAAAATTGCGCACCGCATCGACCATCGGCGGCGGCCCGCAGAGGTACACATCCGCATCGCCATCGTTTAGCTGGGAGGCGCTGATGTGGTGGGTCACATAGCCTTTGTTGGGGTGGGCACTGTCGGGGCTGGAGACGGTGCAGGCATAGGTGAAGTTCGGCAGGCGCTGCGCATAGGTTTCGAGCCGGTCGATGCCAACCAGATCTTCGTCGCTGTTCACACCAAAGATCATGTGGATGGGATACGGATTGCCGCCGTCCGCAACGATCTTGTCCAGCATCGACAGGAACGGCGCGAGGCCCGTACCACCCGCCAGAAACAGCACCGGCCGCTCGATGGGGCGCAAGTAGAAGCTTCCCAGCGGGCCACGAATCTCGATTTGGTCTCCTACTTTGGCGGATTCGCACAGCCAGCTCGACATCACCCCTTGACGCACGTTGCGCACAAGGAAGGACAAACGCGGCTCGGACGGCCCCGAGCTGAAGGAGTAGGAGCGGGTCTGATCGGTGCCGGGCACCCGGATGTTGACATACTGCCCCGCAAGGAAGCTGAGATCTGCGCGGTTCTCCAACTCGACCGAGAAGGCGATCGTGGTGTCCGACGCTCGTTGGCAGGCGACGATCCGTCCTTGGTGGGAGGACGGCCCGGTCCCCGAGACATCGGAATTCGTGGCGAGCTGGATCACGCAGTCAGAACGTGGGCTCATCTGGCAGGTGAGAACCTTGCGGGCGCTCGCCTCTTCCGGGCTGAGCGCATCTTCCACGCAGTCGCCCAGAACGTAGTCGCCGGACTCGCAGACCGCCTTGCAGGTGCCACACACACCATCACGGCAATCGAGTGGAATATTGATCCTGGCGCGAATGGCGGCATCGGTGACACGCTCGCCCTCCTTGCACTCGATGAAGCGGGTCACTCCGTCCTCAAAACGGAATGTTATCTGATGGGCCATGGCGGTGTCTCCTCTAGAGCCGCCCGAACCTGGCGCTCCGCTGGCGGGATGTTCGGACGGGGTGGCGCGCGGTATTCGTGTTTCTCGCAAGCGCCCGGTGGGTTTAATGCCGCCAATTTAGAGCCTGAGCCGCGTTCTCCTCAATGGACAGAGACGACGTTCAACCGGACAAAACGTGCATCGTGAGGGAGGCGGATGACCGTAGGAAATGGGGCTCCACTCGCCTCGACCACATGACGTGAACAGCGCACCGGCCTGCGGAACACCCCGCAAAGAGGGGTGCCTTTGATTTTCGTGCATTTTTTCGGCTAAGGGCACCTAAGCCTGGCGCGGCTCCGCCTTGTGACCCTGTATAAATTGTCCTTCCAATCAAGTACCTGCTGACTATCCGTCTGAGGGATTCACGTTTGCGGGGACGCCGTATCAGCCATACGAAAAAGCGTCACTACAGCGTTCCGGCACTTTCCTTAGTCGTTGTACCTGAGACAGCTATCCCGATTTACACCGTAGCGCGACCGACTTTGCGTCGCTACTCTAACTCGCTCTCATCGTCGATGCGGAGCACTCGAGATGGACCACTGGCGAATGGCTTATCTCGGGATCCGACAGGTGCCGCGCGAACTCAGCGAATTCGAACTCAACACGTTTTTCACGTTCTCCAGGCGCGAACTCGCTAGCATCGATTCGGGGAGTGGACAAAAATTGGGGGAGCGCGGCGTTTTGCCCTAAGCTACCTTCGACACCCGTTCAGCGAGGTGACGGATGGATATGCACTGGACGATTTACCTGCAGCGGGACGGAGCCGACGAGAAAGTGCCGTTGGCGAGGTTTCAGCACCCGCTCGAAGGAGCGACCCCGGCTGACTTCGGATTGTCGATGTCTGAGGCAAGAAGCCTGCTTTCCAGTCTTCAACAAGTGGTGGCTCAAGACCAGATCCGCGCCTAATATGGCCCCCGCCGAACACGACCATACGTGCTAATCAAAAATAGCTCTTTGCACAAGAGTTAAAGTTATCGTTCCTTAAACCAAATCAGAAAATACAGAAGCGCTTTCTGACTGCATGCGGCCGGTGACGATCCTGAACTCCACCCATGAAAAGTGTCTTTCGGATCGCATCGTCCGTGAGACTTGATATCCAGCACCGATGCGACGCTAGCAGAGTTACTGAACAAGCAT
This sequence comes from Paraburkholderia madseniana, assembly GCF_009690905.1. Lineage (GTDB taxonomy): Bacteria > Pseudomonadota > Gammaproteobacteria > Burkholderiales > Burkholderiaceae > Paraburkholderia > Paraburkholderia madseniana. The sequence goes on from NZ_VOSW01000036.1 coordinate 86,404, forward strand.
CATCACGATTGTTGTACCGTCGCAACAGGCGTCGAATGGCGCTGATCGCACGCAACGCATTGCGCAGCAAGCCATCCCGGCGTTTTGGCCGCTAGCATTCCTGTGAACATGGCTAGTGGCATTTGTGAACACCAACAGCAGCAGAGGCCAATAACACCTCTGATCCTCACTACATCTGGCAATGAGGATTGGACAGGTCGGGAACTGTGATGCCGGCGCCCGGCCTGACGACTCACCCGGCACAAATACGGCCTGTATCGGACACTATCCGATTAGCGAGATCCCGATTCTTGGCTTGATACATCGCGCAGTCTGCCTTCCTGATGAGTTCGCTTGAATCCTCGCCAGCTTTTAGAACACCAATGCCGAAGCTCGCACCGACCACCTCAACACCACAACGTAAATTCATCGGAACCTGCAGAGCTGCGATCAGTTCGGCGACCATCTGCTCGACTACGCCGGTCGGAGTGGCGGCCCTGCGCACGATAAGGAACTCGTCTCCGCCAAGGCGCCCTACTACAGCGTGCGTCTGTACGGTAGCTTGCAGGCGCATCGCCACCATAACGAGAATTTCGTCACCACACTGGTGACCGTACGTATCGTTGAACTGCTGTTGGAGTTCAGAATTGCTGCTAGCCGTGTTCATAGCGGCGCTAGCACGATCACTAACAATGCTAGCGTGCCTTGCACACGCCCGAGAATTCAGTCAGAGCATCGCGCTTAGCCTTGAATGTTGATTTGCACGGAATCCTGACCCACGATTTGCATTGAATTCTGACCCACCCGTTGGACCAGCTTTGCGGGTTATTCGGTGGGTGTCTGGGTCTTCTTTCTCTCCTTCTTTGGCTGTGTCGTGCT
>NZ_VOSW01000369.1 GCF_009690905.1 Paraburkholderia madseniana
CGAAATCATCGGCGTAGCGGATGACGTTAAGCTTCGCATATTTGCGCGCGTATCTGGAAGCGCCCACGCTTGCATGGACCGCTGCCTCCAGTCCGTCTAACGCCATATTCGCGATCACGGGTGAGATTACGCCTCGTACAATGTTGCATACTTTTCACTCCGTCGTCTGAATCATTCGGATTTTCGCTGGCGAGAGCCCCCGGCTGTGGATCGATCCTGAACACAACGACGATTTCATCCTTGTGGATT
>NZ_VOSW01000370.1 GCF_009690905.1 Paraburkholderia madseniana
GTCTTCGAGTCCGCTACGAGCGCCTTGCCAGGATCCATGAAGCTTTCTTGAAGTTCGCCGCTTGCCTCATCTGTTGGAATACCCTCCAGCGATCTATGCAGGAGCCTTTTTGAAACCGTCTCTTAGTGCTTTTCCTCGCTGGCTTGATCAGTAACTTGCCGCCGTATTTGCGCACGTTCTGACCGAGGAAATCGAAACCGTCCGCTATGTTCGTGATCCGGGTTTTTTCTTCTGAGAGTTCCAGACCC
>NZ_VOSW01000371.1 GCF_009690905.1 Paraburkholderia madseniana
AAAAAGGCGATCCCGACGGCCGCCCGAAGCCCATCATGAAACTTTATGTGCAGTAGTTCAGACCTGATGCCTCGCTCGCGATGCGTTTGACGTCGCTACTCTACATAACGATCTACTGTCGGTAATATTGCGCCGTGGTGGCCAGGCTGCGATGGCCCATCAGCAACTGGATCACGCGTACATCGGTGCCGGATTCGAGCAGGTGCGTCGCAAATGCATGGCGCAGCGAATGCGGTGTGATGGGCT
>NZ_VOSW01000372.1 GCF_009690905.1 Paraburkholderia madseniana
GCTTGCACAGGATCACCAGATCGTCCGCGTAGGTCACGATTCGACTACCAAGACTGCGCTGAAGTCCGAGCCTTTTCCATGCCAGCACAAACCGGCGCATGTAAATATTCGCCAGCAGTGGTGAGATTACGCCTCGTACAATGTTGCATACTTTTCACTCCGTCGTCTGAATCATTCGGATTTTCGCTGGCGAGAGCCCCCGGCTGTGGATCGATCCTGAACACAACGACGATTTCATCCTTGTGG
>NZ_VOSW01000373.1 GCF_009690905.1 Paraburkholderia madseniana
GTCGTTTGTTGGCTGCGGGCCTCCCCATCCTGTCCAACTTTTATGTAGAGTTCCTACGACCGGAAACCTTTGCTATCGCGAGCGGGATTCGAGACTGCACATAACAACTTTCGGCCGGTAATATTGCGCCGTGGTGGCCAGGCTGCGATGGCCCATCAGCAACTGGATCACGCGTACATCGGTGCCGGATTCGAGCAGGTGCGTCGCAAATGCATGGCGCAGCGAATGCGGTGTGATGGGCT
>NZ_VOSW01000374.1 GCF_009690905.1 Paraburkholderia madseniana
GAATCCCACTGGGTGAGCTGCTTGAGGGAAAACCTCACGATCAGTTCTTATGGGGAGGGGCTGGAAACGGACCGGGTTTGCCGCGCACCGCGCCAGTTCCTTACCCGCCAAGGCATGTTCCAGCGACTCGAGTCGGTGCTGCAAAGCGAGATCCGCACCCTGGGTCATCCGCGGGCCGCGCTGCTGGGTTTTACCGTCGCGGTGCTGGCGTACAACGTGCTGGCCACGCTCAAGCG
>NZ_VOSW01000375.1 GCF_009690905.1 Paraburkholderia madseniana
TTGAATTGTTAGTGGTCTATTAGCGTTGCCCCTGTGCGGGGCGGCACCTACTTCTCTTTGCCGGCTGCAAAGAGAAGTAGGCAAGAGAAAGCAGCTCAAACCGCTACTGCTAAGTGGGCACCGTGGTTTGCAACGGATAGTGGTGCATCTGGAATCTGGGTTCGTGCACCTGCATACGCCAGTGACAAGGGCGTCATACTTCCGGCGGCGCTGCGCGCGCCGAAGAGTACTTC
>NZ_VOSW01000376.1 GCF_009690905.1 Paraburkholderia madseniana
ATCAGCCGGCAGACCGGCTACAAATGGCTCAATCGCGGCGAGAACGCGCTGTCAGATCAATCCCGGCGCCCTGCCAGCAGTCCCTCGAAGACCCCCGCTGCCATGGAGCAGGAAGTGGTGCGGCTGCGCCAGGCCCATCCGCGCTGGGGCGGGCGCAAGATCCGCCGGCGCCTGCAGGATCTGGGCTTTGAGGCGGTGCCACAGGCCAGCACCGTGACCGACATCCTGC
>NZ_VOSW01000377.1 GCF_009690905.1 Paraburkholderia madseniana
TTTCATCAATGCACAGTCTTCCTGATGCCTGCCCAAGGCCTGCGCCGGCCGTGACAACTCCGGATCATAAATGCGGCTGGCGTCGCGCCAAGGCAGAGGTCTGCATAATTCCGTAGCGCGGATAAGAGCGCGACATCCGGCCATTCTGCACGGGCAGATCCTCGTGGCTGTTCAGTGACACCGTTGCCGGTGCGAAGGCCAGCGCGATGATCTATAGCCTGATGCTCA
>NZ_VOSW01000378.1 GCF_009690905.1 Paraburkholderia madseniana
CGCTGACCATGTGCTCAAAACAACCTGCCTGTAACCAGCGTTGGGTCTGCTGATACACCAATTCCCAAGGTGGGAAATCATTGGGCAGCATCCTCCACGGTGCGCCGGCCCGAGCCATCCAGCGCAATGCATCAAACATGTCGCGCAGTTCGTATTTGCGCTGCGGCGCGGTTACGTCCATCAGCGTCAGATACGGTGCCGCGAAGCTCCATTCTTCGTCGGATACAT
>NZ_VOSW01000037.1 GCF_009690905.1 Paraburkholderia madseniana
AGATGTGTATAAGAGACAGGTGTAGGTGGTGCAGGCGGGGCAGCGGCGGGCGCGGAAGAGGGCTGGCTCAAACGATTCTCCGGATGGCGATGCGACGGACGTTCTGCACGGCTTTCTATTCACCACCCGGGCAATGAGCTGGGCGGTCCCTCGAATGCTCGCAAAAAAGCATACCTGTATTCGCGTTTTGGCGTCGTCGAGCCATGCAGATCGGGCGACAGAACTGAATCCGGCAGCGTATGCTCCCGCCTGAGGCCGCATGGAGCGACACCACGCGCGGTGAAACCGAAAGTACGGCGGGTACAGAGAGAGGAATTGAATATGGCTTGGGAGCAATTCGAACACGGCTGGCGGCGCGCGCCGGCGATCACGCCGGCCAAGGCACTCGTGGTGCTGATGCACGGCGTGGGCAGCAATGCGCGCGATCTGATGCCGCTCGCGGACATCTGGAGCGAGAGTCTGCCGGACGTGGCGTTTGTCTCGCTCGACGGCACTGACGCTTTCGACGGCGGCTTTGGCGGCCGCCAGTGGTTCAGCCTGCGCGATGTCAACGAGGGCAATCGCGAGGCGCGTGTGGCCGCCGCCTATCCGGCATTGCGGCACATGCTCGAGGTGGAACTGGCGCACTGGCAGCTTTCTTTCGATCGGCTTGCATTGGTCGGTTTCTCGCAAGGCTCCATCATGGCGATGCATCACGTGGCGACTAGCGCGGAAGGCGCTGCGGCCGTCGTCGCATTTTCGGGGCGGCTCGCCTCGGTGATCGTCGCGCAGAACGGTACGCCGCTCACGCTCGTGCACGGCGAAGAAGACGAAGTGATCCCGGTACAGGAACTGGAATACGCTGCGGATGCCTTCAGCAACGCCGGCTACACGGTCGATGCGTACGCCTTGCCCGGCATTGGCCACACGATTAACGCGGACGGCGTCGAACTCGGCAAGCAGGCGCTGGAGCATGCGCTCGGCGCTTTGTCGCGCGACTGACACGGTCCCAATTGAAAAGTGGCCCTAAAGATTCTGATCTGCTTGCCGTTAACTGCTCATTAGCATGAAAATCACTCCCGCCGCGCGGACCGCGCAACGCCCATCTGGGCGTGCCACGCGGTTCGGGTGACCGGGGGCGCATTTTCCATATTGCCCTGCAAGGGCGGATAACGACACATCAGAGCCTTCCTATGGCCAGACCGACGCCGTATTACCCGCTTTTCGATCGACTGTTCCGTCATTCCGTGGCGGTGGACCTCGGCACGGCCAATACCCTCATCTATACCGACAACGGCGGCATCGTGCTGAACGAGCCGTCCGTCGTGGCTTTCCAGAAAGAGTCGGCCGCCGGGCAAAAACGCGTGACGGCCGTGGGCACCGAAGCGCGCCAGTTGCTCGGCCGCGCGCCGGGCAACGTCGAAGCCATACGGCCGATGCGGCACGGCGTGATCGCCAACTTTTCCGCTGCCGAACAGATGATCCGGCAATTCGTCGACATGGCCCGGCCGCGGCCGCTGTTCAGCCGGCGCGCCGCATTCACCCTGTGCGTGCCGGCTGGCGCCACCCAGGTCGAGCGTCGCGCGATCAAGGAAGCCGCGGTGGCAGCCGGCGCTTGGAAGGTCAGTCTGATCGGCGAATCGCTGGCGTCGGCGGTCGGCGCGGGCCTGCCGGTTTCGGAGGCGACTGGCTCGATGGTGGTCGACATCGGCGGTGGCACGACCGAAGTCGGCGTGATCTCGCTCGGCGGCCTCGCGTATAGCGGCTCGATTCGCGTGGGCGGCGACAGTTTCGACATGGCGATCGTCAGTTACGTGCGCAATCTGTATGGCGTGCTGCTCGGCGAACAAACCGCCGAACACGTCAAGAAGGGCATCGGTTCGGCCTTGCGCGAGGTGCCGATCGAGCATATGAACGCGACCGGGCGCAGCGTCGATGACGGCTTGCCGCGCACGGTTCAGTTGAGCAATCACGATGTCGCCGATGCGATCGAGGGTCCGCTGCGTCAGGTGATCGGCGCGGTGAAACGTGCGCTTGAAACGGCGCCGGCCGAACTGGTGACCGATATTGCGCACAGCGGCATCGTGTTGACCGGCGGTGGCGCGCTGCTCGGCAATCTGGGGCGCCGCCTGACCAATGAACTCGGGCTCGAGGTCCGCGTCGCCGATGAACCGCTCACTTGCGCGGTGCGTGGCGCGGGCGCGGCGGCCGCCGCCGGTTTGCTCGACGATACCGCCTACGAATGATTTGATGCGGGACGTCCCGCGTTGCAGGTGGCATGACCCTTCGGGCACGGCGCGCGGCTCGCGAGGCGCTCGGCATATAAGGCGCGACACGCACGCCGAACGAGCCTCGGCGCATATTGAATGGCTGTGTGACAATACGCCCCTTGTCCCAAATTCAGGGACGCGAACACGCTTTCTTCTTCAAATCCTTTTCTAGCCGGCACCGCTGATGGTTTCAGCCGTTGCCGCGCCGTTCGTGAACCACCTGTGAATCAATCCGTTTCCGCTTCTTCCTCTCCCGCATCCCCGTCCTTTATCGAACTGCATAGCGGCTTGCGCATGCCCTATGTGGAAGCCGGGGAAGGTGAACTGCTGCTGTTCGTGCATGGCTCGCTGTGCGATTACCGCTATTGGCAGCCACAACTCGCGGGTCTGGCGAAGCAATACCGCTGCGTCACGGTGAGTCTCACGCATTACTGGCCGGTGACGGATACCGAGCCCGACCAGCCGTTTAGCTGGAGCGAACATGCGGATGACGTGGCCGAATTCATCGATCGTTTCGGTGCCGGGCCGGCGCACGTGGTGGGTCATTCTCGCGGCGGGTGTGTGGCCTTTCATTTCGCCCGGCGCCATCCGCAGTACGTGCGCACGTTGACGCTCGCCGACCCTGGCGGACCGTTGCAGATTGCCGGGCGACCGCCCGCGAGTTTGCCGGAGACCGTGAACGCATTGCGCGCAAAAGCCGCGCAGTTGATCGAAACAGGTGAGGTGGAAGCGGGCTTGCAACTGTTCGTCGATTCGGTGAGCCGCCCTGGTTTCTGGGCGATGAGCACGCCGGGTTTTCGCAAGATGGCGACTGACAACGCACACACGCTCGCGCGTCAATTCCGCGACCCGTTGCCGGCTTACCTACCCGAGCAGGCGGCCGAGGTGCGCTGCCCGGTGCTGCTGATCGACGGAGAAAAGAGTCCCGACATGTTCCGCCGCACGGCGACGGCCCTGCAAACATGGCTGCCGGATACACGCCGCGAAACGGTGCGCGGCGCCTCGCACGGGATGAATCTCGCGCATCCGGCAGCATTCAATCGTTACGTCGACGAGTTCATTCGCTCAGTGGACGTTTGAATTGCCGGTGCAGTTCAGGCCTTGCGATGCGCGTCTTTATCGAGCGCGCGTTCCGCGGCTTCGCCGACGAGGCCGTGGTAGTACAGATGCACGCCGATCGCGAGCGAATCGTTGCGAATTTCGTGGAAGGCCTTCCATGCCTTCACCGGGTCTTTGAACAGCAGATAGTGCGCTTCCTGCGCGATCAGATCCGCGACTTCATGCAGGCCATGGCCGTGCAAAACATCCACCAGCGTATCGAGACTGCGATGGGTGCGCGCATCGGTACGCGGGTAAAGCATATGCAGCACCGCCACGTCTTGCGTCTTCAACGCTGCTGACAACGCCACGACGATATCCTGATGATTCAGCGCGGTGACGATGTTGTCTTCGGTATGGACGTGATCCGGAAACAGTGTTTCGAGTGAGGCGTTCATCTGGTCCTTCCTTGTTCTTCTGGCTGATTAAAAAGGCCCGCCGTAGAACGGCGGGCCAAAGACAGCGATGTGTTCGCAGGGGAAGCAAAACACGGATTCAGTATCGCAGAGCAGCGTCGCTTGTGCAGCCTGACGGCCGCAAAACATTGTTGCAGCAAGCGTACTAACTTTCATTTGGCTGGCAACGTCGCCCGGCGGACTCAGCGCGTTTTCGTGCCGCGTACTTCGGCTTATTTCTGCGTGTTTCCGGCGATTACGCCTATCTGTCAGGCAACGAATGTTGCGCCAGCCGAGATGGATTGTTGCTGTCAATCGCCGCAATCAAAGCACCTTCGGACCGTAGAATGCGAAGCGGAGCCTGAGCATGCCACGCGGCGATCCGACGATCGAGCATGCCGGCACGTGTGCGATGTGAAAGTAAAAGGAACGTGTAGATGAACTCGAAGACACACGCAACGCTGAGCTTTTCCGACAGCGATCAGACGATTGATTTGCCGATTTATCAGGGCACGCTCGGGCCGGATGTCATCGACATTCGCAAGCTGTATGGCCAGACTGGCAAGTTCACGTACGACCCGGGTTTCATGTCCACGGCGGCATGCAATTCCGAAATCACGTATATCGACGGTGACAAAGGCGAGCTGCTGTACCGCGGTTATCCGATCGACAATCTGGCGCAAAACGCCGACTTCCTCGAATCCTGCTACCTGCTGCTGAAGGGCGAACTGCCGAATGCGGAGCAGAAGGAAGAGTTCGTCAACACGGTCACTCAGCACACGATGGTGCACGAGCAGATGCATTTCTTCTTCCGCGGTTTCCGCCGCGACGCGCACCCAATGGCGATTCTGGTCGCCGCAGTGGGTGCATTGTCGGCCTTCTATCACGACTCGCTCGACATCAATAACCAGCAACACCGTGACGTGTCCGCGATCCGCATGATTGCGAAGCTGCCGACGCTGGTGGCGATGGCGTACAAGTACACCGTGGGCCAGCCTTTCGTTTATCCGAAGAACGACCTGTCGTACAGCGCGAATTTCATGCGGATGATGTTCGCCAATCCGGCGGAAGAGTACGAGGTCAACGACGTGCTGGTGCGCGCGCTGGATCGCATTCTGATTCTGCATGCGGATCACGAGCAGAATGCGTCGACCTCGACGGTGCGTCTCGCGGGTTCGTCTGGCGCTAATCCTTTCGCGTGTATCGCAGCGGGTATTGCATGCCTGTGGGGTCCGGCGCACGGTGGTGCGAATGAAGCCGCATTGAACATGCTGGAAGAGATTGGTTCGGTCGACAACATTCCTGAGTTCATTGCGAAGGTGAAGGACAAGAACTCCGGCGTGAAGCTGATGGGGTTTGGTCATCGCGTCTACAAGAACTATGATCCGCGCGCGAAGCTGATGCGTGAGACCTGTCACGAAGTGCTCGAAGAGCTGGGTCTGCATGATGACCCGTTGTTCAAGCTCGCGATGGCGCTCGAGAAGATTGCGCTTGAAGATGAATACTTCGTTTCGCGCAAGCTTTATCCGAATGTCGATTTCTACTCGGGGATTGTGCAGCGTGCGTTGGGGATTCCGACTGCGATGTTTACGTGTATCTTCGCGATGGCGCGGACGGTGGGGTGGATTGCGCAGTGGAATGAAATGATCGCTGATCCTGAGCAGAAGATTGGGCGGCCGCGGCAATTGTTCGTGGGGGAGACTCAGCGTGAGGCTCTGCCGCTTTCCAAGCGGTAAAGGTTTTGGGTTTTTGCCTTTGCGGCGCTTATTTGTCTGAGTGCCTGGGGCTTTGGCCTTTCCTTGATTTGTTAGTGGTCGATTAGCGTTGCCCCTGTGCGGGGCGGCACTTACTTCTCTTTGCCGGCTGCAAAGAGAAGTAAGCAAGAGAAAGCAGCTCAAACCGCTACTGCTAAGTGGGGCCCGTGGTCTGCTGCGGGTAGTGGCGCATCTGGAATCTGTGTTCGTGCCCCTGCATACGCCAGTGACAAGGGCGTCATACTTCCGGCGGCGCTGCGCGCGCCGAAGCGTACTTCATCAAACCACCCGCTACGTTTTGACGCTCACGCCTCGCCAACAGGTCGTGGCTCGTCGTTGCACCGCCATTACCATTGCGATTCCGATTGGAACGGTAACCGCGTCTGCGATCGGGACGGGGACGATGATTGCCGCGCACCGACATATCATTTGAAGAGGGGTTCCGGGGTGAATGCGGAGGCGCGTCGCCGAGGCGAAGCCGACGGCCCCCACGGACCTCGACCGAAGCCCGTGGTTTCCCATGCAGACCCGTCCGCGACGCACGTAGTGCGGAGTGGGAGCGGATGAGTCCTTTGTCACTAACGCGGAATGTGCGAGAACACAGATTCCAGATGCACCACTACCCGCGGCAGACCACGGTGCCCACTTAGCAGGAGCGGTTTGAGCTGCTTTCTCTTGCTTACTTCTCTTTGCAGCCGGCAAAGAGAAGTAAGTGCCGCCCCGCACAGGGGCAACGCTAATAGACCACTAACAAAACAAGGAAAGGCCAAAGCCCCAAGAACACAGACAAAAGCGCCGCGCAGGCAAAAAACCTGCACTTGGTGCAAAAAACCCTGCACATCCCATGCCAAACCAAAACCCAGAAACTCCTCTGTGATAAGTTCGTCTGACGCGGACAGACCCTCTACAATCGGAATCGACCAGCCAGCCCTCAACAGCATCCGAACCCGAAAGTCAACGTGAAAGCGAAAGCGAAAGCGAACCCGAACCCGAACACCATAGGAGCGACCTGATGCAGCAGCCAGAAGCCCTCGGCGGCCTGTCCCACTCGGGCGGAATCGACCACCGCGAACCCGAGCCGGACGGCGCATTCATCCCGACGGAAAACCTCAACGTCGCAAGCGCCACCCAGCACGTGCTGAAGTCTGGCGACACCTTTATCGTCAACGACCCCCTCGGCGATATCACCGGCCACGACGACGGCCTGTTCGTCAACGACACCCGCGTCCTCTCGAACCTGCGCCTTACATTCGGCGGCCGCGCGCCCTCGCTGCTGTCAGGCAGCGTCAGCAGCGACAACACCTCGTTCACCGCGCATCTGACCAACCGCCCCCTGCCGCCGCTCGGCGGCGACAGCACACCGGAAGGCGTGATCCACGTCGAACGCGTGCGTGTGCTCTCCGGCACCGTGCTCAACGAAGCCATCGAACTCACCAACTACGGCACGAGCGATGCAGTCGTGCCACTGTCCATCTCCTTCGCCAGCGACTTTCGCGACATGTTCGAAGTGCGCGGCCTCAGGCGCGACAAACAGGGTCGTGTCGAACCGGCGCGCGTCGAGAACCGCGAAGTGCTGCTCGGCTATGTCGGCCTCGATGACGTGGCGCGCAATGTGCAGATCGCCTTCTTGCCGGAACCGGACAAGCTCTTCGCCGATCGCGCGGACTACACCGTCAAGCTGCCGGCGCAAGCGTGCGTATCGATCTATCTGTCCATCTCGGTGCAAGTCGTCGCGCAAGCCGACAAGCCTGCCGCGGGCGTTGCGCAACCCACCCATGCGGTGAGCGAAGCCCATCTTTCGCAAATCGATGCGGAGCGCCCACGCGTCGGCCGCGCTGCTGTGCGCGCCGCACTGGTCGACGCCCACCTGGTGATGCGTGAGCGCCGCCGCGTCACCGCCCGAGTGCGTTCGAGCAATCCGCTCTTCAACGCATGGATCGACCGTTCGCTTGCCGACCTGGGTCTGCTGACGACCGATCTCGCCACCGGCCCGTATCCCTACGCCGGTATCCCGTGGTTCTCAACGCCGTTCGGCCGCGATGCAATCATCACGTCGTTGCAAACGCTGTGGCTGCAACCGAATCTCGCCGCGGGCGTACTGCGCTTTCTAGCCGAACATCAGGCACGCGAGAATTCGCCGTTTCGTGACGCAGCGCCCGGAAAGATCATGCACGAGATGCGTAAGGGCGAAATGGCCGCCACCGGCGAAGTGCCGTTCGCGCTGTACTACGGCGGCGTCGACAGCACGCCGCTCTTCATCGTGCTGGCCGGCGCTTATGCGGCACGCACGGGTGATCTCGCACTGGTCGACGAACTGTGGCCGGCATTGGAGCGCGCGGCGCAGTGGGTCGCGGGCGTGTGCGACAAGAACCGTTACGGTCTGCTGGACTATCAGCGCGAGTCCGACGGCGGTCTCGCCAATCAAGGCTGGAAAGACAGCCACGATTCGGTCTTCCACGCCGACGGCCGTTTCCCCGACGGCCCGATTGCACTCGTCGAAGTGCAGGCATATGCGAGTGCCGCCTTCGATACGATGGCTCACTTTGCCAAGCTGCGCGGACTGCACGATCAGGCCAAGCAATACAGCGAGCGCGCCAAGAAAATCCGTCAGTGCGTCGAAGAAAAGTACTGGATGGAAGAATCCGGCTTCTACGGCATCGCGCTCGACGGCCACGGCGAACTGTGCCGCGTGATGGCGTCGAATGCGGGCCACTTGCTCGCCTTCGGTTTGCCCTCGCGTGAGCGGGGCGAAGCGGTGGTGCACGCGCTCGACTCCACGCTGTTCCATACCGGCTGGGGCGTGCGTACGCTGGCCGCAAGCCAGGCGCGCTTCAACCCGATGGCGTACCACAACGGCTCGGTCTGGCCGCATGACAACGCGCTCTGCGCACGCGGCCTATCACGCTACGGCGGCAAGGCGGCGGCCGTGCGGCTGTTGCAGGCGCTGTTCCAGGCAGCAGTCAATTTCGACATGCGCTTACCCGAGCTGTTCTGCGGTTTCCCTCGGCGGCGGGGCGAGCCGCCTACCGCCTATCCGGTCGCCTGTCTGCCGCAAGCCTGGGCGGCGGGCTCGCCGTTCATGATGCTCGAAGCCTGTCTGGGTATCACGATCGATGCGGAGCGGCGCGAAGTCGTGATCGAGCAGCCCATGCTGCCCGAGGGCATCGACTGGCTCGAAGTCGGCGATCTGAAGGTGGGCGATTCGTCGGTGTCGATCACGTTCCGGCGGATCGGCGACAAGGTGGTCGCGTCGGCAGCCGAGCAGGGCGACGTGCGGGTGGTCGCGCTGCTGTAGAACCGCGTCTTCGCGAGGCACGAAGCGCACGGGCGGCTCGCAAACGATACCTGTCCTAGGGGCGCGGGCGAGTCAGCCGAAATTGCTTCGGTTGCTCACCGGCCCAATCAAAAGGCAACTCGAGCGGAGTGCATGTGCTGATGTTCAATACGGACACAAAAAATCCATTTCCACGTAGCTGTCATCATCACTGACGGTACGCCACATACCGTATCAGTGATAGAGAATTGGGGGCTGACGGTCCCTGTGACGAGCCGATGTCCGACGGCCGGCCTGACAGAGCCGCCTTCAAAGAACGCGCTTCGGATTGACGGGCAACTCGACGTTAAGCTTACAAAAGGTTACAGGAGTCGCCTCGACGTTTCACCTGCCGGTAGTTCCCTCATCTACCATCAAATTTGGGGATGTATCGAGCCGCTTGGGCGGACTACCTAACTTGAACGGAAGTGCATCATGAAACGCGCGATGGTTTTATTCGCTTTGGGAATTTGTGGTGCCAGCGCCTCAGGGCTAGCGTCGGCACATGCAGACGTCAACGTTTTTCTCGGCGTGCCCGGTCCGGTATATGTAGTGCCACCCCCCGTTGTCTATCAACCGCCTCCAGTGGTCTATGCGCCGGCGCCTGTATATGGTTACGGATATCAGGGCGAATACCGTGATGAACGTCATTGGCATGACAACGGCAAACACAAGGGCTGGTACAAGCACCACGGGGACGATGACGAACAATGAATCGTTGCGTAATCGTTATCTGATGTCGCGCAGGGTTCGCAACAACATTGCCCGTGCCCGGTTAGACGCACCTCTCGGCACCGTTTTCAACTAGATGGCGCGCTTTCGGCGTATTCCTCCGCCGATAGCCAGAGCGCACAGGGTCAGCAAACAGAACCCCGCTCCCGCGTAGAACGTCGCGCCGGCTCCCAGGCGGTCCCACAACTCACCTGCGACCACGCTCGCCACAAGCATCGCCAGACCGCTCATCAAATTGAAGAAACCGAACGCGGTGCCTTTCAGGTCCGGTGGTGCTGCATGCGCGACCATGGTCGCCAGCAAGCCCTGCGTGAGCCCCATATGCAGGCCCCACAACGCGACACCCAGCAGTACGACCGGCCAGTGGTTTCCATGCGCAAGTACGACATCCGATGCAATGAGTACCACTAGCCCGATGGCCAGCAGTTTCGTGTGGCTCATTGAATCGGCCAGCTTGCCAGATGGATAAGCAGACGTCGAATACACCAGGTTCATCGCAACCATAACGAGTGGCACCAGCGCCACCGGGACTCCACCCTGCATCGCGCGCAAGACAAGGAATGCCTCGCTGAATCGTGCGAGCGTGAACACCGCCCCAATGAATACAACCCACCAGTACGGCCGGCTCAGCTTCTTCAGGCTTTCGAGCTTCATCGGGTTGACGCGCTTCGCGTCCGAATGGTGCGCTGGTTCCTTGATGCCGAACACCAGCAACGACACCGCAACGAGCCCTGGAATCACAGCCACCCAGAATACGAGACGAAAGTTGTCTGCCCACAGCAGCATCAACACGACGGCGAGCAACGGCCCGAGAAACGCGCCGACCGTGTCGAGCGACTGTCGCAAACCATAGGCGGCGCCCCGCAGGTGAGCGGGCGTGATATCAGCTACGAGCGCGTCGCGCGGCGCACCCCGCACACCTTTCCCGATTCTGTCCGCGATGCGCGCCGTCAGAACGATGCCAGATGTTGGCGCGAGCGCAAACAACGGTTTGCTCAACGCACCCATGCCGTATCCGATGACCGCGAGCCATTTCCGGTTGCCAAGGTAGTCGCTGAGCGCGCCGGAGAACATTTTCACAATGGGTGCAGTCGCTTCCGCGACGCCTTCAATCAGGCCCACCATCATCGCGCTCGCGCCCAGACTCGTCACCAGGAACATCGGCAAAAGGCTGTGAATGATTTCCGAAGAAATGTCCATGAACATGCTGACGAAGCCGAGCATCCAGATACCACGTGGGATTTGGCTAAGCGTGCCGGCGCGCGGCGTGGAATTGGTCTGCATGTTTTCTCGATTCAGACGGCCTGGCGACGACCGTGGTCTTCACGGTCTCGCTTCGGAAATTACGACTGATGATTGTGACCGCAACCATTTCTAGACCGAAGTTATCGGTCAAACTCCTTCGTTTGCTCGGCTTCTTCAAACTTCTTGCCCAGAACTGTTGGCACGAGAATCAGAGAGCGGTCCGTCGAGTCATGGTTTTCGGCCAACTTGAACGCTTCAGAAATGATTGCTTGCACGTCCTGCCGCAACATGGTCACGTCGAAAGGTAGATTTGCCGCGAATGGGTCCCAGTCGAAGCAGCCAACAACCGCAGACTTCCACGCGTCGGGCGACAACGTCGATGTGAACTGAACCACCCCTTCAAACGCGGTAATCGAATTCATCAGCAAACCGGCTGGAAGTCGTCCAAGTTTTTCATAGCGAATTGAGAGTACGCGTTTGGCAGCAGCGGCGTTATATCCGCAACACTCGATTGCATCTGCAGCAGGCGTCATTTGACGAGCTTCGAAAGCGTCTCTGAATCCTGCGATACGCATCTCGGTCGCATATTCATCCGCTACACCTCCTAGCAAGACCAACTCGTCTGGCGCCGCGCCCCGTGCCAGCAGCTTTTCAATCAGCACATCCGTAATAGTTTGAGCGCCTTTGCGGTTATCGGAAACGACCGACGGCGCACCGTCTCCTGGCAGGTCCAGATTGATGGAAGGGACGCCTGCCGCCGAACAGAGCGTGTTCAGTGGTGTCGGGTTACGCACGCCGGCGATAAATAGCAGCTCAACCCGCTGCGATAGAAGTGTTTCAGTAACGCTCACCTCGACTGCAGGGTCGCGCTGAGTGCCCACGACTATCGGACAAAGGCCACGACTACGAGCCTGCTCTTCGAAGGTCTCGGCGAGTCCCGCGAAAAAACGGTTCCGATAATGGGGAAGAACCATACCCACTAGACCCGAGCGCGATAGCCTGAGTCCTCGAGCTTTCATGTTGACGTTATACCCAAGCTGGCGGGCGCTTTCGAGTATTCGGTTCGCGGTTTCCTCCTTGATTCGATAGCGAACCCAACTGCCGTTCAACACCATGCTGACTGTAGCCGTCGAGGAGCCGGTCGCCTTTGCGACGTCATAAATCGTGGACTTGCGTCCTGGGTTGCTGCTTGCCATCAAGTTGCTCCGAGGGCATTGCGCCGTTGTGTCCCGAAAAGGTAGCCGTTTCGCGACAGTACCCAACACCAGGGTTTTTACGGCTCGACCGAACTGCTAAATAGATTCAGCATACACCCACCCGAATTGCTAAATGGATTTAGCAACTTTAGCAAAATACGAAATCGGGCCTTTTATCACTCATTTAGGGCGTCTGCGTGCCCAGGCGTCTACCGGAGGAGACATGTTCAAGAACATCATCCGCAATTTGGGTGCCGGCGCAGTCGCGCTCGCTTTGACGACGAGTTTTGCATCGGCCTCGCCTGACAAGCCTGTAATCGGTGTCGTTGTGAAGATTGGCGGCATTCCATGGTTCAACGCCATGGAAGCGGGAATCAAGAAGCGCGCTGACCAGCTCGGCGTCAAGGCATTCATGGTCGGGCCGACGAGCGCTGACCCTGCGCTCCAGGTCCGAGCAATCGAGGACTTGATTGCGCAGCACGTAGACGTCATCGGCGTCGTGCCGAACGACGCACAGGTTTTGGAACCCGTTCTTCAGCGTGCCAGAGCCGCCGGTATCAAGGTCATCATCCACGAGTCCCCGAAGCAGCAGAACGTGGACTGGGACTTTGAACTGGCCTCGTCCAAAGGTTTCGGCGAAGCCTACGGAAAACGCCTTGGCGAGGCGCTGGGGGGGAAGGGCGAATACGCCGTTTTCGTCGGTTCGCTGACCGTGCCGCTCCATAACGCCTGGGCGGATGCGGCAATCGCCTACATCAAGGCCAACTATCCCGGGATGACCCTCGTCGGGGACCGCTACGGCGTCGCTGAAGACGTGGACGCGTCGCGCAAGACTGCGCTCGACCTGATGCGCGCTCATCCTAACTTGAAGGGCATCCTTGCGTTCGGCAGTCAGGGCCCGATTGGGGCAGCTCGCGCCGTCGCGGAGCAGCAGGCGAAAGGAAAGGTTCTGGTTCTCGGGCCGTTCTCGCCTGGACAGGGCCGAAAGCTCGTCCACGACGGCGTGTTGAGCGGCGGGTACATGTGGAATCCGGAAGTCGCTGGCGAAGTGTTTGTGACGCTGGGCACGATGCTCGTAAAGGGGCAGCCGATTAAGGACGGCACGAACATCCCAGGTCTGGGTGTTGTTCATCCCGACGGTCACAACTTGATTGTCGACCAACTGGTGGACCTCAACGCCAAAACCGTTGACGACCTCGCAAAGATGGGCCTCTGACCGCAATCCTTTTGCCGAACGGGTGAGCGCAGTTGTAGCGCCGCTTACCCGGAAGTTAACGGTACGACACATCTGGTCGCCAGCCAGTCACGTGCAAGTACCATCGGAGCGTTTCCATGAGTCAACCAGCTTCCATCAACGTCCTCCGTTCTCAACGAGGTGATGCGCACATGGCACCGGGTGCGCTCGACACCGGCGGCATGCCCCTGCTCAAGCTCGAGAACATTTCCAAAATCTTCGGTGGCGTTAAGGCGCTGCGGGCCGTGAAGTTCGACGTCATGCCCGGAGAAGTTCTCTGCCTTGCGGGCGAGAATGGCTGCGGCAAGAGCACCATCATCAAGATTATCAGTGGGGTCTATCGGCCGGAACCTGGCGCAGTGATGCTCATGGACGGTGAGTCAATCGAAGGGCTCGACCCGGGCAGGGCCCGTGACCTCGGTATTCAGGTCATCTGGCAAGATCTGGCGCTTTTCCCAGAAATGACCGTCGCGGAAAACATTGCTTTCGAGCAGAACCTGGGCTCTCGTCCGCGTATCGTCAGATACGGAAAGATGAAGGAGGCGGCACGCCGGATTCTCGAGCGGCTCGGAGTCTCCATCGACCTCAACCGTTCTGTTCGCTCGCTATCAATCGCCCAGCGCCAGGTCGTGGCAATCGCCAGAGCGCTTGTTCGCGACGCACGTCTTGTCTTCATGGACGAGCCGACTGCCTCGCTCAGCCATGCTGAGACCGAAGCTCTGCTGAAAATTGTCCGGCGACTTTCTGCGGACGGAATTGCCGTGGTGTTCGTCAGCCATCGGCTCGCTGAAGTGCTAGACGTCTGCACTCGCGTGACCGTTTTCCGCGATGGACAGTACGTCGGCACCTTTCCCACCGAAGGGATGACGCAAACCCGCCTCACGGAATTGATGACGGGCCGCACTTTCGACTATGAAGTACGCACGACAGACCTGACGAAAGCGCCGGTTGTGCTGGAGGTACAGGGGGTGTCACGAGCCCGTCAATACCATGACGTGTCGTTCAAAGTGCGACGAGGCGAGATTCTTGGCGTCACGGGACGCCTTGGCGCAGGAAGAACAGAAGTCGCATTGTCGCTTTTCGGAATGACCCGCCCCGGTACGGGTTCCATCCAGCTCGACGGAAAAGAGATTTCGCTGCGAACAAATCGTGACGCTATCCAGGCCGGGATAGCTTACGTATCCGAAGACCGACTTCAACTCGGCCTTGTACAGCCGCAATCAATCGGAGACAACACAGTCGCGGCGGTGTTGGACAAGCTTCTGGACGGCACACATCTCATCGCTTCCAAAAAGCGAAACGCGCTGATTCAAGACTGGATTCAGCAACTGGCCGTGAAAATCGGGAAACCGGACGACGCGGTCTCAACGCTGTCCGGCGGGAATCAGCAGCGCATTGTGCTCGCCAAGTGGTTGGCAACAAACCCGAAGCTTCTGATTCTGGATTCGCCCACCGTCGGCGTCGACGTCGGCGCCCGTGCTGGCATCTTTGCCATCATCCACAAGCTCGCTGCTGAGGGTATGGCCATCTTGCTGATATCGGACGAAATTCCGGAGGTTTACTTCAACTCCGACCGAATTCTGCATATGCGCGACGGCCGCATCGTTAAAGAGTACGTGCCGGGAACGACAACGATGGAACAAATCGAGCGAGACGTTCATGCCTGATTTTCGCAAACTCGGAATCGGTTCGATTGAGGCTCTGCTGATTCTCGTTATCGCCGTCATGGTGATTGGCCTCAGTCTTTCAACCTCGACATTCCTTACTCTTCCAAACCTGTTCGACCTGCTTAATCAGAGTTCTGTCAACATCATTTTCGCAGTCGGGCTACTGGTCGTGCTGATTGCTGGTGGCATTGATATCTCATTCGCCGTCGGCGCATCGGTGATCCAGTACCTCACTGCGTTGACAGTGTTGCGACTCGGTGGCGGTAACTGGGCGCTAGGTTTCATTGTCTCTGCCTGCTTCGGCTTCGTGCTTGGCTCCATCAACGCCACGATTATCTACAGATTTCGCATCGTCTCGATTGTCGTGACGATTGCCACGTTCAACGTGTTTTTCGGTGGATTGATGTTTCTCACGGGCGGGGTGTCCATCTACGACCTGCCGGACTGGTGGACTAATAGAGTCTCTATTATCAATTTCAACACCGCGAGTGGTAATGCGAATCTCGCACTGCCTGTGGCCGTGATGATCGTCATGGTCATAGCAACATGGTTTCTGCTGCGGCGCACGACAACCGGTCGACAGCTCTACGCCATGGGCGACAACCCCGAGGCGGCGCGACGCGTGGGGGTCAACATAGGTGCGATGCATTACATCGCTTTTGGCTGGCTCGGCATGATGGCGGGGATTGCCGGACTCATGCAAGCCCACTACGTGCAGGAAGTCGTTCCGAACGCGTTTTATGGCCGTGAACTGGATGTGCTCGCTGCTGTGGTGCTCGGTGGTGCAAGGTTAGGCGGTGGGCGCGGCACAATCCTCGGCGCCATTCTTGGCATCCTCCTGACCGCTATCACCGCCAACGGCCTGAACTTGCTAGGTATCTCGCCGTATGCGTTCAAGATGATTATCGGCGCCATCATTCTTATCGCCATTACGTTGTCGAGCGGAGGTTTCGCCAAGCTCGTCGGAACGCGATTCACGTCACAAAGCGTAAAGGCCTCGTCATGAAAATGTCCTCATCTCAACGCGCGGCCGCGCCGCTCGTACCCGCAGACGTCGCCGGCTTGCTTGGGTTTCTGCTGCTCGTCATCGCAGTCCTGAGCTTCGCATCTGAGCGTTTTTTCTCAGCGAGCACATTCGTGTCGGTAGCGTTCCAGTTGCCGGAACTCGGGTTCTTTACGCTGGCCATGCTGATGCCCTTGATTTCCGGTGGCTTCAATCTCGCGGTGACTTTCACGGCGAACATATCGGGGTTGGCGATGGCGTGGGTGCTTCATACGTACGGCGGAGCGGACGCCGGCGCCGTAGCCATCATCCTCGGCATTGCTGCTGCATTGGCCACCGGCTCCGCAGCCGGTTGGGTGATGGGTGCCGTCATTGCGCGCACCGGAGCAAGCCCAATCCTCGTGTCTTTATCGATGATGATTTTCTTGCGCGGATTAGGGGAGTTCCTCACACGTGGGGGCGACATCTCCGGGTTTCCGCCGTTTGTGCGCGAAATGGGCAACGGTGTCTTCCTCGGCGTACCGATTCCCCTCCTGATTTTTCTCGGCTGCGCATTACTTTGGCACGTTGTCATGACACGGTCGCGGCTAGGTTTCGCCACACGCATGATTGGTTCAAATCTGGAAGCAACGCGATATTCCGGCATCGCGACGACACGCGCCGTCACGCGAATCTACATGCTGTCGGGGCTGATGTGCGGCGTCGCTGGCGTGGTGATGGCGGCCCAGTTCAACTCGGTTCGCGTTGGCCATGGAGAGGCCTTTCTGCTCATCTCCGTGCTTGCGTGCTTCCTGGGCCGCGTCGACCCATTCGGCGGCTTTGGCCGTGTGGTTCCGGTCGTGATTGCACTGGTAATTCTGCAGGTTATCGCTTCAGGCCTCAATTTGCTCGGTGCCAACCAACACCTGGCGACTGCGTTGTGGGGTGTCTTCTTGCTTGCCGTGATGCTCTTCCGTTGGGCATGGGCGAACAGCATTTCGAAAACTTTGGTCCGCAGGCGCGTGACCGCATCTGAAGGAGTGACACAATGAATAAGCTTGGCGTACACGCACTGGTATGGGCTGGCGATCTCACCCCCGAATCGACTCGCAAGGTTCTGAGCCGGACCAAAGCCGCTGGGTTCGAGCTGGCTGAACTGTCCTTGCATGGTCCGAAGGTCATGGACCTGGCGCTCACGCGGGATTTGCTGCAAGAACATGAGCTGGATATCGGTTGCTCGCGCGGTCTCACCTTTGATGCGGACGTGTCCAGCGAGGATTCTGCTACGGTCGCACGCGGGGTTTCGATGCTGGAGGAAGGTATCAGCGTCACGGCTGAGCTGGGTGGAGGCTACTTCGGCGGGATTCTTTACGGCGCGATGGGAAAATACAACGCACCGGTTACCAGACAAGGCCGCCGCAACGCGATTGATTCGCTCAAGCGCATTGCTGATTTCGCGCTGAAGAAGAACGTGACGCTTGGGCTTGAAGTGGTAAATCGCTACGAGAGCAATTTACTGAACACTGCATCGCAGGCGCTTGCCATGATTGACGAAGTCGATGCGCCCAATGTTGTCGTTCATCTCGATACGTATCACATGAACATTGAGGAATCCGATTTCATGCAACCGGTTCTTCAATGTGGCAAGCGTCTTGGCTATGTTCATATCGGGGAAAGCAATCGCGGGTACCTCGGGTCGGGGACTATCGACTTCTCTCAGTTCTTCCATGCACTCGCCATGATTGACTACAAGGGAGTCGTGACTTTTGAGAGCTTCTCGTCGACGGTCGTCAACGAGCAGTTGTCCAATGCGTTGGCAATCTGGCGCAACTTGTGGGACGACGGTATGGACCTGGCGAAACATGCGCGGGAGTTCATCGCGGGTGGCATCAACGCCGCCGCGCGAGCAAAATCGCACCACTAGACGCCCACCGGGTGAAGCAAGTGTCGCGACAGCACAATGCGTTGAGAAACGTTGATGCGAGCGGTTCGGCAATCGGGCCTCGGCGAGGATAAGAATAGTGCTCGCCGACCGCCACTTTTTTGGAATACCCTGGATTATGTCGACGATTGAAGACCGCTACCTCGGTCGCCTCCACCAGTTAATTTCTGACGGGCGGCGCCAAATCCTCGGTTTGGTTGGTGCGCCGGGTGCGGGCAAATCAACACTGGCGCAAGCAATCCTTGATGCTTTTCCCGGAAAGGCAGTGGTTGTGCCGATGGACGGGTTTCATCTTGCGAATGTCGAACTCGCACGGCTCGGTCGCGCATCCCGCAAAGGTGCCGAAGATACGTTTGACAGTGCGGGGTATGTCGCACTTCTGAGGCGCCTGCGTGAGCAGCGTCACGACGAAACAATTTACGCTCCCACATTTCGCCGGGAAATTGAAGAACCCATCGCCGGCGCAATCCCTGTGGCGCCTGATATGCCGCTTGTAATCACTGAAGGGAATTACCTCCTTCTCGAGCATGGCCATTGGAAAGCTGCGCGACCGTTGCTCGACGAAGTTTGGTATGTCAACGTCGACCCAGACCTGCGACGGCAGCGTCTTGTTAGCCGGCATATTGGTTTCGGGCGGGACCAGGCTGCAGCAGAGCAGTGGGTTCAGAAAACTGACGAAGTGAACGCGACCTTGATTGATTTAACTAGAGAGCGTGCCGATCTTCAATTCCATTGGTCATCGTAAGGCACATTGAGGGATTCTGGCACCCCACGAGGCGATGCATTATGCGTTGGTCTCCTCGAGTATCTATGGATTTCCGGTTGAACATTGATAAAACTTCACGATGGAATCAATCAAGCGCTGGTCGTCTCACTTACCCTCTACGCGGAACTATTTGCAGCGACGGCGACCGTCTAAGCCGACTAGCGAAATTGTGACATCGGCCATTCTATTGAGGGGGCAAGCATGTTCACAACCGACGAATTCGCGTATTTCGCATATGGCTCAAACATGTCGGCACGCCGATTGGTCGCACGGGTGCCGTCCGCGAGGGTCGTCGCGTCAGGATTCGTAAGCGGATGCCGACTCGCGTTCGACAAGATCAGTAACGACGGGTCGGGCAAATGCGATTGCGAGAACACTGGGGTTGCTGGCGACAGAGTGTACGGCGTCATTTTCGGGGTGGCCTTTCGGGACCGTGTCGTGCTCGACAGGTTCGAAGGGGCCGGCGCCGGTTATGAACCTAAAACAGTACATGTTGAAACCAACGTTTGCGGCTTAGACGCGCTCACATACTTCGCCACGAAAAAACGTTTCGGCCTCACACCGTATCACTGGTACAAGCGGCATGTGCTCATCGGTGCACGGGAGGCAGGTCTTCCCGCCGACTACATTCGTGCCATCGAAGCGGTCGCTTCTGTTGACGACTCCCAGCAGTCAAGGGCCGAGAAGGAGGCACGTCTGTACGACTGATTGAGTAAGGTCGCTAGGCCAGATGTTGTTCGCAACTGGTTTTTTTCAGACCAGCTTTGTTTGCGATGCTGAGAGCTAAGCCTTTGATTTTGCAACGGTCAGATTTGGCGCAGATATGACTCTCTTGAATCCAATTGCCATTGTAACTATTGCAACGCCCTAGAAGACGCCATCCGCTCGGATGTTTGTTGTTGCGCTTGCGTGGCCATTGCGCAATCAAATCAGCCCGTTAGCGAGAATGGGACGAGAAGCCCTCCCAGTCGGGCCAGTTTGTTTTGCGAAAAGCTAGCCAGGACAGAATTGATTGCGATAGGACAGGTATTGTTTGCGAGCCACCACGAACTGGAAGTTCTGTTGGATGCGATACACCGGGTGGTAACATTTGTTGTCATTCTTATCGACCGTTCGCCCGGTATATCGCATGCCAGACAGTTTTGACCAGCTCGCCGCCCTGATCCGGGCGCGCTTCTCCGAACTGAGTCCGCAGTTCCAGATGGGAGCAGGGTTCCTGCTCGATCATCCCGATGAAGTCGCGGTCTCGTCGATGCGCAAAGTGGCCGAGCGCGCGCAGGTGCAGCCGGCTTCGCTGGTGCGTCTGTCGCAGCAACTGGGTTTTCCCGGCTGGAACGAGTTGCGCAACCTGTTCGTCGCGCGCGTGCGCACGCGGCCCGAGCCGCTCACCAGTCGCGCCCGTTCGCTCGTCAAATCGAAAGATGCGCTGGCCAGTGACCTGCTGGTCGCGCAACAACACAACCTTGAGGTCACCGCCGCGCATAACGGTCGCGTGATCGTGGAAGCCGCGCGTCTGTTGCGGCGCGCGCCGCATGTGCATGTAGCAGGCTTTCGCTCCTGTTATGCGGTGGCGTTTGGCCTTGTCTACGGCTACCGGCTGTTTCGTTCTTCGGTGTCGCTGCTCAACGGCGAAGCTGGCACGCTCGAGATGCAACTGCGAACGGTCGCGCGTGACAGCGCCACCATCGTCATCAGCTTCGCGCCCTATTCAGTCGAAGCGGCACGCGTGGCCGAAGCCGCGCTAGAAAAGGGCAGCAAGCTGATTGCAATCACGGATAGCGCGGTTTCGCCGATCGCGTTGAATGCCGACAAGGTGCTGATTTTTTCGCACGAAAGCCCGTCGTTCTTTCCATCGCTGGTGGCGGCCACGGCGATTGCCGAATCGCTGGTCGCGCATCTGCTTGCGCTGGAAGGGGCGGGTGCCGTCGAGCAACTCGGCATCGCCGAGCAGTCGCTGCATGAAAAGGGCGCGTACGTACCTTGAAGTTTTTCCTCTGAACTAGGCAGCAGCGTGTCACGGAGCGCAGATGCTCCGTTTACTTCATCGTCACATTGTTTTGCAACAACTGTTGTTTATAAGTATAAATGCGTACCAATTGTTGAATGGATGCGAGCCGTGGTGTCGAAGCAGAATTTAAGCCATCTTTCAGATGGGCGGTGAGCCGTATGACATCGGTTACCGGCTGGGTGAACTCGCCAGACCGGTGTTCGCCGAATACATGGAGCAAAGCAGCCACTGCCGGTGGCTATCGCCGGCGACGGCATCGAGATCATCGATTCCACCGGCAAGCGCTATATCGATGCCTCGGGCGGCGCAGCCGTCTCGTGCCTCGGCCACAGCAACCAGCGTGTGATCGACGCGATCAAGCGGCATGCGCAGCAATTGCCGTATGCGCACACGTCGTTCTTCACCACCCTGGTCGCCGAGGAACTCGCCGACCGCCTGGTGGCGAGCGCACCGCAAGGGCTCGAACACGTGTACTTCGTGTCGGGCGGTTCGGAAGCGATGGAGGCGGCGCTGAAACTGGCGCGGCAGTATTTTGTGGAGAAGGGCGAGTTGCAGCGCCGTCATTTCATCGCGCGTCGCCAGAGCTATCACGGCAACACGCTGGGCGCGCTGGCGATCGGCGGCAATGCGTGGCGGCGCGAGCCTTTTCTGCCGATTCTGATCGAAGCGCATCACGTGAGCCCGTGTTACGCGTATCGCGAGCAGCGCATCGACGAAACCGAAGAGCAGTTCGCGCAGCGTCTCGCGGATGAACTCGAACAGAAGATTCTCGAACTCGGCGCTGACACGGTAGCCGCATTCGTTGCGGAAACGGTGGTGGGCGCAACGGCCGGCGCCGTGCCGCCGGTGCGCGAATACTTCCGCAAGATCCGCGCGGTGTGCGATCGGTACGGCGTGCTGCTGATCCTCGACGAGATCATGTCGGGCATGGGCCGCACAGGCTACGTGTATGCGTGTGAAGAAGACGGCGTTGCGCCGGACATCCTCACGATCGCCAAGGGGCTCGGCGCCGGCTATCAACCGATCGACGCGCAGCTGAAACTGCACGCGGCGATCCGGCGCGAAGCGTTCGTGCGTGGTTTGATGGTGTATCCGATGGGTGGCACGGTCGACGGCAAGATCGGCGATCATGTGCTGCTGGCGCCGCCGTTCATCTGCACGGCGCGCGACATCGACGGGATCGTCGGCCGGTTGAGCGATGCGATCGAAGGCGCGTTGACCGCCATCTGACACCCTTTCCCTTTCAGCGAGATCCGCGATGACCGAGCGTTTGCCTCACTTCGAACTATCTGAAGCCACAGCCGAGCAAAAGGCCGTACTCGACGAGATTCTGTCCGGTCCACGCGGCAATCTGAACGGGCCGTTTCTGGGCTGGATTCATAGTCCGGAGCTGGCGCAGCAGGCGCAGCGACTCGGCGCGTTCTGCCGCTATCGCACCGGCTTGCCGCTGCGCCTGTCGGAGCTGGCGATTCTGGTGACCGCGGCGCGCTGGCAGGCGCAGGCCGAGTGGTATATCCACTATCCGATCGCTCTCGATGCCGGGGTAGCCGAAGCGGATGCCGAGGCGATCCGACAGGGTCATCAGCCTTCCTTCGCGGATGCCGATGACGCATTGATCCATGACTTCGCGAGCGAACTGTACGATACCAAACGGGTGTCGGATGTCACCTATAGAAAGGCGGTCGGGCGCTTCGGCCACCAGGTCGTGATCAACCTGGTGGGCTTGCTCGGCTATTACGCCCTAGTGGCGATGACACTGAACGTGTTCGACATGCGCGCAGTGGGGCAGGAGAGTTTGCCGTTCGCGGAGTAGCGACTGCGCGCTGCGTCTGCTGCACGCACTGCTGCACGGACTGTGACGCGCATCGGCGAACCGTATCCCGGCGTCGTCACGACACTGGCACACGGAAGCGCCTATGATGAAGTTCGGTCCACGCCCGCACCTCTTGCGCCGCGCGGCACGCCCCGAAGGCATACCCCTCGGGGCACTCGCGACCGATGCCGATACTACGAATACCCGGGCTGGACCGTTGTGGGCGGCATCACGTAGGGTTGAGGAGCGGTGCGAAGCAGGGCACAAACAGGAGAGAGCGATGAAGCGCAAGGCATCAGCAGTCTGGCAAGGCGGCCTGCAAGACGGCAAGGGCTCGATTTCCACCGACAGCGGCGTCCTCAAGGACACCCAATACTCGTTTGCCACGCGCTTCGCGGACGGCATCGGCACGAATCCGGAAGAGCTGATTGCGGCTGCGCACGCGGGTTGTTTCTCGATGGCGCTATCGGCCGAACTGAGCAAGGCGGGCATCAAGCCTGAACGTATCGGCACCACGGCAACCGTCACGCTCGACAAGGACGGCGGCGGCTTTTCGATTACCGCGGTGCATCTGGATGTGGCCGTGAAAATTCCCGGTGGCGACAAAGCGGCGTTCGAGAAGGCGACCGCGGACGCCAAGGCGGGCTGCCCGGTTTCCAAGGTACTGAACGCCACCATTACGATGGACGCGAAGCTCGAAACCTGAGCGCGCGGTTCATCTATTGCGGACAGATGAAGGGCTGGCTGGCGGGGGTAGCCGGACCGCCGGCTGCCACTCTCCGTTCATTTCCTTCATTTGCTGCTTATTTGCCATTTAACGAACGCACAACGACGATCCGGCAGCGCGTGGGCGCAAACGCCGGTCGCCGTCTTCAATGGGACCGTCGATGACAACGCAAACCGAAAAAGCACGGCAATTCCAGTCATATCACGCAGCGGGCGAGGCCTTCATCATCCCGAATCCCTGGGACATCGGTACCGCGCGGCTGCTCGCGCTGACCGGCTTCAAGGCGCTCGCCACCAGCAGCGCAGGCTATGCTTTTTCGCGTGGCCTGCCGGATAACGCCATCGGCCGCGCGCAGATGATGGTGCATCTTGCCGAAATCGCGGGTGCGACCGATTTGCCGGTCAGCGCTGATCTGGAAAACGGTTTCGGCGACGCCCCGGAAGACTGCGCCGAGACGATCATGCAGGCCGCGGCTGCGGGTGTGGTCGGCGGTTCGATCGAGGATGCAACCGGTCGTGCGGACGAGCCGATCTACCCGTTCGAGGCTGCCGTGGAGCGCGTGCGCGCGGCAGTCGTCGCGGCGCGTGCTCTGCCGTTTCCCTTCACGCTGACGGCGCGAGCCGAGAACTACCTCGTTGGTCGGCCCGATCTGGACGATACGATCCGGCGTCTGCAGGCTTACCAGGAGGCTGGGGCGGATGTGCTTTATGCGCCCGGCCTGAAGACGCGCGAAGAGATCGCCACCGTGGTCAGCTCGCTCGACCGGCCGGTCAATGTGCTAATGGGCTTGCAGGGCGTCCTGCTCAGTTTCGAGGACCTGCAGGCGCTGGGTGTGCGGCGTGTCAGTGTGGGCGGCTCGTTGGCGCGCGCGGCGTTGGGTGCGTTTCTCCGTGCCGCGCACGAAATGCGCGATCACGGCACCTTCAACTACACGAAAGAGGCCGCCAGCGGCAACGAGATCAACCAGCTCTTCACGAGCGCTGCGCAGAAGTGGGGCAAATAGACGGTCGTGCCCGTTTCGAATCTCGCCTTGCTTTCTTGAACGGTTGGTCATAATATCCGTCGGATGAAGCAATCTGGCAATTCGAAACAATTCGCGAAAAAAGAGGGTGAGGCCTGCCCTCGCGGGCGGCCGCGCGAGTTCGACACGGACACCGTCTTAACGAGCGCGAGCCAGGTTTTCTGGAATCACGGCTACCACGCCACCTCGATCGACGACCTCTGCAAGGCTACCGGCCTGTTGCGAGGCAGTCTGTACGGCGTATTCGGCGACAAGCACGGCATCATGCTCGCCGCGCTCGATCACTACGCGGAAGGTTCGGTCGCCCGGTTGGCCGAACGGTTGAACGCACCGGTGTCGGCGGAAGAGGCACTGCGCAACGCTTTGCTGCATTACGCCCGGGTCGCGTGCGCGCTGACCGGCGAGCGTAGCTGCTTCATCACCAACACCACGCTGGAGATGCAACCCGGGGACGAGGAACTGCGTACCCGCGTCGCGGCGATTCAACGCCGCATGGCGACGTTGCTGGCGGCCTCGGTGATTCGCGGCCAGGCGAGCGGCGCGTTCAATTCCACGCTCGACGAAAAAGCCGTCGGCGATTTCCTCCTGTGCGTGATGCAAGGACTGCGCGTATTGGGGCGAGTCGCCCACAAGGAAGATGCGCTGATCGGAATCGTGGACGTCGCCATGCGCGCGCTCGTCTAATTTTTTTTACCTAATTTTTGAACGAACGGTCATGAATAGAGACCCGATCAAGTCCGCTCCGGCGGCATTTGCTGGACCGGTAGGCGGAGCCGCCGCCGCTTGCCCAGGCGTCGGTGCGGTGGCCGCCAGCGAAGTTGCCACAGGTACGACGGCCACCAGTGCCGGGAAGGCTGCGTCCGGCTTCGAGCGCCAGGGGCTCGCGCTCGCTGTGCTGTTCGTCGGCGCCTTCCTCGCACCGCTCGACTATTTCATCGTCAACCTCGCGCTGCCGTCGATTCACACCGACCTGAACGCCACCGACGCGCAATTGCAACTCGTGGTGTCCGCCTACGCATCCGCTTATGCCGTGCTGCTGATCACGGGCGGGCGTCTCGGTGATCTGTTTGGCCGGCGCCGCATGTTCATGACGGGCATGGCGGCCTTCGTGGTCGCCTCCGCGCTGTGCGGCTTCGCCACCAGTGGCCACATGCTGGTGATCTCGCGGATCGTGCAGGGCATCGCCGCCGCGGTCATGGCGCCGCAAGTGCTCGCGACCATCCGTGCGGTCGTGCCGCTGCATCGGCAGACCAAGGTCATGAGCCTCTATGGTTTCGTGTTCGGGCTTTCGTCGATCGTCGGGCAACTAGGCGGCGGCGCGCTGATCACCTATCACCCGTTCGGGCTCGACTGGCGCATCATCTTTCTGATCAACATTCCGATCGGCATCGTGGCCTTCATCGGCACATGGAAGTTCGTGCCGGAAAATCAGCCGGCCACGAACACCGGCATCGACCTGAAGGGCGTCGCGCTGCTCTCGATGGTGCTGCTGCTGGTCATCTATCCGATGACGCACGGCCGTGAAGCCGGCTGGCCGACGTGGACCTTCGTGATGTTCGCGCTGGCAGTCCCCGTATTCGCGCTATTCGTGGCGACCGAGCGGCGCGTCGAGCGCGGCGGCGGCCATCCTCTGGTGGATCTGCAATTGTTCCGCAACCCGGCCTTCGCACTGGGCCTCGTGCTCGCGTTCCTGTTCTATTGCAACAGCGCGTTTTTCCTGACCTATGGGATCTTCCTGCAAACCGGTTTGCACTGGACGCCGCTCGCTTCGGGTATGGCCATCATGCCGTTCGCGATCGGCTTCGTGGTCGGGCCGCTGACGTCGCCGGCGGTGGTCAAGCGCATCGGCGGTCACGTGCTGGCGCTCGGCTTCTCGATGATGACCGTCGGCTTCACGGTCACCGGCTGGTCCGCGACCCATGCCGCTACGCCTGATCTGTTGTTCTACTGCGGACTGGTGTGCGCGGGCGTCGGTCACGGTCTGCTCCTGCCGTCGATCATGCGCATCGTGCTGCTGGAAGTCGTGCCGGAGAAGGCCGGGCTTGCCTCGGGCGTGGTGTCGTCGACTTTGCAGATCGGCTCGGCGTTCGGCACGGCGGCCATCAGCGGTGCGTTTTTCGGTGTGATCGGCGGCCGCGAGACACCGGCTGCCTATGCGCACGCGTTCCAGTACAGCCTCGCGATCAACGCGTGTCTGATGTTTGTGTGTATCGGTTTGAGCGTGCTGCTCGTGCGGCATCAACAACTCGCACTGCGCCGGGCTGCCCAGCCGGTTTGAAAATAGCGGACGGGAAATCGTTTTCAACGGTGGTCGCTAAAAACTATTATGCACTTTAAACAGAACTGGTTTTGGAGTGGCTGCATTTACCGATGAGTTTCCCGTTCATAGGTAATTCCGCGTGTGAGTGATCAGAATAAACCCGAATCGGGTTTGTCGGTGGCAGTGTAGATATGACAAATCCAGTGCGCATTTTCTACTTGCGGACCGGGTTTGCCGCCGTAAGTTTTGCGATCGTGCAATGCCGCACGGGTGGTGGCCTGGCGTCGTTATAAAGGGTTTTCCCCGGCTTTACCCATCGATAGCCGGGGTGGAAAGCACTATTCCAGTGCCAATGAAAACGGTATCAATAAAAAGCGCTTGCCGTGGTTAATTTCGATTGTTAATCTTGGCCAACTTTTAGAGTTTTCATTCGGCAGGGTTCTATGTTGCAAAGCACGGTGCGATGACTTTATTCCGCTCAACGGGTTCCGTAGGGGATTGAATATGCTGACCGCTACCATTGACGTATTCGAAACACCGGCAGCCGCACGCTTCAATGTCGGCGATGTTGTCACGCTGAAGGAAGGCGGTCCGCGCATGACGGTGACGTATGCGGGACCGGTGGCGCTCAATCCTGGCGACTGGCTGATTTGCGAGTGGTTCGACGAACATGGCGAACTGCGCCGCGAAATGTTCGCGCACGAGAGCGTGCGGGCCGAGCCGCGCTCGATTCCCGCCGGTTCGGTGATGTGGGGCAGAATGGGCCGGGCGGCCTGAGAGAAGCGGCCCGCCGCACGTACTAGCCCCGCGAGCCGGTTTATCCGTCGATCAGTTTCAACCCCGCCACTGACAGCACGATCAAGGTCATGCAGATCACGCGGGGCGCCGAAACCGGGTCGTTGAACAGCATCACGCCGAGCACCGTGATGCCAAGCGATCCGATCCCTGTCCATACCACGTAAGCCGTACCTGCCGGCAAATGCTTCATCGCCAGCGTCAGTAAAAACACGCTGCCGAGCGCGGCCGCAACGCCGCCGATGCTCGGCCACAAGCGTGTCCATCCATTTGCATATTTCAACGCCAACGCCATCAGGATTTCGACCGCGCTTGCGGCGAGCAGAATGAGCCATGCCATCGTGAGCCCTATCGGTGAGTGGTTAATGAGCGGCCAGCTTAGGGCTATAGTGATGCGCTCACCATTACTTACCCACTGGTAACCATGGCATTTCCCGAGTCCGCCAACGCGTCCCTCGCCTCGACCGAACAGCCCTATCGCGGTGACGTTTTCGACGCCGCCTGTTCGTCGCGCCTCGCGCTCGAACTGATCGCAGGAAAGTGGACGCTGCTCATCATGCCGGCGCTGCTGCCCGGCGCGATGCGCAATAACGCCTTGCTGCGCAAGATCGGCGGCATTTCCCAAAAGGTGCTGACGCAGACGCTCAAGGAACTCGAGCGGAACGGTCTGGTGATCCGCGAGGAGCAGCCGGGCGCGGTGGCGCACGTGGAATACCGGCTCAGCGAACTGGGGCGAACGCTCAGTGACGCGCTGGTGACGCTCGATCATTGGGCCGAGGAAAACGCGGCCGAACTCGACGCTGCGCGTGAGCGCTATGACGCGCGGCAGCAAACGCACCGCTAGCTGCCTGCCCGCGGTTGCTGCGCACCATTGTTGTCGAATCAAGGTTGCTTGTTTTCCGGGTGCTCACGCGACGCGGCCCGCCTTTGCACGCGCACCAGAAGCGCCGATGAGAATGCGCGCATCCGCACGATCTTGCGCGTCTCTACCACTTCGCCGGCCACGTTCTTCGGCGGGTTGGGCTGTAGCGACCAGTAGAGTGCGAGCAGCCAGCCAAAGCCGGTCCAACCGAGGCACGCGTTGAAGAGCGCCAGCGTCAGCACGTCATGACGCTTGCGCCGGTCCGCGAGAATGCTCGGCAGAAAATACAGCGCCAGCGCGAGCACCGCGGCGATGGCCTGTACCACGATGTTGCCACCCATAGCCTGGCTCCTCAGGACGTGATGTATCCCCCGATTGTCGCGCGATTGTTTTCTTTGCGCTGGGTCGCTCTGAAACATGCATGCAAGGCGAGGGGGTTCAGCGCATCGCGCATCAGGACTATCATGGACGTTTCGACTGAACAGAACCGCCACGGACCGCCACCATGATCTCCGACGATACGACCCAGCAGACCCAGCGCATCAACCAGGACACGCTACGCGAATTCGTAGACCGTAAATGGAATGACGAGATTGTTCCTGCGCTCACGGACTACATTGCCGTGCCGGCCAAGAGTCCGGCGTTCGATCCCGAGTGGGTCAAGCACGGCTATCTCGAGCGCGTGATTACCGACGCGGCGCAATGGGCCGAACAGCAACCCGTGCGTGGCCTGAAGCTCGAAGTGATCCGCTTGCCGGGCCGCACGCCGGTGATTTTCTTTGAAACGGCCGCGACCCGATCGGGCAGCGAAGAAACCATCGTGCTGTACGGCCACCTCGACAAGCAGCCTGAATTTGACGGCTGGCGCAACGACCTCGGCCCCTGGACGCCCAAGCTCGAAAACGACAAACTGTACGGCCGCGGCGGTGCCGACGACGGCTACGCGATCTATGCGAGCATCACGGCGCTGGCCGCGCTGGACGCGCAAGGCATCGAGCGTCCGCGCTGCGTCGGCCTGATCGAAACCTGCGAGGAATCGGGTAGCTACGATCTGCTGCCGTACGTCGACGCGTTGCGTGAACGTCTCGGCAAAGTCGGGCTTGTGGTGTGTCTCGATTCGGGTGCGGGCAACTACGATCAACTGTGGCTCACTACGTCGTTGCGCGGGCTGGTCGCCGGCGACCTCGAAGTCCAGGTGCTCGACGAAGGCATTCATTCGGGTGGTTACGGCGGCATCGCGCCGTCGAGCTTCCGCATCATGCGGCAACTGTTCGACCGTCTCGAAGACTCCGCCAACGGTACCTTGTTGCCGAAGGGTTTCCACGTTCAGATCCCGGCGGACCGTTTGCGCGAAGCGGAAGCGACCGCGCAGATTCTCGGCGACGACGTCTGGAAGAAGCTGCCGTGGGCCTGCGGGCAGGACGGCCGTCAGGTGCTGCCCACCACCACCGATCCGCAGGAAGCCTTGCTCAACTCGACGTGGCGTCCGTCGCTGTCGGTGACCGGCGCAGCCGGCTTGCCCGCGCTTGCCGACGCCGGCAACGTGCTGCGTCCGCGCACGGCGTTCAAGCTGTCGCTGCGCCTGCCTCCGCTGATCGAAGCGGAAAAGGCCGTCGCCGAACTGAAGGCGCTGCTCGAATTCGATCCGCCATACAACGCCAAGGTCACCTTCAAACCGGACGCCGGCGCGGCGAGCGGCTGGAGCGCGCCCGATCTCGCACCGTGGCTCGCCACCGCGCTTAACGACGCATCGCGCACGCACTACGGCGCGGACGTTGCCTACATGGGGCAGGGCGGCACGATCCCGTTGATGAACGTATTGAAGTCGGGCTTCCCGAAGTCGCAGTTCATGGTGTGCGGCGTGCTCGGGCCGAAATCGAACGCACACGGACCGAACGAGTTCCTGCACGTGCCGTATGGCAAGAAGCTGACGGCAGCGGTTGCTCAGGTGATCGCGGCCGCGCCTTGACGAGCGTTTTGCCTCGAGCTTTCCTGCAATACCGTTCCAGGCGAATCAGCGGGCGCTCCGGAGCGCCCGCGTTTAAATATGCGAATTGAATAGTCCGTCTGTTAGCCCACAAATAAAAAAACAAGCCTCCGCAAGCTATATTTTCGATTGCATTACCTAATCGACGACTATTTCTTTTTCTTTCAAATCCGGCAAGAAATTCAAGCTTTGTTCGTTCGCTAATTGATTGCGGCCGGGTGCTCATTTTCGGGCTAATTTCGCCCTTCTTCGGTGCGCAAGCGTTTGCGTCCGCAGCATCTTTTGTCCGTCCGTTCGCCGCCCCGCAGAGCGCCATCTGGCGAGGCTTCACGCGCGTGTTGCATTCATCTGTTGGTTACCCCGCTCCCATCCGATTCCGGTCTGCTTTAGGCTCGCATTGCAATGCCAGTGTTTAACCTTAAAAGGACCGTTCAAAATGAACCTGCATAATCACCACGCCTGCCGTCCGTTCCTTGAGGCCGGCAATTTGTCGCAAGTCTCCGCCTACTACGAAGAAGGCCGCAACATCATGTGGATGATGCTGCGGGCGCAGCCGCGTCCCTGTTTCAATCTCGATCTGGTGCATGACATTCTGGGTCTCGCGCAGGCAGCACGAGAGTCCGGCTTGCCGATCGATTTCTGGGTGACCGGCTCGTTGATTCCGACCATGTTCAACGTTGGGGGCGACCTCGATTTCTTCGCCGACACGATCCGCGCCGGCAAGCGCCAGGCGCTGATGGCGTACGCGCGCGCCTGCGTCGATTGCGTGCACGCGGCGGCGCGCGGTTTCGATACGGGGGCGATTTCAATCGCGATGGTGGAGGGCACAGCGCTTGGAGGAGGGTTCGAGGCGGCGCTCGCGCATCATTTCCTGCTGGCGCAGAACGACGCACGCATGGGCTTTCCGGAGATCGCGTTCAATCTGTTCCCGGGCATGGGCGGCTATTCTCTGGTCGCGCGCAAGGTGGGTATGCGTCTGGCCGAGGAACTGATCGGCATGGGCGAGTCGCACACCGCTGAGTGGCACTTCGGCAAGGGACTGGTCGATCAGCTATTCGAACCGGGCGACGCCTATATGGCGACGCGCACCTTCATCGATACGCTCCGGCCGAAAATGAACGGGATCCGCGCGATGCTGCGGGCGCGTCAGCGGGTGCTGCAACTCTCGCGCGCCGAGCTGATGGAAATTACCGAGGACTGGGTGAATGCCGCTTTCACGATCGAGGAGAAGGACCTCGTCTTTATGGAGCGGCTGGTGATGCTGCAGAACCGCCGTACTTCGAACCTGCGCCAGACGGCCTCCAGCGCGGCCAATTTCGCCTGAATCGCCCCGGGTCTCGAGGATATCGAGCCGCCGCGGGCGGGTCCCCCAACCCCCCAATCCCCCAAGGGGACTTCCTTCGGAGCGGGGGACGCCCTTCGGGCGCGTGGAAGCTCAGGCAATCAGTCTGAGCTTCTGCCTATCCTGCAACCAGCGTTCGAATTCCGCGACCGGCATGGCCTGACCGTACAGGAAGCCCTGTACGTATTCGACGCCCAGCCCCCTCATGAACACCTCTTCCGATTCGGTTTCGATGCCTTCGGCGACCACCTTGAAATTCAGCTCCTGCGCGACCACCACCATGGAGCGCACGAGTGCTTGCGCTTTGGTGTCGGCATTGATCGAGCGGACGAAACTGCGGTCGAGCTTGATGACGTCGAGCGGAATGCGGCCCAACTGCGAGAGCGACGAATAGCCGGTGCCGAAGTCGTCCAGATGAACCTGCGCCCCGAGTTGGCGAAACTGCTTGATCAGATCGATTGCCGCCGCTTCGTCCTCGATCAGGCAACTTTCGGTGAGTTCCAGGTCGATCAGACACGGATCGAGATTCGCGCGCTGCAGCGCTTCGCTGAAATGCCGCACCACGGCGGTGTCGACCAGTTGCCGTGCCGACACATTGATCGCGATGCGCAGGTTGTAGCCGTCCGCCTTCCATTTGGCCGCTTGCTTCGCGGCCGTTTCCATGACCCAGCGGCCGAGCACGCCGATCAGCCCGGATTCTTCCGCATAGCGGATGAACTCGGTGGGCATGATCTGCCCGCGCTCCGGCGAGTTCCAGCGGACCAGCGCTTCCGCGCCCTGCACCACGCCGGTGGCGAGCACGATCTTGGGTTGATAGTGCAGCGTCAACTGGCCCTCTTCGAGACCGCGCCGCAGGTTGGTGTCGAGCCACATGTACTCGGCGACCTTGCGGTTCATCTCGGGCGAGAACACGCGATAGGTGCGCTTGCCTTCGTCTTTGGCAACGTACATCGCCGTGTCCGCCGAACGGATCAGCGATTCGAGGTCGTTGCCGTGTTCCGGATAGCGCGCGATGCCGATCGAGCAGCCGGTGTAGACCTCGACGAGCCCCAGGCTGAACGGCGTGCGCAGGCGTTCGAGAATGCGCTGCGCGGTGGCTTCGAGATCGTGGGCGGTGCCTTGGGCGGCGAGCACAATGAACTCGTCGCCGCCGAGGCGCGCGAGCACGTCGCCTTCGTTCAGGCAGGTGCTGATGGCCGACGACACATCGCGAATCAGCCGGTCGCCGAAGACATGGCCGTAGTGGTCGTTGACCTTCTTGAAGTTGTCGAGGTCGAGGAACAGCACGCCGACCGATTCGCCTCGCGCGGCTGCTTCGATCGCGGCACTGATCTTGTCCTGGATCGCGTTGCGATTGGCGAGGCCGGTGAGCGAATCGGTGTTCGCCAGTTCGGTGAGACGTTCCTGCGCGAGCCGTTCTTCGGTGATGTCGGTGCCCGAGCAGATCAGAAACTGTTCTTCGACGCCGCTGCCGCTGTGAACGAACTTGTTGCGAAACAGGAATAGCCGTTCGCCGCGAAGGGTTTTCACGCGCCGCTCGACTTCGTACGAGACGCCGCGATTGAAGAAACCTGTGATGTTCTGGCTCGACGCCGCGCCGGACTCGGTGCTCATGAACAGCGCCCACACATTGCGGCCGACGATGTCTTCTTCCTTGACGCCGGTGAGTTCCTCGGCGAGACGGTTGAAGCGCTGTATGCGACCGTGCCTGTCGACGATGACCACGACCGAATTGACTTCGGAGACGACCTGTTCGGCGAAAGACAGACCGTGGACGAGGTCGCGTGCGACGGATTCCGTATCGTCGTAGGCCGAGGCGGTGCCTGCCCACGTATTGCTGGCGAGTTTTTTACCGACGAGGTGCAGACGCAGCGGTTCGCCGAACAGCCGCACGTCGAGGATGAGGTGCGAGGTGACACCGGTGAGGCAGCGGATCTGCGAGGCCTGTTGGGGATTCAGCGGAATGGCGACATTAGCCGGCACGTCGCCGGTGACGGGCGTGAGTTCCAGCGCGTTGCTGTCGTTCGACAGACGCCAGCAAGGGCTGCTTGTGCCGAACTGGGCAAACAGCACCTGATCGTGTTGGTCGTCGTTCATGAGATCCCCGGGCAGTGTGCCGATGAGCCAACCATGAAGGTGGGGTGGCGGCAAACAGTCTTCATCATACTTAAAGACTGGCCCCATTGTAGCGAAGCGGCTGGCGTTCGGGCCTATAAACATTAACGGTCGTGATGGCCTTCGTCTTAAGGCTTTTATTTTGGCGTGCGCGCTGGTATGAAGCCTCGAAATCGCATCGAAATGGCATTGAAACTGCTGTGGAATTACCTCAGGACTGCCTCAAAACCGCCGGGCCAACGCGCTTCTGGCGTGTTCCCGCTCTGTGGGAATCGCTTCCACCGTGGGGTCAAACCAGAAAACCCCGGCAACAAGCGTCGCGATAACGATTCCATCGCGATACAGAACCCGATTCCCGGCAATAGCAGGCACGCGTTCACCCACCAGCAACGTACCGGCAAGATTCAAAGGATCGGTTCCTGCGACACACACAAAAGCACCATCGTTCGCATGCCGTCGAACTTCGCGCAAGATCGGAATCGCTTCCGGTAAAGCAAATTGTTCGCCAGCGAGGCCATTCACAAACCGCCCGCCGCGAATGACGCCGCGCGCTTCGAGCCGTTGAAACACGCGCAACAGGTCCCGCCACGGCGGCAACCACTCGGCCTCGCGTTGGAGCAAACGCCAGAACACCACACCATAGCGGCGCAGCAACGTCATGGCGACATGTTCGAGTACTTCTGGGGCGAACTGCTGACGGCGCGCCGGCGATGCTTCGGCTGCAGCAACAACGGGCTGCCGGCTAACCAGAGCCCAGCGGCCCGCGTCGTCCATTCCTCCGATCAATGCACTCGACCTGACACGCCGGCTACTGGAATACGCACTGCGTTTGGCGACGGGTTTCAACAACGCCCGCAAGCCGGCGAAACTGTCGGAATTCACGAGGCCCGCGGCAACCAGCTCGCCCAGCGCGTTTTCCAGTTCCATGCGCAAGCCGTGTACCTCGGCCAGCAATTCGTCGAAGAACATCGCGCCATGCTGCGATAACGTGTCATGGACGCTCTGCGCGCGCGCCGATAGCTCCGGTTGTTTCGACGGGTCGATCAGCGCGCGCCAGACGCGTACCTGTGCGCGTGGCAAAAGCACGATCGGCGTGCTGCGCACCGGTCCCGCGGCACCGCGCGCCCGCTCGGTCAGGCGCGTCCACACGATCTTGCCGGCACGGCATAGTTCGTCGAGCGAAATGTTCGCGTACGCCTTCACGCGCGCCGGCAGAATGTCTTCTTCCCACGCGCCTGCCGCGGCCTGAAAACCCTCCATCTGGTCGAGCACAGCGGCTAAAGCGTCGCGTCCCTCGCTGCGGGTGTCCGGCGTCAAATGCTGCCACTCGAACAGAAAACGCATGAAGTCGTGCCGTTCCACCGGCTCGATTTCGCGTCGCAAGCGTTTCACCGTGTAACGGTGGATCCGCGCAAGCAGATGACGTTCGCACCATTCTTCTTCGGTCGCGCCCGGCGAGAAACGGCCGCGCATCACGTAGCCTTCCGCTTCGAGGCGCGTCAGCGTGTGTTCGACCGGTGCCGCGGGCAACCTCAGCGCCTGCGCGATCGCGTGCACCGGCAGCGGGCCGAAGCCGGTCAGCCGGGCGCGCAGCACGTCGAGCAGGGCGTCGTCGGCGCTCCACGTATCGGTGTAGCCGTTTGGTGCGGCGAGCGGCGGTTCAAACTGGGCGTCAGGGTAGAGCGCCTGGAAACAGGTCAGGCGCTCGGCAGATAGCCACAGCGCGTCGTCGGCAGCGATCCGCAGACGGGTCGCGCGGCCGGATTCGGCAAGCAACGCGAGCCATGACGGCCAGCCTTCGACATTGCGCGCCTCGGTCTCGGTGATGCAGGCGAGACCCGTTAGCGCTTCGTGCATCTCGTCGGCGGTGCGTGCCTGCGGCCATGCCTCGTCGCGCACGCTGTCGATCGCGTCGGCATCGAGCGCGCCGAGGTCGTCGGCGCTGGACGGATCGCTCCAGCGGCGGTTCTGCACGGCTTGCGTGCGGCGCTCTTCGATCGGCGCATCGTCGAGAAAGGCGTAGGGCTTGGCTGTGAGGATTTCGGCGGCAAGCGGCGAGGGCGCCGGCAGATCGCGGACGATCAGTTGCACTTCGCCCTGTTCGATACGACGCAGCAAGGCAATCCAGCTCTCGCTGTCCATCGCGTCGTGCAGGCAATCGTCGACGGTTTGGTCGACTAAGGGATGACGCGGCAGTTCGCGCTCGCCGACGATGTTTTCCAGGCACGCGGCCTGTTCGGGAAACACGCTCGCCAGCAGATCTTCGCTACGCATGCGCTGCAATTGCGGCGGGGTCTTGCGCCCGCCGGTATAACGCGGCAGGCCGAGCGAGGTGGTCGCGTTCCAGCGCCAGCGCACGCCGAAGAGCGGCGCGTCGAGCAGCGCCTGGATCAGCAGATGCTCGGCACTGTTCGAATGGAGGTAGCGCCATACTTCGTCGAGTACGAAGGAATGGCTGCCGGTCAGTGAGAGGATGATCGCGTCTTCGGTAGCGGCGGCTTGCAGTTCGAAGTTGAAGGTCCGGCAAAAACGCTTGCGCAACGCGAGACCCCACGCGCGGTTCACGCGACTGCCGAACGGCGCATGGATCACGAGTTGCGTGCCGCCGGATTCGTCGAAGAAGCGTTCCATCACGAGTGTGTTTTGCGTCGGCAGCACGCTGAGCGCGGCGCGTGCGCGGGCGAGATAGTCGACGATTTGCCGCGCGGCGGCTTCGTCGAGACCGAGAGCGTCGACGAGCCAGTCGGTTGCGCGCTGGATGCGCACCGTCATGAGCTCTTCCCCATCGAGCAGGCGCCCGATCTGCTCACGCAAGCGCGCGACGCCGAACGACAGTTCATCGCTGCGCCCTGGCGCCTCGCCGAGCCAGAACGGAATATTCGGCGGCTGCCCTTGCGCGTCCTCGACCCGCACGCGGCCGCTCTCGATCCGCAGAATCCGGTACGACGCATTGCCGAGTTGAAACACGTCGCCAGCCAGACTCTCGACAGCGAAATCCTCGTTGACGGTGCCGATATTGATCGCCTGCGGCTCGAGCACCACCGCATAGTCGGCGTTCTCGGGAATCGTGCCACCTGAGGTCACGGCGATCAGTTTGCCGCCACGCCGGCCGCGCAAGGTGCCGCTCACCACGTCGCGATGAATATAGGCGCCGCGCGGGCCGTGACGGCTGGTATAGCCTTCGGCCAGCATGCGCAGCACCGCGTCGTATTGCTCGCGTTCGAGGCCCGCGTAGGGGGCCGCGCGCCGCAGCATCTCGAACAGCGCGTCTTCGCTCCATTCGGTGCTCGATACCTCCGCGACGATCTGTTGTGCAAGCACATCGAGCGGTGCGCGCGGAATCCGCAGCGCGTCGAGTTCGCCACGCCGCACGCAATCGAGCAGCGCGGCGCATTCGATCAGATCGTCTCGCGAAGCCGGAAAGAGCCGGCCCTTCGGCATGCCGCCCACGTGGTGGCCCGAGCGTCCCACACGTTGCAGGAACGGCGCGATCGCGCGCGGCGAACCCATCTGGCAGACCAGATCGACGTCGCCGATATCGATGCCCAGTTCCAGTGAAGCGGTCGCGATCAGGACCCGCAACTCGCCGCGTTTGAGGCGCTGCTCCGCGTCGAAGCGATGTTCCTTGGCGAGACTGCCGTGGTGCGCGGCGACCGCGTCCTTGCCGAGCCGCTCGGTCAGATGACGCGCCGCGCGTTCGGCCATGCGGCGCGTGTTGACGAAAATCAGCGTGGTGCGATGCGTCGCGATCAGTTCGGCGAGGCGATCGTAGACGCGCTCCCACACTTCGTTCGGCATCACCGCTTCGAGCGGCACGGGCGGAATCTCCAGCGCGAGATCGCGCTCGCGAATGTGGCCCACGTCGATGATCGCGCAGTCCGCCGGAATATCGCTTTCGATGCTCACATCGCCCACCAGAAAGCGCGCGACTGCGCTGACCGGTTTTTGCGTCGCCGACAGACCGATCCGTGGCAGGCGCCGCTGACACAACGCATCGAGCCGTTCGAGGCTGAGCGCCAGATGGCTCCCGCGCTTGCTGCCGGCGAGCGCGTGAATTTCATCGACGATCACCGTGCGCACGGTCGACAGCATGCGTCGGCCGGAATCCGAACCGAGCAGGACGTATAGCGATTCCGGCGTGGTCACGAGAATATGCGGCGCGCGTTTTTTCAGCGCATTGCGTTCCTGCTGCGTGGTGTCGCCTGTGCGTACGGCGGTGCGGATGTCGAGCGGCGGCAGGCCGCGCGCGTCGAGTTCCGCGGCGATGCCTTGCAAGGGCACTTGCAGATTGATGCGGATGTCGTTGGAGAGTGCTTTCAGCGGCGAAACGTAGACCACCAGGGTTTCGTCCGGCAACGCGCCGCCGTTGGCCAGGCCTTGCTGGACGAGTTCGTCGAGCGCGGACAGGAAGGCGGTGAGGGTTTTGCCCGAACCGGTGGGCGCGGCCACCAGGGTCGAGCGTCCGCTGCGAATCTGCGGCCAGGCGGCAGCCTGGGCGTCGGTGGGGGCGGGGAAGGTCTTCAGGAACCAACTGGCTACTGCCGGATGGAAATCATCCAGCGCGCCGGGCGTGAAAGGGCCTGAAGCGGGGGCCGAAGCGTGGCCCGAAGTAGCATCTGAAGTTGCCTGCAATGCCGCATCGAAGCGCGAAGAATCAGAGCGCGCGTCCAGGGCGGTGGCGGATGTCGAGGCCGAAGTCATGCTGGCATAGATGGGGACGCGGTGTGCCATATCCAGAGGGCGGCAAGCGCCGGCCTGTTTCAAGGATCAACAATCAGTCTGGCAGGTTTTCGGCGGCTTTGCCGATGCCTGGGTGGCGGCTATCGCGCGGAATAAGGCGGCAATCACTGCGGGTGCGGCCCGCACAGCACCCGCTGCACCGCACAGCACGGCGCGAAACTACCAGACCCAGCGCATGCCTGTGCTGCCGGTTTGCGCAACGACGGCGGCGAGGCCGGTGCCCGTGCAGGTGACTGTGGTGTTGCTCGGCGGCGCGGTATTGCTGCACGCGGCCATCGCTGAAGGGGTGAATGCCTTTGAGAGCAGCACGACGCTGCCGAGGCCGATTCCAAATGTTTTCTTCTTCTTCATACGCACGGTCCTTGTTAAAGGCACTGCACCATACGAGCGGAATGGTCAGACTTATACACGCCTTACCAGAACTTTCCAAATGCCCCCGGCATAACATTACGGGTATGTTGCGC
This sequence comes from Paraburkholderia madseniana, assembly GCF_009690905.1. Taxonomy (GTDB): domain Bacteria; phylum Pseudomonadota; class Gammaproteobacteria; order Burkholderiales; family Burkholderiaceae; genus Paraburkholderia; species Paraburkholderia madseniana. The sequence goes on from NZ_VOSW01000037.1 coordinate 38,708, forward strand.
ATCGCCGACGCTTGCCGGAGACCCGCATGGCGCCTCGCTTTTGGCAAAGAAGGAAATTTTTCCGGGCCAAAAAAGCTGCGGTAACTACTGCGGGAACCGTAAGTGGTTTGAAACATACGTTCGCCGGATGGCTGGTCAGAACTCACGCCGGGTCCTGTCGAAATTTTCCAGGTGCAGTACTCTGTACGGCTCACCGATTCACGAATCCACGATGGGGTCTCGACGATGCGATACAACCAGTTAGGCCGTACCGGTGTGTTTGTTTCAGAGCTGTGCCTGGGCACGATGACCTTCGGCGGTGGCGAGGGCATCTGGAAGCAGATCGGCGATCTGCAGCAGGGGGACGCGGAGCGGCTGGTCGGCCGGGCGCTCGATGCGGGCATCAATTTCATCGACACGGCCGACGTCTATGCCGATGGCCTGTCCGAACAGATCACGGGTCAGGCGTTGAAGAACCTGAAAGTGCCGCGCGACAAGGTTGTGGTCGCAACCAAAGTATTCGGCCAGACGGCAGCGTTTCCGAACGCGCGCGGGGCCTCGCGTTATCACATCATCGACGGGATCAAGGCGAGCCTGAAGCGCCTGCAACTCGACCACGTCGACCTGTATCAGATCCACGGTTTCGATCTGGCCACACCGATCGAAGAAACCGTGCGCGCGCTCGATACGCTGGTTCAGCATGGCCATGTGCGCTATGTCGGGGTGTCGAACTGGGCCGCGTGGCAGATCGTGAAGGCGCTGGGCATTGCGGAGCGCCTCGGCCTCGCGCGCTTTGAATCGCTCCAGGCGTATTACACGCTGGCGGGCCGCGACCTCGAACGCGAACTCGTGCCGATGCTGCACAGCGAAGGGCTTGGATTGATGGTGTGGAGTCCGCTCGCGGGCGGCTTGCTGAGCGGCAAATATGGGCGCGAGCAGCAGGGCGAAGCGGGCAGCCGTCGCACGACCTTCGATTTTCCCCCGGTCAATCGCGAGCGCGCCTATGACTGTATCGACGTGATGCGCGATATCGCGGAGACGAAGAAAGTGTCGGTGGCACAGATCGCGCTTGCGTGGCTGCTGCATCAACGCGTGGTGAGCTCGGTGATCGTCGGGGCGAAGAAAGTCGAGCAACTCGACGACAACATTGCCGCCACCGGCGTCGCGTTGACCGCCGACGAGCTTGCGAAGCTCGATCAGGTCAGCACGCTGCCGGCTGAGTACCCGGGCTGGATGCTGGAACGCCAGGGCGAAGTGCGCCGCAAGCAGCTTGAAGAGGCGCGTCATCCGGCGTAACGGCGCGTAGTGGGCGCCGCTTCCCTCAATCTGCCTGCTTGCTATCCGCCTGATAAGCGGCGACGGCGTCCATCGTGCGTGCCGAGTACACCATGGTGGCGCCCGCGTTCATGGCGACCGCCACGCCGAGCGCTTCGGCGATCTCTTCACGTGTCGCGCCGTGTTTCAACGCTTCGGCAGTGTGCACGGTGATACAGCCGTCGCATCGCAAGCTCACGGCCACCGCAAGCGAAATCAGCTCGCGCGTCTTCGCACCGAGAAGGTCGGCCTTCTGGCCCGCGCTCGACATCGTTTGATAGGCCTTCACCGTATCCGGCGACAGTTTGGCGATCTCGCCGATGCGGCCGAACAGTTCCTTGCGGTAATCGATCCAGTTCAACATGACAGTGCTCCTTTGTTTGCCACGCCCCGGCGGGTGCCGGTGTCGTTAGGCAAAGTATTGCGCTGTGCCGCGATATCCTGAATACTCGATTCGCTCAACTTTTAGCGCGACCGTCTCATGGATACGCTCAGCCGACTGATCGACCTCGCCCGGCCGCAAGCCAGCCTCGATCTGCGTTGCCTGCTCACGGGCGGCTTCGACATCGATCACGCGCCGATGGAGGCGGGCATTGCACCGTTTCATCTGGTGCTGGATGGAGCGTGCGTCGTCGAGACTGCGGGTGGCGCGCAGGTTGCGCTGCAGGCGGGGGATTTCATGCTGTTCCCGCGTGGCGCCGCGCATCGGGTGCGCGATATCGGGCGAGCGGCTGCCACCGCGCCGCTGACGTTGAGTCATGACGGCATGCTGCCGTTGCGCCGCAATGACGAGCGCAATGACGAGCAAGAGGGCTGCGCCGATCTTGATCTTCTATGCGGCCGGTTCGTCTACGCGCCCGGTTCCTCGGCGTTGCTGCTCAACGCGCTGCCGGATCCATTTCACGTGTCGCTCGGCGGCGTGCAAACGCTCGGCGCGCTGCAGACGGTGATTGCGTTGATGCGAACCGAAGCCGAACAACGTCAGCCCGGCGCGCTCGCGATCGTCACCGCATTGAGCCACGCGCTCTTCGCGATGGCTTTGCGCGTGCATGGCGAACAGAATGCATCGAGCGCAGGCGTGCTGGCGCTGCTGGCCGATACGCGTCTGGGTGCGTCGGTACAGGGCATGCTGGATGCCCCCGAGCGGGCGTGGACGATTGCCGAGCTCGGTGAACGCGCGGCGATGTCCCGCGCGACTTACGCACGCCATTTCAACGAGCGTGCGGGTATGACGGTGATGGACTTCCTCACGCAGATTCGTATGACGATCGCGTGCGATCTGCTGCTACGCACGCAGCGCAGCGCCGCGGAGATCGGTGAGGCAGTGGGGTATCAATCGGAAGCCGCCTTCGGCAAGGCGTTTCAGCAGAGCGTCGGCGCGACGCCGGGGCGTTACCGGCGTCAACCGCAAGAGAACGATCAGAAATCCGGCTAGGCTTTGTCGGTTCTGCCGAACCAGTGCTTCTCTATTCTCGACATGATCAAGGTCACCAGCAGTGCGCAGACCGTGCCCAAGGTGACTTCGCCGAGGCGCAGCAAGGCCTTGTCCCACGGCGAACCGACGCCCGGCACCAGCAGCATGATGGTCGCCGTAATGCCGCCCAGACGCGCGGCGCTGCCCACGTTCACGACCCAGCAAATCACGATTGCCGCGGCAACGGTGGCGGCGTAAGCGGCGAGATAGCCACCGCCGAGGGTTGCGCCGATGAGCCCGCAAACGGCTCCGACCATCGCGCCGATGAACTGATCGCGCGACAGATTGCGGGTGTCGATATAACTGTGCTGGCTGACCGCGATCGCCGTAATCGCGGCCCAGAAAGCTTGCTCCGTATGCAGCCAACGGCCGATCACGAACGCAAGGCCGCCGCCGGCCACCGCCTGCGCGGCCATCACACTGCCTTCGGCCAGCCGGTCGCCCAGCGGCAGCGCCTTGAGAAAAGCAAACAGCGAATTGGCGGCGTTCGTCCGCGCTTCACGTCTTGATTCGTCGGGAGCGGTCATTGGAGGGGGAGGAGCTTGTCGCAGCACGAGGGATTCGTATTCTAGCGAGGTCGACGGCGGGGCGTCGTGTCCGCGGCACCGCCGCGTAGTCCGGGCGCATGCCTGCCGGCCGCGCGTATTTTTCAGCGCGATTCCGGCGTGCTGGCTTCCTAAAACGGGACAGCGGCGAAGATGCCGCGCTTAGTCCGCTACGTTATTCCGCTACGACTTTCAGATGGTTCCTCACGCTCGAGACGCCATCGATGCCTTTCACGACTTCTCCTGCTGCGGCCTTGTCGTCAGCCGACGGCACCGAGCCCGTGAGCCACACCACCCCCTTGCGGGTCTTCACATGGATGTGGGTCGATTTGACGTTCTTCGCGCTGAGCAGTTCGGCCTTGGCCTTGGTGGTGATGGTGCCGTCGTCGACGTGCTGGCCGATGGTTTCGGATGCGGCCGACGGGGCCGAGCCGCTGGTTTGCGCCGTAGCGTTCAGTGCGAATGCGACGCAAGCGATGCTGCCTGCGGTCTTCAGAAATTGAATGGTCTTCATGGTTTCTCCTTCGGGTGTTGATAAATAGTGTTGACCCGCAAGCTGTGTGCCTGGTACACAGCACGAATGCCCGAGGTCGGGAGAAGCCGTTGCTGCGCATGCGTTTAGGCTGACGAATAGAGGGGCGGCCACGTGTGGCGTGCTGTCCAATGGTCCGTAAGGCCGGCGACCGGAAATTGCCGGGACCTTGTAAAAAGGGCGCTCGCCCAGTGCGCAATCGGCGGGCCTGAAAAGGCAAAACTTAGAAAAAACAGCGTGTTGGGCGAGCTGGTATGACAGTTGCTCTATTGAGGTCAGATACCTTTTCTCAGCTATTCACGGGACCTCACTACAATGCCGTCAATTGAACTACGCGCAAGGCAGGCCCTCGCACTCACGCCGCGTCTGCAGCAATCGGTGCGCCTGTTGCAGTTGTCGTCTCTGGAGTTCCAGCAGGAGTTGCGCACCGCACTCGACACCAATCCCTTCCTCGAGTACGACTCGACAGACACGGAAGACGTCGCGCTTGCCACCACAACGCCAGGCGATGATGCCGGCGCGACACCCGCCACGGACACAGTCTCCGCGGCCGAACCCGAATCGTCACCGGTTGACAACAGCGGCGGCGACACGATGGAAAGCGCAGGGCAGGACGACATACCCGGCGACTTTTCGGGCGACTACAGCAGCCGCAGTTCGACGCGCCAGAACGGCGACTCCGACAGTAGCGATCCTGCGGAATGGGCGCGTTCCCAACCGACCTTGCGCGAGCAGTTGCACGACTCGCTGCGTCTGTATCGACTCGACGACCGTGACCGCGCGGTGGCCCGCTTCATCATCGAGGCGCTCGACGACGACGGCTATCTGCGTCAGGAACTCTCCGAGCTCGCAGATAGCGTCGACCTCGAACCCGAATTGACCGAAGAAGAATTGCTGGTGGCGCTGCGGCTCGTGCAATCGCTCGATCGTCCCGGTCTCGGCGCGCGCTCGCTGTCCGAGTGTCTGTCGCTGCAGGTCAACGCCTTGCCCGCTGACACGCCGGGACGCGATGTGGCGCGGCAAATCGTCGACCATCATCTGGAACGTCTCGCGCGCCGCGAACAGGCTGAACTGCAAAAGCAGATCGGCTGCAGCGCCGAGGAACTGCGGGTGGCCTGCGCGCTGGTGCGCAAGCTCGATCCGAAGCCGGGCAACAACTACGGCCGTACCGAAGACAACTACGTGGTGCCGGACGTGATCGTGCGTCAGGTGCGCAACAAATGGGCGGTGACGATCAACCCGGCCGTGCAGCCGCGCGCTCGCATCCATCGTATGTACGCCGAGCTGTTCGCGCAGTCGGCCGGTGCAAGCCGCTCGCCGCTCGCGCAGCAATTGCAGGAAGCGCGCTGGTTGATCCGCAATGCGCAGCAGCGCTTCGATACGATTCAACGCGTGGCCGAATGCATCGTCGCGCATCAACGAGCCTTCTTCCAGTACGGTGAAATCGCGCTCAGGCCGATGGTGCTGCGCGATGTGGCCGAGGAGCTCGGTCTGCACGAGTCCACCATCTCGCGTGCGACCGGCAACAAATATATGGCCACTCCGCGCGGCATTTTCGAGTTCAAGCACTTCTTCCCGCGTGAACTCGGCACGGAAAGCGGCGGCACCTGTTCGGCCGCGGCCGTCCGTGCGCTGCTCAAGGAAATGATCGCCGCGGAGAACACGCACGATCCGCTGTCGGACGTGACACTCGCCAGGATGCTCGCGGATCAGGGCGTGCTGGTGGCGCGGCGCACCGTGGCGAAATATCGTCACTTGATGAAAGTGCCGCCGGCGGAATTGCGCCGCCAGGTTTAAACGCATTGCCCTTTGGGGCCAGGGCTTCAGCGAAGCGCCACACGAGACTCAGTACTCGCGTGGCGCTTTTTCGTATCTGGACGTTTCGCACGCGCCCCATTACATTGGCGGCTCAAGTCGAAACGGGGTGAGTTCCATGAAGTATTCGAATCTGGTTGAGCGTTTGCAGGGCAGGCGTACGTCGGCGTGGGAAATCCATCGTGTCGCTCAACAGGCGCTCGCCAATGGCGAAGACGTGATCGTGCTGAGCGTCGGCGACCCCGACTTTGCGACGCCCGCGCCGATCGTGGAGCGCGCCGTCGAGGCGTTGCGCGGCGGCGATACGCATTACAGCGCCGTGTCCGGGCGTGAGCCGGTGCGCGCGGCGATTGCCGAAGACCATGCGCGCACCACCGGTTGCACCGTAAGCGCGGCCAACGTGATCCTGACGGCGGGGGCGCAGAACGGCGTGTTCGCGACCTCACTGTGCCTGCTGGAAGCGGGTGACGAAGTGATCGTTCCGGAGCCGATGTACCTCACGTACGAGGCCTGCGTGCGCGCGGCGGGCGCCACGCTCGTGCCGGTGCCGGTCGATCCGGCGCGGGCGTTCCACCTCGACTGCGATGCGCTCGAAGCGGCCATCACGCCGCGCACCCAGGCCATTTTCTTCGCGACACCCTGTAACCCGACCGGCGTGGTGATGCCGCGCGCCGATCTGGAACGCATCGCGCAGATCGCGTGCGAGCACGATCTGTGGGTGCTCTCCGACGAGGTCTATGCGGATCTCACGTTCGAGCGCGAGCACGTGAGCATCGCCGCGTTGCCGGGCATGGCGGAGCGCACGGTGACGCTCGGCAGTCTGTCGAAATCACATGCAATGGCGGGTTGGCGTGTGGGCTGGGCGATCGGGCCTGCCACGCTGATCGAGCATATGGGGCGGCTCGCGCTGGCGATGCTGTATGGCTTGCCCGGCTTCATCCAGCAGGCTGCATTGACGGCCCTGCAGAACAAGGCGCCGATCGTCGCCGAGATGCGCGAGATTTACCGGCGTCGCCGCGACGTCGTGTTCGAGCGCTTGCACCGCGTGCCGGGCTTGCGTTGCCTGTTGCCCGAAGCCGGCATGTTCATGATGGTGGACGTCAGCGGCACGGGCCTCGATACGGTCGATTTCACCTGGCAACTGTTTCGCGCACAGGGCGTGTCGCTGCTTGACGCCAGCGCCTTCGGCGAGACCGCGAATGGCTTCGTGCGGCTGGGTTTCGTGGTCGACGAGGCAAGCCTGATCGACGCGTGCGAACGGATTGCTGCGTTCGTCGGCGGATTGCCGGTGCGTATGAAGGCGTAGGCTGTGAACAGGGAAAGCCGCCCAAGCCGCGAACGCCAGACGAAGTCCTCGTGGCGCCGCGATAGCGGAGCGGCTTTCTTAAGTATTTCGTATTACTTTCGTTTTCCCCAAGGAAACGATGCGGCTTGGGAGGGACGCGCGTTAGAGCCCGTTTTCGATTGACGGCTTCGATGCTTGCGTCAAGAATCAGTCGCCTGATTCGTCTTAAGCTGGACAATCGGGACATCGACGCCAATCGACTCGCAGCCGGATACCCCATGGCCATTCGCTTCTATCTCTCGTGGCGCCGATCACTGATGGCAGGATCCATGGCGGCTGCGCTGGTGGCGATGGCGTTGGTCCTTGCCGTCATCGCCACGTTCAGTCAGATGTGCGCGGCGGCCGAACTGGACGACTCAGCCACTGCGGCAGCCGACACGGAAACAGCCACCGCGCCGGCTAGCTCGGTAAGCGTGCCCGGCGCGCCTGGCGCCCAGGCAGACACTGCCGGCCAGACCGTCGATGCGAACGGCCAGCCAGTCATGGAGCCGCGCGCAAATCCATCTCGTACCGGCCATCCGCCACGGGTTTCCGCGGCGGCTCAGAACGATACGCAGGACAACCCGCCGCACGCTGTCAAACCCGAGACCTCGCCGATCCCTGTACCGCCGGAAAGCGCTGCCGTGACGCAGCATTCGATCCGGCTCGGCGGCCGCAACATCGACTACACCGCGACGGCGGGCAACCTGCTGCTGCGTGACAAAACCGGGCAGGCCAATGCGAGCGTCTTCTATACCGCCTACACCGTCGCGACCAAGGCGCCCTCGACACGTCCCGTCACGTTCCTTTTCAACGGCGGACCGGGTGCGGGCAGCGTGTTCCTGCTGATCGGCTCGTTCGGACCGAAGCGGGTGCGCACGGCGAGTCCCGCGAGTACGCCGCCCGCGCCGTATGTGCTGGACGACAACCCCGATAGCCTGCTCGACACCACCGATCTGGTCTTTATCGATGCTGTCGGCGCAGGCCTGTCGAGGGTTGTCGGCCATGGCACGGGGAAGGACTTCTGGGGTGTCGACAAGGACCTTGACGCGTTCTCGCAATTCATCGACCGCTATCTGACGGTGAACCAGCGCTGGAATTCGCCGAAGTACCTGCTCGGCGAATCGTATGGCACCGCGCGCGCCGCGATGCTCGCGTATCAACTGGGGCAAAACAATATCGCGTTGAATGGCGTGATCCTGATGTCGTCGGTGCTCGATTCCTCGGCGTTTTCACCCGGCTTCGATTTCAAGAGCGAGAGCTACTTGCCGAGCTTCGCGGCCATCGCGTGGTACCACGACAAGATCGTGCCAAAGCCGGCCAGTCTGCCGGCCTTCCTCGACGAGGCCCGCGCGTTCGCCCGCGGGCCTTATGCGCAAGCGCTCGCGCAGGGCGACGCGTTGCCCGACGCGCAGCGCGACGAAATCGCCGCACGCGTCGCGCAGTTCACTGGGCTCGACGTCGATTACGTGAAGCGAAGCCGCCTGCGTCTCTATCCCTCGCGTTTTCGCAATCAATTGCTGCGCGATCAATCGCGCAGCATTGGCCGTTTCGATGCACGCTTTAAAGGACTCGAGTACGACGGCGTGTCCGAGCGTCCCGATTACGACGCATCGGTGAGCAGTGTGGCGAGCGCTTTCGACGCCGCGCTTCATCAGCATTTTGCGCAGGACCTGCACTTCACGCCTGCCGACCGCTATCGCGTCTTCAACGACGACGCGTTGACGCAGTGGGACTGGAAACACCGTGAGTGGTGGGGGGAACACTTGTCCGTGCCGTATGCGGCGGGCGATCTCGCCGAAGCGATGCGGCAGAATCCGCACCTGCGCGTGATGTCGCTGAACGGCTATTTCGACCTCGCCACGCCGTTCTATGCGACCGAATACGCGCTCGCGCATCTGGGCATCGATGCGCCGCTGCGCGCCAACGTGCGCATCGCCTACTACCCGACCGGGCACATGATCTATCTCGACGACGCCGCGTTGCATGCGCTCAAGCGGGACCTGGCGAGCTTCTATGCGGCGGGCGCGGGCTAGGCTGGCATGTGGGTGGCGGCACCGCAAGGAATCTAGCTCCCTTGCCGCGTTGTCAGCCGGCTCCCCCACGGATTTTGATATCATCACTGTATAAACATACAGGTTTCATGAAAACCCCGTGGCGACAGATGCTCCGTCAGACCTCCGTTCTGATGTCCCCTATTACCTGCTGAACTTCGAGCGTGCGCTGGCGTGGCTCGCCGAGCGTTACGACGATCTGCTGGACGCGCACGAACACAGCTTCCTGCGCGATTTCGCCGCCTTGCCGCAGCCCTCGCGCGCGTTGCTGGTTCGCATGCTGATGCGCAAGGGCACGTTGTTCCGCTCCAGCCGTCTTTCTTACGACGAGATTGGTTGTCCTTTGCAGGCGGTTGCGCCCCTGGCAGTGCTGGGTTGGGTCGACACTGAACCGGGCCTGACGCTCGACGATCTGTTCGCGCTCACCACGCGCCCGGAGTTGCTGCTGATCTTTGCGGACGCCATCGCGTTGATTCCTGGCGCGAAAGGCTTGCGCAAACCCGATCTGCTGGAAACGCTGCGGCCGTTTTACGAAGGCGAAGGCGAGGGCGAATGTGACGGACGAGGCGCCGCCGCGCATCCGTTGTCCACATGGCGCGGCCAGACCACCGACCGCGTCTTCCACGTCGCCATCGCGCCCCTTTGCGAGCGTCTGCGCCTGATGTTCTTCGGCAATTTGCAGCAGGACTGGTCGGAGTTCGTGCTTGCCGATCTCGGCGTGTTCCAGTACGAGAAGGTTGCATTCGCGCCGTCGTCGCGCGCATTCCAGCAACGCGCGGACGTCGACGTCTATCTTGCGTTACATGCATGCCGCGAAGCGCTCGAATGGCTGCCCACGGGTGACGCGGAGTCAGAGGCGATCGACGAACTCGTCGCCGCAATTGCCGCCATCGAAACCTCGAATCCCTGGCTCGAAACGCGTCGCGCGAAACTGCTGTTTCGTATCGGCCAACATTGCGAGCGTCAGCAGAACTGGGCCGCCGCGCTCGCTGTCTATGAGCGTTGCGCGTGGCCCGGCGCGCGCCATCGGCGCTTGCGTGTGCTGGAACGCAGCGAGCGATTCGACGAAGCCTTCGCCCTCGCTTCGCAAGCCGCGGCCAAACCTGAAAGCGAAGAGGAGGCGCAGCGCGTCGAGCGCATGTTGCCGCGTTTGCAGCGCAAGCGCGGAGAGCGAGTGCCGCGTGTGCCCGCCGCCCGGCCGGTCGAGCGCAGCACACTGGTGCTGCCGAGGCCAGACGCGCCGCAACCGGTCGAATACGTTGCACGCGACCATTTGACTTGCGACGCGGCGCCGGTTCATTACGTCGAAAACGCGCTGATTAACTCGCTGTTCGGCTTGCTGTGCTGGGAGCCGGTGTTCGCGGCGCTGCCCGGCGCATTTTTTCATCCGTTCCAGCGCGGACCGGCCGATCTGCATGCGCCGGATTTTCATGCGCGCCGCGCGGAACAATTCGCCGCGTGTCTCGCGCAACTCGACAGCAATGCCTATCGCGAGACGATTCTGCGGCATCTGCAAAGCAAGGCGGGTCTGCAATCGCCGTTCGTATTCTGGGGCTTGCTGACGCCGGAACTGGTCGAGTTGGCGCTCGACTGCCTGCCTGCCGCGCATCTGAAACTATGGTTCGAGCGTCTGCTGCGTGACATCCGCGGCAACCGCTCGGGCCTGCCGGACCTGATTCGGTTCTGGCCGGCCGAGCGCCGCTATGAGTTGATCGAAGTGAAAGGCCCCGGCGACCGCTTGCAGGACAACCAGATCCGCTGGCTCGCGTACTGCGCGCAGCACGGCATGCCGGTGCGCGTGCTCGACGTGCGATGGGCCGATGAAGAGATCGTCGCGTTGGAAGGCGTGACGGAGATCACCCCATGACCTACGTGGTCGCCGTGCGGGCGATGTGCGAATTCACCGCGCGGCGCGGCGATCTGGATCTGCGCTTCACGCCTGCGCCTACCTCGCTGGAAGGCATGGCCGGCCATGTGACGGTCGCCGGGCGGCGTGCGAGCGGCTATGAAGCCGAGGTCACGCTGACCGGCACGCATCGCGGTTTGACCGTGCGTGGCCGCGCCGACGGTTACGACCCGGTGTCGAACCGGCTGGAAGAGATCAAGACCCATCGTGGCGCGCTTGAACGGATGCCCGCCAATCACCGCGCGCTGCATTGGGCGCAGGCGTTCGTGTACGGGCACCTGTTGTGCCAGGCCCGCGGGCTCGCCGGATTGACGGTCGCGCTGGTGTATTTCGATGTCGGCAGTCAGAAGGAAACCTTGCTGACCGAAACGCACACGGCGCGTGAGCTGGAGATTTTCTTCGTCGAGCAATGCGAGCGCTTTCTCGATTGGGCTGTGCAGGAAGAGGCCCATCGCGCCGCGCGCAATGCCGCGCTCGGTGCGTTGCAGTTTCCGCATGGCCAGTTCCGCAGTGGTCAGCGCGAGCTTGCGGTGTCGGTGTATCGCGCGGCGCGTGACGGCAAGCCCTTGATGGCGCAGGCGCCGACCGGCATCGGCAAAACGCTGGCGACGATTTTTCCGCTGCTCAAGGCGTGTGCGTCGGATCAGATCGACCGCGTGTTCTTCCTGACCGCGAAGACGCCAGGCCGCGCGCTTGCCCTCGATGCGATCGAAACGCTCCATCGAAGCGCCGAGCTGACTTCTGGGCGCTTGCCGCTGAGAACCCTGGAATTGGTCGCACGCGACAAGGCCTGCGAGCATCCCGACAAGGCTTGCAACGGCGAGTCCTGTCCGCTTGCACGCGGCTTCTACGACCGGCTCGACGCGGCCCGCAGCGCGGCGTTGGCCGGCCCGCGGCTCGACCGGGTGTCGGTGCGCGAAGCGGCGCTCCAGCACGACGTCTGCCCGTACTATCTCGCGCAGGAACTGGCGCGCTGGTCCGACGTGGTGGTCGGCGACTACAACTACTACTACGACAGCAGCGCGATGTTGTACGCGCTCACGCAGATCAATCAGTGGCGCGTCGGCGTGCTGGTCGACGAGGCGCACAACCTGCTCGAGCGGGCACGGCGCATGTACAGCGCGTCGCTCGATCAGGCGGCGTTCCGGCTCGCCCGCAAAACCGCGCCTGCGACATTGAAGAAGCCGCTTGAGCGGCTTCAGCGCGAGTGGAACGCCGTCAAGCGCGCCCAGACCGACGCGTATCAGGTCTACCCCGACGTCCCCGGTAAACTGCTTTCGGCCGCACAGAATCTGATCGGCGCGGTGACGGATCAACTCGCCGAAGCGCCGCTTTCGATCGACGAAGCATCGCTGCGATTTTTCTTCGACGCCATGCACTTCGTCGCGCTGGCGGAGCAATTCGGCGAGCATTCGATTTTCGACATCACGCTCACCGCGGATCGCTACGCGCCGCGCGACAAAAGCAGCAGCACGCTGTGCGTGCGCAACGTGATCCCGGCGCCGTTTCTTGCGGGGCGTTACGCGGCCGCGCGCACCACAGTGATGTTTTCAGGCACGCTCAATCCGCATCATTTCTATCGCGACACGCTGGGTCTGCCGGAGCAGACGAACTGGCTGGACGTTGAAGGACCGTTCCGCGCCGAGCAGTTGCAGGTGCGGGTGGCCGGCAACGTATCCACGCGCTGGCGGGATCGCGAACGCTCGCTCGTACCCATCGTCGATCTGATCGCAAAGCAGTACGCCGCGCAGCCGGGCAATTATCTCGGGTTCCTGAGCAGCTTCGAGTATCTGCAACAGGTGATGGGGTTGATGCGCTCGCGTCATCCCGAACTGCCGGTATGGGCACAGGAACAGGGCATGGACGAGGCGGCGCGCGACGCGTTCCTTGCGCGCTTTCGCACCATGAACCAGGGCGTCGGCTTCGCGGTGCTAGGGGGCGCGTTCTCCGAGGGTATCGATCTGGTCGGGCAGCAACTGATTGGCGCCTTCATCGCGACGCTCGGCCTGCCGCAGATGAACGACGTCAACGAGCAGATGCGCCGCACGATGGAGGCGAAGTTCGGCAACGGCTACGACTACATGTATCTGTATCCGGGCTTGCAGAAGGTCGTGCAGGCCGCTGGCCGCGTGATTCGCACGGAGCAGGATCAGGGGGTGGTGCATCTGATCGATGACCGGTATCGGCGGCCGGAAGTGCGGCGCTTGTTGCCGCGCTGGTGGCAGGTGCAATAAGCCAATGCAATAAGCCGCTGCAATAAGCCGCTGCAATAAGCCGCTGCAATAAGCGCCTCGTCGCTGGCTCGCAAGCCCGTCTCTTTACCTCTCAGGTAATCGACCTGCCTACACCCGCCAGGCAAAGTGGCGGCACGGTACGACGATTCCGACCCAAGGTAAGGAGGCTTCCATGAACGCGACCGCACCGTATCTCACCGACGATCCCAACACCATCCGCACCGCCGACCACGCGCGCCTTTTCTACCGCGATTGGGGGCAAGGCGCGCCGCTCGTGTTCCTGTCCGGCTGGACGCTGAATTCCGACATGTGGTCCTATCAGATGGAGCCGCTGTCGCGCCTCGGCTGCCGCTGCATCGCTTATGACCGCCGCGGCCACGGCCGTTCGAGCGATCCCGGCCGTGGCTACGACTTCGACACGCTCGCCGACGATCTCGACAGCGTGCTCAGCACACTCGATCTGACCAACGTGACACTGGTCGCACATTCGATCGCGAGCGGCGAAGTGGTGCGTTATCTGACGCGGCACGGTTCGGAGCGCGTGGCCAGGATTGCGTTCATCGCGCCCGCAGCTACGCCATATCTGCTGAAAACCGAAGACAACCCGAACGGGATCGACGCCGCATTGTTCGAGCAGGGCCGCCTCGCGCTGAGCCGTTCCTTCCCCGACTGGATCGAGGCGAATGCCGCACCGTACTTCGGCCCAGGTGTGTCGCGCGCGCCGCTGGACTGGACGATCCGCATGATGCTGCAGACCTCGCATCAGGCCATCCTCGAACTCGCCCGTATCCAGACCATCACCGATTTCCGCGCGGAGCTGGCCCGCATCCGGGTGCCGTCGCTGGTCGTGCAAGGTGACCGGGACGCCTCTGCGCCGCTCGAGCTGACTGGGCGGCCGACCGCGGCGTTGATAGCAGGCGCTTCACTGAACGTCTACGAAGGCGCCGGCCACGGCCTGTACTTCACTCATGCGGAGAAGTTGAACCAGGATTTGCTGGCGTTCCTGGGCCACCGGCCGGCTTAGGGTCGACCGGCACTTGATCTTCAACCGGCGCGTCGGCCTTGCCGGCCGCCGCTTTCAGCGAGGCGCCGGCATGCGCTGTTGAAGGCGGTTCGCCTTTCGCTGCAGCGTTGGGGCCAACGTCCGGTGCGCCGTTCGATTCGACTTGGGCCGGTACGCTCTCAGGGTCCCACGTCAGCAGATGCCGCTGCGGGTTCGCGATCTCGATGCCGCGCGCGCTGAACTGGTCGAGAATGCGCCGGTTGAATTCGCGCTGCACGCCCCAGCGCGCGGTGTCGCGACATTGGATCTGGCCGGCCAGCGTGACCGCTGAACCATCCACGCCATCCACGCCCCAGAAGCTGAAGTCGGACAGGATGCCGTCCTTGAACTTCTCGTCTTCGCGCAACGCGGCGCCGATTTCCTTCAGCGTGGCGATCGCCAGATCGACGTCCTCGCCGAACACGATATTCACTTTCACCGCCGCATTGCCGAGTCCGCGGTTGGTGTTGTTCACCGTCGTGACCGAACTGAACGGCACGGTGAAGAGCGAACCGTCGCTGCCGCGCAAGCGTACGGTGCGGATCGACAGATATTCGACCGTACCGGATACGCCCGCGAGCGTGACCCAGTCGCCGACCTGCATGGCGTTTTCCATCAGCAGGAACATGCCGGTGATGAAATCCTGCACCAGCTTTTGCGAGCCGAAGCCGAGCGCCACGCCGAAAATACTCGCGCCGGCCAGCAGCGGCCCGATGTTCACACCGAGTTCGCTCAGGCCAGTGAGTACCACCACCAGCGCGATCACGCAAAAGAGCGCGCTGCGCAACATCGGCAGCAGGGTACGCAGACGTGCGGCGCGCACGAGGTCGCCGCTGGTGGTCCAGCGGTCCAGCCGCCGTTCGATCGACACGTTGGCGCCTTCCCATACCACCAGCGCGATCACCGCGGCGACCCCGATCGTGACCAGCGCTGAAGCCAGCCGATGGCCGATCGAACCGGCCCGGAACAGCTCGCCCACGTCGACGCCCCAAACCTGCAGCAGCGCGAGCGCGGTGACGATGCCGATGAGCCACGCGACGACCCGCCGCACCAGCGGGTAATAGCGGTAGGCATGCTGTTGCACGAGCGACTTCTCCGCGTCGCCCTGTACATTGAACAGCCGCGCCATGGCGCCAAAAATCACGATCGCGACGACCCGCGCGCCCACCAGAATCGCCAGCGTAATGCCACCGAGATGCAGCAGGGTGCGATAGCCGTTCTGCACGTCGAGCGCCCAGATGAACCACAGCGCCATCACCACGAAGGCCGCGAACCCTGCCCACGCATCGGCGAGCGCGTTGCCGAACATTTGCAGCGATTCGCTCGCGGCAAAGCGCCTGCGGATCAATTCGCCGACCGGCTTCCTGCATTTCAAAATCAGAATCGAGATCATGATGTGGCCGGCGAGCGCGACCACTTTCATGAGCGCGAGATGCGCCGCGTCGTTCAGGCCGAGCGACTGTGCGATCTCCGCGATCGCCGAACCGGCGCCGACCACGGCGACGATCCGTACAATCCAGCGCTGCACGAAAACGGCCCACGCATCGCTCATGCGCAACAGGCGCAGGCGCGGCGCGCTCGGCTGCAGGAAGAAGCCGCTGACTATCACAATCAGGCGGCACAGCACGTAGATGTCGATCAGCGAATCGAGCGCGCGGTCTTGCGGCGTGCCGTCCTCGGTGAAGATCGACATCAGCGCGCTCGCTGCGCCGACGAACACCGCCAGCGGCAACAGGCGCAGCACCATCGTCAGGAGCGCGCGCGGCAGGCGCTGCAGCAGCGTCAGGTGATGCACGGCCTTCTGCTCGCCTTTGGCCTCGGTGGCTTTGCCGGTGGTGCCGGTGGCGGGCGTAGGCGTCGTAATGGGCGCGCCGGCCGGCTGCGGTGCCCCCGTCTTCTGCTGCCCGTGCGGGGCGCGCGGCGAGGGCGGTGTACGCGCGGCGCAACAGGCGGCGCGCGAGCCATTCAAGCGCGAGCGCGGGCAGCAGTGCCGCCAGCAGCGACCCCGCGACCTGGCCGAGCACGCCGCGCGCCTGCGGGTTGGTCGATTGCGAATGCCACCAAGCACGCACCGACGCGACGTCGAGCAGCGCGGCGACCGAACTGCGCAATGACTTGCCGAGGTGCACGGCCCAATGCGCGCCCTGACGCGCCAGTTGCGAGGCGAGGCCATTGGATTGGAAGGCGGCTGGGACGAGCGCGGTGGCGCTGCTGGCCGCGGTGGGTGCCGACGCAGCCGCGGCCGCCAAGGCAGGTGGAGCGCTGAGTGCGCCCGCTGCGGCGATCGCCTGTAGCGTGTCGCTGACTTGCGCGCGGCGTGTGGGGTCATTGAGGACGCTGAGGGCCTGGCGGGCCTGCTCGGGCGTCAGGGTGGGCGCGGCGCCAGATGCCGCAGAGGCGGAGGCGGTGGGTTGCGCCGCGGCGGCAAAGGCCGGCGAGGCGCTCAGGAGGAGAAAAATGACAAGCCAGGCGTGGAGTTTTTTGCGCATAGGGTGTAAGGCGGGGTACCAGGTGCGGACGGCGGTGCCGGGACGCGTGGGTCGATGCGGCGGCGTGACCTTGGACCGACACGCGTTGAGTCGTACAAGTTCCATCCGAGGCGGCTATCTGTCATCACGAGGAGGTTCGGCCAGTTGCTGCGAATTGTAACCGTCAGGTAGCAGAAAGCTTGCCTGGCGTAGGCGCCGTCCACGGCATAGCGCGCAAGATCGCGCGGCTTGAGGCTGGAGGTGCCGTGTGACAGGCAGCCATGCACGGACGCAGCCCTGTGCGGGGCCGCGTCGTCAAAAGGGTTGGCGCGAAAGCGCACTGGCTCCGCACCATAGGGGCGCTCAGGCCCGGCAATGCCTATTCCGTTGCTTCCACCGAGTCCCTCGCCGCCACCCCGAGCGTGCCTTCGACCACCTCGGTGAAGGTGCGCTCCTCGCGCAGAATGAAGCGCTTCGTCTGCGCAAACAGGAAATTTTCCCGTGCTTCGGCGTCGGAGCGCAGCCGCGCCCGATACGTTTCGTACGCGGCGAGGCTGTCGAACGCGATCAATCCCCAGGCGACGTCGTTGGTCCCTTCGTGGGGCAGAAAGTAGCCGATCAGATGGCCGCCGCAGCGCGGAATAATGCGGCCCCAGTTGCGAGCGTAGTCGTTGAAGGCATCGCGTTGGAATGGGTCGATCTGATAGCGGATGAAGCAGGTAATCGTCATGTGCAAGCTCCCGATCGGGTAGAGGTGGTTTGAAGCAGGTGAGTACCAGTATGGAGACTGCTCGACTGCGACGTTTCACTGCTTTCTGAACTGTCGTTGAGCGGGGCGTGCGGCATTTAATGGCCGCGTTCAATGGCGGTATGAAAGCCCGTGCAGATCGCAAGCGGCGCCGTGTCTCGAGGCTCACTCCTTAGCCTGGCGCGGCTGTTTTTCCGCTAGCCTCGTGGATCGTCAACATCGCGAGCGCCGCGCCGGCCAGCGCGCACATCGCCGATACCAGTGCCACCGCCCGCAAGGCAGCCCCGAGTGCCTCGGCTTGCGCGCGCGCTACTTCTCGTGTCGTCGCGTCCGTTGCGCCCGGCGGCGCCGAACTCGCATTCATCGTGCCTTGCGTCAACCGTGCCGTCTCACGCGCCGCTTGCGGCACGTTCGACGCATCGAGCCGCGCGTCGAGCGCCGCATCGTGCGACCACACGAACACGATCCCGAGCACTGCGATCGCGAGCAGACTCGCCACCCTGGCGACGGCGTTATTAATGCCCGAGGCGACACCCGTGCGGGCGGCGGAAACGGATGTCATCACCGTCGTCGTCAACGGTGCGACGGTAATCGTCATGCCGAGCCCGAGCACGACGAGCGCCGGAAAGAAGCCGCGCCAATAGTCGCCGCGGACCCAGGGCAGCGCAAGCATCGCAAAGCCGACCGCCGCGACCACCGGCCCGATGCCCAACAAGGCCCGTGCGCCGTATCGGCTCGTCAGGCCGCCGGTGAAACGCGACAACAGGCCGATCGTGACCGGCACCGGCAGCAGAGCGGCGCCTGCCTCGGTCGCGCTATAGCCATACGCGCGGATCAGCGTGAACGGCAGGAAGAACAGCGCGCCGCCCAGCCCGAAGTAAAGCAGCAGCGTGACGAGATTCGCACCGACGAAGTCACGCGAACGGAACACGTCGAGCGGCATCATCGGATTGCGGGTCTTCGCTTCGAGCACGACGAAACCGGACAGCACCAGGAGGCCGCCGAGGATCGACGCCAGCACCCAGCGGTCGCCGAAGCCGCGCGCCGAGGCGATGGTCAGGCCGTAGGTCAACGCGGCGAGCCCTGCGGCGGCTGTGACGGCGCCCGGCCAGTCGAGCCCGGGCAGCGCTAGTCCTTTGGACGCAGGGTCCAGGTGCGATGGGTCTTTTTCCTGCCGGCTGTCCGGCACGGCGACGACCGCCAGCGCGATGGTTGCGCACGCAATCGGTACGTTCAGAAAGAAAATCGCCCGCCACGAAAACGCATCGACGAGCCAGCCACCCGCCACCGGTCCGACCGCCGACGTGATCGCGCCGACGCCGGCCCAGGTGCCGATCGCCTTGCCGCGCTCCTTGTCGTCGAATACCGCGCCGATGATGGCGAGACTGCTCGGCACCAGCAGCGCCGCGCCGACGCCTTGCACGGCGCGCGCCGCGATCAGCGCGCCGACGCCAGGCGCCAGGCCGCAGCCGATCGAGGCCAGCGTGAACAAGCCGATTCCCGCGATGAACACGGTGCGCCGGCCGAGCTTGTCGCCGAGCGAACCGCCCACCAGCACCAGCGCACCGAGAAACAGCAGATACGCGTTGACGACCCACTGGATCGCCGCGACGCTCGCGCCCAGTTCGGTCTGGATCGACGGCAGCGCGACGTTGACCACGGAGCCGTCGATGAACGCCATGCTCGAACCGAGAATGGTCGCGGCGAGCGCGAGCTTTTTGCGCCGGCACGGGTGATCGAAGCTGAGGGGCTGAGCGTGGATGGTCAGCGCGTCGCACGGGCTCGCCTGGGCGGGGAGCGTGGAGGAAGGGCGGCGCACGAGCGCCGGGGCGTGCTGATCGGCCAAGTCCACTCCAGGGTGGATGAACGGCTTTCAGCATAGCAACGCCAAGGGAGAACCGATAGGCGGTTACGACGCAAGGCCGGCCGAGCTGCGCCAGGCGGCGCGGTCGCGGCAATATTTGCCGGGGTTTGCCCGTCCAGGCGGCCTTAGGTCAAACCAGCGAGGTCAAACCAGCGAAGGCGCCTGCCGCTCTGCCTCGTCGTCGGCATCCACACCGCCGTCGGCGTTCGACGTGCGTCCGGCCGCCGGGTCCTGATGCAGCCGGCTCGCATGCATCAGGCGATACAGCGTGGCCCGCGAAATGCCGAGTTCGGCCGCGGCTTCGGACAATTTGTAGCCGTGCCGCTGCAACGCGTGCTCGATGGCGTCCTTTTCGGCCTTGCTGCGGATCTCCGCCAGCGTCACGGCCGGTCCGTTGTCGGATTCCGGCAGGCCGAGGTCGCTTGCCGTGATAAAGCGGCCCTCGCTCATCACCACGGCCCGGCGCACGCAGTTGATCAGCTCGCGTACATTGCCCGGCCACGGATAGTTCGACATGGCGACGATCGCGTCGCTCGACAGCCCGCGCAATTTACGCGCGCCGTCCTGCCGGTACATGCTGAGCGCATAGTTGGCGAGCAGCTTGATGTCGCCGCCGCGCTCGCGCAACGGCGGCTCGACAAGCCGGAGCACGCACAGGCGGTGATACAGGTCGGCGCGGAAGCGGCCGTCTTCGACGGCTTTGTCCAGATCGACGTGGGTCGCCGAAATCACCCGTGCGTCGACGTTGATTTGCCCATTGCCGCCCAGCCGTTCGATGGTGCCTTCCTGCAGAAAGCGCAGCAGCACCGCCTGGCATTCGTGCGGCATGTCGCCGATTTCATCCAGAAAAAGGGTGCCTTCATTGGCGCTTTCGATCCGGCCGATCTTGCGTTGCAACGCACCGGTAAAGGCGCCGCGCTCGTGGCCGAACAATTCGGCTTGCAGCAGGCTCGGCGGAATGGCCGCGCAATTGATCGCGACGAACGCCCGGCCGGCGCGCGGCGAGCGCTCATGAATCGCACGGGCGGTCAGTTCCTTGCCGGTGCCCGATTCGCCGGCGACGAACACTGGCGCGTCGGTCACGCCGCATTTGTCGATGCGCCGGTACAACTGCTGCATTGCCTCGCATTGCCCAACCATGCCGTGCCGGCCGAGCGAAGGCTCGGGGGCGGTCGGCGGATGCCGCAGGCTCGACAGCCCGTGCGCGTGGCCGAGCGCGAATACCAGCCGCTCGTTCAGCCAGGGCCGGGTCACGAAATCGAAGCAATAGTCGAGGATGAAGCGGCTGACCAGTTCGTCGTCCGACTGGCCCGGCGCGATCTGCGCAACCCAATTGGTTTCGACGCGACGCATGCAGGAGGCGAGAGCGGACAAATGCTGGGACGTGCAGTCACCGGGCAATTCGACGAGGCCGACCTTGATGTTGTCGCGCTCGATCATGCGTTCGGCGATTGCCGTGCTTTTGGCGTGCACCGCTTGCCAGCCGGATGCGGCCAGGAAGCTGGCCAGATCCCGATCGGGCGAGTTCGCCACGTATAGAACGGTGCGTTCGGTGTCGGCAGGCGTGCAAGTCGTGTTCATGTGACCCCCGGGTTGTTGCGGCTCTCAGAACTGCTCTTCGACGAACTGGACAGACCGGCAATGACAATTTCACGGTAGCGGCAATGGCGGGGGCATGCGGCGGCGTGAGCCGCTGCACTTCGGACAGCTAGCAGAACAGCGTTCAACGCTGAAACCGCCCGACTATTTCATCCCCGAATCACAAAAGCCGTGTTTCGCCTTGTGGTCTGACAGAGGCGCTCTACGTGGCGCATGGCTTAACGATAAGCGAAAGCGCTTTCGAGCGCCATACAAACAAATCTGGATTCAGAAACGTTTTTCCCGCTTTGACGTGGGTGCTTGCCGTTCAGAAATGGTGGGGCAACCGCGACTATGTGCGGAATCCCACATAGCAATAGCAAATCGCATAGCGGTTATCGTGCAACGGATGCCGCGCCGTCGAATCAGCGTGTCTCAAGCTTGCGACACATTGGGCAGCGGCTGCCAAGGGTGCTTCGTGGCCCGAAGCATCGGCATATTTGACCGGGCTACGCCGCAAAGCGCGGCCGGACGTGGTCCGAAGAAGCGAGCATCCGGTCCTGCAAACAGGGAGATCCTTCCGCACTGCGTTAGAGGGTGAACCCCTCGCGTGTCGAATCCGAATCAAGTGTGACGAAAGGCCGGGTCCGGCGAGACGCGTTGCAGCACAAATCACGGTGCGACAAGGGATTGAAGGTGCATGGCACAGCCATTGCAATAGGAGCCTCACAAGGAAATGCGTTGCCGCCTGGTTCCTGAGGCTCGGGGAAGCAGCAGCCGGAGCCCGGCGGCAAACATAGTCTTCGTGAGCACGGCCGGGGAAGCCGATGTGTCTTGCGAGGGTGCGGCGGGGCCACTGAAAAACGGATGTCAAAAAAAACGGGGGGAATGATCGATACGGGGTATCGGCCATTCGTCACCGGACAACGTGAAGCACTGACCTCGCCACTTTTTCCGTCATATTGGACGGACTCGAAGTCGACGGCCGAAATGGATGGCCGAAGTCGACCGCAAGAATGACAGGCACCGCGCTCGGGCAATTTGCGGGCACGCGACGTACAAAACAGGGAAGGGGCAGCGCACGGTAAGGACCGGCCGGCGCGAAGAAGCGGGGAGGAACGGCCTGAGTCTCCATAGAGGGGCGCACGCTACGAGGTGAACCGGGCGCCGTGCCCGCGCACTAGCGCGGGCACGGCTTACCTGGATACGGCCTTGAATGGCCCATCAAGCGGAATCAAGCGGGGGGTGTCATGAAAACGATCAGCAAGCCGGTTGCATTGCGGCTGGACCAGCACACCACGGCGCACGGCGCCGGTTTCTCCTACCAACTTCACTTTGCGCGGCAGCGACCCTTGTTCGCCGCGCCGTCGGCCGACCTGCTCACGCTGGTGATCGCCGAGGCGATGAAACGCAAGGCTCAGGCCGAGATCCAACGCGACGTATTGCGCGAGGCGATCTACGAGATCCCGGTTTCGACCGAACGAGGCCACGATCGGGCTCTGGACATCTACCAATCCGATCCCGACGACTACACCTGAATGTCGACTGTTATTGACGCGGCCTTGCCTACGGGAAGGCCTTAGTCCGGCGGAGACCCGACATGATCGACATCTTCCTGATTTCGTCCAGCGCGGAGCGCGCGCCGCATATCGTCGCGCGCCTCGAAGAAAGCGGCGTGGCGCATTGCCTGCGCACCGCTTACTGCACGGCACGGCAACTGCGCACGCACGCCCGCGCAATCAGGAGCGCCGACCTGCTGATCGTCGACGACGTCGATCTGAGCGCGCACGAGCTGGACGGCGTCGAGGAGGCGCTGGCCTGCTCGCCTGCTTTGCATTGCATGCTGGTTACGCAGGCGCCGTCCGCTGCTTTGCTGACCGCGGCGATGCGCGTCGGCGTGCGGCAGGTGCTGTCATGGCCGTTGGATGCATACAAGGTCGCCACCGTGCTCACGCATATCGCCGCGAAAAAAAGTGCGGGCATGCGCCGTGCCGGGCGGGTCGTCTCGTTCGCATCGTGCAAGGGCGGCAGCGGCACCACGCTGATCGCTGTAAATCTCGCGTGGTCGCTCGCCGCACTGCGCGACAGGCGCGTGTTGCTGATCGATCTCAGCCAGCAATTCGCCGACGCCAGCCTGCTGATGGCCAACAAACCGCCACCCGCGACGCTCTCCGATCTGTGCTCGCGGATCGACCAGCTCGACGCCGCTTTGCTGGACGCCTGCGTGATGCGCGTCCACGCGAACCTCGACGTGCTGGCGGGGGCCGGCGACCCGCTGAAGGCCGCCGAACTGCGGCCCGAGCAACTGAAGCAGATTCTCACGCTGGCGCGCGAGCGGTACGACGCGGTGCTGATCGACATCGGCCAAAGCCTCAATTCGGTGACGATCCATGCACTCGATCACAGCGATGCAATCTGCATGGTGGTGCGGCAAAACCTGCTTTACCTGCACGGCGGCCGCCGGATGCTCGATATTTTCAAGGAATTGGGCTATCCGCCCGGCAAGGTGCGGGTTGTGGTGAATCAATACGACAAGAACGCGTGCATCAACCTGCCGACGCTCGAACGGACGCTCGGCGCGACGGTCGCGCACCAGCTTCCGCGTGACGAAAAGCAGGTCGACGAGGCGCTCAACCGCAGTGTGCCGCTCGTCACTTCCGCCCACGACAGCGCGCTGGCGCAAGGCATCCGCCTGCTCGGCGATATGCTGTGGCCGCCCATCGCCGAGCCCCGCAAAGGGATGCTCGGCCGCCTGTTTGCTGCGCGGCCGACCGTGCCGCCGCAACTGAAGCCGGGGCACTGAGCCAATCCGACCACCGGGAGTCGCGCGCCGGAATTGAATCCCGGCGAGCGTGGCATGATATGGACATTCGGCTGGTGTGGCTGCTACGCTGCGACACTGACGGACCGGAAGCCTTTATGCAGCGGGCTTGAAAAATAATTCGCATATCGAAATGAGTATGCCATGACAAAGACCACATCCTCGCGGGTATTCGATAGTGAGGGCCGTCTGCAGGATGCCGCGAACGGCGAGCCAGCGGGAGCAGTACCTCGCGTAGATGATCTGGGCGACGTGACGCCGGCCGGCGGCATGCGCGAAGCGTTGACCGAAATCCTCGCACGCGCTGCCGCGGCGCTCATGTTGAGCATCTTCACTTACGCGGCGGTCAAGCAATGGCTCGCGGCGCCCACACGGATCACCTTGCTGCTGCTCGTGGTAAGTGCGTTCATGACCTTGGGGTTGTCGCTATTTGCGCGGGTGCCCATCCACCGTGACTGGACGCCTTTCGCTTTCATCTGCTCGGTGGGCGGCACGTTCTATTTTCTTGCTGTGCGGCTTTCGCCCGGCACCCAACTTATTCTGGAGGCGGCCGGCGCGTCGTTGCAATTGCTGGGGATTTTCTGGCAACTGTTTGCGAAGGTGTCGCTGCGCAGGTCGTTCGGCATTTTGCCCGCCAATCGCGGGGTTGTTTCCCGCGGGGCTTACCGGTTCGTGCGCCATCCCATGTACCTGGGGTATTTCGTGACGGACGTCGGTTTTTTGCTGGCGAACTTCGGGATTCAGAACGTGATCGTCTACGGATGCCAGTTTGCGCTGCAGGTTGGACGCATTGTGCGGGAGGAGCGGCTCCTGTCCGACGACGAGCGGTATCGGACGTACAGAGGTAAGGTGCGGTTCAGGGTGATTCCGGGCGTGTTTTGACGGTGTATCGTGTAGTTATTCTTACGGTGCAAGCCGCAATGAGCGGCGATCAACGGCAAAACCCCAACCCGCCTGATTACCTTTGAGCGATCCGCACGAGCGCAACATCATCCATGCAAAACGATATAAATCCGTTCATCGACATGGCGTCGATCCTGTCCAATCCGATCCTCAACACGGATTCGTACAAGGCGTCGCACTACCTGCAATATCCGCCGGAAGCGTCGGCGATGTTTTCATACATCGAGTCGCGCGGCGGACGTTATGACCGCACGCTGTTCTTTGGCCTTCAGATGCTGATCAAGGAGTATCTGTGCCGCCCCATTACCGCCGGGATGATCGAGCAGGCGAAGGCGTTTTTCACGGCGCATGGCGAACCGTTCAACGAAGCCGGCTGGCGTTACATCGTCGAACACTACGACGGCTATCTGCCGGTGCGGATTCGCGCGGTGCCGGAAGGCTCGGTCGTGCCCACGCACAACGTTCTGGTTACGGTCGAATGCGACGATCCGCAGGTGTTCTGGCTGGCCTCGTATCTGGAAACGATGCTGATGCGCGTGTGGTATCCGATTACAGTCGCGACGCAAAGCTGGCATCTGCGCAATACGATCCGCGCGTATCTGGAGAAAAGCAGCGACGACCTCACGCAGTTGCCATTCAAACTGCACGATTTCGGCGCGCGCGGGGTGTCGAGCGCGGAGTCGGCGGCGATTGGCGGCTCGGCGCATCTTGTCAGCTTCATGGGCTCGGACACGGTGCTTGGCGTGGTTGCGGCGAACCACTACTACAACGAGCCAATGGCGGCGTTTTCGGTGCCGGCCGCGGAGCACAGCACGATCACATCATGGGGGCGCGAGCGTGAAACCGACGCATTCCGCAACATGATCGAGAAGTTCGGCAAGCCGGGGGCGATCGTTTCGGTGGTGTCCGATTCCTACGACCTGTTCGCCGCGCTCGAGGTATGGGGCACGGAGTTAAAGCAGGCGGTGCTCGATTCTGGCGGCACGCTGGTGATCCGGCCTGACTCCGGCGATCCGCTGACGATTGTCCTGCAGACCATGCGGGCGCTCGAGGCGTCGTTCGGCTCGACGGTGAACGGCAAGGGGCGGCGCGTGCTCAATCACGTGCGCGTGATTCAGGGCGATGGCGTGAATCCGGATTCGATCGAGGCGATCCTGGCGGGCATGGATGAGGCCGGCTTTGCGGCCGACAACATCGTCTTCGGCATGGGGGGCGCTTTGTTGCAGCAGATCAACCGCGATACACAGCGGTTCGCCATGAAGTGTTCGGCCATCCGGCTTGGGGACGAATGGCATGACGTACACAAGGACCCGGTCACGGATGCAGGCAAGCGGTCGATGAAAGGGCGGCTTACGTTGCTGGTGAACCGTCACACAGGCGAGTATCGGACGGTGACGTTGCCGGTGGTGTGGGATGACCGCACTGTTGAAGGGGATTGGGACGAGGCGCTCGTCACGGTTTTCGATTCTGGAAAATTGCTCGTGGATATGGCGTTTTCCGAAGTCCGGAAGAGGGCTCACGCGGGTGAGGCTTAGACGGATGTCTGTTTCCGGCAACGGCGGAGGCCGGGCCGTCATGCCGCTGCCAGAGCCAAACCAAACGACGCGTCAGCTCACAATCCAGACCGACACGCCGGAACCGTCAATATCAATCCGGCAAGGGCTGCCTTCCCGCAACCGGGCATCTTCGTTCGCGATATCGAAGCGCACCCCCGCGATATTCAGGCGGACATACCGCTCGCCGCGCCGTAACTCGACCGCGTCGACCATGCCGGCATAGGCGCCATCGGCCGAAATAGCCACGGCGTGGGAAGAGATGCGCCACATCACCCGTTGCCCGGCAGGAATGGCAAAACCGCTATCACCGGTCTCGATCGCCAACTCATTGCCAATCTCGACTCGCCCAGGCAGAGTCATCAAACCCTCGCCGACGTTGTGCAAACCGAGCAATTCGGCAACCCGCATCGAAGCCGGCCGTTCGAACACCCCATCGATGGAACCCGCCTGCAGCACGCGCCCCTGTTCGACAACCAGAACCTCGTCGGCAAGTAAAGCCGCTTCGTCGGGATCGTGCGTGACGATGATGGTCACCGCCGCAATCTCGCGCTGCAACGCCCGCAGCGACTGCTGCAACCGACGCCGCCGCGGCGTATCGAGTGCAGCGAACGGCTCATCGAACAGCAGCAATTCGCTATGACGCGTGAGCGCCCGCGCCAGCGCCACACGTTGCCGCTGACCGAACGACAATTGATGCGGTAAGCGCGCAACCAGTTGCGCGAGGCCGAGATGATCGCGCCAGTAACGTGCGCTGGCTGCATCGGCGTCGACGGGAAACGCGAGTTGCTGCGCCACCGTCATGTGCGGGAACAAACCGTAATCTTGCGGCATATAACCGATCTGGCGGCGCTCGGGCGGCAGCGCGCTCAAGTCAGTTGCGCCGAGCCGAACGGAACAGGATGCGTTGGATTCGAGCCCTGCAATCAGACGTAATGCCAGTGATTTGCCGGAGCCCGACGGGCCGATGATCGCAAGCCGTCGCGTGGCAGGCGTCCACGCTATGTCGAGTTCGAACGCGCCCAAGCGGCGCTGCAAATGAAAGGCTAGACGACGATCGGAAGTTTCGCCCCGGCGTGCCGTCAGATCCGTGCCGGGTTCCAGCGAGTCGTCGCCGTTTTCGGTTTGTTCAAACGAGGTTTTCTGCCGAAGGCTATAAATCGACAACGCCGCGCAGACAATCGCAATCGCGAGCGTCGGCAGCAGCAGGGGCATCATCGCCGGCAGGCCTTGGCCACCGAATACGACGTACGTGTACACCGGCAGCGAATAGGGGTGATAGGCCACCATCACCGTCGCGCCGAATTCGCCGAACGCACGCAACCACGCCAGCGCAAGTCCCGCGCGAATCGCCGGCCAGGCAACCGGCAACATTACGCGGAAGAAGCGGCTGCTTGCATGATGGCCGAGCGTCGCGGCCACGTCGTCGAGCACGGGGTCCACGGCGGTGAACGCCGATTTCGCGGCGATGATCAGGAAGGGCGCGGCCACGAAGATTTCCGCGAGCACGATGCCGGCAAACGAATCTGTCAGCGCCCCGCTGGTGAAGCGGCCGACCCAGCTATAGGGCCCAAGCAGAAACAGCAGCAGCACGCCGCTCGTGAGTGGCGGCAAGGCGAGTGGTAACTGCACGACGAAGCCGAGCAGCGCCATCTTGCGCGAGTTCGAGCGCGCCAGAAAATAGCCGAGCGCCACGCCGCCGAGCAGAATCACGAACGAGGCCACGCTGGCGCTCGCCGCCGATATGCCGACCGCCGACCACACCGCGCGCCAATCGACATTCGGCCAATCGGCCGCGCCGAGTTGCGGCACGCTCGCGATAAACGGCGCGCACAAATAGACGGCAAGCAGCGCGGCCAGCCACAGCAGGGGTCGCGCGGCGGAGCGCTTCACCGCCTGTTTCACCGCCTGTTCCACCGCCTGTTCCACCGCTTTATTGCGCGGCGTCGATCACGGCTTGCACCGAAGGCGGCATGGCTTGCACATTGCCGGTAACGGTCGGTTTGATGACGTCCACGCCGTGTTGCTTGAGCAACGCGCGGCCTTGCGCGCTCAGCAGGAAGTCGACGAAGCTGCTCGCACCCGCATGGTTCGGTGCATCGCTGAGGATCGTCAGCGTGTAGCTCGCTTTGGCCTGCAATTCGGGCGCCGGACGGAGCGCCGGAATTTTGAGGTCGGACGTTTCGGTCGAATAGAAGAAGCCGGCATCGAGCTGGCCGGATTGCAGGCGGCCCACCAGCGTTTCTTCAGGCAAAACCTGCTCGGGATTTTCCGCGTCGCCAAGCGTCTTCTCGACGAGGTCCGGCTGATGGTAGAGCTTCGCGGCCTTCGTCATCATCTCGACGGTGAATGCACCCTTCGGATCGAGCTTCGGATCGGTACGGCCGATACGGATGCCCGGCTCCTGCAACACCTGATCCCAGCGCTTGTTCTTGAAGTCCGCAGCAAACTTGCTTTGCGGGTTATAGCCGATCATCAACGGCGATTCGGCGAAGTTCACGTACCACGTGACGTGGTCGCCGTTCGCCTGACCCATCAGGTTGGTGTTCACCTTCGGGCTCGCGCTGATGAACACGTCGCCGCGGCGCAGCTTGCCCTTGATCTCGTTGGCGATCTTGTTCGAGCCCGCTGCATAGCCGCGGAAGTGCTGGCCGGTGGCCTTTTCGAAGGCCGGCCCCACGCTGCGCTCCATCAGATTGACGAGCGAACCGGCGTACAGCACGTTGACCGTGTCGTCCTGCGCGAAGGCGGGCGCGGCCGTCACCACGCCGGCGACGACCACGAAAGAAGCAAGCAGCTTGCGAATCATGCGATTAACCCCGGTACGTTATTAAGAGCGCTATATTACGACGCCATCGCATTGCGTTGTGGGTCGCTGCGCGCTCCGTGTGGTCAATAGATGTGGACGACGCCGGCGGAGTGGCCGATATGCCTGGCGATATATTGCGTATCGATGCGGTTTTGCACCGAGGCGGCCATCGCAGCGTAATATACACACGGAAATAACGAGTGAACAAGCTGCTCAGGCTTCAATGCTGGAGATAACCGCGTATGGATAGTGTGAATGTGATTGCCGCGCCTGCCGTCGAAAGTGCGCTCGTCCTGAGCGGACGGTTCCAGCGGACGCTGTCTTTCGACCTCGAGCGGCTCAAGGGTTACGAAAGCGTGCTAGCCAGGCCATTCGATCTGCGTTGCTACACGACGAATCGGTTCATCCGCAGCGTTGAGCCGTACCGCGGTGTGCGTCTGACGACCTTGATCTCGGAAGCGGGTTTGCCGAACGAGGTGCCGGGCGAGTTCAAGCGTACGGTGTTCGTGGCGGTGGGGCACGATGGCTACGTCGTGACATTCTCGTGGCATGAACTGTTCAACACGCCGGTCGGCGAGAACGTGCTGGTTGCTTACGAATGCGATGGCGGCGCGCTAAATGCTGAAGACGGTGCGCCGATTCTGTTTTCCGGTTCGGACATTCTGCCCGCGCCACGCCACGTCAAACGGCTCGCGCGTATCGAGGCGCATGTTTTGAAGCCTTTGGCGTAGGTGATTCGAATGACGGGCGTAATATGGTTCGATTTTCTTCATCGTGCCGCCGCCATGTCTGACGAACCGCCTTCGCCTGTTGCGGAACCTGCCGCGCCCAGCCGCGAACCGCTGTTTGTGTCGCTTGATGCGCGGGTTGCCGAGCGCACGGCGAAGTGGCTCGCCGCAGCCACGGACGCCGCGTCACCCGATACTCAATTGTTCGCCAGGCTGATTGCCGCCCGCGATGTCCGCGACGAACTTGTGTTGCTTGGGTTGCCGCAGCCCGCGTGGCGCGCGCTATTGGAGCGGCACTTTATGCACGCACCTGCGCCCGTGTTTGCATCCTTGCCTGGATTGCCACCCGTCGACACCAGCGAACACGCGGCATTCGTCGAAACGCTGAACGCACTGCTGCTCACGTATGCCGGCGCCGCCGTCGACACGAACGACGTGCGCTGCCTCGCCTCAATCATCGCTCATGCGTGCTTGCGGCCGGATCACCTGTGGCGCGACCTCGGTCTTGCGGGCCGGGAAGAAGTCACATGGATGCTGACGCGCTATTTCCCCGCGCTCGTGCTGCTGAATGTCGATAATCTGCGCTGGAAGAAATTCCTTGCTCAGCAACGCGCGCTTTCCTTAGGGCTTCAGCCCGGCCCGGCGCCCGGTTGTCCGGGCTGCGAAGACTATGGGCATTGCTTTCCCGGCCACCCCTGAAGGCCATTCAGCCAGGATGGCAGCGCGAAGCGGTTCGTGTATGCTTTCGCGCATGGCTGATACCGTGAAAACCAAACCAAGCCCCCCGACAAAATCCGCGAAACCGCGCCCCGAAGTGCGCTTCAGAATGCGTATCCGCAGCGGCGACGCTGTTGCGCTCGGGCCGGGCAAAGTCGAACTGCTGGAGGCCGTGCGCGAATACGGCTCGATCTCGGCTGCGGCGCGCAGCCTCGGCATGTCGTACCGGCGTGCATGGCTGCTGATCGACGAGCTGAACCGCTCGCTCAAAACACCGGCCACGCACTCGGAACAGGGCGGTCAAAGCGGCGGCGGTTGTACGCTGACGCCGGTCGGCGAACGCATCATTCATCTCTACCGCGATGTCGAAGTCGAGGCCCAGCGAAGCTGCGCAAAACAGATCGCTGAGTTGACCAGGCTGATTCGTTCCTGAGTACGGCCTCACAGTTCAGCCGTGGCGCAGGCAAAACGCCGAGGGCGGCGAATTGCCCAACTGGGCAAGATGCTCGGGACGCAGCCGGTCCACCAATTCGACAAAGCTCGCCACGCTTGCCGTGCGCAACGGGTGATAGTCGATCTGATGGCGCTCGCACACTCGCTTGAGCGTATTCATCGAATCATGATCGACGCAGTCGACCGGAAACACGACGATATCGGCGCCCGGCAGCGCGGCGGCAAGCAGACCTTTGCGGTCTTCCACGCCGCCGTCGTGCACCACGAAATCGCCACCGGCGGCCTCCACCAGCCGCTTGAGCGCGGCATTCGAGCCGGGGCGGCCGCCCACGTAGACAATCCGTTTGCCGCGCACGCTGTCGAGGCTGGCTTGCCGCGTCTGCGCGCCATTGCTGTTGTCCCCAGCATCCACCGTCGCGCGTTCCAGCGCGTCGCATTCGTTCTGCACCAACAGGAGCTGCGCCAACGCCTGATCACGGCTCTTGCGTAACGCGAGTGCAGCGCCCTGTTCCTGCAGCGTGCGCTGTTCAGCGGCCTCGCGGCGGCTCGTATGCAGCGCCACCCGCTGGTCGCTGTCGGCGAGCTTGTCGCGCAGCCTCGAAATCTCCGCTTCCAGATCGGAAGGATCCGCCGTCGTCTGGCGCGTGGCCACGGCGGTGAGTTGCGCGATCTGCTCGTTGAGCGCGGCAATCGCTGCGTCGCGCTGCGTGCTGATTTCCTGCAAGCGGCTTTGCTGCCGCTCGACTTTCTCTTTCAACTCGGCGTTTTCCGCTTCGAGCGCAACCAGCCTGCGGATGTCCGCGCGATTCGCCGCGCCGACCAGATGCGACAGCATGTGCAATTCGCCGAACGCTTTCTGGCGCACATGCAGGGTCGCGCACGGATGCGTCATCAAAGCCCAGTAAGCAGGCGGGATCTCGCCGCTTTTCAGCGCTTCGTCCCAGAGCTTCAGCAGCTCGACGTCGTCGGCGGCTTTGTCGAAGCGGCGGATCGCCGCCGCATAGTGTTCGTCGAGCAACTTGTGCAGGGCTTTGGCGCCCGCGCCGCCATCGATCGCGAGTTCGACGGCCGAGTGATGAATCTCCAGATCGCTCGCGTCCCGGCGATCGAGGCCAGTGAATTTAGGCACCAGCTTGCGCAGTTCGTGCGTGCTGAGACAGGTGCCGATGATCGAGCAATGCAGTTGGCCATCGAGCTCGGCGAGGCGCGCGCGCCGTTTGGTGTTCGAGAACGACACCTTGGCGGGCGTGCAGCACGGATCGGCCACGCGCAAGCCGGTACCGGCAAGCTCGTCGCCGGACAGTTTGAGGTGCGAAGGCTGGGCGAGACGAAACGGTGGTGTGTGCATGAGGACCTCGAATCCGGATCTGGCGTCAGGCTGATTGAACGTGCTTGCTGGACATCCGCGCCATGCAGACGCTGCTGGCGATATATTCGAAAAGATATAGCGATCGGCAAAAGAAAACGTTCATATGCGGCAATGACGAATTAGTCGTTCGGGTGGACGAGCGTCCGCTCAGCGCGTGATTTGCGCTGAGTGATCGTGGCAGAAGCGGCGGCAGAAGCAGCGGCAGCACCGGTGGCGGGAGCTGCGGCGGTGGTGCGGCCGGCGGCACGACGGACGACGGCTGGCTCTGCGCCGCCGACTGCCCGTGCATGCTGATCCAGAACATGCCCAACGCACAGACCGATAAACGCGGTATCGAGCCGCTCGAGTTCCGCCACCACCTTGCGTAACGCGGCCAGATCGTTGCTGAACGCATCCGAGAAGATCGCGTCGCGAAGTTGCTCGGCCGAGCGCGCTTCTTCGATCGAAGCTTTCAGATCGCGCAGACGGGCAAAACCCGCCGCCTTGGCCTGTTCGGCCAGGATCGACAGCAACTGGTTCAATGAGTGCGAGCCCGACGTGCCCACCGACGCGAAGTTCAACTGGTCGCCCGTCAGCATCAGTACGAAGCGCTGCACGCTGCCGTAAAGGCGCCGGTAAGCATCGACGACGTCGCGGATCAGTTCGGCGCGGCCACGTTCGGACGCCGACTTCACCGCGACGATGGTCGACGGAAGTTCTTTCGGGCGGCGCCCCGCCGGGTCGGACGAGGTGGGTCGCAATGTGGGTCGACTAGGCACTGCTGCTGGCTCCTGCTTGCTTGTTTCGCTTCGTCGTACGCGATCGGCGGGCGAGTTGCCGCGCTGCACAAAAGCATACCGTGATATTCGAGAGGATATAACGAAACGTGGCGCGAGGGTAGCGCGGGCGGTTTTAGCTGCCCTGTGCGAACTCGAGAAATGCCCGCACAGCCGGTGCCCGTTCGAACTTTCGATAGGCAATGGCAATTTCCGAGGCGATAGGTTTGCCGGCGATGCCTCGGTAGACGACGCCCGGCAACGCGATGCAATCAGCGAGGGTATGCGGTACGACCGCCACATTACCGCCTAGCGATACGCAGGCCAACACCGCCGGGAGTGTGCCGGGACGTGACCCGAGCCGCGGCGAAAAACGCCCGCGCCGTGCGACTTCGAAGGTACCGGCTTCCTGTTCCGGCAGCACGAAACACTGATCGTGCAGTTGCGCGGGTTTAATGTCGGGTAAACGGGCGAGTGCGCAATTTTCCGGCAGCGCGAGGACGAACGTATCGCGGTGCACGGTGCTTGCCTGAATACCGTCGACGAGTGGCATCGGCGGGCGGACGTAGGCTGCGTCGAGCAGGCCATCGCGCAGCATCTCGGCCGCGCCGTCCATCGGCACCTCGCGAATGGAGACATCGACGCCCGGATACCTGGAGCGAAAGCCGCCGACCGCCCGTTGCAATACGCCCGCATAGGCAGCCGAAGCGACGTAGCCGACTTCGATCCTGCCCAACTCGCCGCGCTCGGCGAGAATCGCGCGCTCTTCGCCGCGCGTGAGGTGGTCAAGCGCGCTGAGCGCTTCGGCGAGGTAGGCGCTGCCGGCCGCGCTCAATGTCACCGACCGCTTGGTGCGATGAAAGAGCCGCACGCCGAGCAACCGTTCCGCTTCCTGGATCAGCTTGGTTAGCGTTGGGGCGGCGATGCCTAATTCATCCGCGGCGCGGGAGAAATGAAGATGCTTCGCGACACAAACGAATGCGTGAATATGGCGGAGTTCGAGCTTTCGCATGGTTTTCAGTATTTCCGCCGGAGCTAATTATTTTGTGATTCTATGCCAATGACAGGCAATAGATGCGTCGCTACCATCGCATGACCTCGATTCGACGCCACCTGCCTGTATGTCATCCACGTCCCCCCGTCCCGCACTGCCGGTGCAGTCGTCAGACT
Source organism: Paraburkholderia madseniana (assembly GCF_009690905.1). Lineage (GTDB taxonomy): Bacteria > Pseudomonadota > Gammaproteobacteria > Burkholderiales > Burkholderiaceae > Paraburkholderia > Paraburkholderia madseniana. The sequence continues at coordinate 72,863 of NZ_VOSW01000037.1, forward strand.
CCAAAGACTCAAAACCCGTCAACCCCGCGTTCGTGCTGGCCACCGCGTCGGCGACCTGTGCGTTGATCGTGCTCGATACCAACGTCGTGGCCGTCTCGTTGCCGTCGATTGCACGCTCGTTTCACGCGAGTTTTGCCGATGTGGAATGGGTGGTCAGCGCGTATATGGTCGCTTTCGCGTCGTGTCTGCTGCCCGCGGGTGCTCTGGCCGACCGCGTCGGCCGTAAGCGGATGCTGCTGCTCGGGCTCGCGCTGTTCTTTCTGGCGTCGCTCGGTTGCGGGGCGGCGCCATCGGCGGCCATGCTGAACGTGGCGCGCGCGGTCAAGGGCGTCGGCGCCGCGATGCTGCTCACCGCGGCGCTCGCCGTGATCGCGAACACCTTCCACGAAGGACCCGCGCGCGTGCGGGCATGGGCCGTGTGGGGCACCTGCATGGGCCTTGCGACGACGGTGGCGCCGCTCGTCGGCGGCGTGATTACCCAATGGCTCGGCTGGCGCTGGATCTTCCTGCTCAATCTGCCCGTATGCGCCGTCCTCGCGTGGTGCGCGTTGCGCTCGATTCGCGAGTCGCGCAATCCCGAGCCCGGTCCGCTCGACGCCGCCGGCAGCATCCTGTTCGGCCTTGCGCTTGCGCTCGGTATCTGGGCGTTGATCGAGGTGCCGGCCGACGGGCTTGCGAGCTGGACAACCGGCGCCAGGCTCGTGGCATGCGTGCTGCTGTTTGGCGCATTCGTTCAGGTGCAACGCTCGCGGGCGCATGCGATGGTCGATCTTGCGCTGTTTCGCCAGCCACGCTTCGTCGCCGCCGTGCTCGCGATGTTCGGCTACGCTGCCTGCGCTCAGGTGATGATGACGTTTTTGCCGTTGTATCTGCAGAACGCATTCGGCCTGTCAGCGGTGAGGGCGGGCGTCGGCATGTTGCCGTTCGCGCTGGCGATGGTGCTCGGGCCGTACATCGGCGCGGCGCTCGCAAAGCGCTTGTCGGGCATGGCCCTGCTGTCGAGCGGGCTGTTGCTGATCGCGGCCGGCAATCTGCTGACGGCGCTGGTCGCCGGCGACGCACGCTATGAGCTGGTGGCGCTCGGCATGGTCGTAACCGGGCTGGGCGCGGGGATCATGAATGGCGATACGCAGAAGGCCATCATGGCGTGCGTGCCGCCGGATCGAACCGGCATGGCGTCCGGTATCAGCACGACAACGCGCTTCACGGCCATCGTCACGTCGGTGGGTGTGCTGGGCGCGGTACTCGCGGCCCGCACGCACGCTGTGTTCGTGGCGGGCACGCCCATGACGCCGGATATCAGCGCTGCGCTCGACGCGGGTTTCATGTCGCGCCTGCTGGCGGGAGATATGGCGCAGGCCACCGCGCATCTGCCGCCGGCTCTCAGGGCCACGGTGGTGTCGGCCGCGCATGCCAGCTTTGCCAGTGGCTTTGCCGCGGCGCTCTATCTGGCTGCTGCGGCGGCGGCGTCAATTGCAGCGGGAATCTGGCTGCTGGGTCGCAGAGGTGAAACTGCACGGGTCCGTGGGATTGCGGCCAACGGTTAGCGGAGCAATCGTGCCGTGCGCTTAATCGATTCTTCGCTGCAGAAATTGAGCATCGCTGCGCCGACGCGCTGACGTTCACCGGCTAACGCTCTGCCTTCGAAGCAGCCGGCTCGACCACGGCCGCCGCATTTTCCGATATCGTGTGCTGCTCGTGCGCGCTCAAACTCAAATCCTGGCGCGCGCTCCTTTCCGGGCCGTTTCCACGACCGGCTGACCGGGTAACGCATAACCACAAGAAAATGAGCCATCCCAACACCGAACTGATCGAGCGTTTTTACACCGCGTTCCAGCAACGCGACGCGGAAACGATGGCTGCCTGCTATGCCGACGATGTGGTCTTCAGCGATCCGGCCTTTGGCGAGCTGCGCGGCGAAGAGGCCCGCGACATGTGGCGCATGCTGGTGTCGCGCGCGCAGGATTTCTCGCTGACGTTCGACGGCGTCGAAGCGGACGAGCTCAACGGCCGCGCCCACTGGGTAGCCCGTTACACATTCCGTCAGACGGGCCGCACGGTGGTGAACAGCATCGACGCCCGCTTCGGGTTCCGCGACGGCCGCATCGTCGAACACCGCGATACCTTCGACCTTGGGCGTTGGGCCCGTGAGGCTTTGGGGATCAAGGGCCTGCTGCTCGGCTGGACACCTTTCGTGCAGGGCGCGATCAGGGCGCAGGCGAGAAAAGGCCTCGACCTCTATCGACGCCGGCAGCGCCGCGCGTAACGGGTCAGCCGGGGGGCAGCCTGGGATCAGCCCGGCGCATTCCCCCAGTCTTGCTATGAACCGGTCAGTTGATGCAGTATTTCGTGATATCGACAAGCGGGGAGTTCTATGCCGGTAGTGGATGCGTCATGGGAAGCGTGGCTAAGCAGCAACGTAGCGCGCGGTTGCAGCATCGACTCGATGATCGATGCGATGGTGCAAGCCGGTTTCGCCACGGAAGCCGCGCGCGCGGAAGTGCGCAAAGCGTTCGGCATGAACCCGGCGGACGCGGGAGCGGCCTCGGCGGCCGTAGCGACCGAGGCCACCCTGGTCAAAACCGCGTCACAGACCTACCAATACGACGAGTCGCCCGTTGCGCGCGGCAATACGATCCGTGCGCACGATCGTGACGTCCGCGTGTTGATGCGCTGCGAGCGGCCCCAGGTGATCGTGTTCGGGGATGTGCTTTCGCCTGACGAATGCGACGAGATGATCGAGCGCTCGCGTCATCGATTGAAACGCTCCACCACGGTCAATCCCGCCACCGGTAAGGAAGACGTGATCCGCAACCGCACCAGCGAAGGCATCTGGTACCAGCGCGGGGAAGACGCGTTCATCGAAAAGATGGACCGCCGCATCTCGAGTCTGATGAACTGGCCGGTTGAAAACGGCGAGGGGCTGCAGATTCTGCATTACGGCACGACCGGCGAATATCGCCCGCACTTCGATTATTTCCCGCCCGATCAGCCCGGCAGCGCGGTGCATACCGCCCAGGGCGGCCAGCGCGTGTCGACTCTGGTGATCTATCTGAACGACGTGCCCGACGGCGGCGAGACGATCTTCCCGGAAGCGGGCATGTCAGTCGCGGCGGTCAAGGGTGGCGCGGTGTATTTCCGCTATATGAACGGCCAGCGTCAACTCGATCCTCTGACCTTGCACGGCGGCGCGCCGGTGCTGGGCGGCGACAAATGGATCATGACGAAGTGGATGCGCGAGCGCGCCTACGGCTGAGGCGCGCGCTATTCGGCCGCGTGCGGTGCGGCGGTTTTTCCCGGAGCACCGGCTGACAGTTGCTTCAATGCGCTGCGCGCGCCGACGCAGCCCATGCGCATGATCATCAGGCCGATCGCCGCGCCTGCCACGTGGTCGAGCATCGGTATGCCCGCGATGCTGCCGGCCACCCCCAGGGTCGCGACCAGCGCCGACACCGCATCCATTCGCGCATGCCATGCACTTGCCAGCAGAATCGCCGAGCCGGTGCGCTGGCCTTCGGCGCGCATGTAGCGGAACAACGCTTCCTTGGCGATCGTGACGAAGCCGCTGACGGCGAGCGCGCCGACTTGCATCTTCGTGTTGCCGCTCAACGTGGCGGTTTGGCCGATGCTGTGCCAGAGCATTTCGGCTGCCGTGACAATCAGCAGGGCGGCGATGAAGAGGGATGCCAGGGCTTGCACGGTGTTGCCATCCCCTTCACGCGACCTTGCGTTCAGGTGTTTCGTGCTGAGAACCAGCACGATGAGCACGACGCCGTCGGCGGTCAGGTCGCTCAAGGTGTGGACACCGTCCGCGACCAGCCCGTCCGAATGCGCTGTCAGGCCGATGGCAATCTGCAGCGCCATGAGAAAGGCGTTGAGCAGTGCACTGGTGGAGGCGGCTTTAAGCAAAGCGGCCGCCTTGTGTGGTGCGGCTGTGGCTGTGGCTGTGGCAGTCGCTGTCGCGCACGGAAGGCTGTGGCATCGGGGCGGGACGGGTTAGGTTGTCGCAGGAAAGTACCCGTCGAACGTGGCGCGCAAATGACAGTGCCGCAACGGCTAGCGGCGATCAGGACCACCTCGTCCGCCCGGGCGTCGGTGAGTAGGATATTTCGTAGCTCGCGATGCGTTGAATCCGACGCTCAATGCGTTTCAGCTAGGGCCCGTTTCCGAATCGTCGCGTGAAATGTGGCGGGACGGCCACCTATCATCCTTCGCTTTAGTCAGCATCGCCCGATCGGCAGCACGCCCGGTCCGCGCGTGCTGAGCGAGCGAACTCTGGATGTGGGATGAGACGTATGCCTGTCGTAAATGATGCCGTGAAAACCTGGTTGAACAGTCATGTCGAGCGCGGCTTTAGCCCGGCGGCGTTGGTGGATGCCATGGTAGGCGTCGGCTTCGAGTCGGAACTCGCGCAAGCCACGGTGAACGCATCGTTCGATGCCGCCGAGGCGGCTCGCGCGGCCGTTGCTGCCGCGCCGTCCGGTATCGAGGCGGCTGCGGGCGAATACCGCTACGATCCGGCGCCGGTCGCGGCCGGCAATGTGATTCGCGCCTATGACCGCGACGTCAAGGTGCTGATGCGCTGCGAGCGCCCGCAGATCGTCGCGTTTGCCGACGTGATGTCAGACGAGGAGTGCGATGAGATGATCGAACGGTCGCGTCCGTTGCTCAAGCGGTCCACCACCGTCAATCCGGAGAACGGCTCGAATGACGTGATTCCCAATCGCACCAGCGAAGGCGCCTGGTATCACCGAGGCGCGGACCCTTTCCTCGAGCGGCTCGAAATGCGCTTTGCCAGTCTGATGAACTGGCCGGTCGAGAATGGCGAAGGGTTGCAGGTGCTGAGGTATGGCGTTGGTGCTGAGTATCGGGCGCACTTCGATTATTTTCCGCCGTCACAGACGGGGAGCGCCGTGCATATGGAGCGCGGTGGTCAGCGGGTTGCCACACTGGTTGTGTATCTCAACGACGTGGCGGCTGGAGGGGAGACTTTTTTCCCCGATGCCGGCGTCTCTGTCGCCCCCAGGCGCGGTGGCGCTGTCTATTTCCGCTATATGAACGGGGAGCGGCAGCTCGATCCCTTGAGCTTGCATGGGGGAGCGCCTGTTCTGGAAGGCGAGAAATGGATTATGACCAAGTGGGTTAGGGAAGGGGTCTTTGCTTAAGCCGTTTTGTAAACGTCCGGGTTGTGGACTTCCATATAACGCTCCGGCGTCGCCAGTCCCTTGAAGCCGTGCGGTTCGTAGACGTGGTGGGCGTCTGTCGTCACCAGCACGATTCTGCGCAAACCGGTCAGCGACGGGCTGCCGAATATGTGCTTCATCAACGCCGATGCGTATCCCTTGCCGCGATACGCCGGCAGCACGAATACATCGCACAGGTACGCGAATGTCGCCTGGTCCGTGATCAGGCGGGCAAACGCGATCTGCCTGCCTTCGATATACGCGCCGAAACATAGCGACCCCGCTATCGCCCGGTCGAACGTCTCGCGCGGCATGCCCTTCGCCCACGCCGTTTCCTGCGACAGAAACGCGTAGACCATCTCTATGTCGAGGTCGGCCTTGTTGCTCGAAATCGTCGAATCGTTTGCTTGCACTGCGCGTCTCCGCTTGTTCTGATCAAGCAATCAAAGGATGCGGCGCCGCTTGGGCGCTGCGCCGCTGCTTCAACTCCGCTTCAAACCTTTCCATCCTTCCAGTCCGCTGCGAGCTCAACCCTTCGCCGGATCTTCAGTGCCGCGCGAGCCGCCGCCAATGCTCTGTCCGGCGTCGCGCGCGAGACCCAGGTAGCCGGTCACGGACACCAGTGTTAGCACGCCGGCAAACAGAAACGCGAGGCGGAAATCGTCCAGGGTGAATACGCGGCCGGTCGTCTCGCCGTTGAAGAACGCTGCTGCGCGCAGCGAGACGGCGCCGAAGGCAATGCCCAGTCCGATCGTCATCTGGGCGGCGGCGCTCCATAGCGTGCTTGCCGCGCTCATCTGCGGCTGTGCGACGTCGGCGTAGGCGAGGGTGGCAAGCGTCGAGAATTGCATCGACCGCGCCACGCCGTAGATGAACACGACGAACAGCACCAGCACGAGCGGCACGTTCGGCGTCAACAGCCCGCAGGCAATGATGAAAATGCCGGCCACCGCCACGTCGATAATCGACACCATGCGGAAACCGTAGCGTTGCAGGATGCGCGTGGTCAGCGCCTTCATGCCGAGATTGCCGAGCGCGCTCGCGAGCAACAACAGACCCGACTTGAACGCCGACAACCCGAAACCGACCTGGAACAGCAGCGGCATAAGATACGGCACCGCGCCAATGCCGATCCGGGTGAACGAGCCGGTTACCACGGTCACGGAGAAGGTCGGGATTTTCAGCGTGGAGACGTCGATCAGCGGATGCGGGTGACGCTTCGCATGCTGGAACGCCACCACGCCCATCAGCAATCCGCCGACGATGAACGCGCCAGCCACCCAGGGATTTTCGCCGGGCTGGCTCGCCAGTTCAGCGCCATACAGAATCGCCGTGAGCGTCGTGGCGCTCAGCAGAAGGCCGACGACGTCGAGCGGCTTGCGTTCGGTGCCGCGCAGGTTCGGGACAAGCGCGAGCGCGACGGCCATCGCTGCGAGACCGAACGGCACGTTCAGCAGAAAGATCCAGCGCCATGACGCATAGGTGGTGATGAAGCCACCCACTGGCGGTCCGACCACCGGTGCGGCAATGGCCGGCCAGGTGATGGTCGAGATCGCCTGCATCATCCGGCTCTTTTCCGTGCTGCGGACCACGATCAAACGGCCCACCGGCACCATCATGGCGCCACCCATGCCTTGCAGCAGCCGCGCGGCGGTAAATTCGGTCACGTTCTGCGACAAGCCGCACAACACCGAAGCCACCGTGAATACGCCGATCGCGCTGAAGAATACCGTGCGCGAGCCGCAGCGGTCGGCGACCCAGCCGCTCACCGGGATGAAAATCGCCAGCGCCAGCATGTAGGCCGTCATGCCAAGGCTCAGGCTGTTCGGCCCAACGCCGAACGAGTGCGCCATCTGCGGCAAGGCAGTGGCGATCACCGTGGTGTCGAGATACTCCATGAAGAAGGTGGCCGCGACGATATACGGCAGCCAGCCGACATGTGAATTGCGTGCGCCGCCGGTCATGGCGCCGTCCTCGACACCTTGCCGTTGCGTGTGGATTCGATGACGCCTTTGGCGTCTTTAGCGTGCCGGCATGTCCCGCGCGATTGTGTTGACTTCATGTTCTTGCGACAACCTTTCGAAAACGTGTTTCCGGCATCCCTCGATGGACGGGCAACGAGGTCGCGGCCTGTTTGGCGTCAGCCAGCCCAGCATCGTAACGCAACAAGCCGCTGCAGACAGCGGCGCGCCAGGCCAACGCGGCGAAGACCGCGCCGGAAACACGGCTTTCTTGCCGCTCAGTCCTTCGCCGCATATTCCCGATCGAGCTTGTCGTACAGCGGTTTGTTCACAAGGCGCTGGCGTTCACTGAACGGCGCGACGAGGGACGCGTCTTCATCGAGACGCCCATTGCTCTTCAACGTGCCGAGCGCGCGTTGCATGCCGAGCACCGCGCCTTGCAGCGCCGCGTTTGCGTACAGGACGATGCCGTAGCCGAGCTTGGCGAGCGCTTCACGCGATTGAACCGGCGTCTTGCCGCCGATCACGATGTTGATCAATTGCGGCGTGTCGAAAAGCCCCGGCAACCGCTCAATGTCGGCGAGCGATTCAGTCGCTTCGATAAACAGAATGTCCGCGCCGGCCTCGATGAAACGATGGCCGCGCTCGATCGCGTCTTCGATGCCGTGGACAGCGGCCGAATCGGTGCGCGCCATGATCTGCAGGTTGCCGTCTTCGCGAGCGTCGACGGCGGCGCGGATCTTGCCGACCATCTCGCTCGTGCTGACGACTTCCTTGCCGGAGAAGTGGCCGCATTTCTTCGGCATGATCTGGTCTTCGAACTGGATCACGTCGGCGCCGCTGCGCTCGAGCACGCGCACGGTCTGGCGCACGTTCAGTGCGTTGCCGAAGCCGGTGTCGGCGTCGACGATCAGCGGCAGCGCAACCGCGTCGCGAATCCGCGCGCAATGTTCGGCGACTTCGGCCAGACCGATGAAGCCGAGGTCGGGCAGGCCGAGCGACATGTTAGTGACGCCCGCGCCCGTGATGTAGATCGCTTCGAAACCCGCGTCTTCAATCACGCGCGCGCTCATCGCGTTGAAGGCGCCCGGCACGAGCAGGCCCTGGCGTTGGTTGACTTTGGCGCGGAACGCGGCGCGGCGATTAGCGGAAGTGCTCATGACGGTGTGTCTCCAGATGGGAAGTGAGTGATAGAACGCTGAGCTGAATTTGCAGGAAGCATGCCATTTGCCGCGTTTCACGATTTGTGCCGGACAATCAACAGCTTAGGCGGAAAGGGGCCGTGCCGCAGTTCATGGCAGAATAGCCGATGTGTTCCATGAAACGTTTCATGGAACGTTCCAGCTACGAGCGGAGCGTCGCAGTGTCCACTTTCACGTCGTCCCTTGCCAATTCCAATCCCGGCCGCCCAGGCGTCGCCCTGGTCAGTATCAGCCGGTTGCAATCGCTTTGCGAGACGGTCGCGCCGCGTTACACAGGGCGGGCCAGGTTCTTTTCGGTCCGGGAAGGCTACGGTGCCGCCGTCACCGCCCTGCAAGCCTATGTAGACGCGGGCTCGGTCGATGTCGTGCTGGCAGCCGGATCGAACGGCGCCTACCTGCGCGACAACCTGAGCGTGCCGGTGGTGATGGTCAAGGTGAACGGCTTCGACGTGCTGAGCGCAATCACCCGCGCCACGACGACCTGGCCCGGCGCAAAGATTGGCCTTGTCCTGCACGAAACCATCTCGCACGAACTCGCGGACCTGAGCGCGTGGTTGAACGTCGGCCTGAAACAGCGCGCCTACCGTTCGATCGATGAAGTGCGGCTCGCGGTCACGGGGCTCGCAGCAGAGGGCTGCAGCGTCATCATCGGCCCCGGCATGGCCTGCGATTTTGCCCAGCAAGCTGGCTTGGAGAGCGTCTTCCTGTACTCGCTGGGCGCGGTCGAAGAAGCGTTCGAGCGCTCGGTCGAGCTGGCGCGTGTGAGCCGCCAGAAGGAGTCGAAGCGGGTACGCCTGAACACGATCGTCGCCCATCTGCGCGACGGCGTGGCCGCCTTCGACGACGCCGGTCAGCTCGAAGCAGTCAATCCGGCGATGCTCGATCTGCTCGGCCTCGACCGCGACCAGGACGTCCCGGCGCAATTGACGCGCGCTGTCGGCCCGTTACTGCGCGAGACGCTCGAGCATGACCTGCCGGTCGAGGAGCGTATCGAACAGATCGGCGGCCGCGCGTTGATCGTCAACTGTGTGCCGATCCTCGAGCAGGGCTTGCGTTCGGGCTCAGTGGTCACGGTGCAGGACGCCTTGGTCGCGCAGCGGATCGACCGCTCGCTACGCACCAGCCAGCGGCCCAAGCATCTGGTCGCGCGGCACCATCTGGACGATCTGATCGGCAGTTCGGCGGCGCTCGAGCGGGTGCGGCGGTTGGCGCGGGCTGGCGCGGCTCACGATGCCACCGTGCTGCTGAGCGGCGAAAGCGGCACCGGCAAGGAACTGGTCGCGCAGGGCATCCACAATGCCAGCCGGCGGCGCGGCAATCCGTTTGTCGCCTTCAATTGCGCGGCGCTCCCTGAAGGGCTGATCGAAAGCGAGCTGTTCGGCCACGAGGAAGGTGCGTTCACCGGCGCGCGCCGGGGCGGCAAGCCGGGGCTCTTCGAAATCGCCCACACCGGGACGATCTTCCTCGACGAAATCGGCGAGATGCCGGCGGCGCTGCAAAGCAGGTTGCTGCGGGTGTTGCAGGAGCGCGAGGTCATGAAGCTCGGCTCCGGGCGCGCAACCCCCGTCGACGTGCGGGTGATTGCCGCCACCCATCGCGATCTGCACGCGCTGGTCGAGCAGGGTGCGTTTCGCGCGGACCTGTATTTTCGGCTGAATCTGCTTCAGATAGAATTGCCGCCGCTGCGCGAAAGACGCGGCGATGTCGCGCAACTGGCGCGGCATTTGTTGAACCGCAGTGCGCTCCAATATGGGCTGTCGGGAGCCGCGCTCGAGCGGGTGCTGGCGTTCCTCGCGCCTTTGTTCGAGCACTATGCGTGGCCCGGCAATGTGCGGGAACTGGAAAATCTGCTGGCGCGCGCCGCGATTTATCTGGGCGACTCGGCCGGTGAGGGCTGGCAGGACCTGCAGGCAGTGTTTCCGGAGTTCGGGCGGATGCGGCAGACAGCCGCGGACGTGCATGGCGCCATGGCTCCCTCCCACGCCAACGGCGACGCCTCGGGCCGTCGTTCACCCACCCGCGAGGATGTCATACGCGCTCTTGAACAGGCTGACGGCAATCGCGCTGCAGCAAGCCGGGCGTTGGGCATCGGCCGCACGACCCTCTGGCGGCTCATGAGAGACTGATCCCAGAATTGGTGCGACGCAATAGTCGCCGGTAGCCAGCCAAATAGTAATAAACTATCGAAATAATTTAAACACACCGCTTTACCTATTAAGTGACGTCTGACATACTGACTCCACTTTCCAACCACTCCGAAAGAGGACTCAGTAAATGCCGATCATCAACAGTCAAGTTAAACCGTTCAAGGCACAGGCTTATCACAATGGCGACTTCCAGACCGTCACTGAAGAGAGCCTGAAGGGCAAGTGGTCGGTTTTCGTTTTCTACCCGGCTGACTTCACGTTTGTTTGCCCGACCGAACTGGGCGACCTGGCAGACCGTTACGCCGAATTCAAGAAGCTCGGCGTCGAAATCTACAGCGTTTCGACCGATACGCACTTCACGCACAAGGCATGGCACGACACGTCGGACACGATCCAGAAGATCAAGTACCCGATGATCGCTGACCCGACCCTGGCAATCTCGCGCAACTTCGACGTGCTGATCGAAGAAGAAGGCCTGGCACTGCGTGGCACGTTCGTGATCAACCCGGAAGGCGAGATCAAGCTGGCCGAAATTCACGACAACGGCATTGGCCGTGACGCCGGCGAACTGCTGCGCAAGGTTCAAGCTGCGCAATACATCGCGGCTCACCCGGGTGAAGTTTGCCCCGCCAAGTGGACGCCGGGCGCAGAAACGCTGACCCCGTCGCTCGACCTGATCGGCAAGATCTAAGGTCTAAAAGCCTTTCGCAGTAAGCGCCTCACGGCGCATTGCCGTGCGGACCGCTTGATACAGCGGTTCGCACGTCCCCGGACTGTGCGCCTCCTACCCGGATGCGTGCGGCGCCCGGGACCCAACACCCCTCGTCACGGAATCGAATAGCCATGCTGGACGCCAATCTTAAGACTCAGTTGAAATCCTACCTCGAAAAGGTTAGCAGGCCTATCGAGATCGTCGCCTCGCTCGACGACAGCGCGAAATCGCAAGAGCTGCTGGCATTGCTGAACGATATCGCGACGTTGTCGGAACGCGTCACGGTGGTCGAACGTCGCGGCGACAGCGAACGCAAGCCGTCGTTTTCGATCGGCGAGCCGGGCAAGGAAACCGGTATTCGTTTCGCCGGCATTCCGATGGGGCATGAATTCACGTCGCTCGTCCTTGCGCTTTTGCAGGTCGGCGGCCATCCGGTCAAACTCGACGACGCGGTGATCGAACAGATCCGCAGTCTCGACGGCGACTATCAATTCGAAACGTATTTTTCGCTGTCATGCCAGAACTGCCCGGAAGTTGTTCAGGCACTGAACGTGATGGCGCTGATCAACCCGCGCATCCGCCACGTGGCGATCGACGGCGCGTTGTTCCAGAACGAAGTCGAAGCGCGCCAGATCATGGCGGTACCGACCATGTTCATGAACGGCGAAGTGTTCGGCCAGGGCCGCAGCGGTGTGAAGGAAATCCTCGCGAAGCTCGACACCAATGCCGGTGCGCGTGCGGCGAAGGAACTGGAAAAGAAGCCGGTGTTCGATACGCTGATCGTCGGCGGTGGCCCAGCGGGTGCAGCTGCGGCGATTTACTCGGCGCGCAAGGGTATTGCGACGGGTGTCGTGGCGGAACGCTTCGGCGGCCAGGTGCTCGATACGCTGGCGATCGAGAACTTCGTCTCCGTAACGGAAACCGAAGGACCGAAGTTCGCCACGGCGCTCGAACAGCACGTAAAGAGTTACGAAGTCGACATCATGGACGTGCAGCGCGCTGAAGCGCTGATCCCGGGCCGCATCAACGAAGTGCGTCTGGCGAACGGGGCGGTGCTGAAGGCGAAGACGATCATTCTGGCGACGGGTGCCCGTTGGCGCGAAATCAACGTGCCGGGTGAGCGCGAGTACCGTAACCACGGCGTGGCGTACTGCCCGCATTGCGATGGTCCGCTGTTCAAGGGCAAGCGCGTTGCGGTGATCGGCGGCGGTAATTCGGGCGTCGAAGCGGCGATCGATCTCGCGGGTATCGTCCGTGAAGTGACGTTGTTCGAATTCGGCGCGCAATTGCGTGCCGACGAAGTGCTGCAACGCAAGCTGCGCAGCCTTGCCAACGTGACGATCGTCACGCAGGCACAGACCACGGAAATCACCGGCGACGGCAAGAAGGTCAACGGTCTGGTCTACAACGACCTGCGTTCAGGCGAAACGAAGAACATCGAACTCGAAGGCGTTTTCGTGCAGATCGGTCTTGTGCCGAATACCGAATGGCTGAAGGGCACGGTCGAGTTGTCGAAGCACGGCGAGATCGTTGTTGATGCACGCGGCGCGACTTCGGTGCCGGGCGTATTTGCCGCCGGCGACGTGACCACGGTGCCGTTCAAGCAGATCGTGATTGCTGTGGGCGAGGGTGCGAAGGCATCGCTCTCCGCGTTCGATCATTTGATCCGCAGCAGCGATGTGGACGAAGTGGTGAGCGAAGCTGAAACCGAAGCGACAGTTTGACGGTGTTGTGTGAGTAGTGGACGGCGGCCTGCGGGCCGCCGTTTTTGTTTATGCTAGTGTTCCGTCCCAGAAATAACTTTGCATAGCCGGGCCACTTTCTGGAGAATGGAATCGGCTGTTGCGGTCCATACGAACGGCCGCTTGTGCTGGTTGTACTGCTCCGTATAACGCTCGATACTGGCAATGAGCTGGCGCACGTTTCTGAATGACCCGCGGCGGATCGCCTGCTGCGTAATCAGGCCAAACCAGCGTTCGACCTGATTCAGCCAGCTCGAGTAGGTCGGCGTGAAGTGCATGTGGTAGCGCGTATGCCTGGCGAGCCACGCCCTGACCCTCGGATGCTTGTGTGTCGCGTAGTTATCGACGATCAGGTGCACGTCAAGGTTTGACGGGACTGCCTTGTCAATGTAGTTCAGAAAGGCGAGAAACTCCTGATGTCGATGGCGCGGTTTGCATTGTGCGATGACTTCTCCTGTTGCGGCATTGAGCGCAGCGAACAAGGTCGTGGTGCCATGCCGCACGTAATCATGCGTCACGCCCTCGAGGTACCCCAATCCCATCGGCAACATCGGCTGTGTACGCTCCAGCGCCTGGCACTGGCTCTTCTCGTCGACGCACAGCACCAGGGCGTTGGTCGGCGGGCTCAGGTACAGCCCGACAATATCGCGCACCTTCTCGACGAAGTACGGGTCAGTAGAAAGCTTGAAGCTCTTCGAGCGATGAGGCTGCACTCCGAACAGCGACAGATAGCGGGCCACCGAGCTCTTCGAAATTCCGGTCTGTGCAGCAGCAGAACGCACACTCCAGTGCGTCGTGCCATCCGGCTTCTCATGCAGCACCTTCGCCAGCAGTTCTGCCACTGCCTCATCATCATGCGCGCGCGGCCGCCCGGGGCGCGCCTCGTCATGCAGACCGGCAAGCCCACACGCAACGAACCGTTTCTTCCAGTGTGTGATCGCCGGCGGCGTTACTTCGCACTGCCTTGCAATATCCTGCGTTCTATGACCGTCTGCGGCCATCAAGACAATCTTTGCCCGGCGGACCAGCGAATGAGGCAGCGAACGCGATCGACTCATAGACAGCAATTGCTCTCTTTCCAGATCCGACACCACAACCTCGATTCCCTTGCGTCCCATGGTCAACTCCTGTTCCCTGGATTGATCATAGAACAATCGAAATTTATGACAAGTTATTTCTGGGACGGAACACTAGCAGGCTGTTGAATTTGGATCCCGTGTAAACGGGGTTTGAGGGACGGGCGTTATGGATATCGTGTTCATGATCTTTGGCAGTGGAAACGATGCGCGGAATGG
>NZ_VOSW01000379.1 GCF_009690905.1 Paraburkholderia madseniana
GTATCGAGCGTTATACGGAGCAGTACAACCAGCACAAGCGGCCGTTCGTATGGACCGCAACAGCCGATTCCATTCTCCAGAAAGTGGCCCGGCTATGCAAAGTTATTTCTGGGACGGAACACTAGCAGGCTGTTGAATTTGGATCCCGTGTAAACGGGGTTTGAGGGACGGGCGTTATGGATATCGTGTTCATGATCTTTGGCAGTGGAAACGATGCGCGGAATGG
>NZ_VOSW01000380.1 GCF_009690905.1 Paraburkholderia madseniana
AGGTCCCAGCATCTTCGCCGCCACTACAACGCGGGCAGCAAACCGCGCGACGTGCAGGAAACGGGTTGTGCAGACCTTCCTTAGCGGTTTAAGCTGCTTTCTCTTGCCTACTTCTCTTTGCAGCCGGTGTATAGACCGGAGACATAGCTGACAGACGTGCGGGGACATGGTTGACACTTCCGGGTATTAAAACGCCCGGTCCCGACCATGCCCTGGAA
>NZ_VOSW01000381.1 GCF_009690905.1 Paraburkholderia madseniana
TCCAGGCCTTGATCGTGCCGAAGGGATGCTCGACTGTCTGTCGTCGAATGCGCATCATGTCCGGGGCAAGATCAAGCCGGACCTGCATATCTTCGAGCAATCCTTCGTGCTCCCAGCGCGTTACCCGGCGTTCGGTGCTCGGAGTGCATTTGTCTTTCAACGAGCACTGTTGGCACTGCGAACTCCAGTAGCGATCAAACTTCAGGCTACGTTCGG
>NZ_VOSW01000382.1 GCF_009690905.1 Paraburkholderia madseniana
CATCCGAAGAAGCACTGTCGAACACGTCTTCGGCACGCTGAAGCATTGGATGGGGGCCACCCACTTCCTGACCCGGACGCTGGGACGCGTGAGCACGGAAATGAGTCTTCAGGTATTGGCCTACAACCTGAAGCGCGTCATGAATATACTTGGGGTTGCCGGGATGATGAAGGCGATGAGGATGACTGCAAGCTGAAGCCCCAAGGGGCTTCTT
>NZ_VOSW01000383.1 GCF_009690905.1 Paraburkholderia madseniana
TAGAGCGTGTTAGGCACTTTGTGTGAGACCTGGTATCCTGGTGGGATGAAAAGAGCAGACCGCAAAGGGTATCCGAGCGATGTATCCGACGAAGAATGGAGCTTCGCGGCACCGTATCTGACGCTGATGGACGTAACCGCGCCGCAGCGCAAATACGAACTGCGCGACATGTTTGATGCATTGCGCTGGATGGCTCGGGCCGGCGC
>NZ_VOSW01000384.1 GCF_009690905.1 Paraburkholderia madseniana
TCCGGGTCAGGAAGTGGGTGGCCCCCATCCAATGCTTCAGCGTGCCGAAGACGTGTTCGACAGTGCTTCTTCGGATGATCATTGCATCAGGCTTCCGGTCGAGTCGACGCTGCATAACTTCCAGTACATGTTCGTGCTCCCATCGTCGGATGCGGCGATAGTCGCTGGGCGAACATCGCTCCTTGAGATGGCAACGCGGGCATGC
>NZ_VOSW01000385.1 GCF_009690905.1 Paraburkholderia madseniana
GTCGCTCGTAATCACGTGCGAGGCGACGGAAGCGGTTGAGCCAGCCAAAGCTGCGCTCAACCACCCACCGCCGGGGCAGCAGTACAAAGCCCTTTTTCGCTTCCTCCAGTTTGATCACCTGCAGTTCGATGCCTTCATCGAGTGCGGCCTGCGCTGGCTCTTTGCCCGTGTATCCCTGATCGGCAAATGCCACCTTGACCGTGT
>NZ_VOSW01000038.1 GCF_009690905.1 Paraburkholderia madseniana
AGTGAACATCTGGCGCGGCAGCGTCGTCTGGTCGGCGCCCGCGAGGAACAGCGTGACCACCACTTCGTCAAACGATGTCGCAAAGGCGAAAAGCGCACCTGACATCACACCAGGTGCGATCACCGGCAGCGTGACGCGGAAGAACGTCTCAACCGGATTTGCGCCCAGCGACAGGCTCGCACGCACGAGGTTATGGTTGAAGCCCTGCAGTGTTGCCGCGACGGTCGTGACGACGAACGGGGCGCCGAGCGCCGCATGCGCGGCGATCAGACCGGTATAGGTGTTCGCGAGTCCGAGCGGGGCGAAGAACAGGTACATGCCGACGCCGACCACGACGACCGGCACGATCATCGGCGAGAGCAGCACAGCCATCAGCAGACCTTTGCCGTGGAAGTCGGCCTTAGTGAGGCCGATCGCAGCGAGCGTACCGAGCACGGTCGCGACGACGGTCGCCGATGGCGTGACGATAAAACTGTTCTTCGCGGCCATCCGCCACTCGTCCGAACTGATCAGGTGCTCGTACCAGCGCATCGAGAAGCCCGGAATCGGATAGACGAGAAATGTGCTCGACGAGAACGACAGCGGCACGATCGCGAGGACCGGCAGGATCAGATACAGCAGCGTCAGCACGACGAGCACGCGCAGCGCGACGTACCACGCCCGCTCGGCGAACGACATATGCGGCGCGAACAGCGGCCTGGCAAGTTTCATGGTCAGATTCTCCTTGTTTCGCGTAATCGTCGGCTCAACTGAGGCTGAGTTTTGAGCGCGTGAACCGGCCGTACACCGCGTACAGCACCAGCGTTGCCGCGAGCAGCAGCCCGCCGAGCGCGCACGCCATGCCCCAGTTGATCGTATCGTTCGTGTAGTAGGCGACGTAGTAGCTGACCATCTGGTCGTCCGGGCCGCCGAGCAGTGCAGGGGTGATGTAGTAGCCGATCGCGAGAATGAACGCGAGCAGCGCGCCGGCGGCGACACCCGGATAGGTCTGCGGCACGTACACTCGCCAGAACGCCGCGAACGGATGACTGCCGAGCGATACGGCCGCGCGCTGGTAGGTCGGCGGAATCGACTTCATCACGCTGTAGAGTGGCAGGATCATGAATGGCAGCAGGATGTGCGTCATCGAGATGTACACGCCGACGCGGTTGAACAGCAGCGCCAGCGGTTGCGCGATCAGCCCGCTGCCGATCAGCGCCTTGTTGACGAGCCCGTCGTTTTGCAGCAGCACGATCCACGCCGCGACCCGCACGAGCACCGAGGTCCAGAAGGGAATCAGCACGAGGATCATCACGAGATTCGCGCGGCGCTCGGACAGTCGCGAGACCCAGTACGCGAGCGGATAGCCTAGCAGCAGCGCGAACAGGGTGACCGCCATGCCGATCAGGAACGTGCGGCCGAAGATTGTGAGGTAGATCGACTGCTCGGGATCTGCGTGCACGATATGGCTGAAGCCGTCCTGCTTGTGGTCGAGTGCGGCGAGCAGATAGAACGGCGAGATCTGGCTGCCGTTTTTCGCGATCGCCTGCCAGTAGGTGGCGTCGCCCCAGCGCGCATCGAACTCGATCAGCTTCTCGCGCGTCTGCGCGGGCGTCAGCGGCTGGTCGCTGCTGCCCTTGAGCGGCATCGCGCGCGCCGTTTTCGCCACGAACGAACGAAAGCCGGGAATTTCCAGGTTCAGACGCGACGCGAGCGTACCCATTCCGTCGGTGCCGGCGAGCTTCGTCATGTCGGCTGCGAGCGCGGCGTAGGCCGCGTCGGGTGGTGGCACGTGACGGTCCCAGCCCGACAACGCCGCGACTGTGTTCGGCAGCGCCGTCGCGATCTCGGGGTTCTGCACCGCGCGTGTGAGCAGCGCGCCAATCGGCACGACGAAGATGAGCAAAACGAAGATCGCGAGCGGCGCGATCAAGAGGAGCGCCATCGCCCGTTTACGAGCCCCGGCTAAGCGGAGTTCGCGCTTGAGCGCGGCCGTCGACAGTGTCGACGAGGAAGGGGCGATCGTCATCGTATTCAACGTTTTTCTCCGGCCGGACCGCGACCCGGCGGAATGCCGCACGACGCGATGCGCGCCGCGCGGCCGGTTGGGTCAGAAAAACATCCGCACGCTTACTTCGCGGCCCATGCGGCGAAGCGCTGCTCGAGTTCGTCGCCGTGATCGGTCCAGAAGCCGATGTCCTGCAGGGTTGCGTCTTTGGCGTTGGTCGGCGAGTTGGGGAGGTTCGCGAGAGTCTTGGCGTCGAGCGATTTGAGCGCCACGACATCTGCCGGGCCATACGCGATATGTTGCGTGAACGCCACCTGCGATTTGGGCGTGAGCGTGTACGCAATGTACTGCTCGGCGAGCGCCTTGTTCGGCGTGCCCTTCGGAATCACCCAGTAGTCGAGGTCGTATATGCTGCCGTTCCACATGACCTTCAGGTTCTGGCCTTCTCTTTGTGCGGCGTCGATGCGGCCGTTGAACGCGGTCGACATCACGACATCACCGGCGACGAGGAACTGCGGCGGCTGCGCACCCGCCTCCCACCACTGGATGTAGGGTTTCAGCTCGCCGAGCTTCTTGAACGCACGATCCTGGCCGGTCTTCGTGGCGAGCACCTTGTACACGTCCTTTGGTGCAACCCCGTCGGCCATCAGCGCGAATTCGAGGTTGTAGCGCGCGCCTTTGCGCATTGCGCGCTTGCCGGGGAATTTCTTGATGTCCCAGAAATCGGCCCAGCTGGTCGGCGCCGTCTTGAGTTTGTCGGCGTTATAGGCAAGTGCCATCGACCACACAACGAAGCCGACCCCGCAGGTCTGCGGCGCTTCAGGGACCAAATCCGACTTCTTCGCGATCTTCGACCAGTCGAGCTGTTCATACAAGCCCTCATCGCAGCCGCGGTTCAGCTCACCCGACTCGACCTCGACGACGTCCCAGTTGACGTGCTTTGCCTCGACCATGGCCTTCACCCTGGCCTGCTCGCCGTTGTACTCGACGACAGTGACCTTGTTGCCGGTCGCTTTTTCAAACGGCTCGTTGAATGCGATGTTCTGCACTTGCCCCCAACTGCCTCCGAAGTTGACAACCGTCAGTTCCGCAGCGGATGCGGGTGCTCCGGACATCACCAGCGTGAGCGCGAGCACCGTGCAGGGCGCGGCAAAGTTTGCTCGAGTGATCATGGTTCCTTCTCCTCAATGACGAAAACGAATCGTTGTGTCGGACTGGCCAGCGTAGAAATCGTGTAGACAGCTACGCAAAAACGCGCAGATGTTCAGGCGCGAATGCGAGTGTCACGGGCGCGCCGGGTGCAAATCGTTCAAGTGCACCGGTACCGATCGGTACCTTGACGAAACATTCGTCTTGCCCTTTGAACGCGCAGCGCATCCGCACGTGGTCCCCGAAATAGATCAGACTGCGAGCCTCTCCCGCCAGCGCGTTTGCCGCTGCGTCGTTCGCTCGATCGCTGCCGTACACTACGTTCATGCGCTCGGGGCGAATGCATGCGATGGCGGAGGCGCCCGCCGCCGCGTTGCCGATATTGCGGCCGACGAGCCGCGTTCCGTCGTCAAGCCGGAAGTCGCAAAATTCGCCGTCCACTGACGCGATCGTCCCGCGCAACCGGTTGCTGTCGCCGACGAAGTTCGCCACGAACTCGTTGCATGGCGATTCGTACATACGGTCTACGGTGTCGAGCTGCTGCACGACACCTTTGTCGAATACCGCGACCCGGTCTGACATGGTGAGCGCCTCGTCCTGATCATGTGTGACGTAGACGAACGTCAGGCCGAGTTCTGCGTGCAGGGACTTCAGCTCGTACTGCATGTGCTCGCGCAGTTGCTTGTCGAGCGCGCCAAGCGGCTCGTCCATGAGCACGAGCTTGGGTTTGGACACGAGTGCGCGTGCGAGCGCGATGCGCTGCTGCTGGCCACCTGACAGTTGTGCCGGATAGCGCTTCTCGAAGCTTTCCATGCGTACCATCCTCAGGGCTTCGTTCACACGCGCGGCACGTTCGGTAGCAGGCACCTTGCGCACACTGAGGGGATACGCCACGTTCTGTCCTACCGTCAGGTGCGGAAACAACGCATAGTTCTGAAACACCATGCCAATGTCCCGCTTGTGAGGGGGGACGTTGTTGAGCAGCTTGCCGTCGAGGTGGATCTCGCCACCGGTAGGAAATTCGAAGCCTGCAAGCATCATCAGGCAGGTCGTCTTGCCGGAGCCCGAGGGTCCGAGCAAGGTGAGAAATTCTCCGCGGTAGATATCGAGATCGAGCGATTTGACGACGAGCGACTCGCCATCGTAAGTTTTCCTAACGCTTCGAAAGCTGACAATCACTTCTTGAGTCTTCGGCACAGCTGCCTCCGTTCAACGCGACAATTACCAACAGAATGCGGAGCGAAGCGGCGAGGTCAACCCGCGTCTGTGAGAGCCCGCTCCGCAACCTCGTCCACGGCCTGCTTCACGATGCCAACGATCTCGTCTGCCTCGTCGCGGCTCATCACGAGCGGCGGTGCGAAACCGAGGATGTCGCCGTGCGGCATGGCGCGCGCGATCAGACCTCGCTGCAGCGCGGCTGCGGCAACCCGCGGCCCGATCTTCAGAGCCGGGTCGAAGGGCTTGCGCGCCTCCTTGTCTGCCATGAATTCCAGCGCAGCCAGCATGCCCGTGCTGCGCACCTCGCCCACCAGCGGGTGTGAGCCGAACGCTTCACGCAGTTGCGCGCCGAAGTAAGAGCCAACTTGCGCGGCGTTTTCCACCAGCTTTTCGCGCTCGATGATCGTGAGATTGGCGAGCGCCGCGGCCGCACACACCGGGTGCCCGGAATAGGTCCAGCCATGTCCCATCGGTCCGTGCTCCTGCGAGCCCCGCGCAATCACATCCCAGACCTTTTCGCCCACGATGACACCTGAGAGCGGCGCATACGCGCTCGTGAGTCCCTTCGCAACGGTGATGAGGTCGGGCTGGATGCCAAAGTGCTGCGCACCCATCTTCGAGCCGAGCCGGCCGAAGCCGCACACGACTTCGTCGCAGATCAGGAGAATGTCGTGCTTTTTCAGCACCTGCTGGATCGCGGGCCAGTAGCCGGCTGGAGGCGGCAAGATCCCGCCGGTGCCCATTACAGGCTCACCGATGAAGGCTGCGATTGTGTCGGCACCTTCACGTTTAATCAGCTTTTCGAGTTCGTCCACGCAGTACGATACGAACGCGGCCTCATTCATTCCCGTGGGCGCCTTGCGATACCAGTGGGGGCAGACCGTGTGCTTCACGCGCTCGATCGGTAGATCGAAATGCTGATGGAAGCTCGGCAGGCCCGTGAGACTGCCCGTCACAATGCCCGAGCCGTGATAGCCGCGCTCGCGCGAGATGATCTTCTTTTTGTTCGGGCGGCCCAGCACGTTGTTGTAGTACCAGACGATCTTGATCTGCGTTTCGTTCGCGTCCGAGCCGGACATGCCGTAGTAAACCTTCTTCATGCCGGCCGGCGCCCACTCCATGAGGCGCGAAGACAGCTCGATGATTGCGTCCGACGAATGGCCGACGTAGGTGTGGTAATAGGCAAGCTGCTTTGCCTGCTCATACATGGCGTCGGCGACTTCGGTACGGCCATAGCCGATGTTCACGCAGTAAAGTCCCGCAAAGGCGTCGATGTATTGCCGGCCTTCATGATCTTCGATGCGGATGCCGCTGCCGCCGCGCACGATCTTGCCCGGCAGCGCGCCGCTTTGGTGATCGTGAGCGTGCGTGGACGGATGCATGAAATGCGCACGGTCCTGCTCGAACAGTGCGTCGATCGATTGAGTCATGTCGTCTCCTGATTCGGGCTCGAGCCGTGGCTTGGGTAGCGAGGCGCTGGCCCGGATAACAATGGTTTTATTGCATTGCACAGCGAATTTCTTCGGAAACCACCTAAATCGTCTTACATGGTAGACACAATCTACTATGGAAGATACACTAGCAGACAGAAAGTGAGCCATCAAGCGTTTTCAAAAAAGCTTGTGACGATGCGCTAGACTCTCGCCGACCCCCTTATGAACAGTCATAGATGAACAGTCTTATGGAACTTCCACCTGAAGCTGCAGGCGACCACGACGAGTTAAATCAGGAGTTTGGGCGCCGCATGCGCGCGCTGCGGGAGCGCGGCGAGCTGACACTCGAAGAGCTGGCGACGAGATCTGGCGTGAGCCGGGCCATGCTTTCAAAGGTCGAGCGAGGCGAAAAGAGTCCGACCATCGGGGTAGCAAAACGGATCGCGCACGCCCTCGAGACGACACTGAGCTTCCTTACCGGCGGCGTCGAGGATCGGCAAGCCGTAGCGGTAGTTCGGCGTGAACAGCGGCATATTTTCCGGGACAGCGAAACCGGCTTCGAGCGCCACATTCTTTCTCCGACCATGGTTGGTAGCCAGGTCGAGTTGCTCCAGCACTGGCTGCCGGCCGGCGTGTCCACAGGCATGATGCCGGCTTACCGAAGCGGAACAGAAAAGCACGTGACAGTGGCAGAAGGGGAGTTGATCGTTTCGTTGCCGGGCCAGGAAATTCGCTTGTCGGAAGGTGACACTCTGTTCTTCGAGGCCAGGGTCGAGCACGCCTTCAGCAATCGCTCCAGAAAGCATTGCTCCTATTACCTGGTCATCTCCCGGCGCGACGACAAGTAAGTCGGGCAAGCTGTGGCCGCCCAGAAAGGGTGGCCGTTGACATTCTCCTATCGTAGATATATTCTACTTGCACATCCCGGAAAGTGCCGGGAACCAGCCTCGCGGGTGTCTCGTTCCTTTGATCGCCCAGGTCGTGCCATCTCTTCATCCCGCTTTAGCAGTTTTCATAAGGAGTGCAAATTGGAAAACGCAAACCCGAATCTTGAAGTAGGGGAGCTCGACCTGAAGTTGGCCAATCTCCGCATCGGTGGTGCATTTGCCCTCGGCGCTGAGCTCGACGGCCGGATCGTGAATATCACGCAGGCTGGCGCTAACTTCGAGTTGCCGGCGCCGGCTGATATGGACGATTTGCTTCAGAACGACCGTGCTGCCGACGTATCGGCGATCGTGAACCGCCTTCGGCAGGACGGCGGAATCGAATCGGTTGAGGTACGTGAGGCTGCTTTCGCTCCCCTTGTCACGCGGCCGCGGAAGATCATCTGCGTGGGGTTCAACTACCAGGCGCATGCGGCGGAGACGGGAACGCCCATTCCCAAGGCGCCGCCAATCTTTAGCAAGTTTGCGAACGCACTCAATCACCATGACGGCGACATTGAACTGCCTACTATGGTAGACAAGGAGTTCGACTACGAGACGGAACTCGTGATTGTGTTCGGGCGGAAATGCAAGAACGTGTCGAAGGAGAATGCGCTATCCGTTGTTGCGGGCTACGCGGTCGGTAATGACTTCAGCGCCCGAGGTCTGCAGAACATCACGACGCAGTTTACGGCGGGGAAAATGTCGGATGGTTTTGCTCCGCTGGGCCCCTGGCTCGTTACCCGGGATCGCGTGCCGGACCCGAACAACCTGAGGTTGCAAACCTGGGTGAACGGCGAAATCAGGCAGGACAGCAGCACCGGCGAAATGATCTTCGACTGCCGCGAGATCATCCGCTACGTGGCCAGCATCATGACGATCGAGCCGGGCGACATTCTGTTTACTGGGACGCCGCCGGGGGTGATCTGGGGGAAAAAGGTGCCGCGCGACGAGCGTCAATGGCTTAAAGCGGACGACAAAGTGGTGTCCGCGATCGAAGGGCTCGGTGAGCTCGCCATTCATCTTCGCTGAGAACGGGGCAGCCATGAGCCATGACGCGACGATCGAGCGACTGTACGTTCTCGACGCAGGCATAGCGCAGGTCGACGATGCCTCGATTTACTCTCCCGGATTCAATGTCGGCAAGCCGATGACGTTAAGCTGCAATGCGTATCTCATCCGCCATCGCGGACAATGGATGCTATGGGACACCGGCACCCAGGACGATCTGATCGGCGAGCCGGAAGGCCGGATCATCGCCCACGGTATCCGCGGAACGATCAGCAAGACGATCGCGTCGCAACTTCAGGAAATCGGGGTTGAGCCTGATGAAATCGGTACGCTGGCGCTTTCGCATGCGCATTACGACCATGTAGGCAATTGTCGGCTGTTCACGAAGGCCGAGTGGATCGTGCAGACGGCTGAATATGAAGCCATGTTTGGCCCGGATCCTGACGCTTTCGGATTTAGGCCTGACCTGTACGGCATGCTGCGTAACAACAGGCTCAGGTTGATCGAGGGCGACCACGACGTTTATGGAGACGGCGCCGTCCGTATCATTTTCACGCCCGGCCACACCCCTGGCCATTGCTCGCTGTTGCTGAATCTTCCCGAGACCGGGCGAGTCGTGTTGAGTGGCGATATTGCTCACAATCGGCGTAACTTCCAATGCAGATGCGTTCCTTCTTTCAATGTCGACGCACAGCAGTCAATTGCGTCGATGAACAGGGTCGAAGAGCTTTTGGCGGCTGAAGGTGCGACGTTATTCGTCAATCATGATATTGCCCAGAATGCAACCTTGCCTCATGCACCTGACTGGCTCTCCTGATTGTGTATGTATTGGTCGGCGTCCGCACGGTGCAATGTTCGATTACGCGCATCGCATTGGAACGGCACAATTCGCAGCTGTTCGGCGGCGTCGTCCACAACGACGCCACGCGAGAACGTAATCTTGACGTGTAGATTGACCCGGAGCGCGGTTTCATGCTGTTCGATTCCGACAGCTAGGTCGTGGAGCTCGAGGCGGTGCCGAGCGTGCCGCTCGATATCGAAACCGGTCTTCGCGGGGAACGGCCAAGCACTTCTCGCATTGCTGATAACAGCGCGGGGATGCCAGGTCGTTCTGGCGCTGCTATCCCGTGCTGGCGAAGGCCGGCAATATTGGGCGACTCGGATCATGCCTTACTCAAGCTCTGCCTGGATCGCGTTGGATGGTCGCTGACGGTATCGATGACGGTACTCCGCAGAAGTCGTATTCGGATGCCCAGTTTTCGTAATGTTTGAACGAAAGCGCACATTGACTCTCCGATGCAGTCTGTCCAAAGCCGATAACTGCCGACTGGATTTTTCGGTATGGCTGACGGTATCGTCGCTACCCGACTGGGCGGAAAGGCCGTCTCCAGAAGGATCCCGGCCACCGATTGACGATCGAGTGGGAGTGATTCAAGGTGCTCCCGGGTCGTTCCGGGAGGTCCGGTTTTTCCTGTTTCTCCTTTAAAAAAGATGAGGTTATTGTCCGGTGTGGTCTGCTGTGATCCGGGCAATACCTGGTGGAAATGTCGGTATCGGTGACGGTACCGACATTTCTTCCTCGGACGGCCTTGTCCGATACCGTCAAATCAGTCTGACGGTATCGGTTGACGGTATACGTTCGAGGAGTCCCTATGCTCACAGACATGCAGTTGCGAGCGCTGAAGCCGGCCAAGAAGATCTACAAGGTTGCCGATCAGCGGGGGCAATATGCAGCAGTGATTCCTGCAGGCGCGGTGAGCTTCCGGTACGGACTACCGGGTGAACGGTCGCCGGGAAACCCTGGTTATCGGCCGCTACGATCCATCACTTTAAGCACGGAAGCCACGCAAGCCAGACGAACTCGGATTCGCAATGGCTATAGCCTCCCGGAAGCCCGGCTTCTACGCGACCAAGTCTACGGAGCAATCCAGCGCGGAGAGAGTCCTTCACGTTCGAAAGTCGAGAAACGGGTCGAGGCGACCGAGGTGCTAACGTTTGGTAAGTGGGCGGAGAAATACTTTGTGGAGACTGCTCTTGCCGACTCCACACGAGCGATGCGCAAATTGGTATAAGAGCGGAATCTCACGTCGGAATTTGGCCGGCTGAAGTTGGAAGAGATCACGCCCGCACGATTGATGGCGCGCTGCGAGAAGATCAAGGGGAGGGGCGCCGCGGCCCCTGCCGTGCGGGCGCGCGACATCGTTCTGCAGGTCTATCGTTTCGTGCAGGCGCGGGGACTAAAGGTGGACAATTCCGAAGGAACGGATGAAG
Organism: Paraburkholderia madseniana; assembly: GCF_009690905.1. Taxonomy (GTDB): domain Bacteria; phylum Pseudomonadota; class Gammaproteobacteria; order Burkholderiales; family Burkholderiaceae; genus Paraburkholderia; species Paraburkholderia madseniana. The sequence goes on from NZ_VOSW01000038.1 coordinate 9,993, forward strand.
GCCGGTCTCCCCCACATTGTCTATCTGAGTCAACAGGCTCTGGACATTCTGGTCGCATTCAAGACATGCTTCGGAGCGAGTTCGTACGTGCATTCCGGCCGCTATGAGACGGCCTCCCCAATAAGTTCGGCGACTCTGAACCGCGTCATTGACCGCACGGTCAAGCTGATACGCGACGGCGGGGCAGATTTTGATCCTTTCACGGTGCACGATCTGCGTCGGACGGCCAGCACGCTGTTGCACGAAGCAGGGTTCAACACCGACTGGATCGAGAAATGCCTCGCTCACGAACAGCGTGGCGTGCGCGCGGTCTACAACAAGGCGGAGTATGCAGAGCAGAGGAGGGCGATGCTCCAGGCGTGGGCAGATATGCTGGACGGCTGGATTGCTACGAATCCAAAGGCGAAGGGCGAAAGGCCATAGCTGACTGATGTTCGAAGCGCCGTGGTATGGGGCGAAGAGACCACGGTGCCGGGCGACACAAGATCCGGCAGCCGTCTCTCCAGTCTTTCGTTGTCAGCGCCGTTTCTCCCGATCACGGCTGCCTCGCCCTTGGTCTCGCCGCCCCTCTACCCGCGCCCTGAGTCTGAAAGTTGTCCACCCGATCAGCGAACCCGCGGTTTTGCTCGACAGACTTTGATTTCCGGGTAACCCGGTAACGGCAGCCGCGCAACTCTCTCTGCCTCGACGCGCTTGAGTCCAAGTGCCTGTAGCACGACCGCCGCAGCGCGCTCCGCGAAGTGCTGTTCTCCGAGTCCAGATGGCTTCTGCCCTTGGACGGCTGGTGTGACGGAGGCGGAAAAGTGCATTTCAGCGGCGATCGCCGCGAAGATGATGCCCGTAACGGAAATGAGACACAGAAAGTGGTCCGAGACGACAAAGCGTCTCGCGGAAATGCCACTTTGACTATCGCGCAGCAAACGCTGACCGAGACCCCAGTTCAGCGCATGCACCGAAAAACCCTCGCGGATCAGGAGCTGTCCCCACACCGGCTCGCGGCGGGCGCGCATCAGCGTATGGCGGACACAGATAGCGACCACTTCGGCCGGGTCGGACAGTCCGCTGGCCAGGCGATCAAGCGTATCGGCGAACTCTTCGAACACCCACTCGACGAGCGCGGCGAAGATCCCTTCCTTCGACTCGAAGTGATTGTAGAAGGAGCCGAAACCGACGTCGGCGGCCTCGGTAATGTCGTTGATGGTCACTGAACCTATCCCTTTTTCGGCCGTTAGCCTGAGCGCAGCGTCGAGCAGGCGGGTTCGAGTCTTCCGCTTGCGGCGGGCGCCGCGCGGCTGCCGCCCTTCGGTCGCCTCGGCCGGAGCTGGCAGCTTTTGTTTGCGCTGCCGGGTTGCACGGGAGTTCGGGGTATCAGGCATCTCGGTTCCAGATTTCTGTATCGTCATATTTTAGATTTACACGTCATAGTTGACAATATAATCAGTTATGGGTTTAATGTCACTGTCGCGAACGGATCAGCGACCGCATGGACAGACGAATTGAGTTGCGACGGTGCCTGGAACAGGGAGTTGCAGCGCTGAAAATGAGTCGTCCACTGCCATCCAGATCCACCAGCGCCGGGCTGGGGGGCGAGGACATGTTTTACGCTCGTTCTCTAGCTGTTTCGTGGGGAGTGGCCGCGTGCGATGACGAAGTACGAAGAGTTGCAAGCGGCTTGTATCAGACAAAGCGAGTAGGAATACTAAGTTGTAGGTATGCCGGATCTAGTGCTCGCGCACTTTGCAAAGCATGCTGCCAGACGCACCGTGTCTTCCGATGCCTCGCCCATTTTATTGCTGGACCATCACCTGCCTTGTGAACATCGTGAAACTTTCCGGTCTTAACGCGCAGACGCTTGCGCGTCCTTTCCTGCCGTCCGTCGTCCGACCATCCCTCCGGGGACGTCTTCTGATTGCGGCTTGCGGCGCAATGCTGCTAGCGGCCTGCCACCAGCGCGAAACCGTCGCTCCCGAGCTCAAGCCCGTCGTTGCTGTCACGGTTCATCCCGACGGGCGCACGGCGAGCGCCTCATTGCCGGCTCAGATACAGGCGCGGTATTCGACGCCTCTTTCGTTCAGGATTGGAGGCAAGGTCACCGAACGGCGGGTGCGCATCGGCGATACCGTCAAGTCGGGACAGACCGTTGCGCTGCTCGACCCTACCGACCTGCGCAACAACCTGGCCAGCGCGCGAGCGCAGCTCGACGCCGCCGAACATCGTCTCGTGTACGCCAAACAGCAGCTCGATCGAGATAAAGCTCAGGCGCAGGCAAACCTGATTGCACCCGCGCAGATGGAGCAGACCCAGGACGCCTACGCTTCCGCCCTCGCGCAGCGCGATTCGGCGCTCGCCCAGATGGCGCTCGCCACGGATCACCTGCGCTACGCCACGCTCACGGCAGACCACGACGGCGTCATCACGTCGGAGGACACCGACACCGGCCAGAACATTCAGGCAGATCAAGCCGTCTATCACCTCGACTGGACGGGAGACGTGGATGTTGTCTGCGACGCGTCCGAGCGGACGATTGGCGCATTGACCGTCGGCAGCAATGCGCGCGTGAGCCTGTCTGCGCTGCCTGGTAAGACCTTCGAGGCGCGCGTGCGCGAGGTGTCGCCCGCCGCCGACCCGCAAAGCCGCACCTGGCGCGTGAAGCTCACGCTGGCCGCGCCGAGCCCCGAAGTTCGCCTCGGCATGACGGCGAATGTTGCGTTCGATGCCGCCAGCGACGCGGCAACGGCACGTCCGTTCGCGCTGCCTGTGACGGCGCTCTTTCACAAAGGCGACGACCCCGCTGTGTGGGTGGTGCACGCGGGCAGCGACACCCTTGAGCTGCGCCCTGTCAGCATCGCGCGCTACGACGAACGCACGGTCTCTGTCACCGGCGGCCTGCACGACGGCGACCGCGTCGTGATGCAGGGCGTGCACGCAGTGAGCGCAGACCAACACGTGCAGGTGGTGGCCCCGTTGCATCCCGAGGATTTTTCGTCATGAACCCACGCGACCGTGAAACCGCGCATGAAAGCGCGACCGTCACCCCGTCCGACTCCGAGGCACATGGCGAAGGTGGCTTCAATCTCTCCGCGTGGGCGTTGCGCCATCAGCAGTTGGTGATCTTTCTGATCGGGCTTGCAACCCTGTTCGGCGTGATCGGTTATACGCAGCTTGCCCAGTCGGAAGACCCGCCGTTCACGTTCCGGACCATGGTGGTCAAAACTTACTGGCCGGGCGCGACTGCCCGCGAGGTGCAGGAACAGATCACGGACCGGATCGGCCGTCAGTTGCAGGCGGCACCGTATGTCGACAACATCAAGAGCTACTCACGGCCCGGCGAGTCGATGATCTTCTTCGCCATGAAGGATTCGGCCCCGGTCAAGGAGGTCCCCGAGACCTGGTACCAGGTGCGCAAGAAAGTGGGCGACATCTCGGCGACGCTGCCCAAGGGGACGGTTGGACCGTTTTTCAACGACGAGTTCGGTGACGTCTACACAAACATCTACGCGCTTGAAGGCGACGGCTTTACGCCTGCGCAACTGCACGACTACGCAGACCAGTTGCGCACGGTCCTGCTGCGCGTGCCCGGCGTCGCCAAGGTCGACTACTTTGGCGACCCGGACCAGCACATCTTCGTCGAGATATCGAATGCAGAGCTGACGGGGCTCTCTATCACGCCGCAGCAGCTCGCCCAGGCAATCGACGCACAAAATACCGTTACGCCCGTTGGCACCATTACGACGGCGGACGACCGGGTGTTCGTGCGACCGAGCGGCGCGTTCAAGGACGTGCAGGCGCTCGCCGACACGCTCATCACCGTGAACAAACGCACGTTCCGGCTCGGTGACATCGCGAAGATCACGCGCGGCTATGACGATCCGCCCGTCACCCAGATGCGCGTCGGGGGGCAGGCGGCGCTCGGCATCGGCGTGACGATGCAAAAAGGCGGCGACGTGATCAGCCTCGGCAAGGCGCTCGACGCGAAAACCGCCGAACTGCAGGCGGCCATGCCGGCGGGACTCAAGCTGGCTCCCGTCTCGAGCATGCCTCACGCGGTCAAGCATTCAGTGGACGAGTTCGTAAGGTCGGTCGGCGAAGCGGTAGCAATCGTGCTGGTCGTGAGCCTCGTTTCGCTCGGCCTGCGCACCGGCATGGTCGTCGTGATCTCGATTCCGATCGTGCTCGCCGTGACGGCGCTTTGCATGCATGTGTTCAATATCGGGCTGGACCAGGTCTCCCTTGGCACGCTCGTGCTCGCGCTGGGGCTGCTCGTCGACGACGCGATCATCGCCGTCGAAACGATGGCCGTGAAGCTCGAGCAGGGGTGGAGTCGCAAGCGCGCGGCGGCCTTTGCCTACACGAGCGCGGCATTCCCGATGCTGACTGGCACGCTCGTGACGGTATCGGGCTTCCTGCCAATCGCACTCGCGAAATCGAGTACGGGCGAATACACACGTTCGATCTTCGAAGTGTCGGCCATTGCGCTGATCGTATCGTGGTTCGCTGCCGTCGTGCTGGTCCCCTTGCTGGGCTTCCACATGCTGCCCGAGCGCAAGAGCCACGAGAGTGGCGGGCACCATCACGAGCACGATGTTTACAGCACCGGCTTCTACCGGCGCCTGTCGGGGTGGGTCTCGTGGTGTATCGAGCGTCGCTGGGCCGTGCTCGGCGTCACTGCCGTGCTCTTTGCGATCGCGATGGCGGCCTTCACGCGCGTGCCGCAACAGTTCTTCCCCAACTCTGAACGGCCAGAGCTGCTTGTGGACCTGCGGCTGCCGGAAGGTGCTTCGTTCGAGGCGACCCTGCGCGAAGCGAAGCGCCTGGAAAAGGCGCTCGACGGCCAGCCTGCAATCGAGCATTTCGTAGACTTTGTGGGCACCGGCGCACCGCGCTTTTACCTGCCGCTCGACCAGCAGCTTCAGCAGCCAAACTTCGCGCAGTTCGTGATCACGGCCAAAAGCGTTGAAAACCGCGACGAGTTGATGCACTGGCTCGATGCCAAACTCGGGAGAGAGTTCTCCGGCGTGCGCACGCGTGTGGCGCGACTCGAGAACGGCCCGCCCGTGGGCTTCCCGATCAAGTTCCGGGTGAGCGGCAACGACATTGCGACCGTGCGCTCAATTGCTGAAGAGGTCGCCGAGAAGGTCCGCGCCGATTCCCGCACGCGCGATGTGCAGTTCGACTGGGACGAGCCGGCGGAACGGTCGCTCTCGTTCGAGATCGATCAGAACAGGGCGCGCCAGCTTGGCGTGTCGTCGGAGGACGTATCGAACTTCCTGGCCATGACGCTTTCTGGCTACACGGTCACGCAGTTCCGTGAGCAGGACAAGCTGATCAACGTCGATCTGCGCGCGCCAAAGAGCGAGCGTGTCAATCCTGCGCAGCTCATGAGCCTGGCGATCCCGACGCCGAATGGCCCGGTTCCTCTCGGTTCCCTCGGACACGTTCGGAACACGCTCGAGTATGGGGTGATCTGGCAGCGCGACCGGCAACCGACGATCACCGTGCAGGCCGACATTCGGGGCAACGCGCAGGGCATCGACGTGACCCGCGATATCGAGCACGCGCTCGCGGAGCAAAAAGCCACGCTGCCGGTCGGCTATCGCATCGAGGTGGGCGGCTCCGTCGAAGAAAGCGTGAAAGGCCAGACCTCGATCAACGCCGAGATGCCGCTCATGATCATCGCCGTGCTGACGCTGCTCATGATCCAGCTCAAGAGTTTCCTGCGGACGTTTATCGTCGTGCTGACAGCACCGCTCGGGCTGATCGGCGTCGTGGCCGCGCTGCTCCTGTTCGGCAAGCCCTTTGGTTTCGTCGCGTTGCTCGGCGTGATTGCCATGTTCGGCATCATCATGCGCAACTCCGTGATTCTGGTCGACCAGATCGACCAGGACATCGCGGCGGGGCATGGGCGCTTCGACGCGATTATCGGTGCAACCGTGAGGCGCTTCAGGCCGATCATGCTGACGGCCGCAGCCGCCGTGCTCGCCTTGATCCCGCTCTTGCGCTCAGCTTTCTTCGGGCCCATGGCGACCGCGCTGATGGGTGGTATCACGATCGCCACGGCACTGACCATTTTCTTCCTGCCGGCGCTCTATGCGACGTGCTTCAGCATCCGGCGCGACGAGCGCGGGATACAACCGGTCGTCGTCGAGCATACGGAGATTTCATCATGAACTTTGCCTATAAGACATCCGTTATCGCCGTGGCTACGGCGCTCGCACTGACGGCCTGCTCGTTCGCTCCCAGCGGGGAGCCCCCGGTGATGCCTTCGCCCACGCATTACGGCGCGCAGGTGCAGCCGTCGAAGACTGTCGTGGCGGATGGCGTTGCGCAGCAATTCGATATCGGCTCGACTGCCGTTCTGCAATGGTGGCGGCTTTACCGGTCCGACGCGCTCGATGCGCTCGTCGACGAAGGATTGCGCAACAGCCCGACGCTTGCGGCCACGCAGCGGACGCTCTCCGCCGCGCAAGAAGAACTGCGCGGGCAAATCGGCTCGTCCACGCTGCCGTCGGTCGACGCTGCCGCCCAGGTCGAGCGTGCGCGTTCACCGGTCGTGCCCGGCATCGGCCCAAGCGAGGTCCGCTATAACTTCTTCGCCGGGCAGATTCAAGCGCACTACACGTTCGACCTCTTCGGCGCGACGCGTTACACCAACGCGGCGGCTACCGATCGCGTGAATGTGCAGGCATTTGAACTGGAAGCGGCCCGGCGCGCGCTCGCCGCCAACATCGTCGGCACGGCGATCAATGTGGCGGCGCTCGATCGCCAGATCGCGCTCACCGAACGGCTCATCGCCGTGGCGAGCGAAACTGCAAACGAGGATCAGCAACGGTACGCGCTCGGGTCCATTTCGCACGTGCAGGCGCTCAACTCGACGCAGGAGGCAGATTCGATCGCGGCGAGTCTTCCGGCCTTACGCCAGCAGCGCGCCACAGCCGTCCACGCGCTGGCGGTACTGATGGGCCGGACGCCCGATAACGCACCGACCGTTCCCGACCTCGACAGCCTGGCGTTGCCCGACCACGTGCCGGTCGTCGTGCCTTCGGACCTCCTGCGTTCGCGTCCGGACATTCAGGCAGCTGATGCCGCCGTGAAGGCCGCCGCGGCCGACGTTGGCGCTGCGACCGCGCAACTCTTTCCGAGCCTGTCACTGACGGCCTCGATGGGTCGCGGGGGCTTTAGCTGGCCCGCGATGCTCTCAGGTGCAGGCGGGCTCTGGGCGATCGGTGCGGGCCTGTCCCAGCCGCTCTTCCATGGTGGGGCGTTGTTCGCGCAACGCAGAGCCTCGATTGATACCTACGATGCGACGGTTCTGCACTACAAGTCGACAGTTCTGTCGGCATTCCAGGATGTCGCCGATTCGCTTGCCGCACTGGACAATGACGCGCAGACGCTGGCATTTGCCGAAAGAGCGGCACAGGCAGCCCAAGCTGCATTCGACGAAACGGCGTCGCGCGCCCGCCTGGGTTCCCTGCCGTCAACGGCACAGCACGCCAGCGAGCAGCGGTTTCTCAACGCACGGCTTAGCGCCGCCCGCGCCGGGAGTCAACGCATGAGCGATACCGCCGCACTCTTCCAGGCGATGGGCGAATTGCCTGCCGATCAGCCGCACGTGACGTCAAGAGAATGACCTTGTTTCCGCAATTCGGCGAGGGCCTTTGTCTCTTCGTGTCGCGTCGATGATCCCGGTCCATAACGCGTCTTGACTTCAACCGCCTCATTGCGCGTCGACTTCCGCCTCGACCAGTGGCAACGCGCGCATTGCAATCTTCTCTGCCTCTGTGCGCTTGAGCCCGAGTGTTTGCAGAAGCGTTGCTGCCGTACGCTCGGCGAAATGCTCTCCGCTGAAGCCGAACTCGTCGAGCAGGTCTGCCGCCGGCGCGCCCGGCGCGACGAAATTCAGCTCGGCCGCAATTGCCGCGAGCACCGTGCCGCCCACCGAAAGAAAGCCGATGAAGGGGTCAGCGACCACAAAGCGCTTGGCGGCGATGCCGTTTCCGATATCCCGCAGCAGCCGCTGGCCCAGCCCACGGCTCAGGATGTGAGCTGAAAACCCTTCACGTATCAGGAAGCGTCCCCAAACGGGATCGCGCCGCGCACGCATCAGGGTATGGCGCACCGAGACGGCAATTACCTCGGCCGGGTCGGACAGGCCGCCGGTGAGGCGATCGAGCATGTCGGCGAATTCCTCGAATACGTTGCCGACGAGCGTCGCGTAGATGGCTTCTTTCGACTCGAAGTGGTTATAGAACGAGCCATAGCCGGTGTCGGCGGCCTCAGTGATTTCGTTGATCGCCACGCCCTCCATGCCCTTTTCCGCCATTAGCCGGAGGGCAGCGTCGAGCAGGCGGGCGCGTGTCTCGCGCTTGCGACGCGCTCCGCGCGGCTCGCGCTCCTCGGGAACGGCGACCGGAGAAACGGGGTCCGCACGGGTGGAGCGCTTGGGCGCGGGCCGGTTTAAAGAGTTCGCCATGACGAGTTCCAGTCTTTGCTCATATCCAAGTATAGATTGGAATGTTTCTATTGACAAAGTTGTCATCGATGACTTTAATGTCAATAAGGCGCATGGTTGACGCCCGACAAACAAATAGACAGATGGAGTGACAGTGGAGACAGGAGCAATAAACACCACCGGGCCGTCCGGCCTGCAGGACCCGGTTCAGCCGCCGACGCGTGACCTGCCCGAGGCAATAGAGGTGCTGATAGTCGGGTGTGGCCCGGTCGGTGCGGCGACCGCCAATCTGCTGGCACGGCACGGTGTGAACGTGATGGTTGTAGACAAGTCGCGTGAAGTATTCATGGCGCCCCGTGCAATCGCACTGGATAACGAGGCGCTGCGCATCCTTCAGCTTGCGGGCGTTGGCGAGCGCGATTTCGAGACGATCGCCATACCGTACGTCCGCATGAGGTCGCCCATGCTGGGCCTGTTCGGCAGCGTGAATTCGCTGGGCAGCCTGGATGGCCATCCGAAGCTCGTCACGTTCTACCAGCCGGATCTCGAGCGGTGCCTGCGCGCCCGGCTCGAGACATATGACTGTGCGCATATTGCGCTGGGTGTCGGACTGAAGGGCTTCACGGAGGAACGGGACCATGTGCTCGCGTCGCTGGACCTCGGGGACGGGCGCACTCATGAGGTCCGTGCCCGCTATCTGGTCGGCGCGGACGGGGCGAGTTCGCTGGTGAGGCAGCTCATCGGCCAGGAATTCAAAGGTAAGACGTTCGCCGAGGACTGGTTGATCGTCGATGCCCGCTACGTACCGCGTCCGATCGATCACATCGAATTCATCTGCGATCACCGTCGGCCAATCCCGCATATGGTCGCGCCTGGCCACCGTGAACGCTGGGAATTCATGCTGCAGCCTGGAGAGCGACGCGAGGAAATGGAATCCGAGACACGCATCCGGGAGTTGCTCTCTCCATGGGGCAACGTCGAAGAGATGATCATCGAGCGCAAGGCCGTGTATCGCTTCCATGCGCGCACCGTTGACGCATTCAGCAAGGGGCGGGTGTTCCTCGCGGGCGACGCGGCCCATATCACGCCTCCATTCGTCGGGCAGGGGCTGGTAGCAGGCCTTCGGGACGCCGCCAATCTTTGCTGGAAATTGGCATGGGTGGTACACGGACGTGCCGACCCAAGGATTCTCGATACCTATGACGAGGAGCGGCGCCCGCATGCAAAGGCAATGATCAACCTTGCAAAATTCATGAGTAGGCTCGTCATGCCGCGAAGTGGCGCGGTTGCGCTGTTGACTCATGGGTTGATGCGACTTGCGGGACTCGTGCCGCGCCTGCGCGCGCAATTTGAGGAACTGCAGATCAAGCCGAAGAACGCATTTCGCAGTGGACTGTTCGCCAAGGGCCGCTCGTCGACCAGGCTTGTTCGTGGCGCAGTCATCGCGCAAGGCTGGGTGAGAGGTTCCGATGGCACCACGTGTCTGAGCGACGACGTGCTCGGGCAGGGTCTCACGCTGATCGGGTTTGGCGTGGATGCGGCGGCTGTGCTAGAGCACGCGACGGCCGCAGCGTTTGCGCGTGCCGAGGGGCGCGTTGTCCAGATTGCCCATCGGGGGCAACGGCTGCATCTTGCCGCGCTCGACAGTTGGGAAGACCTTGAAGGCGTATTTCTTCCGGGGCTGGTGCCCGTCGGGTGGGTTGCCGTAGTCCGGCCCGACAAGACGATCGTCCACGACGGTGCGGCCACCGACGTGAACCGTATCGTGCGCGAGAGTCTTGCCTTGCTGACGAACCCCGTCGGCGCGCCGGCTATGGAAGCCGAACACGCTATCCGAACCGTTTGATTTCCGTTCTGCCATGAAACTGACTACTGTACAGCCGTCCCGTCACCCCGATCCCACGACGAAAGCGTCGGCATTGGCCTATCTGATATTCGACCGGCCAGATCTCGAGAAAGCCGAGCAATTTCTCAATGACTTCGGGCTCCGAACGGTATCGCGCACTGATGCGCTCGTCCTACTGCGGGGAACGGGTGCTTCGCATTTCTGCTACGTCGTCCGAAAGGCGCCGAAATCCATGTTCGTCGGCTTCGGGCTACAGGTCGACAACATGGCCGATCTTGATGCGCTTGCAAAAGTGCCCGGCGCCTCTGAGGTCGAACGGTCGCAGTTGCCAGGCGGCGGCTATACAGTACGACTGACAGATCCTTCTGGCTTTCGCGTCGATGCAATATGGGGCCAGGCGCCAGCTTCGACGCTATCCCATCGGCCGCCATTGCCGTTCAACTCCGTGGATGCGGCCGTCCGAATTAACGGGACGCAGCGACCGCCCGAGTGCGCGCCCGAAGTTATCCGGCTCGGACATGTCGTGCTCGAACTCGCCGACTACCAGGAAACCTGCGCATGGTATACGCGGCATTTTGGATTCATCCCGAGCGATGTGCAGGTACTTCCCGATGGCTCGCCGGTCGTCGCGTTCATGCGGCTCGATCTCGGCGACAAGCCGGCCGATCACCATACGCTCGCGCTTGCACAAGGCTTCGTGCCCATCTACAGCCATAGTGCCTACGAAGTCGTGGATGCCGACGCGGTCGGCATGGGCCAGCGCGTCCTGCGCGAGAAGGGCTGGACGCACGCTTGGGGAATTGGCCGTCATATCCTGGGCAGCCAGATCTTCGACTACTGGCAGGACCCGTGGGGCGACAAGCATGAGCACTATTGCGACGGCGATCTCTTTACGGCCGATGCGCCGACCGGTGTTCATGCCGTGAGCCGTGAGGCGATGGCGCAATGGGGACCGACAATGCCGCGCAGTTTCACAAAACCCAGATTCACGCTTTCGAGCATCGTGGCGCTCTTCAGGAACCTGCGCCGCAGCCCCGACCTGACTCTGAGCAAGCTGCGGATGCTGGCAAAGCTTTTCGCTTGAACCAACCCCTTCCATAGAATCCGGAGATCGATAAATGGCACTTCACGTTCTGCATTACCTGCACCATGGCCGCGCCCAGTGGGGTGTGGTCGCTAATGGCACTATCACGCCGATTCCCGGCGAGTTCAAGACGACCGCCGAGTTTATCGAGGCCAATCCGGTCGAACGGCTGTTCGTGCTGAGCGGTCCGACGATTCCCGAATCGGAAGTGCAATGGTTGTCGCCCGTGACCGCCAATCAGCAGTTCATTTGCCAGGGCGCGAATTATCGCCAGCATATGATCGAGTCCGGCATGGACCCGGATGTGAAGAAATTCAATATGATCTTCACGAAGGCAACAAGCTGCATCGTTCCGGCCGACTCGCCCGTGGTTAAGCCAAACGAGGTGCAGTTCCTCGACTACGAGATCGAACTCGGTCTTGTCCTCAAACGCGACATTACGTCGCGCGAAACTGTCACTGACGGGAACCTGCATGACTACATCGCGGGCGCCGTGATCGTCAACGACTATTCCGCGCGCGATATCCAGATTCCACAGATGCAGTTCTACAAGGGCAAGAGCTATCGCACTTTTGGCCCTGTCGGCCCTTACCTTTGCCTCCTGGAGAAACAGGATATTCCAAAGCTGAAGGAGCTCGTGCTGACGCTGACGGTAAACGGAACTGTCCGCCAGAATGACTCCACGGCGGGCCTCGTCTACGGCCCGGCGGAGACCTTGACGGAGCTTTCCGCCCTACACGACCTGCGCGCCGGGGACCTGCTCGCGACCGGCACGCCCTCCGGTTGTGCGCTGACTATTCCGTCACCCGAAAAGCAGCGCGCCGCGGCGCAACTGCCTGAGGCGGAAAAGTGGCGGCTTTTCCTGAAGATGCAGGAGGAAAGGCCTCAGTATCTGCGCGTGGGTGACGTCGTGGAGGCGCATATCGCCAGCCATGACCGCTCGATCGATCTGGGCGTACAGCACAACGTCGTTATGGAACAGGCGGCATGAAAGGCGTCGCAAACGTACACGATGTCCTTGCCATTGAAACGCAGGGGCAACTGGCGGATCTTCCGTCGAGTACCTACGAGATGATCTGCCGGGGCGCCGCCATCAATCCAGTGGCACCCGCACTTTCGTTCTTTGCAACGGCCGACGACCACCGGAACGCTGAGTGCTGGACGTATGGTGAACTCGTGCGCGATGTCACGCGAACCGCAAACATGTTTGCGCGCCTTGGAGTACACCGCGACTCGGTTGTCGCATACGTTCTGCCCAACCTCCCTGAAACGCACTTGGTGATCTGGGGCGGGGAAGCCGCCGGGATTGTCTGCGCGATCAATCCGCTGCTTGAGGGCGAAGCCATCGGCGAACTGCTGAACGCCTCAGGTGCGAGCGTGCTCGTGACCCTGGCACCGTTGCCCGGAACTGACCTCTGGCAAAAGGTGCAAGCGGTGTTGCGCAAGGTGCCTTCCCTTCAGCATCTGGTGCTCGTGAATCCGGCCGACCGCATGCCGGGTGAAAAGGGATTTGCGGCCCGGATGCTTCAACGTGGCGAGTCTTCGAAACTGCATGGGCCTGGCGGCGTTCACGGTGCCGTTCCTGCGCATGTCGGCATCCACGATTTCAGCACCGCCATCGCGGGGGAGTCCGGGGTGGCGCTCAGCAGCACGCGTCGACTGAGCATGGATGATGTGTCGTCGTTCTTTTGCACGGGCGGTACCACCGGGCTGCCGAAGATTGCGGTTCGACGGCACGGCAACGAAGTGGCCAATGCGTGGAACGCGGGTCAATTCTTCGGCGAAAGCATTGGTCCGGGAAAAGCGATTTTTTGCGGACTGCCGCTTTTCCACGTGAACGCCGTGATGGTGACAGGTCTGCTGGCGTTCTCGCGTGGTGCCCACGTCGTGCTCGGCACACCGCAAGGCTATCGGGGCGAAGGCGTTGTAAAGCGTTTCTGGGAAATTGTCGAGCATTACCGCATCAACTTCTTCAGCGCTGTCCCGACACTCTACGGATCGCTGCTGGACGTTCCAGTTGGCGAGCACGATATCAGCTCGCTCGAGTATGGACTGTGTGGCGCCGCCCCCATGCCGGTGGAATTACTTCGCACTTTCCAGGATCGTACAGGAATAAGAATCCTTGAGGGCTACGGCCTCACGGAAGGTACCTGCGTTAGCAGCGTGAACCCTCCGCTTGGCGAGCGCAGGGTCGGTTCGATTGGTCTTCGTCTGCCCGGTCAGGCAATGAAAGCAGTGGTGGTCGATGAAACCGGCCGGTATGTACGAGATTGCGTTGCGGATGAGGTCGGCCAGCTGGTTATCTCCGGGCCAAACGTGTTCGTTGGCTATACCCGGCCGGAGCAGAATAGTGGCATCTGGATGGAAAGTGGTGACGGCGGCCGCTGGCTCAATACCGGAGATCTCGGACGGTGCGACCCCGACGGTTACTTCTGGCTCACCGGCCGGCAGAAGGAGTTGATTATCCGGGGCGGACACAACATCGACCCTGCGGCAATCGAAGAACCACTGCATCGCCATCCCGCAGTCCAGATCGCGGCAGCCGTAGGCCGTCCCGATATGCACGCGGGCGAGTTGCCGGTTGCCTATGTCCAGCTAAAGCCGGGCACAACGGCAACGGAAGCGGAATTGGCCGAGTTTCTGCGTCACGAGATCAACGAACGCGCCGCGTTGCCAAAGGGGATACGGATCGTGGATGCGATGCCGCTGACGGGCGTCGGCAAGATCTTCAAGCCCGCGCTAAAACGCCGCGAAATGGCAGACGCCCTGGAGTCGGCCCTCGTAGAGGCTGGCGTCGAGGATGCAACCGTTAGCCTCATTGATGACATCTCGCGTGGAATTTCACTTCACGTCGAACTTGGCGACCCCGCGTTCGAAGCATTGGCGACTTCCGCGCTCGGACGCTTTCCGTTCGCATTTTCGATCTCGGCCGCCGCGAGGCCAGCACGGGCGGAGCAACCGACGGGGACGGACCCGGCAGCAACAGATGCGTAGGGCAGGCCAACGTGACACGAGCCACGACCTCAAAGGGACGTGTTCGGTCGTGCGACCGGATTAGAGGTTGATCGGAAGTACCCGGCGCGATGCCACGTTGAAATGTCTGTCAGTGTATTAAATTTAGTATACCTATTCGTTTGGAAGGGAAAGAGGATGAGTATTGCATCGGAAAGGTCTTTGCGTTCGCAGGTTGAAAAATGGCTCGGGCCGACTTTCTCGACGCCGGTTCGGGTTACCCGATTCAGCCGCGCGCGCTCGAATCAGAAACCGTGCGTGCGTATCGAGCTACTGCTACCGACAGGCCCGCTTGGATTTTTTTTCTTCCGGCACCGCGACGGTACGTGGTGCGTGTTCCCGCCCGAGACGGAACGCCTGGCAATGCACTCTTACTAGAGTGCAGGGCGATGGGAGTAGGCGGGGGTGTAGCTATGCGAAAGGCGGACAACAATCAATTTAGCAGTTCGAACAGAAATACGCTGATTCACAAAAATTTCCAGACAAAGAGACAGGAGAAGAGGCATGAGGAATTACAAACGCGCGATCAGTTCGGTCGGTATGGCGGCTTGCATCTGCTCGGCTGGGCTTATCGACAATGCCGATGCGCAGTCGGCCGGAAGCATAACGCTGTCGACAGGATGGCTTCACATTGCGCCGCAGGGTGACGCAACGCCACTAACCGTGGAAAGCATTGGCGGGGTAGCAGTGAATCAGCAGCTATCTGGTAGCGGAGCGCATGCGAGTTCAACCGATACGGTGGGAATTACCACTGAGTACTACGTCACGGACAACATGGGTGTCGCCTTGCTTTTTGGACTACCAATGAAGGTGAATCTGATTGGCGACGGGACGCTGCAGAAGTATGGCAAGCTCGGCACAACAAGGCCCATGCCGCCCGCCATCGAACTTCGATACCACCTGTTTTCAGCCGAATCGAAATTCCGTCCGTTCATAGGGCTCGGCGTGAACTATACGTGGTTCACCCAGGTTCGGACAACCAATAGCCAGTTTGTCACTGATAGCCTTGGTCCAGGCGGCTCGGCACGTGCGACACTCAGTTCATCGTGGAATCCTGTATTCGAGGTCGGGGCAAATTACGCGATTACAAAACACTGGTCGGTCGGAACCTCTCTTGGCTACGTCCCGGTGAAAACCCACCTTACGTTATACGGGCAGACCGCAACGGGAACGCAGATCGTTTCCAAATCCACGCTCCGGCTCAATCCGCTTAACGTCTTCCTGAACGTCGCCTATACGTTCTAGCGCGTACAGATCGTCGATGCGCCAATCGAGGGGTTTGAACGCTCTTCAGGGACAGAGGCAAGCAAAATGTTTTCTGCTGCGTACTTGCGCCCGGTAGACTCTATTTTTCAGAAAGCTCGACCGTGATTTCAGGTGTCTCGCCTATTGCAGCGCTTGAGTGAGATTCGTGGATTGCCTGCTTCTATCACCGTTGATAACGATCCGAAGTTTGCCGGCAGGTTTGCATGCCGTTCCCGGCTGGTGCGGGAGTTCATGCGGGGTAGATCATGACCGGGTGCCATCCGGCAGCGCACGGAACGAAGAGCTTGTAATCACGAGAAGGAGCAGGGATGTTCAGCTTTCTGTCCACCCGATGAAGTACGAGCTGGGGCTGGCCACTGCGTTGGGCCCACGCGGTTGCAGCACGTGCTGCCATGCTTTCCGGACGAAGGCGTAGCCGGAGTTGAGATTATGGCTTCTGCAGGCTCTGCCAGGATTTCATAAAATCGTGGTGCGGTGCCCCCACTATGGCTGCCAGTCAGGGCGGCTGCTCGGACGAACGGCAGAGATGTCAGGCTGGCTGCGAACGGAACGGCCACACCGTAGCGACCGTTCTTCATTCGTATGATCAGAGAGCGGGGGCAACCTCATCGGGCGTCGGCGCATGCGCGGCAATCAAATTCGCGGACTTCAACTGCTGCCAAAATGCTGCGGGAATGGGAGCGGTTATCAGTGTTTGATTTTCGACGATGCGAGACGGACGGCTGGCGCCGGGGATGATGCCGGCGACCGCCGGATGGGCAAGTGAGAACTGCAACGCTGCCGCGCGAATGTCCACACCGAATCGGGCGCATACCTCTTTAATGCGCGCTACACGATCGATCATCGCTTGTGGCGCCAACTGATATTCGAAGTGAGTGCCACCCGCCAGCAAGCCGGAATTGTACGGGCCGCCGACGACGATGCCGAGGTTGCGTGTCTCGCAGGCGGGTAATAGCTTGCGCAGCGCCGCTTCATGGTCCAGTAGCGTATATCTGCCCGCGATCAGGAAACCGTCCGGATCGGCGCGCTCCAATGCGAGTTCACACGGCTCCACTCGATTCACACCGAGCCCCCATCCTTTGATGGCGCCTTCGTCACGGAGGCGTGTCAGCGCTTTTGCGGCGCCGGACATCGCTTCCTCGAATACCGCGCGCCAGTTGTCGCCATGAAAATCGACAGCGGGATCGTGAATCCACACGTAATCGAGCCGGTCGGTGCGCAGCCGCTTCAGGCTTGCTTCGATCGAACGCAAAGTACCTTCTTCCGTGTAGTCGTAGACGATCTTGTTAGGGAGTCCATACTCGAACAATCCGCCTTTCTCACCTAGATCGCGCTCTGCGGTTGATTCGTGTTCGTCGAGAATGAGGCGGCCAACCTTTGTGCCGAGCACATATTGGTCTCTTGGATGGGCCGCGAGCGCTTCGCCGAGCCTCAGTTCAGCAAGACCCGCGCCGTAGAGCGGCGCGGCGTCGAAGTAACGGATACCGCTTTGCCACACCGCGTCGACGGTGGCGAGCGCTTCGTCGTCGGGAATCGCGCGGTACATGTTACCAAGCGGCGCAGTGCCGAATCCGATACGGGATGGAATAGTGATTCGCATAGGTAGCCTTGAACGATCGTAAAAATCTCAATCCCAGGTCGGCGCGAGGCCGTCCGGATTGACTTCGCGGCCATTGCGCTCGAGCGCCGCGATCTGCGCGGTGTCGATCGCGCGGTAGCCGAGTTCAAGGCCGTTGCGGACCGAATCGATGACGACCTGACCTTGCAGGCGGAATGTCCCAAGGCCAAATGCGGGAATCGTGCTCATGATGTTCTCCAGTTGTTGGATGCGAACTGCTCAATCGACGATGGGATTCTGCCGTTTTTCATCCATGCGAAAAACGGTTGTATCCGTCAAACATATTTGATTTCAAATCAAATATTGGAATGCGTTCCGGTAGCCTGTGCTATGCATTTGCGTCTACCTGCATGCGGCGCTGACGGGCGACCTGCAGCACGACGAACGCGACGCCTGCCGCGGCGATCAGCAGCAACAGGAAACTGATCAGGGGGCCATCGAGCGAGCGGTTGGCGCAGTGTGCGCTCTTTACTTTTGCGGAAAAACCAGGTTATAAACGAAATTGTTTTGATTTGAAATCAACAATGAAAATCACGCTGGACGAATTGCAAACCTTCGCGGCCGTGGTCGACACCGGGTCGATCACGGCCGCCGCGCAGCAGCTTGACCTGACTGTGTCGGCCGCGAGCCGTACACTCGGCCGGCTCGAGGAGAAGCTGAAGACGACGCTGTTGCGCCGGACCACGCGCCGGCTCGAATTGACCGAGGAGGGGCGGGCGTTCCTGCAGGACGCACGGGCGATCATCGAGTCGGTGGAAAGTGCCGAGGAACAGATGGTGGCGCGGCGCGAGAAACCGTCGGGGCGGTTGCGGGTCGACGCGGCGTCGCCGTTCATGCTGCATGTGATTGTCCCGCTCGTGCAGGGATACCGCGAGCGTTATCCTGAGGTGGAGCTGGAACTCAACAGCAACGAGGGCGTGATCGATCTGCTCGAGCGGCGCACCGACGTCGCGATCCGGATCGGACGGCTGAAGGATTCGACGCTGCATAGCCGGCTCGTCGGCAACAGCAGGCTGCGCATTCTCGCGAGTCCGAACTATCTCGAGGTGAACGGCCAGCCGCGCAAGATCGAAGATCTCGGCAAGCACGCACTGCTCGGCTTCAACCAGCCGGAATCGCTGAATGTCTGGCCGCTGCTCGGCGCCGATGGTGAACCGTACCATATCGAGCCCACGGTCTGGTCGTCGAGCGGAGAGACGCTGAGGCAACTCGCGCTCGAAGGCAACGGGATCGTCTGCCTGTCGGATTTCATGACCACGCAGGACCGTGAAGCGGGGCGGCTCATGCAGATCCTTACACGTCACACGCAGGACGTGCGGCAGCCGATTCATGCCGTCTATTACCGGAATACGGCGATCTCATCGCGGATCGCGTCGTTCGTCGATTATCTGATCGAGGCGCTCGGCAGCGGAACGCCGGCGCGGCGGGCAGCAGCGTGGGCGGATCAGTGATGGACGCCTGAGACGCGATTGTCGCCAGACTGGGCGGCGGTGAGAAACGCGTCGAAGGAGAAGTCGCGCAGATTATGGCGACAGGGCAGACAGAAGATCTGCGCGAGGCGCTCTTTCACGGTGACTGCGGGTGTCTCGTGTCGTTCGACGGAAACACGGAGAGGATCGACCAGGAGCAGGTGCGCACCCGGCGGCCGCCATTTCCCGATGCTCCGCGTTATAGTATGCGGCACAGGGAAGGCGCGATGGTGCGCCTCGACATCGGGCAGGGTGCAAGTTGACCACAGAAACAAAGAAAAGAGCGCCGCGTCGCAAATCGAATGCAATTTCCGTGATGGACGTGGCACGCGCAGCGGGCGTATCGACTGCGACCGTTTCGCGCGTGTTGAACGGCAACGCGACGGTAGCGGCCGAACTGCAGAACCGCGTGCGTGAGATCGCGCAGACCCTCGGCTACACGCCGCACGCGGCGGCACGCGCGCTGGCGTCGCAGCGCTCGAAGACGATCGGCGCGGTGATTCCGTCGCTGGAAAACCAGAACTTCGCGATTGGTGTGTTCGCGCTGCAAAAGCGCATCGGAGAAGCCGGCTATACGTTGCTGCTTGGCTGTTCGTACTACGACCAGGAGGACGAGCTGAAGCAGGTGCGCGCGCTTATCGCGGACGGCATTGCCGGTCTGATGCTTGTGGGCCGTAACCACTCGCCCGCGCTTTATGAACTGATCGAGAAGGAGCAGATTCCGCTCGTCAACGGCTGGACCGTCGATCACGATCACCCCTATGTCGGGTTCGACAATGTCGCAGTGGGCCGGCGCCTTGCCGAGTATCTGCTCGAACTCGGGCACGTGCGCTTCGGCATGATTACCCAGATGACGCAGCACAGCGATCGCGCGGCTGATCGCATCATCGGCGTGCGCGCGGCGCTGCAGTCGCGCGGGCTGCAGTTGCGCCACGAGCATCTGATCGAGATGCCACATAGGATCATTGAAGGCCAGATGGCGATGAAGGCGCTGATGAACGGTCCCGAGCGTCCAACGGCCGTAATCTGCGGCACCGATCTGCTTGCAATCGGCGCGCTGGCCGAGGCGCGCGAGTCGGGTATCGACGTGCCGGGCGACCTGTCGATCGCGGGCATCAACGACATCGAGTTTTCCAGCTTCACGTCGCCGCCGCTGACGACCATGCGGCTTGCCGCCGATGAAATCGGCGCGCGCAGCGCCGAGTATCTGCTCGCCCGGATCGAAGGACGGCCCGTCAGTTCGCAGTACATCGTGCCGACCGACCTGATTGTGCGTGGTACGACGGCGCGTCCTCGCAGCACCTAGGTCGGCGGCCCACGGTTTCGACTGCGATTTGCGCCTACCACTTCGCGCCAAGTCGGAACTTGTGCAGCAATGGCTCCGTATACCCGCTGGGCTGCGACCGTCCTTCAAAAACCAGCGCCTTCGCCGCCTTGAACGCGAGCGATGTATCCAGGTGACCGCTCATGGGCTGGTACTGCGGGTCGTCGGCGTTCTGCGCATCCACCACCTTCGCCATGCGCTTGAACGTTTCGTTCACCAGCGCTTCCGACACCACCCCGTGACGCAGCCAGTTTGCAATGTGCTGGCTCGAAATGCGCAGCGTCGCGCGGTCTTCCATCAAACCGATATCGTGAATATCCGGCACCTTCGAACATCCGACGCCCTGATCGATCCAGCGAACCACGTAACCCAGAATCCCTTGCGCGTTGTTCTCGATTTCCTCGCGGATTTCCTCATCCGACCACTGCGCCTTTTCGACGACAGGAATCGTCAGCAGGCCATCGAGCAGTTCATCGCGTACGCTGTCGTAGCCGGTCCTTTCCAACTCTTGCTGCACGGCCTGAACGTCAACTTGATGGTAGTGCAGCGCGTGCAGCGTCGCGGCAGTCGGCGACGGCACCCAAGCCGTGTTCGCGCCCGCCTTCGGATGCGCGATTTTCTGTTCAAGCATTGCGTGCATCAGGTCGGGCATTGCCCACATGCCCTTGCCGATCTGCGCGCGTCCGCGCAATCCCGAGCTTAAGCCGGCCAGCACGTTATTACGCTCGTAAGCGGCGATCCACGCCGACGACTTCATGTCGCCCTTGCGCATCATCGGACCGGCTTCCATTGCGCTGTGCATCTCATCGCCGGTGCGATCCAGGAAGCCCGTATTGATGAACGCCACGCGCGCCGATGCCGCCGCAATGCACGCCTGCAAGTTGACGCTCGTGCGGCGCTCCTCGTCCATGATGCCCATCTTGATGGTATGGCGCGGCAGCCCCAGCAGATCTTCGACGCGGCCGAACAGCTCATTGGAGAACGCGACTTCGGCCGGGCCGTGCATCTTCGGCTTGACGATGTAAATCGATCCGGTCCGCGAATTGAGCTTGTTTTGCAGGTCGTGCATCGCGCCCAGCGATGTCATCACGGCATCCAGAATGCCTTCGGGAATCTCGCGACCGTCGTGATCGACGATCGCCGGATTCGTCATCAAATGCCCGACATTGCGGATGAACAGCAACGAGCGGCCATGCAGTTTCACGGTCGAGCCATCGGGCGCGGTGTATTTGCGATCGGCGTTCAGGCGGCGCGTGAAGGTCTTCCCGTTCTTCGTGACCTGCTCGGTCAGATCGCCTTTCGCAAGGCCGGTCCAGTTGCGGTAAAGCTGGACCTTGTCGGCGGCGTCGACGGCGGCAACCGAGTCTTCGCAATCGATAATCGTCGAGACAGCCGCTTCCATCAGCACGTCTTTCACGCGCGCCGCGTCGGTCTTGCCGATGGCGTCCGTTGCGTCGATCTGGATCTCGAAGTGCAGGCCGTGATGCTTGAGCAGGACGGCGGAAGGGGAGCCTGCGTCGCCCTGATAGCCAATGAACTGTGCGGGAACCTTCAATGCCGACGAGCCGTTCTTGAGCGTGACGGCGAGCTTGCCGCATTCCACGCGGTACGCGATGGCGTCGACGTGCGAGCCGTTGGCGAGCGGCGCCGCTTCATCGAGGAATGCGCGGGCGCGCGCGATCACGCGCTCACCGCGGACCGGGTTGAAGTAAGCGGTGCGCTCCGCGCCGTCGGTTTCGGGGATAGCGTCGGTGCCGTAAAGCGCGTCGTACAGGCTGCCCCAGCGCGCATTCGCGGCGTTGAGCGCGTAGCGCTGGTTCGAGAGCGGCACGACGAGTTGCGGGCCGGCTTGCCCGGCGATTTCGGTGTCGACGTTCTCGGTGGTCGCCTTAACGGCTGCGCTCGCCGGCACGATATAGCCGATGCCCTCGAGAAATGCGCGGTATGCCTTCAGATCGCGCACCGGCCCCGGATTTGCGCGGTGCCACTGGTCCAGCTCCGTCTGCAGACGATCGCGTTCTGCGAGCAGCGCGCGGTTCTTCGGGGCGAGGTCGTGGACGAGGGCAGCGAAGCCTTTCCAGAAGGCTTCGCTGTCGATGCCAGTCCCGCTCAACGCCTCGTCGTCTACAAATTTGCTCAGAACAGCCGCAACACGCAGCCCGTTGCGCTCGATCATTTCACCCATCATGTGCTCCAACAGTTTCAAGTATCAATCAATCAGCCGTTGAGGCTGTTTGCTGCGGTTCGGGCCACTTGCGAATCCTGATCCGGCTTGACACCGGACACGCCGACTGCGCCCACAACGTGCCCGTCGACCATGACGGGGACACCGCCTTCCAGGGTACCGGCCAGCGGTGCGCTCAGGAATGCGGTTCGACCGCCGTTGATCATGTCTTCGTACTGCTTCGATTCACGTCGGCCGAGCGCTGACGTACGGGCCTTTTCGGTCGCGATGTAAGCGCCTATCGGCGCACAGCCGTCGAGGCGGAGCAGGGCCAGCAGATGGCCTCCGTCATCCACGACCGCGATGGTGACTGCCCACTGGTTTTTCTCTGCTTCCGCGCGCGCAGCTTCGAGGATTCGGGTAGCTTCTACAACGGTCAATACGGGTTTGCTTTGCATGTCAGGGTTATCAAGTCTGTGTTTCGAAGTGAAGTGTCGCCACCGGCGCATGCCGGTGGCCGGGATACGTTTCGCGGCGGACCGGGTTATCCACCCAGCGCGCCCTGCGTGTTGACGTGCACTGCATAAATGGACTGCGACGACGCCATGAACAGCCGGTTACGTGCGCGTCCGCCAAAACACAAATTCGCGCAGCGCTCGGGCAGGGCGATCCGGCCAATCATCTTTCCTTGTGGCGAAATGACCATGACGCCATCGAGTTCGTCATTGCCCATGCCCCAGCCGCACCACAAATTACCGTCGATGTCCGCGCGCATTCCGTCGATTGTGCCGACTCCCGCGTCGTAGAACATCCGGCCTTTACCGATGCCGCGACCGTCCGCGTCCATTTCATAAACGTGAATCATCCGGTTGGGAACACCGCGCGATTCGATGATGTAGAGCAGCTTCTCGTCGGGTGAAAAGCACAGGCCGTTCGGCCCTTTCAAGTCGCGCGTGACTACGGACGCAATGCCTGTCACGCCATCGATCCGATATACGGAGTGCGGGAGTTCCTGCTCCGCCTTGATTCCTTCGTAGTGCCCAGAAATGCCCATCGGCGGATCAGTGAACCAGATCGAGCCGTCCGATTTCACCACCAGATCGTTGGGGGAGTTGAGCGGCTTGCCTTCAAAGGAATCGAGAAGGACGGTGATGCTGCCGTCGTACTCGGTGCGTGTGACGCGGCGGCCGTGCTCGCACGTAACGAGTCGCCCCTGCCTGTCGCGGGTGTTGCCGTTCGCGTAGTTGGAAGGTTTCCGGAACACGCTGACCACGCCCGTTTCCTCCTCCCATTTCAGCATCTGGTTGTTCGGAATGTCGCTCCAGAGCAGGTAGCGTCCATCGCCGAACCATACCGGACCTTCGGTCCACCGGTAGCCGGTAGCCAGCCGTTCGACAGCCGAAAAGGCCACGCGGTATTTATCGAAGGAAGGGTCTAGCGAAATCACCCGGGGGTCGGGGTATCGCTCAGCTTGTTGCCACATCTCAGTCTCCTGTTCGGGTGCCCGGCATTTCCGCCTATGCGGAGGCGCGACCGGTAGTATAAAGGAAATCGAGTAAGCGCTTTCTCTTGAATTTGGAAATGAAGTGCCATAAGATGCTTGAAATTGTTGAGTTTCAAGCAGCGGCGCATCGGCCGTAGTGGTTATGTAAGAAAGCGATTACTCTCGCCCTCTTTTTTTAACCGCCCGGCGCAAAATTTTTAGAAGGGCAATGCCTGATGACTGAGGTGACGAGCAAGAGCGCAACCGGGCCAGTGATCCGGTTGCATCCCGCTGACAATGTGGTGATTGCGCGCATCGACGTCGCGATCGGTACGCCGGTTCCAGCCGAAGATTTTGTTTGCCGCAGCCAGGTGGCCGCAGGCTATAAGATCGCGGCGACGCCCATCAAAAAAGGCGAGCCGGTTCGCAAATACAACGTGGTGATCGGTTTCGCCGCGACGGATATTGCGCCAGGCACGATGGTCCATAGCCATAACGTCGAGTTCCGCGAGTTCGACCGCGACTACGCATTTGGCGCGGATTATCGGCCCGTCGAGATGGTGCCCGAAGCCGAGCGCGCCACGTTCCAGGGCATCGCGCGCGATAACGGCGAGGTTGCCACGCGCAACTACATCGGCGTGTTGTCGACAGTCAATTGTTCGGCCACGGTCGCACACAGGATCGCCGAATGGTTCACGCCCGAACGGCTGGCCGACTACCCCAATGTAGATGGCGTGGTTGCGTTCACGCATTCGATCGGTTGCGGTATGGAGATGAGCGGCGAGCCGATGGCGCTGCTGCGCCGAACGATGGCGGGTTACGCGCGCCATCCCAATCTCGCCGCAGCGCTGATTGTCGGGCTGGGATGCGAGCGCAATCAACTGGCCGGACTGATGGATCAGGAAGGTCTGGAGGCTGGTTCGCGACTGCACACGTTCATCATGCAGGAGAGCGGCGGCACCCGCCGGACCATCGAGGCCGGCGTGGCTGCGGTAAAGGCGCTGTTACCCGATGCCAATCGCGCGAAGCGCACGACGGTTTCCGCAAGCCACCTGAAGATCGGTCTGCAATGCGGTGGCTCGGACGGCTTTTCGTCGATCACCGCCAATCCTTCGCTTGGCGCGGCGATGGACTTGCTGGTCCGTCATGGCGGCACGGCCATCCTCTCCGAAACACCCGAGATCTACGGCGTGGAACATACGCTCACGCGGCGTGCGGTCAGCCGCGAAGTCGGCGAGAAGCTCGTTGAGCGGATCCGCTGGTGGAAAGACGAGTATTCGGTCGGTCGAGACGTTCAGATCAATGGCCAGGTCAGCCCTGGCAATCAGGTGGGCGGACTGGCGAACATCTTCGAAAAGTCGATTGGATCATCGATGAAAGGCGGCACCGGCCCGCTGATGGAAGTGTATCGATACGCCGAGCGGGTGAAGCAACCTGGACTCGTTTTCATGGACACGCCCGGCTTCGACCCCGTCTCCGCGACGGGTCAGATTGCAGGCGGCGCAAATCTTATTGCCTTCACCACAGGGCGCGGTTCGATGTTCGGCGCCAAGCCCGTGCCATCGCTGAAGCTCGCCACCAACACGCCGATGTACACCCGTCTGACTGAAGACATGGATCTGAACTGCGGCGGAATCCTGGATGGCATTGCGTCGGTCCAGAGTACGGGCCAGAGAATCTTCGACGCGATTCTTGCGGCCGCGTCGGGCGAGCGCACAAAAAGCGAAATGCTCGGGCTGGGTGATCACGAATTCGTGCCATGGCAGATCGGCATCATGAGTTGAGTCCGCAGTGGCGCAGCGCATCGCGAGGGCGAACGGCCATTTACACCCATAAGTAAAACCGCCGCCCTGTAGCTAGTCGAACAAAATTAGCGGAGACAGCCCTTGAGTACCCAAACCCCGGCAATACACATACCTGACAGCGCGGCAAGCAACTCGATCTACACGCGAGTGACCTGGCGCTTCATGCCCTTGCTGTTCGTCTGCTACGTGGTGGCCTATCTGGATCGGGTCAACGTGGGCTTCGCCAAGCTCCAGATGCTCAGCGATCTGAACTTCAGCGAGGCGATGTACGGCTTCGGCGCCGGTATCTTTTTCATCGGGTATTTCTTCTTCGAGGTCCCGAGCAACTTGCTGCTGCACCGGCTCGGCGCGCGCCGCTGGATCGCCCGGATCATGCTTACGTGGGCCGTGCTCTCGGCCGCGACCGCGTGGGTCACCACGCCCACGATGTTCTACGTATTGCGTTTCTTTCTGGGTGTGGCCGAAGCGGGCTTTTTCCCGGGACTGGTGCTGTATCTCACCTACTGGTTTCCATCGCACCGGCGCGGCAAGATGATCGCTTTTCTGATGGCGGGCAATCCGGTGGCGGGCATTGTCGGCGGCCCGATATCGGGCTTCATCATGCAGCGCCTGGCGGGGAACGCGGGGCTTGCCGGCTGGCAGTGGCTGTTCATTCTGGAAGCCGTCCCCGCGCTGATCCTGGCAGCCGTCATTTTCTGGTTCCTCGACGACCGGGTGAAGGACGCAAAGTGGCTGCCGGTTGAGGATCGCGACTTCATTGCATCGGAAATCGATGCGGAAGCACGCACCAAAAGCCACGGTTCCGTGCGCGAGGTCTTCACGTCGCTCAAAGTCTGGACCTTGTGCGCGATTCTGTTCGGTATCGTGATGGGCTCTTATGCCGTTGGCTTCTGGCAGCCGACCATCATAAAGAGTTCGGGCATCACGGACGCCTTCACCATCGGCCTGCTCACTGTCGTGCCTTATCTTGCCGCCCTGATTCTGATGATTGTGGTCGGCCGCCACGCGGACCGCACGCGTGAACGCCGCTGGCACGTCGTGTTGCCGCAATGCATGGCGGCTGTAGGTTTCGTGATGTGCGCCTACGCGGGCAGCAATACGTATATTGCGTTGCTTGGCCTGACGCTTGCTGCTTCGGGCGTGATTACGGCTTTACCCATGTTCTGGGCACTGCCCACGTCCTTTCTCGGCGGCACCGGTGCGGCCGCCGGCATCGCATTGATCAATTCGACGGGCAATCTCGCAGGCTTCGTAAGCCCCACGCTTGTGGGGTGGCTAAAGACGGTCACGCACTCACTCGATTCGAGCCTGTTCCTGATTGCGGGGTCGCTGATTGTCTCCGCATGCCTCATCTTGACGCAGCTTCCCGCCAGACTTGTCAACAGGTAGCACCTTGATGGCACTCGAAAGAAGTGCCAGATAGCAACGTTCGGTATCGTTAATTACACGGAATAGAGACAACATGAAGACTGGGAAGTATCGCTACGTCGTCGCCTTGCTGCTGTTTATTGCGGGCGCGATCAATTACATGGACCGCGCGGCGCTCGGCGTGGTCGCGCCTGTTCTCAACAAGGAGCTGAACCTTTCACCGTCGCAACTCGGCGTCGTGTTCAGCAGTTTTTTCTTCGGCTATTCCATCTTCGCATTCGTCGGCGGACAACTCGCCGACAAGTATGGACCGCGTCGGGTCTTCTCCTGGGCGATGGGGGCGTGGTCCATTCTCTGCGGGTTGACTGCGGCCGCGACTGGATTCGGCACGCTGCTGATCTCACGGGCGCTGTTCGGCTTCGGCGAAGGTCCGATGAATTCGACGACCAACCGGACCATCACCAATTGGTTTCCCCGGCATGAAACCGCGACCATGGTCGGCTTTACGTTTTCGGGCCAGACGGTAGGCAGCGCGATTGCTGGACCGGTGGTCGGGCTGATCGCCATTGCCTACGGCTGGCGCACGTCGTTTGTGATCATCGCGGCGTTCGGGCTGGTGTGGATCGTCGCCTGGCGTATCTTCGCGACCGACAAGCCGGCGCAAAGCACGCGGGTCGGTGAGGCCGAACGCGAGATGGTCGAAGCGAGCCGCAGCGCGGCACACCCGGCAGAAGGCGGCGACGAAAGCACACCGCTGCGCAGCTACCTGTTTCGTCCGAGCACGCTCGCGCTTGGCGTCGGCCTGTTCGCGGTGAACTACACGCTGTTCGTGTTCATCTCGTGGATGCCGAGCTATTTCACCAACGCGCTGCATCTCGACATGAAGCACATGAGCTTTCTGAGCGCGGTGCCATGGGCATGCGGCGGAATCGGATACTTCGGCGGCGGGCTGGTCGCCGACGCATTTTTCAAGCGCATGAGCAACAAGCTGATGGCGCGCAAGGTCTCGGCGATCGTGCCGCTCGCGCTGTCGGGTCTCGCCCTGGTGGGCGTCAGCATGGTCGATTCCGTGATGCCCGCAGTCCTGCTTGTCGCGTTCGCCGTGCTGTTCCTGACGGCTTCGTCGCAAGCGTGCTGGGCCACCATGCACGAACTAGTGCCAGGCAGGCATCTCGGGGGCGTAAGCGGCTTTGTTCACCTGATGAGCAACATTTCGGGCATCGTCGGTCCGACCATGATGGGTTTTGCGGTCCAGTACTTTGGCGGTTACAGCAGCGGCTTCATGCTCGGCGCGGCGGTCGATCTGGTCGGCGTGCTGGCGATGCTGCTGGTCATCGGCCGGCGCGCGGCAGGCGAGACAGCCGAAACAGCCGAGACGCATACGACCGCCACATAAGCTCCGTCCTGCCACGCAAGCCGTCAGGTCGGCGCAGGCGGGACGGTGCGCGCGGCCGCACGATCGGTCCCGTGAGCATCGTTATCTTTTTCGAGTCGATCTACTGTTATGAAACACGTCATCGTTGAACCTGAGCAAACCGATTATCAGACACGTTCGCGGATCGTTTCGGTGGAGGCGCGCACCATCCGCGTGCCGCTTGACCGCCACACTGCATTCTCGACCCGGCTCGTCACTGCCCGCGACTACACGGTCGTGCGCGTCACAACAGCCGATGACCATTACGGCATCGGCTTTTGCTACAGCGGCAACCGCGCCGGCATGCTGGTCACGTATGCCGTGCGCGAATTGTTTGCGCCGCTGTTGCGCGGGCGCTCCGCGCTCGATGTCGAAGGCTCCTGGTGCGCCATGTACGACGAGTCACTGCTGCAAGGGCGTGCCGGCTCGGTCATGCGGGCGCTGTCCATCATCGACATCGCCTTGTGGGACCGGAATGCGCGCGCTGCGGGCCTGCCGTTGAGCCGCTATCTCGGCGGCACATGCAGCGCCACCGTGCCGGCCTATGCCAGCGGCGGTTACTACCTCGAAGGCAAGACGCCCGAGCGTCTCGGCGAGGAGATGGCGGGATACGTGGCACAGGGGTTTCGCGCCGTGAAGATGAAAGTGGGGCGGCTCGATCCGCGCAGCGAGGAAGCGCGGATCAGGGCAGCACGAGAAGCGATCGGCGACGACGTGCTGCTGATGCTCGATGCCAACAACGCCTGGGCCGACGTTCCGACCGCGCTCGAATACATGCGCCGGTACGAACCGTTCAACCCGTACTGGATAGAAGAGCCGTTCAGTCCGGACGACATCGAGAGCCATGCGCAACTGAGCCGGCGCACGCCGGTGACCGTTGCGACCGGTGAGATAGAAGCAGGGCGCTGGCGGCATCAGGAGCTGCTCGACAAACGCGCGGCCATGATCCTTCAGTCGGACGCGGCGGTATGCGGCGGGATCAGCGAATGGCGGCGGATTGCGGCGTCGGCCGCGGCCGTGGGCGTGACGATGTGCCCGCACTGGTTCCACGATCTGCACGTGCATCTGGTGGCGTCGACGAGCAATGCGCGTTATGTCGAATTTTTTCCTGACGATCAGGTGCTGAATTTCCGTCGGCTGGTGGATACGCAACTGTCGTTCGCAGACGGCAAGCTGACCGTGCCGACTCGTCCAGGCCTCGGATTCGACTTCGATGAAGCCGCGCTGAACGAATACGCGCTGGACGATTGGGCGTGAAGCCGAAGCAATGAATAGCTAGAAAAAGACCGCCGGTTGCGCATGCAGCCGGCGGGTGTTTCTTCAGGGCATCAGGCGGTGACTTCGATTCCCGGCATCGAAAAGCCGATTTCGCTGAGTGCGGCGGCGAGCGCATCGCATTGCACTGGCGTCAGATCGACGAGAGGAGGACGTACGACGCCCCACTCGGGGTCGTTCGAATAGACGCCTATCGCTGCCTTGAGCGCAGGGATCATCGGGAGCTTGGCGAACACCGCACGCGTGGCATCCAGTGCTGCCTGACGGGCATCGGCGTCGGCCGATTGCCAGTGACGATACAACTGCACGATAGCCGCCGGATTGACGTTTCCGGTTGCCGTGATGCAGCCGACGCCGCCCGCGCGCATGGTGGCCAGCAGGAAGGTCTCGCTGCCGGCGAACACATCGAAGCCATGCGGCTGGAAGCGCTCGAGCATCGCCTGCGTGTTGCTCCAGTCGCCCGAGCTGTCCTTCACGCCGGCGATCACGCCCGGGAAAGCAGCTAACAGCCGCTCGATGAGCGCGAGGCTGAGCGGCACCTGGGACACGGGCGGGATGTGATACAGATAAATACGCAGTGCGTCGGAACCCACGCGCTCGATGATCTGCGCATAGCTGCGGAACAAGCCTTCGTCGGTGACACCCTTGTAGAAGAACGGCGGCAGCGTCAGCACATTGTTTACGCCCAGCGAAAGCGCATGGCGTGTCAGTTCGACTGTGTCGGTGAGTGCCGAGCAGCCGGTGCCCGGCATCAGGCGATCCACCGGAATGTCTGCGCCAACCAGCGTTTCGAGCAGCTTCATTTTCTCGCTGACTGCGAGCGAATTCGCTTCTGAGTTGGTGCCGAAAACAGCGAGTCCGACGTCCTGTTCGATAAGCCATCGGCAATGACGGACATAGCGGTCGTGATCGGGAAGAAGGTCGTTTGTGAACGGCGTGACCACGGGCGAGTAAACGCCGCGGGGCCGGTTGACTGAGGTCATCGCGTGTTCCTTTTGATGGGGGAGAGGGTGCTTCGCGCCATTCAGTTGGCGATCTGTTGAGCGGACAAGCGGGCTTGGCGTGCTTCGGGATTGACACAGGTCGACGAGAGCTGGCCGTCGAGTGCGTCGATGAGATTGCGCACCGCACGCATGGCCATGTTCTCGCGCGTCTGTTGCGTAGCGGAACCGATATGCGGCACCGCTACCACGTTCGGTAACTCGAGCAGCAGCGAGTCCGGCGACACCGGTTCGCGTTCGAACACATCGAGACCGGCGCCGAGAATGCGGCCTTCACGGAGATGCGCGATGAGGGCGGCCTCGTCGACGACCTGTCCGCGAGCACAGTTGATGAGAATGGCCGACGGCTTCATGGTCCCGAGCTCGGCGCTGCCGATCAGGCGCTCGGTGGCGGGCGATAGCGGAACGAGCACGCAGACGAAATCCGCAGTCGCGAGCAGTTCGGGAAGCGGCCGCCATTGCGCGCCGTAGCGCTCCTCGGCTTCGGGGTTGCGGGAGCGATTGGAATAAATCACGTCCATGCCGAAGCCGAGGGCGGCGCGCTTGGCGACCGCGCTGCCAATGCGCCCAAGCCCGACGATTCCGAGGGTTTTGTGATGCACGTCGACACCGAATTGCGCCTCGCCGACAGTACGCGTCCACCGGCCGCGCCGCGTCCAGTCGGCGAGTTCGGAAATGCGCCGGGCGGTCGCGAGGATCAGGCTGAACACAAGGTCAGCAGTGGTTTCGGTGACTTCTTCAGGCGTGTTCGTCAGAACGATGCCGCGGCGCGAGAGTTCGGGGACATCGAACGCATCGAAGCCGGCCGAAATGGTGGACGCGACCTCAAGCAAGGGCGCCGCATCAAGAATCTCAGGCGTTATCTTGAGATTGTTGCCGACCATGCCATGAGCCGTGCCCAGGGCGCGCCTGAATGGCGCGAGATCGCCGGAGGAAACGTCGACCAGCTCGACGGAACAGTGCTCACGAAGAAGCCCCAGCACGGCAGGAGGCAACGAACGATAGGCCACGACATGCTTCATGAAGACCTCGGCGGAATGCTGTTAGAGAGAGTTGCCAGGCGGCATCGACCGCCACAAAAAAGAATCGCTTGCGGACAGACTATAAGTATCGGTAAGATTCCCGTCAAGATTATTGATAATCTCATCGAAGATTTAGGAGCGAAAATGGGCGAGAAGAAAAGCGGCTTGCGGCAGGGCCTGACGAACTACGGCGATGAAGGTTTCTCGCTTTTTCTGCGCAAGGCGTTCATCAAGGGCGCGGGCTATACCGACGACGCGCTGTCGCGTCCGATCGTGGCTATCGCGAACACGGGCAGTGCCTACAACCCATGCCACGGCAACGCGCCGCAGTTGATCGAGGCGGTCAAGCGCGGC
This sequence comes from Paraburkholderia madseniana, assembly GCF_009690905.1. Lineage (GTDB taxonomy): Bacteria > Pseudomonadota > Gammaproteobacteria > Burkholderiales > Burkholderiaceae > Paraburkholderia > Paraburkholderia madseniana. Next base: position 41,947 of record NZ_VOSW01000038.1, read on the forward strand.
GTGATGCTGGCTGGCGGGCTGCCTGTCGAATTCCCGACGATTTCGATCGCCGAGAGCTTTTCGCATCCGACCAGCATGTACCTGCGCAACCTGATGTCGATGGACACGGAGGAGATGATCCGGGCCCAGCCGATGGATGCGGTGGTGCTGATCGGCGGCTGCGACAAAACCGTCCCGGCCCAGTTGATGGGTGCGGCGGCGGCGGGCGTGCCCGCTATTCAACTGGTGACGGGCGCCATGCTCACGGGCTCGCATCGCGGTGAACGGGTGGGGGCATGTACGGACTGCCGTCGTTTCTGGGCGAGTTTTCGCGGCGACCAGATCGACGAAGCCGAGATCGAAGCGGTCAACAATCAGCTCGTCGCGACGGTCGGGACCTGTTCGGTGATGGGAACGGCCAGCACGATGGCCTGTATTGCGGAAGCCTTGGGCATCATGCTGCCGGGTGGCGCGTCTGCGCCTGCCGTGACTGCCGATCGCATCCGCATTGCGGAGCGCACCGGCGCGCAGGCCGTGGCGATGATCGGGCGGGACCTGAGTCCGGCGGCCATCCTGACGCCCAAGGCGATCGAAAATGCGTTGCGGGTGCTGCTCGCAATCGGCGGCTCGACCAACGGCATCATTCACCTCACGGCAATTGCGGGCCGGCTCGGGATTCGCATCGACCTTGAGCAGCTCGACCGGATGGCGCGCGAGACGCCGGTCCTCGTCGATCTGAAACCGTCCGGACAGCACTACATGGAAGACCTGCATCGCGCCGGCGGCTTGACCACGGTCATGCGCGAGATGAAAGACCTGCTGCATCTCGACGCGCTCACTGTGACGGGCCGTACGCTCGGTGAGGAGCTGGATCTCGCCCCCGCGAGCTTCCCGCAAGACGTAATCCGCCCGTTTGACCGCCCGATCTTTCCGCAAGGCGGTATCGCGGTGTTGCGTGGCAATCTCGCGCCGGGCGGCGCGATCATCAAGCAGTCAGCGGCAAGCGCCAGCCTGATGGAGCACGAAGGGCGGGCAGTCGTCTTCGAGGACGCGGAGGATCTGGCTCGCCGTATCGACGATCCGGAACTGGACGTGGAAGCGCACGACGTACTCGTGCTCAAGCGGATCGGTCCGGTCGGTGCACCCGGAATGCCGGAAGCGGGCTACATTCCGATCCCGCGCAAGCTCGGCCGCCTGGGTGTCAAAGACATGGTGCGCATTTCGGATGGACGCATGAGCGGCACGGCGTCCGGGACAGTGGTCCTGCACGTCACACCCGAAGCGGCGATCGGCGGTCCGCTTGCGATCGTACAAACGGGCGACCGGATTCGCCTGAGCGTGGCGGAACGGTCTATCGAACTTGCCCTCAGCGACGAGGAAATTGCAGCTCGTCTGGCCGCGTTGCCGGCCCGCCAGGTCGATCCCGAGGAGCGTGGGTATCGCAAACTCTTCCTGACGACGATCACTCAGGCCGACGAGGGCTGCGACTTTGACTTTTTGCAAGCTACCCGGATTAACGCGACCGTTCCCGGCAGCGGAAACAAGGGATAAAGGTCATATTTTCGTATAGGCTCGCGGGTTAGATCATTTTGCGGACCCTTTTATGAGCAACGCTGCCAAGCCCAAACGCTCCGATGCACCCACTGCGAAGACGGTCGAACGCGACCGCAATGTCGACGAGACGCTGCGCAGCGTCTCAGACGAGCTCGAGGAGCAGATCGTCCTTGGCGTTCTGCATCCACGGGAACGGCTTGTGGAAGACGATCTGTGCGAGCGCTTCAACCTGAAGCGCCACGTCGCACGCCAGGTGCTGGCGGAGGTGGAGCGGCGCGGCCTGGTGGAGCGCCGCAAGAATGTGGGCGCGGTGGTCAAGTCGTTTACGCCGCGCGAGGTTACCGAACTGTATGCGCTACGCGAACTGCTGGAAGCAGACGCGGCGAGGCGCATCGTTTTTCCGGTCACTAGCGAAGCGCTCGATGCGTTAACGGCAATACAGGCGGAGCACGACGAAGCAGCCGTCGCCGGAGATCTGCGGCGTGTGTTCCGCGCGAACATGGCCTTTCACCATGCGTTCTTTGCGTTGTCGGAAAGCCAGGTTCTAACCGAGGCGATTCACGAGTATGAGCGCCGTACGCATGCCATCCGTTCGGTATCGATCGTGTTTCCTCAGTATCTGGAGAAGGCTCGCGCCGAGCATCACCAGATGATCGAGGCGCTCCGAACCGGCGACCGGGAATCGTTGATCAAGTTATGCCGGGAGCACCTGGTGCCATCGCGCGATGCATATCTTGAAGCGCATCACCGCCGCTCGGCCGGCTACGCCGTACAGAAAGGCGAAACCGATTAACCGTATTTACCTGAATCACAGAGAGGGTATCAATGACTCGAGTACTGATTACCGGCGCGGCCGGTCACATTGGACGCGTGCTCCGCGCCGGTTTCCAGGGCCACTATGCACTGCGCCTCGCCGACATTGCGCCGCAGGCGGAGGCGCAGGCAGGCGAGGAAATCGTGACCGCGGACATCACGCGGCTCGAGGATCTTCTGCCGGCCATGAAGGGTGTCGATGTTGTCGTGCATCTTGCGGGCATTCCTGACGAGGATCGCTGGGAGCGCATCCGTGATATGAACATCGAGGGATGCTACAACGTGTTCGAAGCGGCGCGGCAAGCGGGCGTCAAGCGCGTGGTGTTCGCGAGTTCGAACCATGCAGTGGGTTTTCATCGTCGCGACCGGATGATCGATAACAGCGTCGAGCCGCGCCCCGATAGCCGCTACGGCATCTCGAAGGTGTTCGGCGAGGCGCTTGGCCGGATGTACGCCGACAAGCATGGCATGTCGGTTGCATGCATCCGGATCGGCTCGTTCCGTCCGGACGACCGGCCAACCGCGCCGCGGCACCTCTTCACATGGATCAGCCATCGCGACATGGTGCAGGTGGCGCGCCGCTGTATCGACTATCCGGACTTTCACTTCGCGGTCGTGTATGGCGTATCCAATAACGCGCGCAATCGCTGGGACAATGCCAACGTGCGCTATCTCGGGTTCGTGCCGCAAGACGATGCCGAACTGCACGCGGCTGAGATCGAGGCGATGGGAAAGGTGGAAGATGCGCGTGAAGCGCTGTTTCATGGCGGCTTCGGCTGCCTTGTCGAATTCGACGGGGATCCGCTCCGGATCGATTGAGCATGGCGGACCCCGTCGGACGATTGCGTCGCGTTAAAGCAGGCTCAACCGACTAGCGGGCCCACCTCGAAACTGAAGTTCGCAACGCCATCCACTCCGCCTGCGACCTTGTCGCCTGGGCGGAGTGCGCCGACGCCAGCGGGTGTTCCGCTGAAAATCAGGTCTCCCGGCTTCACAGTCACGGCCTGAGATACGTAACTGATGATGTCCGCGACAGGCCAGATCATCTCGCTGAGATCGCCTTGCTGGCGGACTTCGCCATTCACGGACAACCATATCCGTCCGCTGGACGGATGTCCTAACTCCGACGCCGGTTTGATCTCGCTCACCGGCGCAGACGCGTCAAAGCCTTTCGCCCAGTCCCACGGACGGCTCAGTTTCTTCGCCGTCGCCTGGAGATCCCGGCGTGTCAGATCGACTCCGACTCCATAACCCCAGACAAAATCGAGCGCGTTTTCGGGGGCGATGGCCTTTCCCTCCCTGCCGAGCGCAATGACGAGTTCAATCTCATGGTGCAAGTCGGAAGTAAGGGGAGGGTACGGAAGCACGCCGGTCGCTGGCACGACGGCATCGGCAGGCTTGGAAAAAAAGAACGGAGGATCCCGGTCCGGGTTGGCACCCATTTCGCGCGCATGCTCTGCGTAGTTACGCCCGACACAGAACACGCGGCGCACGGGAAAGCGGCTCGTCGAGCCGCTGACAGCAACGGAGGTAATCGTGGGTGGTGTCACTGAATATTCGGTCATGGTAAGCCTCGCGAGTAGTATTGGCCTACCGACGATATCGCCCTGCGAACGCGCCGTGCAGGACAAATCCGCTGAACACCAGGACGATCTTACGGTGCTCCTTCGCGCGCGGTTGCGCCACCGTCTCGTTGAACCGCACGCCGGTGCATGTCGCGAAAGTCGCTCGGCGATTGACCGACTGATTGACGAAACCGCCTCGAAAAATAGGCTTCGTCGCGATAGCCGACCAGAAACGCAATGTCCTTGATGCGCCGGTTGTCGTTTGCCAACAGATCCTTTGCGCGTGCGATGCGTCGCTCGGTCACCCACTCGACAAATGTCCTGCCTGTCTCCTTCTTGATCAGATGCGTAAGGTAGTTCGGCGATAGAAACGCAGCGGCGGCGGCAGAGGTCAGAGACAGTGCGTCGCTCGCGAGATGTGCATTGACATGACGGTCCACGCGGATCAGAGCGTCTCGTCGGCCGAGTCTTTGGGCATTACGCGAGGAGAGCCGAAGCAACTGATCCGCATGTCGTTGGCATACGATCCCGATAAGCTGAAGAAGGTATCCGCGCAGAAGAGCGGTTGAACCGAAGCGCCGCATCTCATTGACCTCCAGCATGCGTGACAGAACCGGCTCGATTTCGGCGAGATCGGCGTCCTCCAGAATGAAGTCGATGTACTCCTGAAGCCTGAATGGGGCGAGTTCGGGAGCCTGCGTGATCGACACATCCTCGAGGTCAAGGGGATCCGCGATTCCGTCCGTATTGGCGCGTAGAAACGCTTGCGTAAAGTTGATGACAATGAAGCGCGAATGCGCGGGGTGCGGTATCAGATGCAAGCGATGCGGCAGGATAAAGGCGACCGCACCCGCAGGAAAGGGCCTGCGCACTCCGCCAATATGCTGTTCGGTGTCCCCGCCGAGGTTGATCTGAATTTGAAAATATTCGTGCTTGTGCGGCTCTTCAATCGCGGGGCGCGACGCTTGGTCGCGTATGTAGAAATCCAGACGATCGCTTCGCTCAGGCATCGCATAGGTGCGTGATACCACCACCGGTGATGCGTTCATGACTGTGTACTCCGATTGATTCATGCTTGCCGGTGCGTTGAATTCTTAACGGCGCCCTTGCGCCGACTACCCCGGAATCAGCACGCGACTGCGTGTGAGCACCTCTTTTGCCAGCTCCACGATGGTATCCGCGCCGCTAAGACACTCTTCCTGATAGGCGACAAAAAACCCCTGCTGAGTGATCGGCCGTTCAGTGTTCAGCACGTGAATCAGCCCGGCATCGATCTCCGCGAGCATGATTGCGGGCGACAGCACGGCCGCCGCATGTCCGGCCGCGACCAGCCGCGACATCATCGTCAGGGAATTGCATGAGCTGATGTTGTCCGGATTGCAACCGGCGCTGCGGAACCAGTTCATTACAAGCGAATGGTTCGATGACGGTTGCGAGACGGTGATGATCGGTACCGACGCAAGATCATGAGGCGCGACATTGCGGTTGGGCACGAGTTGCGGCGACGCAACCCAATGCAGATCGGTGTAGCCGATGGCGGTCTCGACCACGTGAGGCGCATCGGTGGAATCGTTCAGTATCGCTATGTCCAGTTCGTGCGCGCCAAGCTTGCGTCCGAGTGTGACACCCACATCGATCGTGAGTTCGATCTTCATGTGCGGATATCGCGTCTTGAGTTGCGTCAGTAGATCTGCAAGCCCCGCGTGGGCGATGGACTCAATCGCGCCGAGCCGTAGAAGCCCGTACATGGGGTCGGTACGCTTCGCTATCTGTTCGAGCTTTTCGGCGAGCTTTAGCACCTGTTCCGCATTGGCGAGCGCATCGCGGCCTGCGAGCGTGAGTTCGGAGCGGGTCCGACTGCGCGTGAAGAGCTGCACGCCGAGATGTTCTTCGAACTCCTGGATGCGTGCCGAAATGGTCGGCTGCGTGAGGTGCTGATGACGCGCCGCCGCATGAAATCCACCTAACCGCGCCACCCAATAAAAGGTCTCAATTTGCTGAAGAGAAATGCGCATGATCGAAGGTTTCTATCAGATGGTCTCGCTAACTTTGATTATCTCCCGGAAAAATTGCATGCGTATAGTGGTCCACTCTTTTCGTTGCACCGTAACGTAGTGCGTCGTTGGTCATTTTGCAGCAGGGCAGTCCGTAGCTCCGATCGACCCGCCGGCTAAAGGAGATGCCGTTTGAAGCAAAAGAAGCAAGGCCACCGTGATAGACCCCAAGACGGCATAGACCCTGGCCGCAGCAACTGGGCGACCGACCTCGCGACTACGCCGGCCTCATCCGGCGAATCTTCTTTCCTCGAGGAGCGGGCGCGCGTCGCCGGTACCGGGCAGCCGTGCTTTCCGGTTCCGCCGAAGGCGACCGACAGTCATCACCATATCTACGATGCGCGGTATCCAGTCGATCCGTCTGCGCAATTGCAGCCGCCTGACGCAACGGTCGCCGACTATCGCGCGCTGCAGCGGAGGCTGGGCGTCGAGCGACATGTCGTCGTTCAACCGTCTACGTATGGAACCGACAATCGTTGCCTGCTCGATGCCCTGTCGCAGTTCGGAAAGACCGCACGCGGCATCGCGACCGTGCCCGTCACCGTGACGGATGGTGAGCTGGCCGGTCTTCACGATACGGGCGTACGCGGGCTGCGGTTTAACCTCGAATACCTGGTTGGCGTCACGGTATCGATGATGGAGCCGCTCTCGAAGCGGATCGAACCGCTCGGCTGGCACATTCAGGTCAATGCCACCGCTGCACAGCTACTCGCGCACCGACAGTTGCTTGCTAATCTGTCGTCGCCGCTCGTGATCGATCATATGGGGCAGATTCCGCAACCGGGCGGCGCGGAGCATGCCGCGTTCCGGATGGTCGAGGCGCTGCTGGCCAACGGCCGTACCTGGGTCAAATTGAGCGGACCCTATCTCGTGTCGCGAAGCGGAGCGCCGGTCTACGCCGACGCCGGAAGGGTCGCGCTCAGGTTTGCCCAGCTTGCCGCGGACAGGATGCTGTGGGGATCGGACTGGCCTCATCCGACGCAAGCGGCCGATAACAAGCCGGACGCCGCCCGCTTGCTGGACGATCTGACGCTGTGGATACCTGACGAATCGACGCGGCATCGAATCCTCGTCGAAAATCCTGCAAGGCTCTACGGCTTCTAACGTGCGTGCGTACGGTGCGCCGCCTGCTTCAGCGCGTGCCGATGTAGGCAACCACGTCGATCTCCACGAGCACACCCTGCAGACCGGCTTCCACCGTCGTTCGCGCCGGTTTGTGCTGGGCAAACCAGCTTGCATAGAGTGCGTTGAAGCGGCTAAAAAGCGTTAAGTCGGTTAGATAGACTGTGACCTTGACGACGTCATCCAGTCCGGCGCCGGCGGCGGCCAGTACCCGCTCGACATTGGCGAGCGTCGCACGGGTCTGCTCTTCGATCGAGTCGCCGATCACCTTCCGGTCGGCGTCGCGCGGCGTCTGGCCAGACAGGAAGACGAAGTCGCCCGCGACCATCGCTGAAGAATAGTGCCCGCCTGGTTTGAGGTCGGTTGGATTGACACCACGCAATGCGCGGCGCGTGCCACAGTCGTTCATGTTTTTCCCATCGCCTTGATGTGGCGTTTTTCCGACTTGCCGCATGACGTGCGCGGCAAATCGCGTTGTATCACGTCAATCGACGCCTACCCGCTGCGGGTCTCGCGGCCTAGCGACGGCTCCCGAGTTGCTCACGCACTTCCCACGACCCTTCGGTGTTAAGCACCATCGCGCTAGGGTAGAGATAGGCAGTCGTGCAAGCGTGGCGCGGCAGCAGCATCACCCGGTCGCCGACAGCCAGATCGGTGTCTTCGACCACAACGTGCTCTTCGCTCATCATGACGATCTTGCCGTCCCAGCGAAAGCGCTCGGCCAGCGGCTTGTCCGGCGAGATGGCCTTCGAGCCCGCATCGAGCGTGGCGGTTGTGCTGTTGCGTGAAATCACCGTTGCCAGTACATATGCGCTTGGCGTCCAGCCGAGCGCGGGCAACTCCAGGTCGTGTTGAGCGCTCGAATAGGTCCAACTGCCCGGGGATACGAAGTCGGCGAGCGTGCGCGGCCACAGATCGAACGTATAGCTGCCCCCGGCGATGAGTTTCGTCGACAGTCCGTCTGCATCGGCTGCGCGCGTCAGCGCCGCCACTTTCTCCACGATGGCGGCCACCCGCGTGCGGCGTGCGGCACTGTCGAGATCATGGATGTGGCCGTCGTAGACATGCCATCCTCCAAAGCAGCCGATTGTGGCCAGTTCGCGGGCCAATTGCAGCGTCGCCGCTGCTATCGGCGCGCCAGTTCTGCCCATGCCGGCATCCAGATCGATGAGCAGGGCGAGATTGGTCAACGGCGCCCCGTTCGTCGCGAGACGCCACGCGGCTACGCCAGCCGCCGAGTCGACGAGCGCGTCGACCCGTGCGTCCGGATGAGCGTGCGCCAGCGCGAGCAAGGTACGGATATGAGCGCGGTTCACGGTCGGATACGCCCAGACGACGTGTTTCGCGCCGGCCTCGAGCACCATCGCCACTTCCGCCACGGTAGCGGCCTTGAACGCGGTTACGCCTTCGCGAATCAACCGCTTGACGACCCATCCGGCGCGATGCGTCTTCACATGCGGCATGAGCCGCTCAACCCCTCCACACGCACGGGCAGTCGCATACAGGTTATCGACGATGCCGCGCTCGGATACGATGAAACACGGTGTCTGCAATTCATCTGGCAAGCTGACTGCCCACGACGGCGCACGTTGGAGAGTGGTGCTCGAAAGGTCGGACATGGTTGGGACGTTAAGAAATAAAAAGGGCGTCGCGCTCACGCGTGCGACGGCGCTGCGAGGTATCCGTCGACGTGCGCTCTGAGCTGACTGAGCACTTCTGCATGCTGTTCCCACGACAGCCGGTCGACGCTCATCTTCGGCGTCGCGGGGCGGTCGACGCGGCTATCGTCAACCGCCTGCCCGAGGTCGACGGCCGCGGCGAGATACGCCCGGTCGCGCTCCGGTGTGAAGTCGGTGAGCAGTCGCGCCGCTGCCTCTCGCGGCGCGACCATCGCCATTGCGGATACCAATCCCCAGCCGCCCCAGTTCGAGACGCTGGAAACAATCAGATAGTCCGCGGGAATGGCTGCGCTGATCAACGGGCCGTTGGGAATGTCGTCGTGGACGATTTCCTCGGGTAGCACGCCCATGCCGATTTCATTGCCGCCGTCGCCGATGCCGATCGTGACCCACGGACGCGGCCACTCGGGATCCTCGAACAGAAGGTGCAGCGGAGCGGTATCGTCGGACATGTCCGCGCCGTACTCGCGATGCGGCTTGCCGTCGCTCGCGGGCGACACCCGCTCGATCGCGACCATATGCGTGATCGGACGTTCGGCCTCGCTTAGCCTGGCTCTCAGCGACTTGACCGATGCCGCGCTCACCGAGGTGATCTCGAACGCCACGTCTTTCGGCAATTCCGTGGTGACCGCCCAGACGGCCTTGCAGCATGGCGCGTCCGAGATCACTGTCACCGGTATGCCGAGGTTCGAAAGTGCGGCGGCCAGGTGGGCCATGCCGCCCAGTCCGTCCGTCTCCGGCGAGGGCGGGACGGCATTGCGTATGAAGAAACCGGTCACGATACCGACGTGGGCGTTCGGCGTGCTCATGATCGAACGCGCGGCCGCTTCCAGCTGACCTTCAACGAACCGCTTCATGCGGCCAATGTCGCGCCGGACGGTTTGGCCAATGATGTCTTCGACTTTTGCTATTCCCATTATCCAATCTCAGTAGCAACGTTGTTCATGCGAGGCGCGACGATCGTTCAGACCGGAATCTTCGTTTCATAGTCGATTCCGATCGAACAGAGCAGCAGGCCGACGCCCATTGCGGCGAAACACATCAGCGCGAGGAAATAGGAGCCGGTGAATTGAACGATTGCGCCGATCGCAATCGGGATCACCATGCCGCCGATATTCCCGCCGAAGTTAAGCAGTCCGCCAAGCGTGCCCACCTTGTTGCGTGAGGCGAGCATCGCGGGGATCGACCAGTACAGACCGCCCCACCGCAGAAAGAAGAGCGTGATGGACAGCAGGATCACAACCATCGTGGGGCTTGTCGCATGTGCCACCGAAAACACCGCAATCGTGGCAACCACGCCGGCGATGCCGAAAATCGTGCGCATGACGCGGTTCGGCGCGGCGCCGCTGGCGAGCCACTTGTCGGCAACATAGGCACCGCAGAGTTCGCCGATAAACCCGCAGAAGAAGATCACGAAGCTGGCGCCGCCCATCTGCTGAATATTGAAGCCCTGCACCTTCTGCAGATAGGTGGGCATCCATGTCAACAGGCCGTAGTAAAGCGTCGTGCAACACATGAAGCCGACGAACATCAGCAACACTGAGCGATACCTGAAGAAATCGAGCGAGTTGCCTGACAGGTTTTTCGCTTCCTTTTCATCTTCCTTGCGCCGGGATAGTTCGATGTGTTCCGCTTCGGCTTCATTGACGCCGGGATGTTCGTGCGGTTGATTCTTGATGTAGTACCAGGCGCCGACGCCGCACAGGATCGTGCCGACGCCGGCGATCGCGAATGCGGTTCGCCATGAGTGCGCGACCACGATCAGCCAGGTGATCAGCACCGATCCAAGCGCTGCGCCGAGCGGCGAGCCGCCATCCATCAGCGATGCGCCACGGACCCGCTCATGCTGCGTGAGCCACATTGCATTGAGCGCACCTCCCGCTGAGGCCACGGGCGCTTCTGCGACACCGAGTCCGAGCCTCGTAGCGAGCAAGGACATCGCATTGGTCGTCAATGCACCGAGGCCTTGGAAGGCACCCCAGAGCAAAGTGCACAGCGCGAGGACCAGGCGCGGCTTGAAGCGGTCGACCGCCATTCCGCCTGGAATCTGCATCAGCGTGTACGACCAGAAGAACGAACTCATAATGATGCCTTGCATGACCGGCGTAAGCGTGAACTCGCTTGCGATCATCGGCATTGCGACGGACAGGGATGCACGATCGATGTAGTTGACCGTGACCAGCAGCAACATGATGAGAAAAATCTTCCAGCGAACTGATGTCTTCGGCTGGGCGTACGCCACGACCGCTGCAGGTGCTCTGCTCATGCCTGTTCTCCTGATTCGCTGTTTGAATGTCAGATACACGCCCGGCGCGTTGCGCATCGGCGATGTATGGACCGGTCATCTGCCACGCCGCAGGCGCCCGTTCCGTGCTGCTTGAAATTGAGTATAGGTGCGTGGTTCCGAGTGCAGATAATCGAAAGTGGCCCGGGCAATCGATAGAAATCGCTGATCACGGGTGCACGCCTCGTGCAGGTTTCTTTTTCACGTGGCATTGCGCGTTACAGGTTCCGCGTTCGAGAGCTCGTCGAAATGATGGCCGGGAGCGGTCTGTTGTTCGCACAGACGACGATCATGCGCTGGGTCAAAGGGGATTGGGTGAGGAACAGGCCTGCGTATCAATTGGTTGCGGGTTCGCTCCTTCGCACGAGATTGATGGTGGGTACAAGCATCAGGGAGACGACCGCACCGATCGATATCATCAGGATGGAAGAGAACGTGAGATGGAGGGACTGGTGGAGCGCAAGTCTCACCGCAGCGTTGACGATAGCGTCGGCCGGTACCGAGCCAAGAAGCTGTCGCAACTGATCGGAGGTAACCGCTGCGGTGCCGGTCGAATGAGCAAGCCCATAATTCAGAACCGCACCAAACACGGCTGCACCAAGCGTACTGCCGAGGTTACGGGAGAAGAGGTTGGACGCCGTCGCGCTGCCGCGTTCCGACGGCTTGACGATTTCCTGGATCAGAATAAGCGAGCTCACGCTAACTACTCCCATTCCAAAGCCCATAATCAACGAGCCGATTCCTGCAAACAGCGGTGTGCTCTGTGGGGTCAGGGCCGCGAAGACCATGGCGCCAATCGGCAAGAACACGCTGCCGCCGATGAGGGTGCGCCGCAGTCCGAGCCGATGGAAGGAGCGTGCTGCAATGGTAGCGCCGGTTGGCCAACCGACCATTATCATAGTCAACGCGAGGCCTGCCACCACCGGGGACCTGCCCAAGACGCCCTGTACATACATGGGAAGGAAGCTGGTCAGCCCCATTAGCGCCATTCCCGAAAGGACAGTAGCTGCATTGCAGGCCGCGATTGGCCGGTGCCCCCACAAGGAAAACGAAATCATGGGGTCGGCGGCCCGTTGCTCCTGGAGAATGAAGAGTGCGCCGCATATCACGAACAGAGCGAACTCGAGGATGGTCCAAGTACTGACGAATGTCCCGGCATTCGTCAGCGCCACCATGAGAGCGCCGATGCATGCAGCGAAGAGCGTTGCACCGAGGATATCGATCGAAGGGCGTTCGCGCCTTTCCTCTTCATGTAGAAAGACGATGAAGCCGGCGGCGGAGGCGAGGCCAATTGGGATATTGATCCAGAAGATCCAGGCCCATGAAAGGTCGCGAATGAGAATGCCACCTGCCATCGGTCCGACGACCGCAGCGATGGCCCAGACACTGGCGAGATAACCCTGAATTTTCCCTCGTTCGCGTGCTGGATACAGGTCGCCCACGATAGTGAGCGCAACAGGCTGGATCGCTCCAGCGCCGACACCTTGAATCATTCGAAACGCGATCATTGCGGGCATGGACCGTGCAAAACCCGCGAGCACTGATCCCACCAGAAAGATCGCGATGCCAACGAGCATGGTGGGCTTACGACCGTACAGGTCAGCGAGCTTGCCGAATACGACCGTCATCGCGGTCTGCGTGAGCAGAAACGAGGAGAAGACCCAGCTATAAAGATGCAGCCCGCCCAATTGAGTCACGATCTGTGGCATCGCTGTAGACACAATGGTCGCTTCGATAGCGACCATTGCCATTGACGCCATGACCGATGCAATAACGAGCGGTCGTACTGTTTTCAGGTGTTGTGACATGCCGTTTTGTAGAAGGGGCGTCGTCCGCGGTCAGACTTGCTCCTGTAACTTGAGTGGATCTCGGGCCATTCCAGAAATCTGGCGTGACGCGGCCATGAAGATCAGGACGTCTCGATAAGCGGATTGGGGCGAGTCAGCGGATCGCGCCCACGGACGATATACTCTATCAAATCACAAGTCTTCATGTGAAGACTTATCTGATAATTATTGGGGGTCGGAGAGTCATGAAGGTCAAACCCAACGATGTCAAAAAGCGATTTGACGGGACGGGAGGGCTCTGTCGGCGGTCAAGCGGAAATACGGTTTTTTTAGTTGAAAGACCGCAGATAGTCGATTGAAAGGAGGCTCAGTACGTTTTATTGCGAGTACTACGACGCGCCGGTAGCTGCGGCTCTTCTTATACTCTTCGTATGAAGACTTGAGGATGGCGCCGACCTATGCGATCGGTATCGCTACACATGCACTTGAGATCGTCGCCGAGACTGCCCACGAGCCAGGTCGGAGCGTGCCGACCGTGTCGCGCAGGGCCGTCATTCGGCGCGAAGAGATACGCTATCCACGAGCCCCGACAAAACGCGCGCGCACCGGCTTCAACACGAACATGGCAAGCGCGGCGGTACTCAGATCGAGCACAATCGCGCAGCCGAACACCGGCACCCAGCTGCCGGTGTGCTGATGCAGCAGCGCGGCCAGCGGGCCGCCGAAGATCGAGCCGATCCCGAACGAGATGTAAAGCCAGCCATAGTTGGCGGTGGCATATCGGGTACCAAACGTATCGGTCAGGGTCGAAGGGAACAGCGAAAAAATTTCGCCCCAGCCGAAGAACACCACGCCGGACAGCAAGACGAACAGGACCGCGTTGTCGCGCGTCATTAGCCAGAGTGCCATCGCCACACCTTCCAGTGCGAACGCGAAACACATCGTGTTTTCGCGCCCCAGACGATCCGATATCCAGCCGAACAGCGGACGGGTCAGACCGTTCGTGAAGCGGTCGATCGTCAGTGCCAGCGGCAACGCGGCGAGCCCGAAGACCAGTACCTTGCTGACGCCGAAGTCAGCGGCGAAGCTTGCCATCTGCGACGTGACCATGAGGCCCGAGGTGGACATCATCGTCATCATCACGAACATCAGCCAGAACAGCGGCGTCTTGAGCATCTCGGACGGGCGGAAGTCGCGCGTCGCGACCGCTGTCCGGGAGACTGCCGAGCCGATACTGTCCGCCGCAGGCGGTACCCGCAGGCCCTGCGAGGCGAGGAGGCCGACCACTGCGAAGATGATGCCGTACAGCCACAACGTGGATTCGACACCGTGCGTTGCCAGTGATGCAGAAATTGGAAAGGTGGTGGCAATTGCGCCCATGCCGTAGCCTGCGGCCGCTACGCCGGCGGCGAAGCCGCGTCGATCGGGGAACCAGCGAACCACGAATCCCACCACGCCGACGTAGACGATGCCGGTACCGAGACCGCCGATGCAGCCATACGTGAGGTACAGCATCGACACACTGTGCGCATACGAGGCTAACACCCAGCTCACGCCTGCCAGCAACGTACCAATCGAGATCAGCATGCGCGGCCCGAAACGGTCGATCAGCGCACCCTGGAACGGTGAGAAAAATGCCTGCAGCAGCACCAGCAGTGAGAAGGTCACTTGCAGTTCCGGCAGCGCGATGCCGAGCTTCGCCATGAGCGGCTTCGTCATCAGAGTCCATACATATTGCGGACTCGAAATCGTCATCATGCAAATGAGGCCGAGTCCGAGCTGGATCCAGCGGGTATGCGCGGCTGTTTGCGCGACGGGCGAGGCGGCGCCTTTCAATGATTGCGTGCGGGTGTTCAAAGTGCTTCTCCGTTTCGGATTGAAATATCAACAGATGGAGGACGTGCGCCGTCCTTGCCGTCGGCGCGAACGCTCGCGGGTGGTCGATTCAAAAGGGTGCAGGCGGCGCGGCCGCCCGCTGTTTAGCCGGCGCGCTTACCAGCCAGCCGCGGCCCCGTCGCTGCGCGGGTCATAGCCTGCCTCCAGACATCCGTTGCCGTGCCGGACGATTGCGCCGGCGTGGCCCATTGCTTCGTCGTATGGCAGCATCTGCTCGACGTCATGGCCGAGACGGCGCAGCGCATCGAACGTGTCGGCGGGAAACCGAGCTTCAAGCTTGAGTGATTCATTGGATCGCCCCCAAGTCCGGCCTAGCAGCCAGCGAGGCGCATCGATAGCGGCTTGCGGATTCCAGCCAAAGTGCGCGATCCGCGAAAACACGGCGCTTTGCGATTGCGGCTGGCCGTCGCCGCCCATGTTTCCGTACACCATCGTGCGTCCGTCATCGAAACGCGCGAGTGCCGGGTTCAGCGTGTGAAACGGCCGTCGCCCCGGCGTAAGCGGATTGCGCGCAGAGGGATCGAGCGAGAAGCTACAGCCGCGGTTTTGCCAGTTGATGCCCGAATCTGCAAGCACGAGGCCGCTGCCGAACTCGTGATAAATGCTCTGGATGAAGCTGACGGCCACGCCATCGGCGTCGATCACGCCGAGCCATACTGTGTCGGCCGGTCCGAGACCGCGGCCCCACGGGGCCGCCGCCGACATCGAAATCTGCTCGGCCATCGCGTCGAGGACCGGCGGCGCGAGCAGCGCCTGCGGATCGATGTCCATGTAATCCGGGTCGGTGATGTGCTTGTCGCGGACGGCGAACGCGAGCTTGGTCGCCTCCACGCATGCGTGGACGTACTCGGGCCCGAGCGGATCCATATCGTCGCGCAAGACACGGTCGAGCACACCGAGAATCTGCAGTGAGACAAGCCCTTGTGTAGGCGGCGGCATGTTGTAGATCGTGCCAAGCGAATGCGTGAGTGCCAGCGGCGTGCGCAGCCTTGCGCGATGCTGTTCGAGGTCGGCGAGCGACAATGGACTTTCGAGGGCACGCAGGTCGGCCGCGATGCTGCGTGCGAGATCGCCCCGGTAGAAGTCGTCGAGACCCGCGTGGGCGAGACGCTCGAGCGTCGCGGCGAGGCGTGGCTGCACAAAACGCTCGCCGACAGCCGGCACGCGCAGCGGGTTGTCGCCCGTCAGAAACGTCTCGGCGAATCCCGCGACCGATCCGAGTTCGTGCCGCTTGAGCGCGACGCATTCGGACTGGCTGCGCGTGACCGGAATACCGCCTCCCGCGTAGGCGATCGCATCTTCCAGCAGGCGCGCGACCGGGAGCTTGCCACCGAGGGTGTCAGTGGACCAACGATGCGCCAACGCCCAACCGGACACGGTGCCGGCCACCGTATTCGCCGCCAGCGGTCCACGAAACGGGATCGATTGCAGGCCGCGTGCGCGATAGGCGTCGATCGTCGCCGCCGATGCCGCCGCTCCACATGCCTCGATGCCGACGGGCTCTTCGCCCGGCCGCGAAATCAACCAGAAGCCGTCGCCGCCGATGCTGTTCATATGCGGATACACCGCTGCGATGGTCGCCGCGGCGGCAATCATCGCCTCGATGGCATTGCCGCCGTCACGCAGGATCGCGAGCGCGCTTTGCGACGCCAGTGCATGGGGTGTGACCGCCATCCCGCGGATGCCCCGCACAGGATTTAAAAATTCTGCTGACATGTTTCCTCAAACAATCAATCGATCTTCGCTACCCGCTCAGCCGCTACGGGTTCGCATGATCACGTGATACTTCCTATACACAACGAAGCCGGCATCAGCGGGAAGCAACTGCGATGTTCCAGCCGGTTCTCCCTTCCACCCACTCGGCAAGCGACAGCAACGTGGCATCGTGCTGACTCGCACCGACCAGTTGCACCCCAAGCGGCAACCCCTCCGGACCGAAGCCAACCGGTAACGTCACCGCCGGCACGCCGAGGAAGGTCCAGGGCGTGCAGAACGCCGCATCGCCCGTATAGTCAAGCCCGCGGGGCGCCTCGCCCGATGCGGGCGCTACCAGCAGCGCGTCCAGTCCCGCTGATTCGGTGAGCCACTGGTCGAAGCGAACCGCCATCTGTACCTGCACAGCCTTCGCTTTCGCATATTCGGTCGCGCGCACAGCCCGGCCTTCCTCGACCAGAGCTGTGATCGGTGCGCTGACAAGATCCGGCGAACGGTCTACCAGTTCGCCGTGTGTCAATGCGGCTTCAACTGCGAGCAGGATTGAAGCATGCCGCGCAGCGTCGGCCAGTTCGGCAGGCAAGTCGGCAGCGACGATTTCCGCACCATCGGCACGCAAACGTAGGGCAAGTTGATTCAGCACATGCTGCTGCGCTTTGTCGATTGGTCCACCGATCTGCTCGCGCAACACGCCGATGCGTGGTGGCCGTTTTGCCGCATCGCCTGGGTCTTTCCTCTTGCGACTGTTATGCGAGGCATGTGGATCGTCCGCATCGCTCCCCGCCAGAATCGATAGCGCATGAACGGCATCAGCGACATTGGTGGTGAAAACGCCAAGGTGATCGAGCGACCCTGACAACGGCAACACGCCGGTCCGCGCAATCGTGCCGTAACTCGGCTTTGCCCCGACCACACCGCAATACGCGGCGGGACGGATGACGGATCCGAACGTCTGTGTGCCGAGCGCGAGCGGCACGATGCCTGCCGCAACGGCGGCAGCCGAGCCGCTCGACGAGCCGCCAGGCGTGTGATCGCTATTCCACGGGTTGGTCGTAGCGCCAGGCTGACGCCAGGCGAACTCGGTGGTGACCGTTTTACCGAGTACCGTGGCACCGGCTTCGCGCAAACGGGCGACCACCCATGCGTCCTTGTCGGGCCTGCGCCCTTCGTAGGCCGGCGATCCGTACGCGGTGGGCATATCGGCCGTATCGATCAGGTCTTTTATGCCGACAGGGACGCCCGCGAGCGGCGCGTGGGGAGAGGCGCGATTGACTATCGGCGCCGCCGGCAGATGGATGAAAGCTTGCAACTCAGGCTGCAGTCGTTGCGCCGCATCAAATGCCTGTTGCACAGTCTGATCGATGGTGCGCGTTCCCGCGCGAATCGCGTCACGGATTTCGCGGATGGTGGGGGAGGGGGAAGAATGGCTCATTTCGCGGCTAGTGCTTGATGAATGTAGTTCTGCACGATGAAGGTGCTGTAATTCGGCTGCTGCTTCAAATTACCGAGTGAGATCTGCGTATCCATTGCAACCGTCAGCGCCTGCGGGGTGATGTCGACGTTCCTGGGATACACGCCTTCGTTCAGCATGCGTTTTACCGCAGCGTTCACGATCTCCGGATCAAGGCCTGGAAACTCGCGGCGGGCGATCGCCAGGGTTTCCGTGGGATTGGTCTGCATGAAGACGAGTGCCTGCTCCATACCTTTCACGAACCGTGCCGCCACATCGGGGTCCACGCTCCTTTTCGCCGAGATCGATGAGAATGCGTATTCGCCATATAATTTCGGAAAGCCGAGCACTACCTTCATGCCTCTGGCAACGGCCTGATCAAGGCCGGGTTCATACATCACCGCAACCTTGGACTGGCCTGCAACCAGTGGGCCGATCTCGGAGCCGAGCGGTACCTGGGTTAGTTTCACGTCGGCTGGCGACATGCCGTTCTCTTTTAGCAACTTGAAGAACAGCGACGTGCTGGTAGTCGGCATCTGACCCGACACGACCGTCTGGCCCTTCACGTCCTTGATGCCGGTGAATTTGCTGTCCGGCGAGGTGACGATCCACACCGCCGCACCGTTCACAACGTTGGCGATCACATCGACATCCGCGCCTTTTTCGGCGGCGACCGCGGTCCATTCGGGACCATGCAGCGAGAAGTCCGCACTTCCCGACAACACGGCCGACAATGCCGCGCTCGGACTGCCCGCGGTCTGCTTTGTCACCTCTAGCCCCTCCTTGGTAAAGAAGCCGCCGTCGATAGCGACGTAGAGCGGCAGATATAGCATCGACTGAAAAGCCTGCGAAATAACAGCTTTTTTGTCGGCGGCCAAGGCGGGCGTTGCGATGCTAACGGCAGAAACAGCGACTGCTGTTGTCAGTGCAGCCAGCATTCTTTTTGCAATGAGTGCCATCTTCAGGTCCAGAGAAAGGTTAGATTGACGGGCGAAAAGCAAACAATTCGACCTCGAGTGGCAACGGCGTCAAACCCGTAGCGTCGGTGCATTCGATACCTGCCGCCACGGCAGCAGCTTGCGTTCGACCAGGTCGATCAGGAAATACAACACGAAGCCAATCGCCATCAGCACGAAGAGGCCGGCCCACACGGTGTTCAGGTCGTAAAGACTTGAGGCGGTAAAGATCATGTGGCCAAGCCCTTTCTCCGACGAAATGAATTCGCCCACCACTGCGCCTACCAGACCAAAGCCGATGTTGATGCGGAATGTCGAGATCACATATGGCAGCGTGAACGGAATAACGACTTTCAGGAACACATCGTTTTTGTTCGCGCCAAGCGTGACGAGGAGTGCCTGAAGATCAGGATCGGCCTCTTTCGCTGCCTCGTAAGCGGCTATCAGCGCGACGATCGCAGTGAGCGAAATCGCCAGCGCGACTTTCGAAACGAGCCCGGTGCCGAACCAGAGAATCACAATCGGGGCGAAAGCGATCTTCGGGACGCTGTTGATCGCGACGATAAACGGCTCGATCAGTCGCGCCACGAACGGCGAATACCACAGCGCGAGGCCGCAGACCGAGCCGACCGCCGTGCCGAACAGAAAGCCGAGCATGGCTTCGAACATGGTGTAGCCGATATCGACGAAAAGGTCGCCTGATTCGGCGGAGCGAGCCAGGGCGTCGTAGATTTTTGTCGGCGAGCCGACCAGGAAGTTCGATACCCAGCCAAGCCGCGCAGCGCCTTCCCATATCGCAAAGAATGCAATCACCGCGACGAGCTGCAGGGCTGTGCGCCCCCATCCGGTATTCAGCGCGGGGCCTGAACGCGTCTGGCTGCGTGTCGCGGAGACTTTCGCGTTATTGACGGATGCGGAATGGTTCATGCCGCCTTTACCTCGGTCTGAATATCGAGTTCCGCGCACAGCGCGTGAAAGTAGCCGGGAAAGTTCGAATCGCTGCGCGCACCGATCGGCGTGCGCGCGCCGATCTCGATGTCATAGACCTTTTTGACTTGCGAAGGCCGGCCGCCTAGCACCACCACACGCTTGGACAACGCGACTGCTTCGTCGATGTCGTGTGTGACCAGCACGACCGTTTTGTGGAACGTCTCGACCGCTTCCATCAGCACGCCTTCCAGATACAACCGGGTCTGATAGTCGAGCGCTGAAAACGGCTCATCGAGCAGGATGATGTCGGGGTCGTTGATCAAGGTGCGGATCAGTGCGACGCGCTGGCGCATGCCACCGGACAGCATGCGGGGATAGGCGTTCTCGAAACCCGCAAGGCCGTAGGTGTTCAGGTATTCCATCGCCATTTCGCGCGCTTGCGCAACCGGCATGCGGGACAACTCGGGCCCAATCAGGACGTTCTGCAATACGGTGCGCCACGGCAACAGCAGGTCACGCTGCATCATGTAGCCGACTTTTCCGCGCAAGCCGGTGACCGCCTGCCCTCGATAGACGATCTCGCCGCTGTCGGGTTCCAGGAGGCCGGCGATTACGTTGAACACGGTCGTCTTCCCGCAGCCCGACGGGCCGATGATGCTGACGAAATCTCGTTCGTTGATGTCGAACGACAATCCACCCAGCACATCGACCGAGCCCTGCTTACTGGAAAAGGATTTTCGAATGTTTCGCAACGCTAGTTGTACTGACATGCTGATCCTCGTGCTGAACTTGAATCACTTCGCGCTTCGCTTGCGTGCCCGCTCCGCGCAGAGTCGGTACACGGTTGGTTGACGGTTGTGAAGTGTCTGACTGGGGAGCACTTAATTGCTGTTTTCGTCGGTTGTCGGCGGAATATAGGTGCAAAACGCAACAATTGAAATATCCATATTGATTCGATTCGCACAAAGCGTGCCATCGTGCGAGAGCCCCATATACAAGTGCGAAGTGGGTATTTTCAAGTGGAGGTGAGCACACTGCCATGTTCGGAAAGTGTGCAAATGCGCGCAAGGAAGGTGCATCAGGCACAACTAGATCGGCGACGCACCGCCTCAGGGCGAAACGCGAACGGTCGACGGCGAAAGACCATTGCAAGAAATTCGGGATTGTGAATCGGTGCGAGAGCCGCCTCCAGAATTGAGGCGCCGTACCAACGCGGTTACATCAGAACGTCTAGTCGGTATCGTCGACACGCTTCCAGAATTCGAACGCGGTGGCGCATGCGTTGCGCGGCGCGCCCGTGGCGAGCAGCAGCCAGAGAAGCAGGCGCGCCTTGCGTGGCCCGAGCCACCCGGAAAACAACGCACCGCGGCGGGCCAGGTCGATTTCGGAACCAGAAAAGCCATAAGTACGCGCTGCCGTCGATCCCGATCCCGTGCGGCTGGAGACGACGATCGGCAGTCGCGGCACCAACGCCTCGATGCGCTGTGCTTCGTCATCCGAAACATGACCTGCACCGTAGGCCGCGATGACGATCCCGTGATATCCCGCGTGGGCGACCGCGTCGAGCATCTCACCCGTCTCGCCCAGACATGTTTCCACGAGTGCCACTCGAACCGACAGGTCGGGCTTTGTAAAGCGCTGCGAATAGCGCCTGGACGGTGGACGGAAATATTGGGGCAGACCCTCGAGCACCATGCCCGCCGGCCCCACGACCGGTGACTCGAAAGTTTCGACGGACATCGAGTTCGCTTTGCGCACCCAGCGCGCCTCGTGGATCGTGTTGTTCATGACTACGGCTACACCGCGCCCGCGACTGGCGCCGTACGCTGCGCAGGCCACTGCGGCAAGAATGTTGGCGGGCCCATCCGCCCCCGCGGCCAGCGGCGTGCGCATCGCGCCTGTGACCACCAGCGGCTGCGGATGCGTCCACAGAAGATCGAGCAGGAAGGCGGTTTCCTCAAGCGTGTCGGTCCCCTGGGTCAGCACGATCCCGGCGGCGCCGGCAGCCACCATGCACTCTGCCCACACCAGACTGTCCAGCACATGCGCAAAGTTCAGCGAAGGGCTGGGTAACTGCAAAAGCGTCTCGGCGTGAATCTGCGCGATATCAGCCAGACCTGGGACCGCAGTCACCAATTGTTGAGCGGAAAGACGTGGCAACGCGCCAGCGTCGGCATTGTCGGCGGTCATGCATATCGTGCCGCCTAATGCACCGACAGCGATCCTCGGATAGTTCATTGACGCGTTCCTTTCGAGTGCGTTGAAAATATCGGCTTAAACCGTACCTCAAATAGCCTGCAAAAACTCGCCACCGGCGAGGAGCACCGTTGTCGCGCCCGGAATCGGTGCGACAGCGATCTTGCACTGCGCGATGCACCGTGCTCGCGCGCACTTGCACAAGTCCCGCGCATTGCAGTGTGCTCTTGCCGCTCGGGCAAGTGCCCGACTTGCCGATACCTACTGGATTTGCCGCGCGATGGCATGCTTCGTGCCTATAAATGCGTAAATTTCAATTGTTGCAAGTTGCAATTAATGTAGCACGGTTGAATCGGAGATCAACCTGTCGCAGGCGCCATATCCGGGGTTGGAGCATCTGAACGAGCACGGCCGCTAATCCGACGCACGCGTGCAGCCGGAATCATTTTGTGTCATTTCTTCTTATGAGGTGCAGCATGTTGAAGCGAATGTTTGCTCGGTGCGTGGCTGGGGTGCTGATTGCGAGCGCTGCGACGACGGCGTGTGCGCAGGAAGCATCGAAGGTGTTACGAATCGTGCCGCAAGCGGATCTGAAGATTCTCGATCCGATCTGGACTACTGCATTTATCACGCGCGACCACGGCTACATGATCTACGACACGCTGTTCGGCGTGGATGCCAAGGGCGTGGTGCAACCGGAGATGGTGGACACGTATACGAGCTCGCCGGACGGCAAGACCTGGACGTTCACGCTGCGCAAGGGGCTCGCGTTCAGCGACGGCAAGCCGGTCACCTCAGCTGACGTTATCGCGTCGATCACGCGCTGGGGCAAGCGCGACGTGTTCGGCGAGAGAATGTTCGCGGCACTGCAGTCGTTCGATGCGGTCGATGCCAAGTCCTTCCGCATGACCTTCAGGCAACCCTTTCCGATGGTCCTCGACGCGCTCGGCAAGCCGTCGGGCAGCGCCGCATTCATCATGCCGAAGCGGGTCGCCGATACGCCGGCGGACCAACAGATCTCTGACTACACCGGGTCCGGCCCCTACATCTTCAAACAGGACGAGTATCGCCCGGGCGCGAAAATTGTGTACATCAAGAACCCGAACTATGTGCCGAGGCCTGAGCCGGCTTCCGGTACCGCAGGCGGCAAGCATGTTTATGTCGACCGGGTCGAATGGATCGTGCTCAAGGACGCACAGACGCAGGCCAATGCGATTGCGAACGGTGAAGTGGACATGATCGAATGGATGCCCGCCGAGCAGTACGCCGCGTTCAAGGGCAATCCGAAGCTGGAATTGGTGAAGCCGACTCCCGCCGGGCTCTTCGACCTGCACCTGAATCATCTCGTGCCACCGTTCAACAACCCGAAGATTGCCCAGGCGGCAATCATGGCGATCAACCAGGAAGCGTTGATGCGTGCCCAACTGGTGAACAAGGATCTGTACCGGACGTGTTCGTCGATTTACCCATGCGATTCGCCGTTGGCGTCGACCGAGACTGCCTATTTCACCGGCAAGCCTCAGTTCGCGGCGGCGCGCAATCTGCTGAAGGAAGCGGGCTACGATGGCAAGCCGGTGGTATTGATGTATCCGTCTGATTACGCAGTACTCAACAAGTTTCCACCCGTCATGGCGCAACTGTTGAAGCAGGCCGGTTTCAATGTCGACCTGCAGGCCATGGACTGGTCTACGCTCGTGACGCGCCGAACCAGCAAGGCGCTCGCCGACAAGGGGGGCTGGAACCTGTTCATTACCGGATGGGCGCCCGGCGACACGATGAATCCATTGTTCTTCACTCCGCTGACGGGCAATGGCGAAAAGGGCTGGTTTGGCTGGGCGACTGACGACAAGATTGAGCAGCTCAAGAACGATTACCTCGTCACCAACGATCCTGTGCAGCGCAAGAAGATCGCCGCGGCGATCCAACTGGAAACGTACCAGAGCGGCATCCTGGCGCCCTTAGGCGACTTCGATTTCTACTCGGTGATCCGCAAGGGCGTCGTCAGCGGCGTGGTCCCAGCTCCGGTCAACGTGTTCTGGAACATTCGCAAGAGCTAACCCGTGTCGGCGGCTGGCTGTTTGCCGGCCGGCTGCCGTCTCGCAGGGCAACGCGAGCCCGTCTATCCACAAACCGGCTTTGGAGCGTAATCGACATGGCTTTCTTTCTTTTCCGGCGCGTATTGTCGACGGCGCCAGTGCTGGTCATTGTCGCCCTTATCGTGTTCATGATTCTGCGCCTGACGCCGGGCGATCCGGCTGCGGCGCTTGTTGGTGACAACGGCACTAGTGCCGACATCGCGCGGATCCACGCGAGCCTCGGGCTCGACCGGCCGCTGCCGGTGCAGTTCGTCAAATGGACCGGGCAGTTGCTGCAGGGCAACCTTGGCGACTCGTACTACATGAAGCAGCCGATTACCCGGTTGATTGCGCAACGCATCGCACCGACCGTGTCCTTGTCCGCCCTGACACTGGTGATGACGCTCCTGCTCGCGGTGCCGCTCGGCGTGATCGCGGCTTCGCGGCACGGAGGCTGGCTGGACCGGATGCTGATGGGACTTTCGGTGATGGGATTCTCGGTGCCGTCGTTCGTGGTCGGCTATATCCTCATATGGGCGGTCGCCTTGCATGCGAAGCTGCTGCCGGTGCAGGGGTACGCTCCACTGAGCGCGGGCATCGGTCCGTGGCTCACGCACCTGATCCTGCCCGCCATTACGCTGTCGATCGTCTACCTTGCGCTGATTGCCCGCGTGACGCGCGCTGCGGTTGCCGAGGCGCTGACTGAAGACTACATCCGCACCGCCCGCGCCAAAGGTATCTCCGAAGCACGCGTGCTGATTCGCCATGCGCTGGCCAATGCCGCGGTACCGATCGTCACGGTAATCGGCATTGGCGTCGGCTTGCTGATCGGTGGCGTGGTGGTCACCGAAACCGTCTACGCGATCCCCGGGCTCGGGCAACTCACGGTCGACGCGGTACTGGCGCGCGACTTCCCGCTGGTACAGGGCATCACGCTGTTCTTTTCCTTTGTTTACGTGCTTATCAACCTGCTGGTCGATATGAGCTATCTGCTGCTCGACCCGCGTATCCGCTATTGAGTGAAAGGACGATTGGACATGAGCGACGATCACGATCCGACGACCATTGCCGCACCGGCCGCCATTCTTGCCAACGTGGAGGTGGCGCCTGCTATACGCTCGCGCACACCACTGTGGCGCCGCGTGCTGCGGAACTGGTCGGTGCGCCTGGGATGCGGCGCACTGGCGCTTCTGGTCTTCGTAGCCGTCGCCGCACCGTGGCTTGGCACGATCGACCCGACCGCGATGGATCCCGCGAGCGCCAACCTCTTACCGGGCGCGACAGCCGAATTCAGTGATCTGTCAGGCGCGACGTTCCAGCACTTCTTCCCGATGGGCACCGACAGTCTCGGCCGGGATACCTGGAGCCGGGTCGCCTATGGTGCGCGCGTGTCCCTGTCGGTCGGCATCACGGTGGCACTGCTGGCGCTCACCTTTGGCGCACTGGTCGGCGTGGCGGCGGGGTATTTTCGCCGCCTCGACGACGTCATCATGCGCGCCATGGACAGCTTGATGGCGATTCCCAGCATCCTGTTCGCGATTACGCTGATGGCGCTCTGGCGGCCGACGCTGGTCACGGTGATCGTCGCGATCACGATTCCCGAAATTCCGCGCGTCGCACGGCTGGTGCGCTCGATCGTACTGAGCATTCGCGAAGAACCCTACATCGAGGCCGCCATTTCGTTGGCCACGCCGACCGTCAAGATTCTGTGGCGTCATATTCTGCCGAATGCAATCGCGCCGCTGATCGTGCAGGGAACCTACGTGTGCGCGTCGGCGATCCTGGTGGAAGCGATCCTGTCGTTTCTCGGCGTTGGCCTGCCACCGGATATTCCGACGTGGGGCAACGTCATGGCCGACGGCCGCATGCAGTTCAACCAATATCCTCAGACCGTGTTGTTCCCAGGTGTTTTCCTGGCGCTGACGGTGCTGGCCGTCAACATCATGGGCGACGGATTGCGCGACACGCTCGATCCGAAATTCAACAAACGGGGGGGCTGACGCGATGCGCGACTTCGACTTCAAAACGGCAGCACCCTCCGCCGCCGGGCCGGCCACAACCGTCCTCGCCGTGAATAACCTGACCATTTCCCTGCCGGCCGGAGCCGACCGGCCCCATGCGATCCGGCATGTCTCGCTCGACGTGCGGCAGGGGGAGATTGTCTGCCTGCTGGGCGAGTCGGGCTCGGGCAAATCGGTGATCGCGCAGGCCGTGATGGGCTTGCTGCCGGCGGCGCTCAAGGCGGTGGACGGCAGCATCGAACTGCTCGGCGAAGACGTGCTCACAGCAAGCCCGGACCGCATCCGCCAATTGCGTGGCGAAAAGATGGCGATGGTTTTCCAGGAGCCGATGACGGCCCTCAATCCGATCATGACGTGCGGCGCGCAGGTCGACGAGATGCTGGCACAGCATAGCCGTGCCGGCGTCGGCGAGATGCGCCGGCGCATTCTCGAGATATTCGCTCACGTCAGGCTGCCGGAACCGGAGCGTATCTACGCGTCTTACCCGCATCAGTTGTCGGGTGGACAGCGCCAGCGCATCGTGATTGCAATGGCGCTGATCCTGAAGCCGTCGCTGCTGATCTGCGACGAGCCCACCACGGCGCTCGACGTCACGACCCAGGCCGAGATTCTCAAGCTGATTCGTGAATTGCAGACTGAGAGCGGAACAGCCGTGCTGTTCATCACCCACGATTTCGGCGTCGTCGCCGAAATTGCTGACCGTGTCGTTGTGTTGCGGTTGGGTGACATGGTCGAGCAGGGCGCCAGGTTGCAGGTGTTGCAGCAGCCGCGCGAGCCCTATACCCGTATGTTGCTGGCAGCCGTCCCCACGCTGGTGCCGCGTACGCGCGCCCCGGTGGAGAAAGCCTATCCGCTGCTAGACGCGCGTGGGATCGGGAAGACGTATGTGACGGGTTCCTGGCCCAGCCGCAAGCGCGAGGTGCGGGCGGCCCGTGATGTCTCGCTGACGGTGCATCCGGGCGAAACGGTCGGTATCGTGGGCGAGTCCGGTTCGGGAAAATCGACTGTCGCGCGCTGCATTGCGCGGCTGATCGAGCCGAGCGCCGGCGATATTTTCGCCGGGGGCCGATCGGTGGCCAAAGCGCGCGGCCGCGCGCTATATCCGTTCCGGCGCGGCGTACAGGTTGTGTTCCAGGATCCTTACCGGTCGCTGGATCCGCGCCAGACAGTGGGTGCCTCGATCGTCGAAGGGCCGTTGAATTTCGGTGTGCCGTACGCTCAGGCGTGGCAACGTGCTGAAGAACTCATGACGCTGGTACGGCTCAGGCCCGATGCGCTGAATCGCTACCCTAGCGAATTCTCCGGCGGCCAGCGGCAACGCATCTCGATTGCGCGGGCGCTGGCATGCGAGCCACAAGTGTTGATCGCCGACGAGGCGGTCTCCGCACTCGACGTCTCGGTCCAGGCGCAAATTCTCGAACTGCTGGATGACATTCAGCAGCGTCTGCGGATCGGCATTCTGTTCATTACACACGATCTGCGGGTGGCCAGCCAGATCTGCGATCGGGTCATCGTGATGCGGCGCGGCGAGATTGTTGAGGAAGGGGCGATCCAGGACGTGTTCCTTGCGCCGCGCCACGAATATACGCGGGCCTTGCTCGCGGCAGCGCCAGGGCGTGGCTTCGCGTTCGGCGCCGCTTGACAACGAGTAAAGGAATAGGGCAAGTATGGACAACTCACTGGTTTCGCTCTCCGCGGACGCGGCGCGGCGCCTGATAGGTAGCCGGCAGGTGTCGCCCGTCGAATTGCTGGAGGCATGCATCGCGCGGATCGAAGCGCTGAACCCCGCTGTCAATGCGATCGCTGCGACCTGCTTCGAGCGTGCGCGCACCGAGGCGAAGCGCGCGGAGGAGGCCGTGTTGCGCGGTGAGCCACTGGGCCTGCTGCATGGCCTGCCGCTTGGCGTGAAAGATCTCGAGGAGACGGCCGGCCTACTCACCACCTATGGCTCGCCGCTGTTTCGCTCGAACGTGCCGCAGCGCGATAGCGTGATGGTGGCCCGCTTGCGCGCTGCGGGCGCGATCGTCGCGGCGAAGACCAATGTGCCGGAAATGGGCGCGGGCGCCAACACACGTAATGTCGTGTGGGGCGCGACCGGCAATCCCTTCAATCCAATGATGAACGCTGGCGGTTCCTCGGGCGGTTCGGCCGCCGCGCTCGCCACCGATATGCTGCCGCTTTGTACCGGCTCCGACATGGGCGGCTCGCTGCGTATCCCCGCGGCGCTGTGCGGCGTGGTTGGCTTCCGTCCTTCGCCTGGACTGGTGCCGAACGACAGCAAACCGCTTGGCTGGACGCCGATCTCGGTGATCGGCCCGATGGGGCGCGAAATCGCCGACATACGCCTGCTGCTGGCGGCGAGTGTCGGTCTCGACGCTAGCGATCCGTTGGGCGAGGATGCTGATCCTTCCGCCTTCGCACAGCGTGAACGGGTCGACCTCTGCACGCTGCGCGTTGCCTACACGGAGGACTTCGGCGTCTGCGAGGTCGACGAAGCGCTGCGCTCGACCTTCCGTGCCAAGATTGCCGGGCTGTCCCGCTACGTGAAGGTCTGCGAGCCGCTCGAGATCGATGTGGGTGAAATCGACCGCTGCTTCGACGTGATCCGCGCGCAGAACTTCGTCGCCGGTTTTCAGGATGCCTACCAGCGCGATCCCGCTTCGCTCGGGCCGAACACGCGAAGCAACTACGAAATGGGGCAATCAATGTCCCTCGCCGACGTGGTCTGGGCGCATGCCGAACAGACCCGCCTGTTTCGCCGTTTCCAGGGAAAGTTCCAGGATTACGACCTGATCGTCTCGCCAACTTCGCCAATTTCGCCCTTTCCATGGTCGCAAACTTATCTGGCCGAGATCAACGGGCGGCCGCTCGCGAACTATTACCGCTGGCTGGCGCTTACCTATGTGATCACGCTGACGACCAATCCGGCTTTGTCGCTGCCGTGCGGCCTCGACCAGGCCGGCATGCCGTTCGGCCTGCAACTGGTCGGGCCGTTTCGCGGTGATCGTCGCCTGCTCGACATCGCCCAGGCATTCGAGACGGCCTGGCGGCACGATGAAGCGCTGCGGCGCCCGCGACCCGATCTGACGAAACTGTTGCAGCCGGTCGCCGCGCTCAAGTCCATCGTCACCGACCCGCCGTTGACGGGGATGTCCGCCGAAGCGGACGCCCGCGCGGTGCGGCCCGCAGTATGACGGGCGCCGGCGCCGCTGGCACTCATGCTATCGACTATATTCAATAAGGATACCTACCAATGGAAGACCATTTTGTATTTAATGCCGGAAACGTGGTGTTGCAATCGAGTATCACGTTCAGAGATGCCTGGCTCGCCTATCAAACCTACGGAAAGTTGAACGCAGAAAAATCGAATGTCATTCTGTATATGACGCCGTTTTCCGCGCACCACTATGACATCGAGTGGATGGTCGGTCCGGGCAAGGCGCTGGACACCGACAGGTACTTTGTTGTTATTCCGAATCTGTTCGGCAATGGACTGTCGTCCTCGCCCAGCAACGCAACTGAGCCCTTTAGCGGAAGCCGCTGGCCGAATCTTACGATCGCCGATAACGTCGCGATTCAACACCAACTCCTGACGCAAGAACTCGGCATCGAAGTTTTGCAACTGGCGTGCGGGTGGTCGATGGGCGGGCTGCAGGCGTATCAATGGGCAGCGATGTATCCGCAGATGGTCAGGCGGCTAGTCGTGCTCTGCGGCGCGGCAAAGACCTCGCCGCACAATCAGGTATTCATCGAGGGTGTGCGCGCGACCCTGACGACGGATCCCGGTTTTCAAAACGGAACGTTCGTCGAACGTCCCGAACGCGGTCTGCGGGCCATGGGCCGCAATTACGCCGCCATGGCGATGTCGCAGACGTTTTATCGTGACGAGGCGTGGCGGCAGGCCGGTTTTTCCTCGCTCGAGGATTATCTGGTGATGTCGTGGGAACAGAATTTCCTGAAGCGCGACGGCAACAACCTGTTGGCTCAACTATGGACATGGCAACACGCAAACATCGCAGCCAATTCCAAATATAACGGCGATTTTCACGCGGCGCTGAAAGCGATTACGGCGAAGGCGTTGATCATGCCAAGCGAAACCGACCTGTATTTCCAGGTGGAAGACAACCGTCTCGAGGTCGAGCAAATGCCAAACGCCAGGCTCCTTCCTATTTCGTCGATATGGGGGCATCGCGCCGGGCTGCCGACAGCCAATCTGGACGATGCCGCATTTATTTCCGCTGCGATCACCCGGCATCTTGAGGACTAACGTGCTGGACATGCCGCGGCTGCGTCTCGTCTCTCTCTTCCTTACCCTTCGATGTACTGAGCGCGTTGTCGAGGAGCGTGGTGTCGAGCCTCCATAGAAGCGCGCGGCCTGGGTCATTTCGTGTCACTTATTCGTACGGAGTTGAAGCATGAGCACCCAGGATTTCGGCGCCCGCACCCGCGCGCCGCTTGCACTCTCACTACACAGCCGCTGGTGGCAATTATTGTGCGGCCTCGTATGTGCGATGGTCGCGTCCAATCCCCAATACATCTGGACTTTGCTGACGCGCCCGCTGACAGCGCAGCTCGGCGTGTCGCTGCCGGGTCTGCAGGTCACCTTCTCCATTCTCATTGTCTGCCAGACGTTTCTGTCGCCGCTTGAGGGCTATTTGATCGAGCGCTTTGGGCCGCGCTGGTTGCTCGCCGCAGGTGGCGCGATCACGGGGCTCAGTTGGGTACTGACGAGCCGCGCGGAGTCTCTGCTGTCCGTTTACCTCTGCTATGGCGTTCTCGGGGGAATCGGCGTAGGTATTGTCGTGGTCGGCACGATCGGGCTGATGGCACGCTGGTTCCCAGACCGTCGCGGTTTTGCGATAGGCGTAGTGATGGCGGGCTTCGGCATGGGCGCGATGCTCACGACGTTTCCGATCACCCATAGCATCGCCAGGTACGGCTATCAACATACGCTGGCCGTCTATGGCGTGATCCTCGGCGTGATCGGCATACTTGCCGCGCTCGGCATGAGGCTGCCGCCGCCTGGCTACATGGCGGACTGGCGGCCGCAGAGAGCCGCCGCCGTTGTACCCGACACGCGGCCCGGCAACATGCTGCGCACGCCGTTGTTCTGGCTGATGTTTGTGATGATGTCGATGATGGCGACCTCCGGCCTGATGGTGACTTCGCAAATGGCAGTCTTCACGCGAGATTTCGGCATGGCGGGTGTCACCGTGTTCGGCCTCGCAGCCTTGCCGCTTGCGTTGACGATTGATCGCATAGCGAACGGCGTGACGCGGCCGATGTTCGGATGGGTCTCCGATCTGATCGGGCGCGAGCACACGATGCTGGTCGCATTCGGAATGGAAGCGATAGCGATGACCTTGTGGCTCACGTTGCGGCACGACCCATTGTTGTTCGTGCTGCTGTCGGGCGTCGTCTTTCTCGGCTGGGGCGAGATTTTTTCGCTTTTCCCTTCGACGCTCACGGACACCTTTGGCAGCAAACATGCGATCGTCAACTACGCGTGCCTATCTTATGCGCAAGGTGTCGGTTCGATCCTGGGCGGACCGGTGGCCGCGCTACTCCACCAGCGTACGGGCGGTTGGGACGCGGTGTTCGGCACGGCTATCGCGTTGGATAGTTGTACCGCTGTGCTCGCGATCGCCGCACTCAAGCCGATGCGCCGCGCGTGGTTTGCCCGCGCATCCAGGCGCTCGTAATGCAATCGGCCACGGCCAGCTTGCCAGGAACCTCGCCCACTCGAATCTGCGCGGATGCTGCACCGCTTCGTCGATTCTCTGTTTTCTTGTCTCCTCAATTTTTCACTGAAAGGGATTAAATTCCGATGGATAGCGACCTGATCGACCTGATGATGAAGTGGCGGCACGCACTGCACGCCTGTCCGGAAACTGCGTTCGAGGAGGTCGCAACCGCAGACCTCGTCGCCGGCGTATTGCGACAGTATGGCTTCGAGGTACATGGCGGCATCGGACGAACCGGTGTGGTGGGCACCATGAACCGAAGCGCGGGACCCGCCATCGGCTTGCGTGCCGACATGGACGCGCTGCCGATCGCTGAAGCCAATCGCTTCGCGCATCGGTCGCAACATGAAGGCAAGATGCATGCGTGTGGTCATGACGGCCACACTGCAATGCTGCTCGGCGCCGCTGTCGCGTTGAGCCGCGACCCCAGTTGGCGCGGCACGGTACATGTGATTTTTCAGCCGGCAGAAGAAGGTCCGGCGGGCGGTGGCAGGATGATGGTCGAAGAGGGACTCTTCGAGCGCTTTGCGTGCGACGCCGTGTTTGGTTTGCACAACTGGCCGGGCATCCCACGCGGACATTTTGCGATCAACGACGGTCCGATGATGGCATCGTTCGATACGTTCGAAATTGTTGTCGACGGCAAGGGTTCACATGCAGCGATGCCGGAGGAGGGGAGCGACGTGCTGGTGTGCGCTAGCCAGATCGTCACCGCATTGCAGACGATCATAAGCCGACGAATTTCCCCGAAGGAGTCAGGCGTCGTTAGCGTCACGCAAATTCACGGTGGCGAGGCGTGGAACGTACTACCTGACCGTGCGGTCATTCGCGGCACTGTGCGCTGTTTTTCGAGCGACGTTCAGGAACGAATCCGCTCGTCGATCGGCGAAGTCTCCACGGGTATTGCGCGCGCCCTGGGCGCAAACGCGACGCTTGACTATCGCTACGCGTATCCGGCCACCATCAACACTGCCGCTCAAGCCGATCTTGCAGCTGCGGCTGCCGAAGCGACCGTCGGCGCTTCCGGCGTGCGGCGAGGTTGTGTGCCTTCGATGGCCTCGGAAGATTTTGCGTTCATGCTGCACGCAAAGCCCGGCGCGTACATCTGGATGGGCGTTGATGAGGCGACGCCGGCAGCACCGCTCCACAATCCGCACTACGATTTCAACGATGCCGCGCTTGCGATCGGTGCGAGTTATTGGGTGAACCTCGTCAAGCTGTTTTGCGCCCGGTAAAGGACCCTCATGCAACCTGCCAATCTCCAGCATGCTGTGCAATTCGCGATCGATCATGAAACGCCTTGGGACCGCGAGGTCGATGGCGTATGGGGCGTACATCCGGACGACCCGCCACCCTGGAACCGGCTGCTCGGACCGGTGCATGGGCGTGGCCCCGTGTCCGGCGTCATCACGCGGGCCGGCCGGCCGCTCACTTCTTGGGGCGAATCTGATCGTGCCGACCTGACCTTTAGCATCGCCAAGACCTATCTCGCACTGCTCGCCGGCGTTGCGCACGATCGCGGCTTGATGCCCAATGTCGATGAGCCGGTGCACGTGCGCGTGCCTGGTATCGGCTTTGACGGCGAGCACAACGCGAGCGTGACCTGGGCGCATCTGCTGCAGCAGACGAGCGAATGGCAAGGTGTGTGTTTCGGCTTACCCGACGAGGCCGACCACTACCGATACGTGAAATTCGGGAAGGAGCCCGACGGCAAGAAGGGAGATCGACGGCCGTTACGGGCTCCTGGCACCTACTGGGAATACAACGACGTGCGCATTAACCAGTTTTCGCTGGCGCTGCTGCACCTGTTCCGCCGCCCGTTGCCAGAGGTGTTTCGCGAAGCGATCATGCGGCCACTCGGCGCGAGCGGGAACTGGCAATGGGTCGGCTACGACAATGCCTGGGTGGAGGTGGGCGGGCAGCGCGTGCAGTCGGTTCCGGGCGGCACGCATTGGGGTGGCGGCCTGTCGATCAGCGCCCAGGACCAGATCAAGGTGGCCCAATTTTTCCTGGGTCAGGGCAGCGTCAACGGTGAGCGGATCGTCTCCAGCGAGTGGCTGGAGCGCATGCTGACACCGTGTGCGATCGCACCGTTCTATGGCTACCTGGTCTGGCTCAACCACGAGCGCAGTGTCTTTCCGAGCGTACCGGCCTCCAGCTATTTCGCAATCGGTGCGGGCGGTTCGTTCACCTGGATCGAACCGGAACGCGAACTTGCGGTGGTGGTGCGCTGGCTCAACCCGGCGCATGCCGACGAATTTTTCGGTTTGGTGCTCAAGGCGATTGACGAAGGCGCGACGGGCTAATCAGCATTGATCCGCTCGCTGCACAGTCATCGTGCGCGCTTGCCGCGTTGCGCGCATTGCGGCATGCTCGTGCCGTGTGGCAAGCGCCCGGCTTGGCTGCACGTACGGGGAGTTACTATACGATGGTATGTTTCGTGCAAGGAACGCGTAAAATTTAAATGTTGTAGTGTGCAACTGAATCAGAGTACGTGAATGGGAGAACAACATGTCGAAGGCGCCGTATCCAAGATTGGAGCATTTGAATTTCCGCCTCGACGTACTAAGCGAGTTGGCCAAGGGCGTGGCGTCTGGCCTCTACGAAGCCGAATGCGATGTCACCCTGCGCGACCTGCGCGTGCTGCGTTTCGTCGATATGCAGCCGGGTATCTCCCTCGGTCCGCTGATCGAGCTGACATACCTTGAAAAGACGCTGGTTTCAAAGCTGGTCACCACGCTAGCCAATCGCGGCTTGCTGACGCGCTCTACCGGCACGACGGACGCACGTGTCATCAACCTGCACTTGACCAGGAAGGGCAAGACAATTGTCCGCAAGTGCGATCGGATCGGCAAGATCTTCGACGAGCAGCTCATGTCCGTTCTGTCGGCGGAGGAAAAGCGAGTGCTTTTTCACTGCGTCGACAAGCTGACGGAACACGTTGAGGAGGGCGGTGAATGGACGCTCCCGCCGGCACGACGCAAGCGCACCGCCTGAATCATTGTTGTCATATGTTGCGCACGAGGCTGCAGTCGTTCGGTTCGATGCCGATGCTCTGCTCTTCCGACGCCGCGGCGATCTCGGCCATGATCTCAACCTTGCCGGCTAAAGCGTCACACCGTCGGGTGACCGCGAGGTGGGGGCCAGCTTTTCTCCGCGATCGAACTGCAGCCGCGCCGCTTCCATTTCGATCATGTGACTTTCGGCCCAATCCCAAATGCCGCAGATTTTGTCCAGAAGGCTGCTTCCGAGCGGCGTCAGCCGATAGTCGACGCGCGGCGGTATCACCGGATGCACGTGGCGTGAAACCAGGCCGTCGCGCTCAAGTTGGCGCAACGTCTTCGTGAGCATCTTCTGACTGACGCCACCGATGTGTTCGCGTAGGCGCGAAAAACGCATCTCGCCGTCAGTCCCAAGTGCATCGATCACCAGGATCGTCCACTTATCGGCGATCTGCTCAATGATGTCGCGCGCAAGATCATCGGTTTTCTTTTGCGCGTTGTCGTCGGCGCAAAGCGCATCGTCGCAATTTGTTTCCATGGGGAAAGTATGGGGCCGCGAGGTATTTTGTGGTTGCCTGATGTGGCTGACATGATCGTTGGCCTGCCTTGTTAATCAGCATGCCTCAGTTAATTGGACAGCATCCGACACGGGTGCGGTCTTTCAAATAACGAGTATCGCATGACTATCGAATCACTTGCGATTGAATTTTTACGTACGCCTGTTTCAAGCTTCGGCTTCGGACGCGTCCTTGCGTATCTGGATACCACGGTCGAATTACCTGGCCGCGCGTTGTGAGCGCAAGAAGCGATCTTGTGACAAATCGTCGATGGACTGTCTCCTCTGTGCAGACGAAAATTAAGACTCCGACCAGCACGAAGGAGTATGTCATGGGCCATGCGGAAGTCCGCGAGTTGCAGATTCCGAAACCAATCGGCGGACGCTTGCCGGAGCCGCCGGTATTCGCCAGCTTCGACGATGAACGGCAACATCGCAAGCTCAAACTCGCAGCGGCATTTCGCATCTTTGCGCGATTCGGGCTGGCCGAAGGCATAGCCGGGCATATCACGGTCCGCGACCCGGAGTTTCACGACCGGTTTTGGGTCAACCCGTACGCGCAGCATTTTTCGTCAATCCATCCCGACGATCTCGTTTGCATCGACGAGGAGGCCAACGTTTATCATGGTACCGGACCCGTCAACGCCGCTGCTGCGGCGATTCACTGCGGTATCCACGGCGCGAATCCCGATGTCGTTGCAGCAGCCCATACACATACGCCTTCCGGCCGGGCATTTTCAGCGCGCGCACGGCTCCTTGCTCCGCTCAATCAGGAAGCCTGTCTCTTCTATGACGATCACGTGCTTTTTCGCGGCGACGTAGTCGTACTCGCCACCGAAGAGGGGCGCCGAATCGCGGAGACGATGGGCACAAAGCGCGCCGCCGTTCTGCTCAATCATGGCCTGCTGACCGTCGGTTCATCGGTCGACGCCGCGGCGTACCGCTTCATCGCAATGGAACGTTGCTGTCAGGTGCAGTTGCTGGCCGAGGCGGCAGGTCCCATTGAGCCGTTATCGGACGAGGACGCGCGGGCAACGCGCGCGCAACTCGGGTCCGACTACGTCGCATGGCTCAACTTCCAGGGGCTCTACCAGCAACTCCTGCGCGACAGCCCTGATCTGCGCGAACTCGCGTGAACACGGACGTCCTCGTTTGGACGTCCTCAGTTTGGCGCAAGCGTTGCTTCGAAGGCTGCCGTGCGGTCGCGTTGGCAGCCTTCACGATAGTCGCGCACGGCCGCGCATAGCCATTGATCGAAGCGTTTAAGCGGCTCCCAGTCACGTTTCTGCTCGGGAAACGAGTAGTAGACAGTCTCCGGATTCGGGATCGAATGAGGATGCACCTGGACGAGTGCACCGCTGCGCAACTCCCGTTCAATCAGGATACGCGGAAGCAAGGCCACGCCCAGTCCGGAAATCGCGGCGTTGATTGCCATGATGAACATGTCGTAGTGCTGGTTCGCCGCACTATGTTCGGTGACCTGCGTGGACGCGCTTTCGGACCATGCAAGCCACGCGCGCGGGAGATCGCGGGTGTGAATCCAAGGCAGCGCGCTGATCCTTTCGCTACTCAAGCTTTCGCGCCCGCCGATCAACCCGGGCGCACAGACAGCCAGAATCCTGTCGTCGCTCACGAGCGGCTGTCCTGGCATCGCGGGCCAGAGGCTCTGTCCGAAATAGATCGCGGCATCGAAGCTTGAATTGTCGAAGAACGTCGGCTGATCGCGTCCCATGATGTGAAGTTGCAGGTCCGGGTTGAACTCGTAGAAGTCATGCAGACGCGGAATCAGCCATTGAGACGCGAACGTCACGCCGACGGCCAACTGGATCTTCACTTCGCTTTGCTGGCGCATCAGCTCGAGCGTATCGCGGCGAATCTGGTCGAGATGGACGCGAATTCGCCGCGCGTACTCTGCGCCCGCCGCGGACAATACCAGGCGCTGGCGTACCCGCTCGAACAGGGGGATGCCCAGATGAGCCTCGAGCTCGTTGACCTTTTTGCAGACAGCACCATGCGTTTGCGATAGCTCGACCGCAGCTTTCGAAAAACTTTCATGTCGCGCGGCGGCTTCAAAAGCTTGCAGCGCACTGAGACTAGGGACACCGCGGCGCATCGAGAATCCTTGCTGGCGAAAAGAAATGGGCAATGGATTCATCGATAATAGTCCTTGGCACGGCGAGGCGCTGGCCACGCTTATTCACTGGCAAGCTGTGGCTGGCCAATTTTTCGCCAGCGGGTTTCGAGCAGCGTGACCGTGATCGAGGCGAGCACCATCGTCGCGGCAATGCCGACAAATGCGAGAACAAACGTGCCGGTCGTATCCTTCACCCAACCGATAAAATAGGGCAGCAAGAATCCTGACGATACCCCGATGCTCGTGATCAGCGCGATGCCGGCCGCTGCGGCGCGATCGGTGAGGATGCGGCTAGGCAACTGCCAGAAGGTCGTGATGCTGCAGAAGCAGGCCGCGGAGCCGATCGATAGGGCGATGATCGACTGGTAGGGAGACTTCAGCAGCAGGGCCACCGAGAGCGCGGCCGCGCACACCAGCAGGGGGCCTGCCACATGCCGGGCACCGACTTGGTGGCGGCTAACCACACGGCCCCAGATCAGCGTCGCGACAACGGCAACGCCGAATGGAATCGCCGTGATCAGCCCGATATCCATGAGGCTGTACTTCACCCCAAAAGTGCTTTCAAACGTTTTGATGACTTGCGGCAGGAAATAGAGCAAGCCGATGATGCCGGCGTTGGTGCCGAAGTAGACGACACCGAGCGCCCAGACTTTCGGATTTCCGAGCGCCTTCCAGGCGCTGGACGGCGAGGTGGCGGCCACCGCCTGGGCCCGTTCGGCAGCCAGCGCCGCAGCGATTTCACTCTTTTCCGCAGCGGAAAGCCAGCGGGAGCGGGACGGGTCGTCCGTCAGCCAGAAATAGGCAATCCCGGCCAGGATGATAGCGGGGACCCCCTCCAGCAGAATCATTGCGCGCCAGCCGGTGATGCCGAACACGTTCGCATGCGTCATCAGCCAGGTGGACACCGGTGCCCCGAGCACGCCGGTCAGCGGGATTGCCGTCACGAACAGAGACATCATCCATACGCGATTGCGCGCCGGCATCCACAGTGTGAGGTAATACACCATGCCCGGAAACAGCCCGGCTTCGAACGCGCCAAGAAAGAAGCGGGCGATATAGAGCCAGCGGGAGTCGGGGACGAAGCTCGTCAGCGAGGAGAGCAGACCCCAACTCAGCAGAATGCGCGTCATCCACAGCCGCGCGCCAAACCGATGCATGCACAGATTGCTCGGCACTTCGAACAGAATATAGCCGAGAAAAAACAGGCTTGCGGCGAAACCGAACTGCGCCGTCGTCATGTGGAGTTCGGCGTTCATGGTCAGCGCCGCATAGCCAATGTTCGCGCGGTCAAGCTGGTTCGCGATGTACATCACAATCATCAGCGGCGCGAGCCGCCAGGCGATCCGTTTCATCAACCGATCGGAAATCGCAGGTGTGCGCGGCCCGAGATCCATGGCTTCCTCCAGATTTACGCGTTACGGAATGCTCATCGAGGATGATTAGGCGCCCTGACCGAAGGTACGACAATGCACGAAAAATATTGACTTTGTGAGGAAACGTCACAGATCGAGGCGGGCGCATGACAGATCACCCATTCGCTCCGGACGTGTTCTCAGTCAACCGCCCCTTCGCCGCCCAAAAGCGTGCGGCCGGTATCGGTCGGGCTGGCAGTGGCTGGCGTGCGGCCGAGAAATCCCAGCACGACGAGCGCGGAGGCCAGTGTGATTGCAACGAGAATGTGGAGCAGGATGCGGAACGCGCCATCGTATGCCTGCGCGAGAATGGGCTGCCCCAGCGCGGGCAGAAGAGCGACGGCATGGGGCAGATCGCCGGTTGCCACGCGCTGGGCGGCTTGCGCGGCGGCATCGCGCGAAACGGGCGGGAACGCTGCGAGTGCATCGGATAGCCTTAGACGTGTGAGGACCGCCAATATCGCACCGGCGATTGCGAGCGTCATGCCCTCTCCCGCGACACGCGTCGTGCTGAAGATGCCGGTTGCCATGCCCGCGCGTTCCTTTGGAACGACGCTGACTGACAAGCCATCCATCAGACCCCACGGCAGGCCGGCGCCGACTCCGATGATGAACAGCGGAAGCGTCAGGGCACCGGATGGCGCGTCAGGCGCGATGCCACCGAACCAAAGCATACCGACCGCCGCTATGACGAGGCCGGCCGCTGAAATGACACCGGCCGACATCCATCGCGTGAGAAATGCAGCCGTGATAGGCACAAAGAGCATCGGCGCCGATAGCGAAAGCATCATCAAGCCGGCGTCGATCGCAGAATGTCCTTCAATGCCGATAAATCGCGTGGGCAAGACTAGAAGCAGCGTAACGTAACAAAATGCCGTCGCTAGCGGGAGCGCCTGCACACCTACGAAGCGCGGATAGCGAAATAGCGACAGGTCGAGCATTGGCCGGGAAGCACGCTTTTCGATCCAGACGAACGCGATGAACATCGCCACGGCGCCTGAGAACAGTCCAATGATAAGAGGGCTGCTCCAGCCGCTTTCCGGCCCTTGCAACAGCCCGAATGTGAAGAGTGTCAGCGCGGCGGTGAAGCTGGCGGCGCCAGGCCAATCGAGACCCGTGGCATTGGGGTCGTACGATTCTCTTAGCTTCGGAACGCCGAGTGCAAATCCGGTCAAGCCGATTGCGGCATCCGCGAGGAAGAACGAACGCCAACCGAACGTCTCCGTGAGAAACCCGGCGAGTAGTGGGCCAAGCGCCAAGCCGATGCCGAAGGTGGTGCCGAGCATGCTGAACGCGCGGGCGCGCCCATGTCCGTCGAACTCCTGTGCGAGCGCTGCCGACGCGCCGGCCAGGACCAACGCGGCGGCAATGCCCTGTAGCGCGCGCTGAAAATCGACCCACAACAGAGTCGGCGCCGCGGCGATCCCAAGTGATGTCAACGCGAAGAGCACCACGCCTATGGCGAATACACGCTTTCGTCCGAACAGATCGGCAAGCGCTCCAGAGGCCATCAGACTGCTGCCGAAGCTCAGCATGAAGGCGTTGAGAATCCAGTTGATCGCCACTGGGCTGCCTCCCAAGGCGGTGCCGATGGCCGGCGCGGACACGGCCGCACCGCCGAAATTCAGCGGCAGCACGAGCACGGCGATGCAAATGCCCACGAGGATCAGCATCTGTTGCGAGGCGCTACGGGGGACTGCTACGTCAGCTACTGGCATAACACTAACCGAGGCGGACGGGGTAACGCTTTTTTCCTGCACGGACGATCTCTCTGTTCAACTTCCACGGTTATGCCCATCAGGACATGCGGATTCACCCGGTTTAATTCCGCGCTATCGCGGTGCGATCCGCGTATGGCCGCTCACCTCCCGACCTGCATCCGGTTCTATGCCGATAAAGTAGAGGACCGAGAACAGCACCAGCGCAGACACTATTGGCGTGGTGACGGTCTTCATGCCCAGATTGCCGGCCGCGTACGCGAGCACCAGCAAACCCGCAGCGAATGCATTCAACCCGAAGCCCAACTGGAACAGCAGTGGTAACAGGAAGGGTGAGACGCTAACCGATACGACATATAACGAACCGCCGTCGAGGGTCACGCGGAACGTCGGAATTCGCCAGGGCGAAAGATCGATCAGGGGATGTTCGGCGCGTCCGAAATGCCGTATGGCCAGGACTGCAGCGACAAAGCCGCAGATCAGCGCGGTAGTTGCGATCACCGTCGCATCCAGATTCTCCATGAAATAGGCACTGGCGACGATCAGCGCGATGATGACCGGCTGGCGGCTTGACAAAGACATGGGCGGAAAACGGAATCCGGTCTGTGCGACAGGCCCTCAAACGCTTCAGATTGAGCCGTTTGCGGTCGGTGGCAATCAAAGTTGGGGCTCGCTTCGCGGCAGCCTGAGATAATGAATGGCTGCGTCCGGGTGGCTGGCGAGACTTTTCCGCGTACCCGGACGATATACTCTACCAAACCATAAGTCGTCATGTGAAGACTTATTTTTAAAAACGATGGACACGGGAGCGTTATGAAGGCCAAACCCAGGGATGTTGCAGAGCCGGGCAGCAAGACCGTAGCGGGTCGCGCGCCGATCAAGCGGCCGATGAAGAAAGCACCGCAGCGTCTGCCACGCGCCGAGCGTCAGGCGCGCGTGCTGGAGAAGGCCGCCGAATATTTCGCCGAGCACGGCTTGACCGCGCAGACTCGCGCGATTGCAGAGGCTTGTGGCGTGTCGCAACGTTTGCTGTATAGCCTTTTCCCTAGCAAGGCCGCGTTGATCGACGAAGTTTATAAGCGCGAAATTGTGGGAACCTTCAAGGCGATGTGGTTTGTGCAACTGAAAGACCGCAGTGTGCCCCTTGAAAGCAGGCTCAATACTTTTTATCGCGAGTACTATGACACCCTGCTGACGCGGCAGTGGCTTCGCCTGTTCCTGTACTCTTCGCTTGAAGATCTGCAAATGGCCCCGACGTACACGAATGCCGTCGTGACGCATGCGCTTGAGATCATTGTCACTGAGACGGCGCACGAATTGGGACGCGGCGTACCGGCCGATCCGGCTCATCTGACCGAGGTGGGTTGGTTGCTGCACGGCGCGGTATCCCACCTTGCGATTCGCCGCCGTATTTATTCGAACGACAACACCACGCCCAGCGACGCGGTGATTGCGATGCACGTGCGCGCCTTCCTCACGAGTGCGCCAGCGCTGCTTCCGGCGCTGGCTCCTGAGCCTGACGCGCTGGCGGCCTCGCCAGGCGATGGGCACATCACGCGGAAGTAGGCGATCGACCCGCTTTTCACCTTGGTCGAACTTGCGTCGCGCCAATCTTATGGCGACCGAACCGGCGGTAGCGATCAGGCGGCCCATTTCGGCCGTGCAGAGCAGAATCGGCGTCGAACTGATCCAGCGAAGCAATGCGTGGCGCAAGGTCATCGGGCCAACACTGCCCGATGACCGCAAAGCGCAAGCGCTTAGAACGCGTGCCGGATACCGACGCGCGCGAGGACCTGATTCGCGCTCGACGACGGTGCATCCGCGCCCGTTATAAACGCGGTATTCAACGGGGCCGACACCGTGCCGCCACCCGATGCGTGCTGGTACAAGCCCTGCACATAGACGTCGGTGCGCACTGACAGGTTGTAGTCCGCCATCAAGCCGAACTGCTGGTATTTCGGCTTTGAATTGCCTGCATTGCTGTTGAAATGGGCAATCGTGTAGTTGTACATCGCGCCGACATACGCGGCCTTCGTCAATTGATACTTGGCGTTGAGTTCGAAGTTGTCGAATTTCAGGCTGCTTGCGGTGTTCGCGAAGTTGCCGACGTAGACCGAGCCGGTCGCGTCGTTCAGGCTCGTATGGCTATACACGAAGCCGAGCATCGTCGGTCCGATCGTGTAGTTAATGCCCGCGCCCCAGACTTGTTGACGGCCCGCAAAAAAGTCGGTGTCGTCGGTTGCGAGCGAACCGCCTGTCGTGCCGCCCGGATTGTTGATCTGCATATAAGCCGCGGCCACCGTCACATTGCTGCCCACGTACTGCGCGCCGAGGCTGTAAGACCGATTGTTCGCGAAGCCACCTGCCTGGTTGCTGAAGCCGTACAGACCGCCGAACGTAAAGCCGCCGTACGTATTGCTCGTGTACTTCACGCTGTTGTTCAAACGGAAGGAGTTGTCGGTGTTGTCGTTATCGTACGGATGCGACATCAGATAGCCCGCCCAGTTGCCGTTTGCCGTCAGCGGCGCGAGGAAGTCGACGACGGAGTCATATTGCCGGCCCATCGTCAGCGTGCCGAATTGCGCCGAGCTCAGGCCGACGTAGGCCTGACGCCCGAACATCCGGCCGCCCTGCCCGAGCTTGCCTGAGTTGACGTCGAATCCGTTTTCCAACTGGAAGATAGCCTTGTTTCCACCGCCCAGATCCTCCGAGCCCTTCAGGCCCCAGCGGCTGCCTTGCGCAAAACCGCTTTCCATCTGTATGTTCGAATGGCCGCCGGTATTGTTGGTGTAATTCAGGCCCTCGTCGATCAGACCGTAAAGCGTCACGCTGCTTTGCGCCATCGCGCTGATAGGGGCAAACGTACAGCCGAGCGCGGTATTGGCAACCGCGGCAATCAGGAGTTTTTTCATCAATGCGGATCCTTGTGGGTAAGAACGCCGCGCCGGTGCATCGCCCGCGCTTTTCGCGCGGCGTCCAGGTGCAGCCGACGTCAGGTGTTCGCACTTTAGGACCTACAAAATCTCGCCCCACAGCAATTCAGTATTGCTCGATTGGTGTTGTGCGGGGCCCACGCGTACGTCGCTTCGGGCCTTGCTTTCGAGCGGTTTCAGACGATAGCGCTCCACGACGAAATCGACGAAACTGCGCAAGGCAACCGCCATGTGCGGCTGCCCGAAATACAGCAGCCACACAGTGCGTTCGTCGCCGCATAGCGTCACGTCGCCGAGCAACGCACGCAAGCTGCCGTTGGCCAGTTCGTTCTGCACGAACGAACGTGATAAGCGCGCGATTCCGAGTCCCGCCTGCACCGCACGCTTGACGACCTGAGGACTTTGTATGTTCAGGATCGGCCGCACGACGACGCGTTGTGTGCCGTGGGCGTCGCGAAACTCCCAGTAG
This sequence comes from Paraburkholderia madseniana, assembly GCF_009690905.1. Taxonomy (GTDB): domain Bacteria; phylum Pseudomonadota; class Gammaproteobacteria; order Burkholderiales; family Burkholderiaceae; genus Paraburkholderia; species Paraburkholderia madseniana. The sequence continues at coordinate 85,989 of NZ_VOSW01000038.1, forward strand.
CGGCTCGGCGCATCCGACGCGACGAGCACGTCGTGCGAGGCCAGTTCACCCGGCGTACTTGGCGCCGGGCGACGCGCCAGATAGTCTGGGCTTGCAACAATCACGTCGCGTGTTTGCGCGAGCGGTCGGCACACCAGCGACGAATCACGCAGGTGACGCTCCGCACTGAAGCAGACATCGAACTCGCTGGCCGCGACGTCGCTCATATTGTCGAACACTGTCAGGTCGAAACTCATGCGGGGTTCCTGGGCACGGTAAGCGGCAAGCACGTCCGGTAGATCCGTAGTCGCGTACAGCGACGACGCCGCGATCCGCAGCGAACCGGTCGGCTGTTCCACCGCGGAGGCAATACATTCGTCCATGTCATCGAGCTGCCTGAGTAACTCGATGCAGCGCTCCCAATACAGTTGGCCTGTCACCGTCAACGATACGCGCCGCGTAGTCCGGTTGACTAGCCGAACGCCTAAGTGTTCCTCGAGCGTCGCGACACTGCGCGTGACAACCGAATTGGAAATACCCAATTGCTTGGCGGCTTCGGCGAAATTCAGGTACTCCGCGACTTTGGCGAAGATGCGTATCGACGCCAACTGGTTCATCGTGTTCCCTGGCGCATGCCGGATGACAAGCTTCGGACGCAATACGGCGGTGTGAGTGGGCGAGAAACCATGGGTGGGCACTCCATCTGCTAGACGTCGAACTCCTCGCGAGGCTGGAATCGCGTGGGTACGCGCGCGCCTAATCGCGGGAGGTTAGTTCTCAGCATAACGGCCACTTCGTTACCCAAAGCCGTCCTGCAGATTACAGGATTGTCATTTTCCTGGTTAAGACTTAGAGACGGTTTCAAAAAGGCTCCTGCATAGATCGCTGGAGGGTATTCCAACAGATGAGGCAAGCGGCGAACTTCAAGAAAGCTTCATGGATCCTGGCAAGGCGCTCGTAGCGGACTCGAAGACGATG
>NZ_VOSW01000039.1 GCF_009690905.1 Paraburkholderia madseniana
ACCGCTCCATCAAACTGTTCGGTGCCACGGTCTGGTGCTGAAGAATGGCTTGAGCCGGATGCGAGGTGACTCGCACGTCCGGTTCTTAGGGGGCGGCGGCGCAGCAATGCGCCGCTGCTACCCGACAATCACCCCATCCGCACAAGGCCGCGCAAGCGGCGTTTTCATGTGTGTTGCCTTCGCACGTCTATGGGCGGGCCATGGCAAGGAGACCTTTCGGGGTCTGCCGGTGGATGGGTACCGGTCTGTCAACCTTGTCTTGTGCCCGCTCACCCGATGACAGCGGATGCGGGCGCTTTTTGATCACCCATCGGGAGCGCTTTTATGACTTCGAATACCCCCTCTTCTTTTTCCAAACCCCGTACGCGCGATGAGTTCATCGAAGGGCTGCTCGACGCAGCGGCTAGCGCTGGGGATTTCTATGTGCAGCAGTTTGGACGGCTGGCGGCGATTGCGCAGTCGATCCGGATTGGCGAATGGTCACCCGAAGACAATGCGCAGTTGGTCGAGGCTTTGGAAGGCATTGCCAGTCAGTCGGAGAGACGGGCAAAGATCGATGTGGACTTGTATCGGGGCATGCTGACGGGACACATAGTGGCTTGTTGCTCACATGATGACAAAACCAAGGCTGTCGCTCTCAGCCTCGCGCCTGCCAGTGAAACGAAGCACTAAGTAGATGATGGCGGCTTTGGCCGCCATCATCACGATTCCGACGACCGCAGATCGGCAAGAACGTACGTTAAGGATGCCTCGGTGGCCCTCGCAGGAGCGCCACCGAACGTCAATTCCTCGAACGAGGATTACGGCGTCCAACCGCTCAAGTGTGAAGCGCGACGCGAAGCAATGCCTATTAGGCTGGACGCAATCGAACAAGTTGTTGTGCTACTCCTCGCCACTGCGCCCGAGGTCAAGACATGGTCACCGTCGAACAGCGGCTCACCAGCGTGCAGCCGCACGTCGCACGATGCCCGTGCAGTGCAACCGGAGCACCACCGAACATGCTGTTCCCGTCACCTTCCGCGATCGTCTGGGTACCGTGCTCCTTGCACTCGACCGTATCGCCCTTGCGGGCAACCGGTTTGCCGTCCACGATGTCGGCATTCGAACCGGTCGTAACGGTGCCTCCGTGAGGGGCCAGCGTATCGCCAACCACAATGACCTGACGAACCATCAACTTCCTCCAACTTTGGCCGGTGCTACGGCCTGCCGATCCGACTTAATCACAAATCGATCTCGCGTACACCGGCCATGCCAGTTTCCGCGTTCGGACTGCCAAGATACGTCCATTGCACATCGGCGATCGCCGCGTCGATGAAACGCTCACCGGGATGCGGAAATGCGTGATCTTTCTCGACGAACGCCTGCTGATCCCACCGGTTGTACAGCACGGCCATCGGATGATCGCTGGCAACATGGCCTTCCCATATGCCGGTTTGGGGACAGCGCTGCTGTCCACTGCACCTGACTTGCGAAGCCGGTTGCGGAATCTCGCGCAGGAACCCTGCGTCAATCATGTGCTTCAGGAAATCGTCCCGCTGTGGGGGTAGGACATAGGCCTCACCGAGGTAATGCCATTGCACCTGTTCGGCGGTGAGCCAGCCGGAAGACGATGCCTCGAAACGCTCACCCGCCTGGTAGCGCTCCGGTGTGTTCCGGCGGGCGGGAATCAGTTGGGTCTTGGGAGCAGATGCTGGACCGTATAGCGCGAGCCAGTAGCCGTCGCGCGGCACGATCTGGTTGCCCGCAACCGCCATCGTGCTTTGTTCCACCGACGACACAGCGTATCCGTGCGGAATGAATTCGCGCCCTTGCAGTGCTGCGCCCTGTTGCGGTTTGGGCGGTGGTGTCACGGCCTTTGCGCCGTCGATCAATGTCTGCACGTCGCCGTCCCATTTGGGCAAAGGGGCCGGAGGCAGGGGCAGTACCTTGTCGAGATTGGGAAGCTTCAGACGGCCACCATAAAACTCCAGCGCGTCGCCAAGCTTGCTGTAACGCTGGGCACGGGCCTTGTCAATGTGGCCGACGAGATTGGTGCCATCGTTAAGACCCAGGCCGTTGAATTCGGGAGCAATACTGTTTGCGGATTTTGCACTTCCAAGTTTGACGCCTTCGTGCAGAATCTTGAGTGCCCGTAACTTCGCTTCCGGGGTATTGGGACGTGCGTAGATCAGGCTCAGCTTTTCGGCGGCATCCCCATAGCCTTGCGCAAACGCACACTCCAACATCTGAGTCGCAATGGGTAAGTTGCCCCAAAACCCTTCACCTGGGTCGTCATAGGTACCCGCCATCTTATAGCCCAGGAAGGTCTGCGCGGAGGGGCTGCCCATATCGGCGGCGCGCTGGAAGAAAGCATAAGCGCTTGTAGCACTTCCGCCTTTGACTATCCCGTTCTGGTGATAACTGCCCATCATGTCGTACGCGTCAGGAACCCCCAGTTTCATCGCTTTCTCTACCCAGCGAATCGCCGCTTCCGGATCGTGTTCCGGAACGCCCGGATTGTCGCTCAGAATCAGCGAGGCGAGATTGAGCATGGCCTTCCAGTGATTGCGTTCAGCCGCTTGCATGTACAACTGATAAATCTTCGGGTAGTCACGTTTCGTGACATAGACATTCGGATCATCGAGAGCCAATGCCTGCTGGAACCACAGTTCGGCCTGCGGATCGAGAGGGGGGAGGTGCTGGTCCTGGTACACGCAGGTGAAGGCTTTGCGGTGCGGATTGAACAGCGGCAGTTTTTCGTAGCGCGGCAGGTCGGACATGGAGATGCTCAGCTTGCTGGTGAGGGCAGTAAAGGGGCTGGCCTGCGCGCCAGCGGCCATTACACCGAGGCTAGCGACCAGAAATCGCAGAACGAGGGCGATGAGCCCAATACGGAATCGATACATGTTAGGCATATTCCGCATTTCCTGAAGACGGCATCGTCACCGAGGCGTGCATTGTGTTCGTGGCACGTTGATCTTCGAAGGGCAGGAGAAACCCTGTCATCTTTTGCTTTCCCGCCAACTGGATGTCGCGATTTTGTGCCATGCGTTTATTCCACGCCTTGAAAACGTCCGGCAAATCGGTAGGGCTACCACTACCGGGAATGTCGCCGCCCGAATGCAGACTGAAGACCTCCTGGCGCAACGAACCAGCATATTCCAGTCCGGTCACACCGATATTGATTTCGCTGTCTGACGACATGCTGCGCTGGTTCAGGTTTGCACTACCCACCGTAAGGAACACGTCGTCGATGATCATCAGTTTGGAGTGGATATAGATTTCGCGGTACGCCATGCCATCGCCGTGCGGGCCGCTCGTGCGCAACCGGGCAACACTCACTTTCATTCCAGTTGTGGCTGCAAGCTGCTGCGCGCTTGGGCGGTCTAGCACCTTGCGTTCAGTGCTGATGGGGCCGTCCGGCGTCTGGACGGTATCAGTAATAGTTTTTGCGTCCGCATAGTTCTGGCTGATATTGCCGTCATCAACGTACTTCCGCTGCGCGGACATTCCGTCGCTCGCGCCAAGCTCGGTGAGCGTGTCATACGTGCGCGGAATCATCCCGTCGTCCTCTGGATGAGGGATAACGATGAACAGATGCAGCATCGGCATCTGCGAAACGGGCTTGCCCGACTTTGCCGCCCAGGCCTCGCAGAATGTTTGCCGCGTCTTCTTCAGTTGACGCGCGAAGGCGGGGTAAAAAAAATACTGGTTCTCGATGTAGATGTAGTTGCGGGCGAAACTGCTCGCCTGATAGTACAGTTCCTTGATCGTCTTGTCTTTCTCGCGCGGATGGGTACGAACGATCTGTACGCCGTGTGCCGGATTTTTGGGCGCCTTCGGGATGTTGGCCGGTATGTCCGTCAGCTCGTTGACCTTATGGTCTGGCGCGAAGATGTTCCAGTCGCTCACGAAGTTATGATGCAACCGCTTGAGCGCGGGACCGACCACGCGGCACGCGTAGTCCTGGTACGGTCTGCCGTGCACGTAGCCTTTCGTCGCGGGTTGCCCTTGCGTCGCCTCCTCGTGCGCCTGCTCGTCCTTGAGCTTGCCCTTGGCTAACGCCTCCCGTATCGGGTCGTCGATCTTGTGGGCGGTGGTGTCCCAGTAGTCGGTCACTGAGTTCAGTCCCATGACGTAACCCACTGCGTAACGCCCTTCTTCGTAGGCGTAATCGATAAGGATTGGTTTCTGATGATGCGTCGGATAATTTTCCATCAGACCGGTTTCATCAGCCGGATTCCCCGCCACGTAAACCGGCTTGTCCTCCTCGTCGGCCAGTGCGTGCTGGGCATCGGCGGTTTCGATGGAGCGGAATGCAACCTGAAGACGCGGATTTTTCCCGCTGACATTGCCTTTCGGCAGATTGTCTTTCCACCACTGAATACAGTATTCCTGGCGCTTCTTGCTGTCGTAGGGAGACGACGAAGTGCCGACTATCCAGGCCGCCGGATTGGTGAATGGATTGTGGCCATTGTCGGAGTAGCCGGGTACGTTGTTCTGTTTGGCCGAGGCAGTTTCGGCGTACCAGACCATCAACCTGACCGTAACCGGGTTCTCCTTGCGGGTCGTGATCTCTTCAAGCAACGCCCCATAGGTTCGCCCGCGCGGCCACGTGTCGCCGCCGCGCACGAGTTCCATACCTGGGTCGAACCCCCAGCAGATGATCTCCACGGTCGATTTAGCATTTTTCAGGTCGTTCGCGATCGACCTGAATCCATCTTCGCCACAGATCATGAAATCGAGCGTGTTCTCATAGGTAATCGGCGCGATATCCTGGCGTTTTTCCAGTAACCATTGCACCGACCCCTGCGCGGTACGGGTCTGTTCGTCAATCGCGACGGTTGCCGGATTCTGGGACTGTAGGGTGTCGGCCACGTTCAGGTCCTTGTCATCAGTGTGTCTGGATGTATTGCATCAGGCCAGCCGTTCGCCGCGATTGGTCCGCTGGTCGGCATGGTCAGGATCGCCTTGAAGGGCATCCTTGACGTTCAGATCGTAGTGACTGCCGTTGGCAAGCTGGACCTGATACGCCGGCGTGCCGAGCTCATGATCCTTCACTACGACACGTCCGAATTCGTCTGTTACGCCTTCGCCAATCTTTGCCCCGCCCTTGTAGAGGTCATAGGGTTCACTGGCGAACTGATGCGCTTCGCCCGGCAACGCTCCGAGCGCGAAATGCAGTTGCTCCTTCTCCGGCGGCAGCGCAGGAATGGATGGTGTGCTCACGCTGTCCGGTCCGGTGAAAATCCGGCTTGCCGAGTGCACCTCGAAGCCGCCTGACGTACCGCTTTTGATCTGTCCGGCTGTCCAGCGGGTATAGCTGCCACCCCCGTTGATCTCGACCTCCTGCTGCGCGCTGATCGTGATCTTGGTCGCGGTCACCGTCACGTTCAGCTTCGCCAGCAGGTTGATACTGTCCTTTAGCGCCTTCACATCGATGTCGCCTGCCGCCGCAATCAGTCGCATGCCTGCCTCGGTGACGAACAGGCGAAACGCTTTGCGTGCGCTGGCAAAAAAGCCGCCGCCTGTGCTGATCGATACGTGCTCGCCGGTTGTGACCGAGGTGGTCTTGCCGCTGCTCAGATGAATCTGCTCCGGCGTGCTGGTGGCGACACCTGCGGGACTTGCCATCACGAGATGCGGCTGCTCGAACTGCTTTAGCGCACCGCCGCCCTGGATAGCTTTTGCTTGAGCTTTCAGGGTACTGGCGACTGCCTTCTGTTCGCCATCCTGTGCCCCCGCTGTCTGAGCCGACTGCGCGAGGCTCGCCGCCGTATCCTGGGCGCTCGCCAACTGGAGGTTCACCTCATCGACGCTGAACGCGTCTCCGGTTGCGCCCGAGCGCGGATGGGTTGTCAGCAGCAGCCCGCGCGCGCCACGCACGGCTGCATTCCCATCGGTGCGCAGCTCCACGCCTTCACCGCGCTTCTCGCCGCGACCGGACGGCTCACTTACCCGCGTGATATAGCCCGCGTGCAGGCCCGACTCGAGGTGATCGCTACGTATCTGCGTTTGCACCTGCCCAGTGGTGTCGTCCTTCAACCAGACGTTGTTCTGGCTGCCGCCGATTTCCTTGCTGACGAACCCCGACAGCATGTGCTGGTCGGGCAGGTTCCACTGCGGCCGGTTCGCGCCGTTGCCCACGCGCGCCGTGATGAGCGGCCGGTCTGGATCGCCGTCGAGAAACGATACGACCGCCTCGTCGCCAATTCTCGGTAGCTGGATACCGCCAAAGCCGCCGCTTGCCCACGGCTGCGCGACACGCACCCAGCACGAACTCCTGTCATCGCGCTGGCCGACGCGGTCCCAGTGAAACTGCACTTTCACGCGGCCCAGTTCGTCCGTATAGACCTCCTGCCCGCCCGGTCCCACCACGGTCACCGTCTGCAACTGCATGGCGGGTTTCTGATGTTCGAACGGGCTACGATAGGGGACGGACTTGCGCTGGACCTCTATCTCGACGCGGAAAAAACCGCCTGAGCCATCCGCGTGCGGCCCGCTGGAAGCCGGGCTGTCCTGAGCGCTTTCACGCGCCTGGGCTAACCGGTTTTGCAGGCTGTGCGGGAAGTTCGCATGATGACTCGATGCCGGAATGTTGTTCTCAATCAGCCATACCGTTTCGATGATCGCGAACTGCCGCCTGTCGGCAGCGTCGGGGTCGTGCTCTGGATGCCCGGTGAGTTCGAACCAGCGCCCGGCGTCGATGCCGCGCACACCGCCGACACCGTAAAACCGCTTCGCCTCCGACTCCCATTGCTCCATGCGAATCTTCGACAGGTGCTCGCCGCGTTCCTGCTTCTGGTAACTATAGGGTCCCGTGTATTCGTAGACTTCCAGCTCGTCCGGCAATTCGTGCGACACCGTGGGGATGCTGGTGCCTTTCGGATTGGCGAGCGACGACGGGCTTTTGTAATCGGCTGTCCGGGTTGTCAGCACCGCGCTGTGCAGGGTGCGTTCGCTCGACCAGTGAACCAGCGCGTCCAGTTCGCTGCTCGTACCGTAGCGGGAAAACTGCACCGTCTGCGGGGCGAGCGGTTCAAACGTGTCGAGCCGGTCCGTAATCGTCAGCGTATGCGACTTGCCATCCTCGCCCTGTGTCCAGAAGCCGAACAGTCCCTCCTCTTCGATCAGCCGATGAGCAAAATTCCAGTCGTCTTCATATTGCGTGCAATAAGACCTCGGCGGTAACGGTGTCGAGAGTTTGAACTGAAACTGGCCTTTCGCTTGGGGGTGGGCATTGAACACATCGGTCAGGATGACGTCGGCGGACTTATCCTGCCAGATACGCTGGTCGCGGCGGAATTTGAGGAAATTCATCCACGAGGCAAAACGGATCGAATAGCTGGTTAATCCGCCGTCTGATCCTAGTCGCCGCACGCCGAATACATAGCCGTGAAAGGGACGATAGGATTTATCCGCCTGCTGAAGCCAAAGGGTTACCGGTTGGCCGATCAGTTTTTTAAGCTTGATATTGCCGTTTGTTGACTGAACGTCGAGCGTGAATTCGAAATGCCGCCCGATTCGCGACCAGCCCACCGCCCGTTGTGGTAACAGCACACTGCTCCCGAGCGGCGTATCCAGTTTCAACAAACGGTCCTGCTGGATCAGCCCGCCCTGAATGGCTCTCACAATATCCTGCGCATCCATTTCCACCCCAAGTTACTTTTTACGTGCGTATTGTCGTGAGCGAGAGAAGACTTTTAGCGACCCGGTAGTCGATCGATTTACCGGCAATGTCCATTCTCGATACGAAATTCACCATGCCACTGGCACGCTCCCGGGCCACGCCACGAGTTTGATGAAATATAGATGGGCCATTTCCGGCGAGCTGACCGGGCACAAAAAGGGAGGGCCTAGTCTGATCATATCAGCCGTGCTGCAATTCCAAGTCAACTTCATGACATGAATTAACAGATTTTATGCTGGGTAGATAAATCTCGGTCACGGTGCGCGCGACTCACGACGACAGCGGGGCGCGGTCCCGGACGGCCAAGGAACATATAACGCAATGGCCGCAACTGCTGAGCGAATCGCAATACGCTTTGCTCTTTCTCTTAGCTGCTCACGATCTAGCGATGTTTCGAATATTCGACTAGCAATGAATCAGTTAGTAGGACAGTCGATGCGCAAGAGGCAATTCAATAGTCGTCCCTGAACAATTCGCCTTGTGTGCAACCGGCGTCACGCCATCACATCAGCGGCATTGCTGAGGTTGAGCAAGGCAGCAACAACGAAGGCATAAAGAGGCCGTAGCTTCATGTATCAATATGTCAGGTCCCTGCAATTCCCATACACCATTTCGACCGTAAAGCCTCACCACACAAGAGCTTCCGGATTGTTCAGGTTCGACTAGCGAGTGCATCCGCTAAACAAAGGCTTGGTGAAAAATTACACGCGATAAAAAACCGCCCAAAGGCGGTTCTTAAAGAGAAGCGTACATTGCCAACGTATCTGGGTATTTCTCAACCAGCTTGATCAAGACAGCAGCCTGAGCATTCGGCTTTGCTTTCCCTTGCTCCCAGTTCTGGTAGGTACGTGGGATTGACACGAAGCCGGCGCGCCATCGCGGCTTGCGACGCATGTAGGCCTTCTCGCCGCGTCTTTATCTCTTCAGCGGGGCCCTGTACGACGTCCGGCATTTCGACATCGACCTTGCGCAGAGTTATCTTGCCTTCGCGCTCAGCGGCAAGCTCAGCCATGCCTCCCTTCAACTCGGCAAACCACCCGCAGACCGCCACGCGTGTGCAAGATGCGTGGGGGCAACACGCGGCGAACCCTGCTCAAAAGAACGGCTCTTTTTCGCGGGCAGAAACGAAAACAGGCCCCGAAGGGCCTGTTTTCTAAATTTGGCGGAAAGGGTGAGATTCGAACTCACGGTACCCCTAAAGGTACACTGGATTTCGAGTCCAGCGCATTCGACCACTCTGCCACCTTTCCGGGTCTTCCAACTCACAGCAACAAGGCTATTTCGTCAGATCCAAGCGGGTCGTTGCTTGGGAGAGAAAGATTATAGAACAGCTGAATCCGATTTCCAAGCCCCTCGGCCAAAAAATTTCAAAGGGACTTGGCAATCGGCAGCGGCCTTAGCCGCTGCATCAGCCCGGCGCCAATCGAGCCGCCGGCACTTCCAGCCGCTCCACCCCACCAAGATAAGGACGCAGCGCCACCGGCACCGTCACCGAACCATCCGCGTTCTGGAAATTCTCCAGCACAGCCACGAGCGTGCGGCCGACCGCCAGCCCCGAACCGTTCAGCGTATGCACCAGCTCCGGCTTGCCCTGCGCATTGCGGAAGCGCGCCTGCATCCGGCGAGCCTGGAACGACTCCGTGTTCGAGCAGCTCGAGATTTCGCGATACGTATTCTGCGCAGGCACCCACACTTCCAGGTCATACGTCTTGGCAGCCGAAAAACCCATATCGCCAGTGCACAGCGTAATCACACGGTACGGCAGCTCAAGCTTCTGCAGAATCGCCTCAGCGTGGCCGACCATCTGCTCCAGCGCGTCATACGACGCTTCCGGCGCGACGATCTGCACCATTTCGACCTTGTCGAACTGATGCTGGCGGATCAGCCCGCGCGTGTCGCGGCCATACGAGCCCGCTTCCGAGCGGAAGCACGGCGAATGCGCGGTCAGCTTGATCGGCAACGTGTCCGCTTCGACGATGCTGTCGCGCACCGTGTTCGTCAGCGAAATTTCCGACGTCGAAATCAGATACTGCGTGACCGTGTTCTCGTCACCGCCCTTCTCGACGCGGAACATGTCGTCGGCGAATTTCGGCAGTTGGCCGGTACCGTACAGAATCTCCGGATTCACGATATACGGCGTGTACACCTCGGTATAGCCGTGGTGCAGCGTGTGCGTGTCGATCATGAACTGCGCCAGCGCGCGATGCAGCCGCGCTATCTGGCCGCGCAGCAACGTGAAACGCGCGCCCGACAGTTTCGCGCCGGTCTCGAAGTCGAGGCCGAGCGGCGTGCCGACGTCGACGTGATCCTTCACCTCGAAATCGAACTGGCGCGGCGTGCCCCAGCGGCGCACTTCGACGTTCCCGGTTTCGTCCTGACCCATCGGCACGCTTTCGTGCGCCAGGTTCGGCACGCCGAGCAGCAGGTCGGACAGACGCTTCTGGATATCGTCGAGCTTGGCCGCCGACGCCTTCATCTCGTCGCCAATCCCGCCCACTTCGGCCATCAGCGCCGACGTATCCTCGCCCCGCCCTTTCATCCCGCCGATCTGCTTCGACAGAGTGTTGCGGCGCGCCTGCATCTCTTCGGTACGGGTCTGGGTGTCGCGGCGTTCCGCTTCGAGGGCGGCAAAGGCCGCCACGTCGAGGGTATAGCCGCGGTCGGCGAGGCGTTTGGCGACGCCGTCGAGGTCTTTGCGCAGCAACTGGATGTCGAGCATGGGATGGGGCGGGTGTTCGTTGTATGAAGCAGCGATTTTAGCGCACCGGCGCGGGCGGCCGGGGCGGTAGATGGTCAAGACGTGCGGAATGGCGACACGGCATCTGAAACCGCCGCAGAAGCCCAGGCGAAAAGGCTCAGCCCTTCTTCGGCTTGTTCTCGCTGCGCCACTGCGCGTCGAGCTCGGCCAGACGCGCCATCTTGTCGCCGATCTTGCCTTCAAGACCGCGCGACGTCGGCTCGTACCAATGGGGGTCGCGCATGTTGTCCGGCAGATAGGTCTCGCCGGCGGCATAAGCATCAGGTTCGTCGTGCGCATAGCGGTATTCGTGACCGTAGCCGAGTTCCTTCATCAGCTTGGTCGGCGCGTTACGCAGATGCACCGGCACGCCGCGCGACTGGTCTTTGCTCACGAAACGGCGCGCTTCGTTGTACGCGTTGTAACCCGCGTTCGACTTCGGCGCGACCGCCAGATAGATGATCGCCTGCGCCAGCGCCAGTTCGCCTTCAGGCGTGCCGAGGCGTTCGTAGGTTTCGGAGGCGTCGAGCGCGATGCGCGCCGCGCGCGGGTCGGCGAGGCCAATGTCTTCCCATGCCATGCGCACGATGCGCCGTGCGAGATAACGCGGGTCCGCGCCGCCGTCGAGCATGCGGCAGAACCAATACAGCGCACCGTCCGGGCTGCTGCCGCGTACCGATTTATGCAACGCGCTGATCTGGTCGTAGAATGCGTCGCCGCCTTTGTCGAAGCGGCGCAGATTCTCGGCGAGCGCGCTGCCAAGCAAAGCGCCGTCGATTTCGGTGCTCTTCTGCTGGGCCGCCGCGCGCGCGACGATTTCCAGGTTGTTCAGCAGCTTGCGGCCGTCGCCGTCGGCGGAACCAATCAGGGCGTCGCGGGCTTCGTCGGTGAACGTGAGGCCGCCGAGTTCTTTCTGTGCGCGGTCGAGCAGCTCGCGTTGTTCTTCGTCGGTGAGACTCTTCAGCACGTAGACGGCGGCTCGTGAGAGCAACGCGCTATTCACCTCGAACGATGGATTCTCGGTCGTCGCGCCGACGAACACGAACAGGCCCGACTCGACGTGTGGCAAGAACGCGTCCTGCTGGCTCTTGTTGAAGCGATGCACTTCGTCGACGAACACGAGCGTCTGATGTCCGTTCGCGCGATGAATTTGCGCGGTCTCGACGGCTTCGCGGATATCCTTCACGCCCGAGAGCACCGCGGACAACGCGATGAACTCGGCATGAAACGCGTCGGCCATAAGCCGCGCGAGCGTGGTTTTGCCGACGCCGGGCGGGCCCCAGAGGATCATCGAATGGGCTTCGCCGGATTCGAATGCGACCCGCAACGGCTTGTTCGGGCCGAGCAGGTGCTTCTGGCCGATCACTTCGTCGATATTGCGGGGCCGCAGGCGTTCGGCGAGCGGAACATTGGCACGGGTTTCTTCAAACATGACGTTTTGGGGATAATCTCGGCTTTTCCGGACGCGGTCCGTGTGAAGGCGGCGTGCTGCCGGATGAACAAAGCCGGCACGCAAGAGTGCGGGCAACGTCACGCATTATGACAGCGACGGCGCTCGGGCGATGAGCGCGCCGACTAGCCAGTAATCTCGCCGACAGCCTGACAGGCTAACATCGCGCGCGGATTGGCCGGCAACACCGGCATCGCACGCGAATTTAGAGGCAACACCAACCGCAACTATGTTGCATGGGACCGGAGTAAGAGCTTTGCATGGGACCGGAGTAACGCGCTAAAGCGCAAACTCTGGTCGACAGCTAAAGCGCTAACTCCGGTCGACACAGGGACAAGATTAGATGGCACAAGATCCACTCGCCGGCGACGCCGGTTCCACCTACGCACCGCTCACGCCGGTGCCCGACTCGCGCCGCGCGTTCCGCACCGGCGACGCTTTCGCGCTCTGGTTCTCGCTCGGCATCGGCCTGCTGGTCGCGCAGGCGGGCGCGCTGCTGGTGCCGGGGCTGTCGCTACCGCATGCGTTGCTGGCGATCGTAATCGGCAGCGTGATCGGCGTCGTATTGCTGGCGCTGGCCGGCGTGATCGGCACTGATACGGGGCTCGCGGCGATGTCGTCGCTGCGGCCGACGCTCGGTGTGCGCGGCGCTTCGGTGCCTGCTGTGCTGAACGCCGTGCAACTGGTCGGCTGGGGCTCGTTCGAGGTGATCGTGATGCGCGATTCCGCCGATGCGCTCGCCAAACAGGCCTTCGGTTTCTCGATGCCGCTGATCTGGACCGTGATCTTCGGTTTGCTCGCGACGCTGCTGGCGATCAGCGGCCCGCTGTCGTTCGTGCGGCGGTTTTTGCGCACGTGGGGCATCTGGCTGCTGCTGGCGGGCGCCGCGTGGCTCTCGTGGAATCTGCTTGCCAAACACGATCTGGCCGAGTTGATGCGCCGTCCGGGCACCGGCGAGATGTCGTTCGGCGGCGCAATCGATCTGGTGGTCGCGATGCCGCTCTCGTGGCTGCCGCTGATCGCCGACTACACGCGCTTCGGCCGACGCCCCGGCGAGACCTTCCGCGGCACGCTGCTCGGCTATGGCATTGCGAACATCTGGTTTTACGCACTCGGTGCGATCTACGGTCTCGCGGCCGGTGGTGGCGATGCGCTGCTGACCGGCGCGCTGGCGCAAGCAGGCGGCGGCCTCGCCCTGCTGCTGATCCTGATCGACGAAGTGGACAACGCGTTCGCCGACATCCACTCCGCAGCGGTCTCGACCGGCACGTTCTGGACGCGCGGCAGCGTGCCGTTGTTGTCTGCGGCGTTCGGCGCGCTGTGCACGGCGATCGCCTTGCTCGTGCCGATGGCGAAGTATCAGAACTTCCTGCTACTGATCGGCTCGGTGTTCGCGCCGCTGTTCGGCGTGGTGCTGGTGGATCACTTCATCGTGCGCAAGCGTCGCATTGAAGCCGCCGTGCTCGGCGACGTGCGCGGCCGCTATGGCTTCTCGGGCGGCTGGCATTTGAGCGCGTTCGCGTCGTGGGCAATCGGGATCGTGGCGTATCAGGCGATCAATCAATGGCTGCCGAATCTGGGCGCTACCTTGCCCGCGTTGGTGATCGGCGCGGTGTGTTATCTGGCGCTGGTGTCGACTCGGAAAACTGCATACGCTTGAGTCGTGCAAGCATCCTCGCAATACAGAAAAGGCCTGCAAATGCAGGCCTTTTCTCTTCATGCGCCATCAATCGTGGTCAGTTCACCGCTTCGACGCCCGATACTCGACACCCGGCAACACGCACAGCAATTCGAACGCGAGATTCGCGCCGAGCAACGCGGTCGTACCGAACGGATCGTACGGCGGCGCGACCTCAACCAGATCGCAGCCGACGATGTTCAAGCCATGCGAGCCGCGAATGATTTCCAGCGCCTGCGGCACCGTCAATCCGGCGATTTCCGGTGTGCCCGTACCCGGCGCGAAAGCCGGATCGATACCGTCTATGTCGAACGTGATGTACACCGGACCGTCGCCCATGCGTTCGCGCACACGTGCCATCAGCGGCGCCAGCGACTGGTTCCAGCATGCCTCTGCCTGCACGACTTCGAAGCCCTGATCGCGGCACCAGTCGAAGTCTTCAGCCGCGTAGCCCGTGCCACGCAGACCGATCTGCACGACGCGGTCGCAGTCCAGCAAGCCCTCTTCCACCGCGCGGCGGAACGGCGTGCCGTGCGCGATCTTCTCGCCCATCATCGTGTCGTTGACGTCAGCGTGGGCGTCGACGTGAATCAGACCGACCTTGCCGTACTTGCGATGAATCGCGCGCAGGATCGGCAGCGCGATCGTGTGGTCGCCACCCAGTGTGATCGGCTTGCAGTTGTGCTGGAGGATTTCGTCGTAGGCGGTTTCGATGCGCTTGATCGAATCGTGCAGGTTGTACGGATTGATCGCGACGTCGCCGAGGTCGGCCACGCGCAGCGAATCGAACGGCGCGGCGCGCGTCGCCATGTTGTACGGACGCAGCAGCACCGATTCGCTGCGGATCTGGCGCGGCCCGAAGCGCGCGCCGGTGCGGTTCGAGGTGCCGAGATCGAACGGCACGCCGACGAAGCAGGCGTCGAACCCTTCGGCCGAGCCGACGTTCGGCAGCCGCATCATCGTCGCAATGCCGCCGCAGCGGGGCATTGCGTTGCCGGACAGCGGCTGCGGCCGTTCACCGGCATCGGGGGAAATGAAGGAGGAAGTATTCATCGTGTCTCGGCAATGAAAAGAGGGGCAGTAAGCAAATACGTGCAACCGGCCGAAGGATCAATAGAAAAAGCGCACCTTGCCGGGCGAATCTCGATTCTTGAGCAGTTTCCCGCAAGTTAAAATACGAACAGAATAAACTTCACATTGATTCGTAGCGATGTATCCTGCCGTATGTTCTCCCAACTCACCGATCTCGACCTGCGGTTGATCCGCGTCTTCCTCGCCATCGTCGACGCCGGCGGTGTCTCGCCGGCCCAGGCCACGCTCAACGTCGGCCAGTCGACCATCAGCACACAACTCGCCACGCTGGAAACACGCCTCGGCTACCGGCTGTGCGAACGCGGCCGCGGCGGCTTCAGCCTGACCGCGCGCGGCGAGCAATTTATCGACGCAGCCCGCGCTCTACTGTCCGCCGTCGATACTTTCGGCATGCAGGCGCGCAATGTCGGCCGCAAACTGGTCGGCACGCTCGATATTGGCATGATCGGCCACACACCGGTATCGGCGAGCGCGCGCATCAGCGACGCGATCGGCCGGTTTCGGGCGCGCGATCAGTCGGTGCGGTTTTCGATTCTGGTGCGCTCGCCGGGTGAACTCGAAGAACTGCTGCTGAACGGCCGCATTCAGATCGGCATCGGCTATTTCTGGCATCGCGTGCCGTCGCTCGAATACACCGAGGTGTTCGCCGAAGATCAGTTCGCGTATTGCGCGAAGGGGCATCCGCTGTTTGCTTCTGCCGGCGAGGTGTCACCTGCCGAAGCCGCGGCTCACGAATGGGCGTGGCGCAGTTATCCGCTGCCCGAAGCCGAAAGTTCGACCACGCCGCAAAACGTCACCGCGCTCGCGGACAATATGGAAGCGGTCGCGATGCTGGTGCTGTCGGGGCATCATCTTGGCTATTTGCCGGGGCATTTCGCGGCGCCGTTCGTGAAGCAAGGCTTGTTGGCCGCGTTGAATCCCGCACAGATGAAGTACCGGGTGGCGTTTCATATGGTCACGCGGGCGCGGCAACATCGGACGGATATTGTCGAAGCGTTTATCGACGATATGAAGGCTGCGCATCCCGTGCAGGTGCTGGAAGTGGATGAGTAGCGGTTCTGCTCAGCCGGCGCAGGTTCGGAAAGGGCGAATAGCGCGTCGGGCGCGCAGCGCGATCGGCAATCGGCAATCGGCAATGAAAAAGCTGCGCTCCATGCGCAGCCTTCCTGCAAATCAGCTTACTGCAACAACCCGCTTAACCGTTGATCACATCCGCGCCCTTCGGCACCGTGAACTTGAATGCATCGGCCGGCAGCGGCGGGTTTTTCTGAATGTTCGAGAACGTCAGCAGCGTCACGTTACCGAACACATCGTGCAGTTCCATCGCTTCAAGATTGCCGTCCTTGAAGCCGATGCCAACGCGCTGAAACTGCGTGTCTTTCGCCTTCGGCGTCAATTCGAGCCAGTCGATGCCGGCCTTCACGCCTGCGTCACGCAGCGTGAAGTTCTTGTCCAGATCGTTGCTGCCGAACAGGATCGCCGCCGGGCTCGCGCCGAGCGCGCCGCCGAGACTGCGCACCGTCACCTGGTTCAGATCCTTGTCGTACACGTACAGCTTGTCGCCGTCGGCTTGCAGCAGTTGTGCATAAGGCTTCTCGTATTGCCAGATGAACTTGCCGGGACGCGCGAACGTGAACGTGCCGCTTGATGTGCCGGTCTTGCCAGCCGTGGACAGCACGCCGCTCGCGCCGCTTGCACCTTGCGCCTTGCTCGGCGCGCGCACTTCCTGCTGCACAAAGGTACCGCGCGCGGAATGCACTTGCGCGACAAATGCCTTCAGTTGCTCGGTGCCGCTCGCGAATGCCTGTGACGCGACGAGCATCGACGCTCCGATCGCGACACTGCCGACGCCACGTACGATCGTACGAACGAGTTGGCTGACACGGTTGGGTTGAGCACTCTGTCGAGCGTGCTGCTGCGCGAATAGCTGCATGGTGTTTTCTCCCTTGATTGAATTTGTTGGGCGGTCACAGCGGCGGGCTTTGTGGGCAGCGGCCGGGTGGCCGTGGCGGCTGGCTTGAACCGCGCAGCCGAGGGACGAGCCCTCAGCCTTGGGTCACAGCTTAAGCACAAAGCCTTAAGCGGGGCTTATACGCGGTGCTTTGAGGCTGGTCCGGTGGACTAGCCGTATGGATTGCCTATTCCGCTTCCCGCGCCGGCGCAAGAATCTCTCGATTGCCGTTCGATGACATCGCCGACACCACGCCTGAGTTCTCCATCTGCTCGAGCAGGCGCGCCGCGCGGTTATAGCCGATGCGCAAATGCCGCTGCACCAGCGAAATCGACGCACGGCGGTTCTTCAGCACCACATCGACCGCCTGGTCGTACAACGGGTCGGCCTCGCCGTCACCCGAGCCGGATCCCCCTGCGCCCGCGGAGCCTTCGTCGCCTTCGCCCGTCACGCCGCCTTCGAGAATGCCCTCGATATAGTTCGGCTCGCCCTGCTCCTTGAGCTTGTCGACGACGCGATGCACTTCTTCGTCCGACACGAACGCGCCGTGCACACGCACCGGCAAGCCGCTGCCCGGCGGCAGGTACAGCATGTCGCCCATGCCGAGCAGCGATTCCGCGCCCTGCTGGTCGAGAATCGTGCGCGAGTCGATCTTCGACGACACCTGGAAGGCCATGCGCGTTGGCACGTTGGCCTTGATCAGGCCGGTAATCACGTCGACCGACGGACGCTGCGTCGCCAGAATCAAGTGGATGCCTGCCGCGCGCGCCTTCTGCGCAATCCGCGCGATCAGTTCTTCGACCTTCTTGCCGACCACCATCATCAGATCGGCCAGTTCGTCGATCACGACGACGATGTTCGGCAGACGCGACAGCGGCTCCGGATCGTCCGGCGTCAAGCTGAACGGATTCGGCAGCTTCTCGTCGCGCTTGGCGGCTTCGTCGATCTTGTTGTTGTAGCCGGCGAGGTTACGCACGCCGAGCTTGCTCATCAGCTTGTAGCGGCGCTCCATTTCGGCCACCGCCCAATTGAGCGCGTGACCCGCCTGGCGCATGTCCGTGACCACCGGACACAGCAAATGCGGAATGCCTTCGTAGACGCTCATTTCGAGCATCTTCGGATCGATCAGGATCATGCGGACCTGATCGGCGCTCGCCTTGTAGAGCAGCGAGAGGATCATCGCGTTGATACCCACCGATTTGCCCGAGCCGGTCGTACCGGCCACCAGCAAGTGCGGCATTTTCGCGAGGTCTGCGCATACCGGCTTGCCGCCAATGTCCTTGCCGAGGCCCATGGTGAGCGGCGAAGCCGCGTCCGCATAAACCGCCGAGCCGAGAATCTCCGAGAGACTCACGGTCTGACGGCGCTGGTTCGGCAACTCCAGCGCCATGAAATTCTTGCCCGGAATCGTTTCGACCACGCGAATCGACACCAGCGACAGCGAACGCGCCAGGTCCTTCGCCAGACCGACGATCTGGCTGCCCTTCACGCCAGTAGCCGGCTCGATTTCATAACGCGTGACAACCGGGCCCGGATACGCGGCGACCACACTCACTTCGACGCCGAAGTCCTTGAGCTTCTTCTCGATCAGGCGCGAGGTGAATTCGAGCGTATCGGCGGAAATGGTTTCCTGCGCGGCCGGCGCTGCGTCGAGCAGCGAGATCGGCGGCAAGGTGGAGTCGCCCGGCAGGTCCGTGAACAGCGGCACTTGCCGCTCTTTCTCGACGCGTTCCGATTTGGCGGGCGTGACGATGGGCGGCACGATCATGACCGGCTCGTGCTCCTCGATCCGCACGCGGCCCTTTTCGACCTTGCCTTCGCGCTTCACCGCGGCAGCTTCGCCCAATTTACGGTCGCGGCCGGCCTCGCGGCGCAGCTTGGCGAAAGTGACCGCCGAAATGATCGACTCGCCGACCTTTTCCGACACCGACAGCCACGAAAAACGGAAATACAGCGACAAACCGATGCCGAGCACGATAAGTAGGGCCAGCGTGCCGCCCGTGAAGCCGAGCGCATGCGATATGCCGCGCGCCACCGCCTCGCCGATCACGCCGCCCGGCGCCCGCGGCAACTGCACTTTCAGCGACCACATGCGCAACGCTTCGATACCGTCGCAGGCGAGCAACACCAACATGAACGCGAACGCGTCCGCGAGCCAGCCGGCATCGCGCGGCGCGTCATCCTGCAGTTCCTCGTGGCGAGTGATGCGGCGGTAATTGGCGGAGATATGGCGGCCGAGCAGCACGATCCACCAGTAGGCGGACAGCCCGAACAGCAGCAGCAGGATGTCGGACGTCCACGCGCCGACGCGGCCCGCCCAGTTGGCGATGTGGTCGACCTGCGCGGCATGCGTCCAGCTCGGATCGTGCCGGCTGTAGCTGACGAGCGCCATGAGCAGGAACACGCCGAGCGCGACCTGCAAGATCCAGCGGATTTCGGTGAAAAGGCGCGACATGCGGTGCGGCAATGCCTGCGCGCTCGCGGAATAGGGAGCTTTTGCCATTGATCCTGTTGCTTGTGTGGCCGATTTGCCGCTGGAGTCGCGGCCCGAAGCGGCGCTTAAGGCGGCTCCAGACCCGGTCCCGGCTGCCGGATCCATCGATGCGGCCTATTGTAAACGCAGTGCCTCACGCGAGGCTGTAAATGACGGTAACTTAGCCGATCGACCACACGAAAGGCCGCCGAAGCCCGCAGCAACGCTATCGCCACGATCGGAAAGCTTCATGGAGCAGGCCGGCGTGCCGCCCTTTATAATGCCGCTCTGATACCCATCTATAGTTTCAGCTCAAGTCGCGCGGCCTCGCATGGGCGAGCCGGGCGCCGTAAAAGGATTTCGATCATGCCCGCTACTTCCACGAAACACGCCAAAGTTCTGATTCTCGGTTCCGGTCCCGCCGGCTACACGGCAGCGGTCTACGCGGCACGCGCCAACCTGTCGCCGGTACTCGTCACGGGTCTCGCCCAGGGCGGCCAACTGATGACCACGACCGACGTCGAAAACTGGCCGGCAGACGGCAACGGCGTGCAAGGCCCGGAGCTGATGCAGCGCTTCCTGGAGCACGCCGAGCGCTTCAACACCGAAATCATTTTCGACCACATCCACACGGCCAAGCTGGATGAGAAGCCGATCCGCCTGATTGGCGACTCGGGCGAATACACCTGCGACTCGCTGATCATCTCGACCGGCGCATCGGCGCAGTATCTCGGCCTGCCGTCTGAAGAATTGTTCATGGGCAAGGGCGTGTCGGCTTGCGCCACTTGCGACGGCTTCTTCTACAAACAACAACATGTGGCCGTGATCGGCGGCGGCAATACCGCAGTCGAGGAAGCCCTCTATCTTTCTGGCATCGCCAAGAAGGTGACGGTGATCCATCGCCGCGACAAGTTCCGCGCCGAACCGATCCTGATCGACCGTCTGCTGGCGAAAGAAAAGGAAGGCCTGGTCGAGATCAAGTGGAACAGCACGCTCGACGAAGTGACCGGCGACCAGTCCGGCGTGACCGGCCTGCGTATCAAGAACACGCAAACCGGCGACACCACGGACATCGCGCTGCAAGGCATCTTCGTCGCGATTGGCCACAAGCCGAACACGGACATTTTCGCAGGCCAGGTGGAGATGAAGAACGGCTACATCATCACCAAGGGCGGTCTGAACGGATTCGCAACGGCGACCAGCGTGCCGGGCGTGTTCGCGGCGGGCGACGTGCAGGATCACGTCTATCGTCAGGCGATCACCAGCGCAGGCACGGGCTGTATGGCCGCGCTCGACGCGCAGCGTTACCTGGAAACCATCGAAGAGATTGGTGAGCACGTGATGAGCGCCGAAGCCGACCGCTGATCTGCAACCTCATCTGTAACCATAAGCGCAACGGTAAAATGGCGGCTGGGCATGGCCCGGCCGCCTGCTTGATAGAAGGCCGCGGCTGAGAAGCCAGCGGCCTTTTTTGCATCCTGTTCGCGTCGGATTCGCGCGATCGATCTACTTTTCTGTGTATTAGCGATATGCCGAAGAATCAGCCCCATCCTAGCGAACCGAAGCGCGCGCGTGCCGTTGCCCAGCCCGCGCCCGAGGTATCCGCACCCGCCGTCAAACCGAAGATCGAGCCGGCCGCAGGTCTAGCCGGCCTCGGCGCGTTGCGCGATGCGTTAAAGGGCGACACGCAACGGCGTGAACGTGAGCGCGCGGCTGCAGCGGCGGCGCAACGCGAAGCGTCGGCGGACGCCGATCTGTTTCGCCGCGAAATCGGCGCAGTTGCGCCACTGGCGGTCCCGCCGCGCGCCAGCTTGCCGCGCAATCCTCCGTCGCCGCTGCCGGTGCAAACCAAACTCGACGAAGAAGCCGTGCTGCATGAAGCGATCTCCGACGAGTTCGATCCCGAGATCCTGCTCGAAACCGACGAAACGCTCTCCTATTGCCGTCCCGGCGTGAGCCAGGAAGTCGTCCGCAAACTGCGGCGCGGCGATTGGATCGTGCAGGCACAAATCGATCTGCACGGCATGCGTCGCGAGGAAGCGCGCGAGGCGCTGGCCGAGTTCATTCGTGAATCGGTGAAACGTGGCCTGCGGTGTTTGCGCGTGATTCACGGCAAAGGCCTCGGGTCGATCGGGAAAGAACCCGTATTGAAGGGCAAAGTGCGCGCGTGGCTCGTGCAGAAGTCTGAGGTGATCGCTTTCTGTCAGGCGCGTCCGCATGACGGCGGCGCGGGTGCAGTGGTCGTGCTGTTACAGCCGGGCGTATTGCCGGCTTCCCCCAAGTCCTGACGGAGTCCCGGTGATCCATCCGAGGCTGACGCTGGCGCTGACCATCATGGAAGCGCTGGCTATTTTCGCGTACGCGATCTCCGGTTTTATCGAAGCGAGGACCCGCCGGCTCGACGCCGTGGGCACCTTCCTCGTGGCTGTCGCGACGGCCTTCGGCGGCGGCACCTTGCGCGACGTGCTGCTGGAGCGGCGGCCCTTTTACTGGGTCGAGCATCAGACCTATCTCATCGCGATCTTCGTGATGTCGTTGTTTGCGCCAACGCTCCTGAAGATGACGTCGCGCCTGCTCTCCGAGCGGGTCCTGCTGGTGGCCGATGCGATCGGGCTGGGTTTGTTCAGCATTTCAGGCACGTCGATCGCGCACGACGCGCAGATGCCGTGGTTCACGTCGGTGATGATGGGTGTGTTGGCCGGCGTATTCGGCGGCGTGATTCGCGACGTGCTGTGCAACGAGGTGCCGCTGATTTTGCGTGATTCGCGGCCGTACGCGACATGCGCTTTTGTGGGGTGCTGGCTGTACGTGCTGCTGGACTATATGGACGTCGATACGGTTTATAGCGTGTTGATCGCTACCGCTTTTATCCTGCTCGCGAGGCTGGCGACGTTCAGGTTCAACGTCCGGCTGCCTCACTAAGCTTGTTTCATCAAACTGCCCTCATCAAAAGCGCGCCGCCCGGATTCAGGCGGCGCGCGCTTTAAAGCAGCCTTACTTGTTGGTCGCCAACGCCCCCGCACTCTTCGAGCCGCCAAACAGCGCCGTCAGGTACTGGGAGTTGTTGTTCATCGTCGCCATCAGCGTGTTGAGCGCGGTGAACTGATTCTGGTACTGCTTCGTCAACTGCGCGCTGTAATTGGCGAGCGTGGTCTGCTGCGTGGTGATGCTCTTCAGGTCGGCATTCAACGCCGTGCTGCGGGTGTCGATGATGCCGCCCGTCTTCACGAAGTCGGCAATGCTCTTGTTCAGCTTGACGCCGATGCCGTTGGTCGAGTTGAACAACGTGGCGACTTGCGCCGGGCTGCTGGTGAGCGACGTACTCAGCTTCTTGCTGTCGATGACCAGCGTGCCGTCCGCCGGATCGCCCTTCAGCGTAATGCCAATCGAAGCGAGCCCCACCGCTGACGACCCCGTGCCGACGCCCCCGCCAACGATCGACGCCAACGTATTCTTGATCGTCGTCAGCGTCGAATCGCCGAGCAGCGCGCCGCCGGTCTTCGACGACTTGTCGTACGAGGACAGCGAGTTGATGGTCGTGACGACAGTGTTGTAGAGATTGGCGAAGTTCGTGATGGCCGTGTTCTGCGCGGTCGTATCCGGCGCGATTGTCAGTGTCTGCGTGGTGCCGACCGCGGCGCTCGACAGATTCAGCGTGACGCCGGAAATTGCCGAGGTGACCGCGTTCGTGGAGCTGCTCGCCTCAATCCCGCCGATGGTGAACTGCGCGTCCTGAGCGGCTTCGCTTTGCTGCCAGGCCTTGCTGGTATCCGAAGATACGATCGTGGACGCCGCGCCGTTCGCACCCGGCGTGGAGGTTACGCCGAGGCTCGACAGGCCTGCGTCGTTCTGGACGCCGCTGGTGGACACGTTGATCGTGTTGGCCGCGCCGGTGGTGGTCGAGCGCAACACCAGGTGGGCGCCGCCCGTGCCGGTCACGATGGTGGCCGTGACGCCAGGATTGTTGCCCGCCTTGTTGATCGCATTGGCGATGCCGCTCAGCGTGTTGTTCGTGCTGTCGACCGTGACATCCATCGACTTGGCGCCGACCGCGATGGTCAACTTGCCGGTGCCCAACTTGGCGGTGGAATCGAACGCCGCTGATGACAGACTCTGCGACGCAGCGATCTGCTTGACGTCAATCGAATAGCTGCCGGCGACCGCGCCGGGACCCGCCTTGGGGTCCATGCCTTTGCCGCTCGCGGTGGCCCCGAAGGTCGACAGGGTGGTTCCGTCCGAGAGACTCTTGATCGCGGCCTGCAAGGCGTTCAACGCGGAACTCAGGGCGCCGTACGCGGACAAGGTCGTGGTATCACTCGTCTGTTTGGCCTTCAGCGCCGCCGTCTGGCCAGCCGTCTTCGCATTCACGAGGGCCGACACCAGCGACGCCACGTCCATCGTCGAGTTGCCGGTGGAGCCATTGATAATCGATTGCGCCGCTTGCTGCACCTGGTTCTGCGCGTTGGCAGTCGCGCTGTTCACAGACGTCGTGGTGATCGTTGACATGCAAAGGCTCCGTGCGTCGAGTTATTCGTTATTTATTGCGTGACGCCCCGGTGGTCTTTCTGATTACGGCGGCAAACCGGCTACGTCGCGGTCACGTCGATTTCTTACAATTTTTTCAAATGTTACACTATGTTTCTTGAAAGTTTGTGACGTTTTGTCGTAACAAATCGCCGCGCACAGGCTTTTTCTAGCGTCCGGTCTTTGCCGGATTCGGACCAACATTCGCCTTCCACTAAAATTTTCTGGGCTGTCGCAAGGTTGTCGATTCCCACCGCTGCCGTTCGTCGTCAGGTAAACGGCCCCTCCGGCCGTCAGCGCGCCACAGCGCTCCTCGCAAACCGCCCTAGGTGACCACGATGACCCTGAAGCTCTATGCCCACCCCTTCTCCTCCTACTGCCAGAAGGTGCTGACCGCGCTTTACGAAAACGGCACGCCGTTCGAACTGCGCCTGCTCGCGCACGACGACCCGCAGGTCATGGCTGAGTTCGCCGCGCTCTGGCCGATCAAGCGCTTTCCCGTGCTGGTCGACGGCAGCCGGACCGTGGTGGAGGCGAGCATCATCATCGAGTATCTCGGCCTGTATCACCCGGGTCCGGTGCCGCTTTTGCCGGCCGATGCCCGCACCGCGCTGGAAGTGCGCAGCATGGATCGCTTCTTCGACAACTACATCTCCACGCCTCAGCAAAAGATCGTGTACGACAGTCTGCGCGCCGAGCCGGAGCGTGATCCGCGCGCCGTGACCGAAGCCCGCGACATGCTCGACACCGCCTACGGTTGGCTCGACACGGTGATGGCCGGGCGCGAATGGGCGGCCGGCGATGTGTTCAGCCTCGCCGACTGCGGCGCCGCGCCGTTCCTCTTCTACGCCGACTGGACGCATCGCATCGGCCCGGCCTTTGAGCACGTGCTCGCCTACCGGAAGCGGCTGCTGGCCCGGCCATCGTTCGCACGCGCAGTCGACGAAGCACGCCCGTATCGCCCGCTGTTCCCACTTGGCGCGCCTGATCGGGATTGATCGTACGAACCCGGCACGGACCCGACATAACCACGCGAGCGCGCCAACACTATTTCCAAGCGATACACTTCACTTCGAAACCCACTTCCGCCCATCACTCATAAGGCAAAACATGGACCGTTTCGAAGCGATGGAGATATTTACGCGTGTGGTCGAGGCGAACAGCTTCACCAAAGTATCCGAGTCGCTCGACCTGCCCCGCGCCAAAGTCAGCCGGACCATTCAGGCTCTGGAAGAACACGTCGGCGTGCGGCTTCTGAACCGTTCGACGCGGCAGGTCAGCGTCACCGAAGACGGCGCGCTGTTCTACGACCGCTGCGTGCGCATCCTCGCCGAAGTCGCCGATGCCGAGTCGTCGCTGTCGAACAAGCGCGAACATCCGAGCGGCACGATTCGCGTCGATACGTCCGGCACGCTCGCCCGAGCGTTGCTGCTGCCCGCGCTCGACGACTTCTACCGGCAATACCCCGAGATCGACGTGCGGCTTGGGCTGGCGGATCGCAATATCGATCTGATTCAGGACGGGGTGGATTGCGTGATCCGCATGGGCACGCCGGAAGAGTCGAGTCTCGTCGCGCGGCGCATCGGCGAGGCGCGGATCGTGACCTGCGCGTCGCCCGCCTATCTGGAGCAATTCGGCACGCCGACCACACTCGAGGAGCTCAGCGAGCATCGCGCGGTCAACTACGTTTCCGCGCGCAGCGGCAAGACCTTTCCATTCGAGTACGAGGTGGACGGCGAGATCGTCAAGGTCACGTTGAAGAGCGTGCTCGCGGTGAATGACGGCAGCGTCTACATCAGCGCGAGCGCGCTCGGCCACGGCATCATCCAGCCGTCGCGCTTCATGGTCGCGGATCTGATTGCGCAAGGCGCGCTCAAGGAAATTCTCACGAACTACACGAGCCCCGGTACGCCGCTGTCGATCCTGTACGCACATCGCCGCAATCTGAGTTCACGGCTGCGCGCCTTCACCGAGTGGGTCACCGAGCTGGCGCGGAACAATCCGGATCTGCGCATCAAGGACGTTTGACGTCACGTCGCGGAGCGCCATGCTCCGAGCCCACTGCAACCCGATCCAAACAGCACCTGGCAAATGAAAAAAAGCCCCATGCGTCTCGCAACGCATGGGGCTTTCTTCAAAGCGGATCGCTCAGCGAATTACCCGCCTCAGGCAATCCGCTCTTCATTAGTCGGATCGAACAACACCGCCTTCGACGCATCGAACAACAGCGTCGTATTCGTCAACGGCTGCGGATTCGAGGCCGGGTGCACACGGCTCACAATGCGCTTGCCGTTAACCTGCGCGAACACCAGCGTGTCCGGTCCGGTCGGCTCGATCACGTCGACCTTCACTTCGATCGGCTGCAGATTTGCGTGGTCGCCATGCGCACCGCGTGCGTCGGTGATCCGCTCCGGGCGCAGGCCCAGAATCACTTCACGCCCCACGTGCGACTTCACCTTGGCTGAGTCGAACGGCAGGTTCAGCACGCCGCGCATGCCGCCCGTATCCAGTTCGATGCCCACGCCCGAACCCTGCTCCACCAGCTTGCCCTGGATGAAGTTCATCGGCGGCGCGCCGATAAAGCCAGCCACGAACAGATTCGCCGGCGAGTCGTAGATTTCCTGCGGTGCGCCGAACTGCTGGACGATGCCGTCTTTCATCACCGCGATGCGGTCGCCGAGCGTCATGGCTTCGATCTGATCGTGCGTCACGTAGACGATCGTCGTGCCGAGGCGTTGATGCAGCAGCTTGATTTCCGAGCGCATTTCGATGCGCAGCTTCGCGTCGAGGTTCGACAGCGGTTCGTCGAACAGGAACATCACCGGATCGCGTGCGAGCGCACGGCCCATGGCCACGCGCTGACGCTGACCACCGGAGAGCTGACCCGGCTTGCGGTCCAGCAGGTGTGTGATCTGCAGCGTGTTCGACACGCGGTCGACGATCTGCGCCTGCTCCTGCTTCGGCACCTTGCGGATGCCCAGGCCGAACGAGATGTTCTCGCGCACCGTCATGGACGGATACAGCGCGTACGACTGGAACACCATCGCGATGTCGCGATCTTTCGGCGAGAGGTTGTTCACCGTCTTGCCGTCGATCTGGATCTCGCCCTTGGTCACGGTTTCGAGGCCGGCGATCATGTTGAGCAGCGTCGACTTCCCGCAGCCCGAGCCGCCGACGAGAATCAGGAACTGGCCGTCTTCGATGTCGATGTTGACACCCTTCAGAACCGGCACCCCATTCGGGTAAGTTTTGTACACGTCACGGATGGAAAGGCTTGCCATGCTGTGAATCCTCTTGTCTCTGGTACTGCTTGAAAACTCTGGTCGGATGACGGCGGCGTTTCCCGGAAGAAGCGCCACCGCGATGCGTATGGTTTAGCCCTTGACTGCGCCCGCCGTCAGACCGCGCACGAAATAGCGGCCGGCGACGATATAGACGAGCAGCGTCGGCAAAGCGGCGATAATCGCGCCGGCCATGTCCACGTTGTATTCCTTCACGCCGGTCGAGGTGTTCACGAGGTTGTTCAGCGCCACCGTGATCGGCATCGAATCGACACCGGAGAACACAATCCCGAACAGGAAGTCATTCCAGATCTGCGTGAATTGCCAGATCAGGCACACCATGAAAATCGGCAGCGACACCGGCATCAGAATCTTCGTGAAGATCGTGAAGAAACCGGCACCGTCGATCCGCGCGGCCTTCACGAGTTCAGCCGGAATGCTCACGTAGAAGTTGCGGAAGAACATCGTGGTGAAGGCGATACCGTAAATCACGTGCACCACCACCAGACCGGTTATCGAATTCGACAGGCCGAGCAAGCCTTCGAAACGCGCCATCGGCAACAGGATCGCCTGGAACGGAATAAAACAGCCGACCAGGATCATCGTGAAGATCGGATCCGCGCCGCGGAAACGCCAGTGCGTGAGCACATAACCGTTGAACGCGCCGATGATCGACGAGATCAGCACGGCCGGAATCACCATGCGCACGGAGTTCATGAAGAACGGCTGCATGCCGTCGCAGCGCACACCCGTACACGCACCGCTCCATGCCTTGATCCAGGGGTCGATGGTCCAGTGCGTCGGCGGCGTGAGCAAATTACCGGTGCGCAGTTGGTCGACATCCTTGAACGACGTGGACAGCATCACGTACAGCGGGAACAGGAAATACAGGGCAAACAGAATCAAGGCCGCATAAATGACGGCACGGCTGATCGTCATCTTAGGCTGCATTGCGCGTGCTCCTCGATTCCAGATACATCAGCGGCACGAGCACGGCCACAACGGTGGCGAGCATCATCATCGACGATGCCGCGCCGACGCCCAGCTGCCCGCGATTGAACGAAAACGTGTACATGAAAATAGCCGGCAGCGATGAAGACGTACCCGGACCGCCCGCGGTCAGCGCGACGACCAGGTCAAAGGTCTTGATCGTGATGTGGCAGAGAATCAGCAGCACGGAGAAGAACACCGGACGCATGCTCGGAATCACGATCTTGCGATAGATGGTGGGCAAGCCCGCGCCGTCCATCTGCGCAGCCTTGAAGATTTCAGCATCTACACCACGCAGGCCCGCGAGGAACAGCGCCATCACGAAGCCGGTGGATTGCCACACCGCCGCGACCACGACGCAGAAAATCGCCTTGTCCGGGTCGCCGAGCCAACTGAACGAGAAGCTCGTCCAGCCCCAGTCGTGGAACACCTTCTCGAGGCCGACGCTCGGCGTCATGATCCATTGCCACGCCGTACCCGTCACGATGAACGAAAGCGCCATCGGGTACAGGAACACGGCGCGCAGCGCGCCTTCATTGCGGATCTGCTGATCGAGCAGGATCGCGAGGAACAGACCGAGGCCGATACAGATACCGATAAACGGGATGCCGAACCAGCCGAGGTTGGCAGCCGAAGTCCAGAACACATCGTTATCGAACAGTTCGCGATAACGGTCGAGACCGACAAATTCATAACGTGGCATCAGTCGCGAATTCGATAGCGACAGAAAGCCGGTAATGGCGATGAAGCCATACACGAAGATCAGGCTGATCACGACGCTGGGTGCGAGCACCAGCTTCGGAATCCAGCGATCGGCAAGGGCCGCCATCGGCGACGTGCGGCGGGTCACGGTGGCCGTTTTCCCGTTTCCGCTGATAGAAGCAGTCACTACTCGACTCCTGCTGAAACTGTACCGCCGGGGCGCTCACTCACGAAAGACGCGAGACCGGGACGGCATAGGTGTGACTCGATGAAACCAGGGGTGAAGTGTCTCGCCCTAAGTAACGCAACGGCTGCAAGCAATCCGAAGAACGCGCCCGGCACCCACGAGGGGAACCACCAGGCGCGCCACTTCGCTTACGTCACTTACTTGGTCTTCGCAGCCTTCGCGAGCGCGGCAACCGCGGTCTTCGAATCTTGCTGCGAGTTCATGAACTTCGTGACCACGTCCGAGATCGCGCCGGCTGCTGCATCCGGTTGCGCCATGCCGTGTGCCAGCGAAGGCACATAGCCGCCCGACTTGATCGCCACTTGTTCATCCGCGTACGACTTCTTCGCGCAGTCGTCGAACTTGGCCATCGACACGCCCAGACGAACCGGGATCGAACCCTTGTTCAGGCTGAACTGTTCCTGGAACTCCGGCGACATGATCGTCTTGGCCAGTGCCAATTGACCCGGCGTTGCAGTCTTCTGACCCTTCTGCTGGAAGAACACAAACGAGTCGACGTTGAACGTGTAAGCCTTTTCCGTGCCCGGAACCGCAGCGCAGATGTAGTCCGAGCCCGCCTTCTTGTCGGCGTTGGCGAACTCGCCCTTGGCCCAGTCGCCCATGAACTGCATGCCGGCCTTGCCGTTGATGACCATCGCCGTTGCCAGGTTCCAGTCACGGCCCGTGCGGCCCGCGTCGAAGTAACCCTGGATCTTGCGGACCGTGTCGAACACGCCGACCATCTGGTCCGACGTCAACGTCTTCTCGTCGAGATCAACCAGCGCCTTCTTGTAGAAGCCTGCGCCTTGCGACAGCACCACGTCTTCCCACAGCGTCAGGTCTTGCCACGGCTGACCGCCCATCGCGATCGGCTGGATGCCCGCGGCCTTCATCTTGTCGGCCACCGCGAAGAACTCAGGCCACGTGGTCGGCACCTTGCCGCCTGCCTTGTCCAGCGCTGCCTTGTTGATGTACAGCCAGTTCACGCGGTGCACCGAGAACGGTGCTCCCACGTAGTGACCGTCCGCGTGCATGATCTTGTCGATTTCCGGCGGCAGGTTCTTCTTCCAGTCGGCTGCGGCCGAGTCGATCGGCACCAGCACGCCTTGCGAAGCCCAGTCCTGGATCAGCGGACCCTTGATCTGCGCAGCGCTCGGCGCGTTGCCCGAGATCACCGGCGTCTTCAGTGCCGTCATGGCAGCCGCACCCGCGCCGCCAGCAACCGCGAAGTCCTTCCACGTGTAACCCTGCTTCGTCATGTCGTCCTTGAGGACGCCGACGGCTTTCGATTCGCCGCCCGAAGTCCACCAGTGCAACACTTCGATCGACTCGGCAGCTTGCACAGCCGAGACGCCACACATCAGACCTGCGGCGCACAAAGCGCCCATGATCGCGCGAAATTTCATTGCTTATCTCCTCCAGACACCTGAACAAAAAACAAATGGCCCCTGATGTCGCCAGGGTGCTGTGGTTGGTTCAAACAGGCAAAACACTGGGCGATCGAGCACGGTCGGGCGCATGCGTTAAGGCATGTGCCGGCGGACCGATATCCGGCCGCTGGAAGCTCAAGAGATGAGTGGTTCGGGATGCAACTGACTGTCTCCTCTTTTGATTTTTGCCTGCCCGCGTCGTGCGCGGCAGACTCGAGGTGCCTTGCACGTTAACCCTGACGCCAGGTTAGCTTTCCGGCCTTCCGTAAGGGCTGCCGGGGGCATGCTGGCACGTGCTCGCACGCAATGTCCGTTAACATGAAGGGGACGCCTGCCGATTCGGGAAAACGCGCATCTAGCCTCACAGCGCACGCTTTTTTCATCGAATTAGCGCTACCTCTTGATTTGGATTGTAGTTAAACTACAATTCAGTGTCAAAAAATATTTTATCGGACTACGGTCGCCCTTTTTCGGTCCCCACGGCGACCCCAGGATATCGACGGAGACACATGCAAACCGATTCAAGCTTCACCTTCGTTCTCTTCGGCGGAACCGGCGATCTGGCCATGCGAAAGATCCTGCCGGCACTGTTTGAAGCGCACCGTGCAGGCGGCATGCTGGCCGACAGTGGCAAGATCGTCGCGGTAGCACGGCATGTGGCTGATCGTGCTGCCTACATTGACTGGGTCAATGAGCACGTCAAACCGCACGTGTCGAAGAACGGTGTGGATGAAACAGCATGGGCGAGCTTCCTCGACCGTATCGAGTTCGTGAAGATCGATCTCGGCAACCCCGAAGACTTCACGCTGCTGCGCGACGCCTTGAGCGGCCGCCCCGGCATCCGGGTGTTCTATCTGGCCACGGGTCCGTCGCTGTTCGTGCCGATCTGCCGCGCGCTCGCGTCGGTGGGGCTCAACGAAAATTCGCGCATCGTGCTGGAAAAGCCGCTCGGCTACGACCTCAAGTCGTCCAACGCAATTAATGATGCAGTCGGCGAAATCTTCGCTGAAGAACAGATCTACCGGATCGACCACTACCTCGGTAAGGAGCCGGTGCAGAACCTGCTCGCGCTGCGCTTCGGCAATGTGCTGTTCGAACCGTTGTGGCGCCGCGAATGGGTAGAAAGCATTCAGATCACGATCGCGGAAGAACTCGGCGTGGAAGCGCGCGGCGACTTCTACGACAACACCGGCGCCTTGCGCGACATGGTGCAGAACCATTTGCTGCAACTGCTTTCCATCGTCGCGATGGAACCGCCGCATTCAATGGATTCCGACTCGGTCCGTGACGAAAAGCTGCGCGTGCTGCGCGCGTTGAAGCCGATCGATCCGCGCGATATCGGCAAGGTCGCCGTGCGCGGCCAGTATCATGCGGGCGTGATCCGCGGCAGCGCGGTGCCGGCGTATGCCACCGAGCCTGGCGTGAAGACGGACAGCACCACCGAAACCTTCGTTGCGGTGAAGGTGGAAATCGAAAACTGGCGCTGGGCCGGTGTGCCGTTTTTCCTGCGCACGGGCAAGCGTCTCGCGGATCGCGTCGCTGAGATCGTGGTGAATTTCCGTGCGGTGCCGCATTCGGCATTGGGCGCGTCCGCGTTGCGTGGCGGTGCGAACCGTCTCGTGATCCGTTTGCAGCCGAACGAAACCATTCGCCTCTACTGTCTCGCGAAGCAGCCCGGCGAAGGCATGAACCTCGCCAGCGTCCACCTCGACCTCGCGTTCGACCGCTTCTTCCGCGAAGGGCAAATGGAGGCGTATCAACGTCTGCTGCTCGATGTCATCAACGGCCGCCTCGCGCTGTTCGTGCGGCGCGACGAGCAGGAAGCGGCATGGCGTTGGGTCGAACCGATCCTCAACGAATGGGCTGCTGCCAACAAGCCGCCCAAGCCGTATGCAGCAGGCACGTGGGGGCCGGCAGCGGCGAGCGCGATGTTGGCGCAGCACGGCACCTGCTGGCTCGAAGAAGAGAATTGAATCAACTGAATTACGGCGTCGTACCATGCGCGATCCCGATCGAAGCACGGCACGGCGCCTGCAAGACCCACCGACGAACTGAACGGAATGGCGCCGGTATCACGAAGGCGCCTGCAAGTCATCCCACTTGCAGGCATCGCGTGAGAGCAGCATGGCACGTTCCGCAGATCTAACAAGAAAGCAGCACGGAGGAGAAGTGATCGAGCTTCACGCTTTCGACGATCAACGCGCCCAATCCGACGCGTTGGCGAAGGCGGTTGGCGACGCGTTACATGCGTCGCTCGCCGCACAGACGGCTACGTCAACCAACGACGCGCGCCCGGCAATGCTTGCAGTGTCCGGCGGCAGCAGCCCGCGTCCGTTTCTGCAGACGTTGTCCACGCAATCCTTCGACTGGGCGCGCATTGCCGTGACGCTGGTCGACGACCGCTGGGTACCGGACACGGACAGCGCGAGCAATTCGCAACTCGTGCACGACACGCTGTTGCAGAACGCCGCAAAAAATGCTGCTTTCTGGCCGCTGGTCGATGCCACGCAAGACCTCAACGCGCACGTTGCCGCGCTGAACGCCGACCCGCGCTTTAGCGCCGTGCCGGACGTCGCGATTCTCGGCATGGGCGAAGACGGCCACACCGCGTCGATTTTCGCGGATGCGCCCGAATGGGACTACGCGATCGCCACCCCCGAGCGCTTCGTTGCCTTGCATCCCGGCAGCGCACCGCATGCGCGCGTGAGCTGGTCGCTCTCTGCACTGAAAGAAGTGAAGCACCTGTTTTTGCTGATCGCAGGACCGCGCAAGATGGACGTGCTGAATGCCGCCGCCGCTTCGCTACAAAAAAATGCCATCTCGCAGTTGGCAAACGACAAGGGAGTGAGACTCGATGTCTACTGGTGTGCAAACTAAGGCTGTTCCGGGCGCGGGCCAGCACGCCGATGGACCGAGGCTGCTCGCCGACATCGGCGGCACCAATGCGCGTTTCGCGCTCGAATACAGCCCGGGCGAAATCGGCTCGGTGCAGGTCTATCCGTGCGCGGACTATCCGGGCGTTGCCGAAGTCATCAAGAAGTATCTGAAGGACACCAAGATCGGCCGCGTGAATCACGCGGCGATTGCGATTGCGAACCCGGTCGACGGCGATCAGGTCAGCATGACCAATCACGACTGGAGCTTTTCGATCGAAGCCACGCGCCGCGCGCTCGGCTTCGACACGTTGCTGGTGGTGAACGACTTTACCGCACTGGCCATGGCGCTGCCCGGCCTGACCGACGCGCAGCGCGTGCAGGTGGGCGGCGGCTCGCGCCGTCCGAACAGCGTGATCGGCCTGCTCGGCCCGGGCACCGGCATGGGCGTGTCCGGCCTGATTCCCGCCGACGACCGCTGGATCGCGCTCGGCAGCGAAGGCGGTCACGCCACCTTCGCGCCGGCCGACGAACGTGAAGACATCGTGCTGCAATACGCGCGCAAGAAGTGGTCGCACGTCTCGTTCGAACGCGTGGCCGCGGGCCCCGGCATCGAAGTGATTTACCGTGCGCTGGCGGGCCGCGACAAGAAGCGTGTGGCGGCCAACGTCGACACGGTCGAGATCGTCAAACGCGCGCTGGACGGCGAGCCGCTCGCGGCCGAATCCGTCGACGTGTTCTGTGGAATTCTTGGCACCTTCGCCGGCAATATTGCGGTGACGCTCGGCGCATTGGGCGGCATCTACATTGGCGGCGGCGTCGTGCCGCGGCTCGGCGAGTTCTTCTCGCGTTCGTCGTTTCGCAAACGGTTCGAGGCGAAGGGCCGCTTCGAGGCGTATTTGCAGAACGTGCCGACCTACGTGATTACCGCTGAATACCCGGCGTTTCTGGGTGTGTCGGCGATTCTCGCAGAGCAGTTGTCGAACCGCGCGGGCGGCAGTTCATCGGCCGTGTTCGAGCGGATTCGCCAGATGCGCGACGCGTTGACGCCGGCCGAGCGCCGCGTGGCCGATCTCGCGTTGAATCATCCGCGTTCGATCATCAACGATCCGATCGTGGACATCGCGCGCAAGGCCGACGTGAGCCAGCCGACGGTGATCCGTTTTTGCCGCTCGCTCGGCTGCCAGGGTTTGTCGGATTTCAAGCTGAAGCTGGCGACGGGTTTGACCGGCACGATTCCGGTGAGTCATAGCCAGGTGCATCTGGGCGATACCGCGACGGACTTCGGCGCGAAGGTGCTGGACAACACCGTGTCGGCGATTTTGCAGTTGCGCGAGCATTTGAATTTCGACCAGGTCGAGCGGGCCATTGATCTGTTGAACGGCGCGCGGCGGATCGAGTTTTATGGGCTCGGCAATTCGAATATCGTCGCGCAGGACGCGCATTACAAGTTCTTCCGGTTTGGTATTCCGACGATTGCCTACGGCGATCTGTATATGCAGGCGGCGTCTGCTGCGTTGCTGGGCAAGGGTGATGTGATTGTGGCCGTGTCCAAGTCGGGACGTGCGCCTGAGTTATTGCGTGTGCTGGATGTCGCCATGCAGGCGGGGGCGAAGGTGATTGCCATTACGTCCAGCAACACGGCGCTGGCCAAGCGGGCTACTGTTGCTTTGGAGACCGATCACATTGAGATTCGCGAGTCGCAGTTGTCGATGATTTCGCGGATTCTGCATCTCGTCATGATTGATATTCTTGCCGTTGGTGTGGCGATTCGGCGCGCTGTGCCTAGCGCGGATGTGGCTGAGACGGTCGCTAAGGCGCGACAGGGCGCGGATGATGATGCTACTGCTGTGCTCGATTGGTTAAGTCATGGGGCGGCTTCTTCGCCGCGGGATTAAGGGTTGTTTTTTGGCCTTCGCGGCGCTTTTGTCCGTGTTCCTGGGGCGTTGGCCTTTCCTTGAATTGTTAGTGGTCTATTAGCGTTGCCCCTGTGCGGGGCGGCACCTACTTCTCTTTGCCGGCTGCAAAGAAAAGTAGGCAAAAGAAAGCGGCTCAAACCACTCCTGCTAAGTGGGCACCGTGGTCTGCTACGGGTAGTGGTGCATCTGGAATCTGTGTTCGTGCACGTGCATACGCCAGTGACAAGGGCGTCATACTTCCGGCGGCGCTGCGCGCGCCGAAGCGTACTTCATAAAACCACCCGCTACGTTTTGACGCTCGCGCCTCGCCGAGGCGAAGCCGACGGCCCCCCACTGACCTCAACCGAAGCCCGTGGTTTCCCCTGCAGACCCGTCCGCGACGCACGCAGTGCGGAGTGGGAGCTGATGAGTCCTTTGTCACAAGCGCTGAACGCGCGAGAACACGGATTCCAGATGCACCACTACCCTATGCAAACCACGGTGCCCACTTAGCAGGAGTGGTTTGAGCCGCTTTCTTTGCTTATCTTTCTTTGCGGCGGCAAAGAAAGTAAGTGCCGCCCCGCACAGGGGCAACGCTAATAGACCACTAACAATTCAAGGAAAGGCCAAAGCCCTAAGAACACGGACAATGCCGCCGCCAAAGGCAAAAAAAACCATGGTCCAACACCTTTAGCGATAATAGAACCCCACCCGCCGAAGGCAAAAACCCGCTGCGATGATCATCCGCCCCCACCTCCATTGGTTCCGCATGCTGCTTGCCTGGAGAGGCTCCGTCCTCCCGCAACTGCTGCCGAGGCTATTCCTCATTTTCTGCATCGCGATCGTCGCGGTAGCCGCCCACGACCACCTGCTGCCGGTCTCGCTCAATCTCAATACCACCGCCCCATTTTCCCTGATAGGCATAGCGTTGGCGGTCTTTCTAGGCTTCCGGAACAATGCCAGCTACGACCGCTGGTGGGAAGCCCGCAAGCTCTGGGGCCAGTTGCTGAACGAGTCCCGCTCGCTCACCCGCCAGGCCCTCACGCTGCAAAATAAACAGTTGCCGAAGGAAGACATCAAGGAGTTCGTCGCCGCCCTGAGCGCCCTCCCCCATGCCCTGCGTCACCAGCTCCGCAATAGCGACCCGCGTGAAGATCTCGCAGCACGCCTGCCCAAAGCGCTTTTCGACCGCGTCATAGCGTCGCGCTACAAACCGGCAACACTCCTGCTGTTTCTCGGCGAATGGGTGCAGCGCCACGCACAAGCAGGCGCGATCGATCCGATGGCGGTGCTCGCCTTCGATCGAAACCTAAATGGTCTGTCGGATGTGATCGGCGGTTGCGAGCGCATCGTGTCGACGCCGCTGGCCTTCGCTTACTCAGTGATGATTCACCGCACGGTGTATTTCTTCTGCGCGTCCTTGCCGTTCGGACTGGTCGACAGCATCGGCATCTTCACGCCGGTCTTCGCAGTGTTCGTCGCGTACACCTTCATGGCGCACGAAGCAATCGCCTCGCAGATCGAAGAGCCCTTCGGTACCGACGACAACGACCTCGCGCTCGAAACAATGTCGCTCGGTATCGAAGACGCCATGCGCGACCTGCTAGGGGAGCCGGCACTTGCGCGGCCCTCGTCGCAAGCCGAAGCCTACCTGGTCACGTAAGCCGCGAACACTCAGTCGTTGCCGACCGTCTCCGACAAGCGCTTGAGCGTCGCCACCCGCGCACCGATGATATCGATACGGCTGCCTTCGTCGATCACCGGCGTGGCGGCGTTGAGATACACGCTCCAGGCCTTTTGGGCGCGCGCGAGCGTCGGACGCGAGCGCGCCGGCATCTTCGATTGCAAGCGGCGGTAATAGCGGTTCAGATCGAACATCGCGTGTTCGCATTGCGCGTCCGCGGTACAGGCGCGCGGAGGGCGCGGTGGGTCCCCGCCGCCGGCGCTGGTCCTGGCCAAGGCACTGCGCAGCGCAAGCGCGCGGTCACGCACCGGCTGTAATTGCATATCGGCTTCGGCCAGCACATACATCGAGCCATGCGTCGTCGCGAACACGGCCGCCAGCAACTGCTTCTCGACATCGCGCGAGGCCAGCCAGCTTGCCTGGCTCTTTTCCCATGGTTTGCGTTGCGCCGGCGGCAACTTCGCCTGAAGCTGCTGCCACGCGCCGTCCAACGCGGCCTTCCAGCCGATCCGCGCGGTGTCCATGCACTGCACCTGCCCCGCCGTCGACGACATGTCACTGCGCGCAAGACAGGTGCGCATCGACGCGTCGATCGGGTCGGCAGCGGCGACTTCGGCATGCGCCTGAAGCGGCACAATGCCGAGTGCAGCCACCGACAGCGCCGACGTCAGGGCCAACGCGCCAAACGCGCGCCGCCTGCCATCAGCGCCCAGCAGGGACTTCACCACCCACATCGTCAGGCGCGCACGCAATCGACGAAGTATTCGATGCGCCCGTTGATGGTTTCGCCGACAAGCCCGTGGATATCCGTGTGGAAACCCGGGAAGCGCTCGTTGAACTCGCGCGCGAAACGCAGATAGTTGACGATGGTCTTGTTGAAGCGCTCGCCCGGAATCAGCAGCGGAATACCCGGCGGATACGGCGTCAACAGGATCGACGTGACGCGGCCTTCGAGTTCGTCGATCGGTACCCGGTCGATCTCGCGGTGCGCGAGCTTGGCAAACGCATCCGACGGCTTCATTGCCGGTTCCATGCTCGACAGGTACATCTCGGTCGTCAGGCGCGCAATGTCGTTCGCGCGATACACGCTGTGGATCTGCTCGCACAGATCGCGCAGACCGACACGCTCGTACATCGGATGATGCGAGACGAATTCGGGCAGCACGCGCCACAGCGGCTGGTTGTTGTCGTAGTCGTCCTTGAACTGCTGCAACTCAGTCACCATCGAGTTCCACCGGCCCTTGGTGATGCCGATCGTGAACATGATGAAGAACGAATACAGGCCGGTCTTTTCGACGATGATGCCGTGCTCGGCCAGATACTTCGTGACGATCGCAGCCGGAATGCCGGACTCGCCGAAGCCGCCGTCCATATCCAGACCCGGCGTGACGATGGTCGCCTTGATCGGGTCCAGCATGTTGAAACCTTCGGCGAGCGGGCCGAAACCGTGCCATGCGTCGTTCGGGCGCAGCATCCAGTCTTCGCGCGAGCCGATGCCTTCTTCCGCGAACGTCTCCGGGCCCCACACCTTGAAGAACCAGTCGTCGCCGTATTCGGCGTCGACCTTGCTCATCGCGCGGCGGAAATCCAAAGCTTCGGCAATCGACTCTTCAACCAGAGCCGTGCCGCCAGGCGCTTCCATCATGGCCGCGGCCACGTCGCACGAGGCGATGATCGCGTACTGCGGGCTGGTCGACGTGTGCATCAGATACGCTTCGTTGAAGCGATGCTTGTCGAAGCGGCTGTTCTTCGAATCCTGCACGACGATCTGCGAAGCCTGCGAAATAC
Source organism: Paraburkholderia madseniana (assembly GCF_009690905.1). Lineage (GTDB taxonomy): Bacteria > Pseudomonadota > Gammaproteobacteria > Burkholderiales > Burkholderiaceae > Paraburkholderia > Paraburkholderia madseniana. The sequence continues at coordinate 38,447 of NZ_VOSW01000039.1, forward strand.
CGGCCAGCAGTTTGTGCGTGGAGTGCGTGGCGAACACCAGCGCACCGATGCGCGGACGGCCCGCGCCGATCGCGTGCATGTCCTGATAGAACTCGTGGAACTCGGCGTGCGGCAGCCAGGCTTCGTCGAAGTGCAGCGTATCGAGCCAGTCGCCGAGCATTTCCTTGATCATCTCGACGTTGTAAATCACACCGTCATAGGTGCTCTGCGTAATGGTCAGGATGCGCGGCTTCAGGTCCGGATTCTTGGCCAAGGCTTCGCGGGCGAACGGGTTCGCCAGGATCTTCTTGCGAATGTTTTCCGGCTCGAATTCGCTGCGCGGAATCGGGCCGATGATGCCGAAGTTATTACGCGTCGGCGTGAGGAACACCGGAATCGCGCCGGTCATCGTGATCGCGTGCAGGATCGACTTGTGGCAATTGCGGTCCACCAGCACGATATCGCCCGGCGCAACCGTGCCGTGCCAGACGATCTTGTTCGAGGTCGAGGTGCCGTTGGTCACGAAGAACACGTGGTCTGCGCTGAAGATGCGCGCCGCATTGCGCTCGGAGGCGGCAATCGGGCCGGTGTGATCGAGCAGTTGACCGAGTTCGTCGACGGCATTACACACGTCGGCGCGCAGCATGTTCTCGCCGAAGAACTGGTGGAACATCTGGCCAAGCGGGCTCTTCAGGAACGCCACGCCGCCCGAGTGCCCCGGGCAATGCCACGAATACGAGCCTTCGTCCGCGTACTGCACCAGTTCCTTGAAGAACGGCGGCGCGAGCGAATCCAGGTACACCTTGGTCTCGCGGATGATGTGGCGCGCGACGAACTCCGGCGTGTCCTCGAACATGTGGATGAAGCCGTGCAGCTCGCGCAGGATGTCGTTCGGCAGGTGGCGCGAGGTGCGCGTCTCGCCGTACAGGAAGATCGGAATATCGGCGTTGCGGCGGCGCACTTCGGTCACGAACGCGCGCAGCGCGATGATCGCGGCCGCCAGTTCCGGCGTCTCGCCTTCCACCACCACGTTGTCGACGTACGGCAGCAGCTCGTCGTCGTCGATCGAGAGGATGAAGCACGATGCACGGCTCGACTGCTGCGCAAACGAAGTCAGGTCGCCGTAGCTCGTCAGCCCGAGCACTTCCGCGCCTTCTTTCTCGATAGCTTCGGCCAAAGCCCGGATGCCGGAACCCGAGATGTTCTCGGAGCGAAAATCTTCGTCAATGATGACGACGGGAAAACGAAACTTCATGGGCGATTCTCCAAAAAGAACGACCGCTGCATTTGACTAAGCAGCGGTCACCCGAATAGCTGGTGGGTCAGTACGCTGCCGACGTCACGTCTTGGGCAACGTGACGCCGTGCTGACCTTGATATTTGCCGCCGCGATCCGCGTACGACGTCTCACAAATTTCGTCGCTTTCGAAAAACAGCACCTGGGCGACGCCTTCGTTCGCGTAGATTTTCGCAGGCAAAGGTGTCGTATTCGAGAATTCGAGCGTGACGTGTCCTTCCCATTCCGGCTCGAACGGCGTCACGTTGACGATGATCCCGCAACGCGCATACGTGGATTTGCCCAGACACACGGTCAGGACGCTGCGCGGAATGCGGAAATATTCGACGGTGCGGGCCAGCGCGAACGAATTCGGCGGGATGATGCAGACATCGCCCTTGAAATCGACAAACGATTTCTCGTCAAAGTTCTTCGGATCGACGATGGTCGAGTTGATGTTGGTGAAGATCTTGAATTCGTCGGCGCAGCGGATGTCGTAGCCGTAGCTCGAGGTGCCGTAGCTGACAATCTTCCGGCCGTCTTCGGAGACGCGGACCTGATCCGGTGCAAACGGCTCGATCATGTTGTGCGACGCGGCCATGCGCCGGATCCACTTGTCGGATTTGATAGTCATAGGTGAACGCTGCTCGACTTGAGTGACAGATGTGTGACGGGTAACGATCCGGCGTAAGGTCCGGGCCGGGCGCCGCCGGCTACGCGCCCCGGGCTCGGCGACCCCGGCCGAAAGGCGCTTATTTTACGCGATCAGGAGAATGCTGCCGCGGGCCGGGCCTGAGAGCCGTCCCCTGCACCGCAAAAGGCTTGCCGCAAGGCCATTCAAACGGCTAACCGCTTGCACCGGATGAGACCCGCAGGGCATTGCCCTCACTGGCGAATCAACCCGCATGCGAGCGCGGGGCCCGCGCCATGCTGCGGATACGCATAAGGGTCGGTCGCGTCGTGATGCAACAGGACCGCGCGTTGCAACACCGAGCGGATACCGTCGAGCGACACGTCCGGCGCAACGATGAAGCCGGTGGCCACGCCGTTCGCGTCCGCGTGGATGTTGCCGAGATCGCCTTCGACCCGGGCACCGGCTTTCAGACGCTCGGCTGCCGGCGAGAACACCTGGCCGGCGCTGGAGCCGTCAGCGGCATTGCAGTCGCCTCGCTCATGCACTTGCAACGCGTGATCGCTATCGGGCGGCAAGCCCGTGAGATTGTAGGTGACCTGCACACCGTCCGAACGCTCGATGAACGTGACGAGACCGCGTGCCTGATTGCCCACGGTGGGCAGCAACTGCGCGTCGGCACGCTTTTCCTGTGGTCTCAGGAACGTGCTACAACCGCATAACAGCACACTGCTGGCAGCCAGGACGATGAACGCATGCACCGCCTGCCCGTCGATTCGTTTTCCCATGCGATCCTCTTGCCGACCTGGTGGCCGCCCCTGCGGCCGCCGAGCCGAACTTGTGAAGTCGACATGATACCGCGAGACCAGACGCAAATTGGCGACTTGGCCCCGCTTTAACCCCTTGTCCGAACGGCTAGTCAGGTGTTCTGGACAACGATGCTGGGAAACTTCGAGGTCATGTCGCGCGCCCGCTCGGCGATATGGATCGCAACCTTGCGCGCGATCGACCGGTAGATCTCCGCAATACGCCCTTGCGGGTCGGCCACGACGGTGGGTCTGCCGGAGTCGGCCTGCTCACGGATGGCGATGTCGAGCGGCAGGCTGCCGAGCACGTCGACGCCGTATTCCTTGCCCATCCGCTCGCCGCCGCCCGCTCCGAAGATATGCTCTTCGTGGCCGCAATTCGAGCAGATATGCATACCCATATTCTCGACGATGCCGAGAATCGGAATGCCGACCTTCTCGAACATCTTGAGACCCTTCTTCGCGTCGAGCAGCGCGATGTCCTGCGGCGTCGTGACGATCACGGCGCCCGTCACCGGCACGCGCTGCGACAAGGTTAGCTGAATGTCGCCGGTGCCCGGCGGCATGTCGACGATCAGGTAGTCGAGGTCTTGCCAGTTGGTCTGCCGCAGCAACTGTTCGAGCGCTGAGGTTGCCATCGGGCCGCGCCACACCATCGGATTGTCCTGCTCGATCAGAAAGCCGATCGAGTTGGCCTGCAAGCCGTGGCCGGTCATCGGATTCATCGACTTTTCGTCGGGTGATTCCGGACGGCCGACAATCCCGAGCATCATCGGCAGCGACGGGCCGTAGATGTCCGCGTCGAGGATGCCGACCGACGCGCCTTCGCTCGCCAGTGCCAGCGCGAGGTTCACCGCGGTCGTGCTCTTGCCGACCCCACCCTTTCCCGACGCCACAGCAACGATGTTTTTAACGTTCGGCAAGAGTTTCACGCCGCGCTGCACGGTGTGCGCGGCGATCTGCTGGGACACCTGGACGCGTGCGCCTGCCACGCCGGGAACGGCTTTCAGCGCGTCGGTGAATTGCGTGTGGATCGCTTCAAACTGCCGTTTGGCCGGATAGCCGAGTACCACCTCGAGGCTAACCGTGTCACCCTCCACGGCCACGTTCTTAACGTTTTTGGCAGCCGCGTAGGGCTTGCCCGTGTTGGGGTCAGTGACGGCCGCGAGGGCAGCGTCGACCAAAGCCCGATCGATACTCATTGACACTCCGTGGGGAACACTTGCGGCGCGGTGGAATCCAAGTCTTCGCCACGCGCCAGAATTTGAAAAAAATTGTTAGACAGCATTGCTAAAACCAGGCACGCCGTGCACCCTTCGGGCAGGCGGAACGCCATGGGGTCGCATCGCTGCGTACTTCATTCATCATTGTAGTGGCTGACGCCAAGCCTTGCCGGAAGACCCTTCTCCACTGTCGGACCGGGAACAGGGAAGACGCAGGATTCTCATATTGTCGAGTAACGCGCTTTACGGCCGTCACGTTCGACGGATAGATTGATCGCTTCCACCCGCTTTACTCGCTTCACTCAAGAGGAATCAAAAAATGAATGCAAAAATCATGACTCGCCTGGCTGTTTTCGCCGTTGCAGGTTCGTTGCTGGCAGGCTGTGCAAGCCAACAAGGTACGGACACCGCCGTCGGCACGGGCGTGGGCGCCGCCACCGGCGCGGCGATCGGCGCGATCTTCGGCGGTGGCAAGGGCGCGGCGATCGGAGCGGGCGCCGGCGCAGCGGTGGGCGGTATCACCGGCTACAACTGGCAAGCCATTCACAACAAGCTGTCGGGCGCCACCAAGGGCACCGGCACGCAGATCACCGAGCAGCCGGACGGCTCGCTCAAGCTGAACATCCCGAGCTCGGTCACGTTCGATACCAACAGCTACGCGGTCAAGCCGTCGTTCGCGCCGGTGCTGGATCAGTTGACGCAGACCATGCAGCAGAATCCGGAACTGATCGCCCAGGTAATCGGCTACACGGATAGCACGGGTCAGCCGGCTTACAACCAGACGCTGTCGGTCAACCGCGCTGAAAGCGTGACGGGTTATCTGGGGCAACGCGGCGTCGCGCCGCAACGCCTGTCGGCAAGCGGCATGGGCCAGAACCAGCCGGTCGCTGACAACAACACCGAAGCCGGCCGTGCCGCAAACCGTCGCGTGGAAATCTATCTGCGCGCTACGGCTCAGCACGCCACGCAATAACGGCACAGACTTAAGAGGGAGAAGCAACCGGGCGCCGGGTGGTTCTTGCCACTGGCTCTTGCCACCTTAGCCGGAGGCGTCCGGCAAGCCGTAAAAAGCGGGGGAAACAAAATCTCGCGCGAGAACGAAAAAAATTTCGAACTCTGCCGAAAATCCGCGGTCTGTCTTTACGGTACGTGGCTGGCGAAGCCGCCGCGTCACCATTCTCCTCTTGTCGTTGTTGCTCCGGGGTTAATAGCCCCGGTTTTTTTTGGGCGCTCGGTTTTCGCTCCGCAGGAAGTCTCCCTGGGGGACACACCGTCCTGCCCTGGCAGCGACCCAGCCGCGGCCCAAGCGGCCCAGCCCGCGCCGGGCGCCGGCCCTGCTAGAATCAACGTTTCGTCCCACCGCAGGCTCCCACCATCCTTATGTCAGCACCCGCAACCGATCTCTCCGCAGGCGCGCCGTCAGGCCGTCGCCAGGTTCTCGTCACGTCGGCCCTTCCGTATGCGAACGGGCAAATCCATATCGGCCATCTGGTTGAATATATCCAGACGGACATCTGGGTCCGGACGTTGCGAATGCACGGGCACGAGGTCTACTACGTGGGCGCCGACGACACGCACGGCACGCCGGTCATGCTGCGCGCGGAAAAGGAAGGTCTGACGCCGAAGCAACTGATCGACCGCGTCTGGCAGGAACACAAGCGCGATTTCGACAGCTTCGGGATTTCGTTCGACAATTACTACACGACCGATTCCGAAGAGAATCGCGTGCTGAGCGAATCGGTCTATCTGGCGCTCAAGGAAGCCGGCCTGATCGAAGCGCGCGACATCGAACAGGCATACGACCCCGTCAAGGAAATGTTCCTGCCGGACCGCTTCATCAAGGGCGAATGCCCGAAGTGCGGCGCGAAAGATCAATACGGCGACAGCTGCGAAGTGTGCGGTTCGACCTATCTGCCGACCGATCTGATCAATCCGTATTCGGTCGTCTCGGGCGCCACGCCGATTCGTAAGACCTCGACGCACTACTTCTTCCGCCTGTCCGATCCGCGCTGCGAGAATTTCCTGCGCGCGTGGGTGGGCGGTCTGGCACAGCCGGAAGCCACCAACAAGATGCGCGAATGGCTCGGCGACGCCGGCGAAGCCAAGCTCGCCGACTGGGATATTTCGCGCGACGCACCGTATTTCGGCTTCGAAATTCCGGGCGCACCGGGCAAATATTTCTACGTCTGGCTGGATGCGCCGGTCGGCTATTACGCGAGCTTCAAGAACCTCGCTGAAAAACGCGGCCTCGACTTCGACGCGTGGATTCGCAAGGGCTCGACCGCCGAGCAGTACCACTTCATCGGTAAAGACATTCTGTATTTCCACACGCTGTTCTGGCCGGCCATGCTCGAATTCTCGGGCCACCGCACGCCGACCAACGTGTTCGCGCACGGCTTCCTGACCGTGGACGGCGCAAAGATGTCGAAGTCGCGCGGCACGTTCATCACCGCGCAAAGCGTGATCGACACGGGCCTGAACCCGGAGTGGCTGCGCTATTACTTCGCCGCCAAGCTGAACAGCACGATGGAAGACCTCGACCTGAACCTCGACGACTTCCAGGCGCGCGTGAACAGCGATCTGGTCGGCAAGTACGTGAACATCGCGAGCCGCGCCGCCGGTTTCCTGATCAAGCGTTTCGACGGCCGCGTGCAAGACAGCGCCATGCAGCACCCGTTGCTCGCCACGCTGCGCACCGCCGTGCCGCAAATCGCCGCGAACTATGAGGCGCGCGAGTACAACCGCGCGCTGCGTCAGACCATGGAACTGGCCGACGCGGTCAATGCGTACGTCGACACCGCCAAGCCGTGGGATCAGGCAAAAGACCCGGCGAATGCGGCCGCGCTGCACGAGACCTGCAGCGTGAGCATCGAGGCATTCCGTCTGCTGTCGCTGGCGCTCAAGCCGGTGCTGCCGAAGCTGGCGGAAGCGGTCGAAGCTTTCCTCGCCATCGAACCGCTGGTGTGGGCCGACGCGAACGTGCCGCTCTCCTCCACGCGCCCGATCAACGCGTATAAGCATCTGATGACCCGCGTCGATCCGAAGCAGATCGAGGCGCTCATCGCAGCGAATCGCGATTCGCTGCAAGCCACGCCGGAAGCCGCGGCGCCGGCGGATGCCAAGGCCAAGTCGAAGGCAGTGAAAGCAGCCGCCGCAGAGAAGGATGAAACGCCTGACATCATCTCGATCGACGACTTCGCCAAGATCGATCTGCGCATCGCGAAGATCGTCGACTGCAAGGCGGTGGAAGGCTCGGACAAGCTGCTGCAACTCACGCTCGACGTCGGTGAAGAGAAGACGCGCAACGTGTTCTCGGGCATCAAGTCGGCCTATCAACCGGAGCAACTTGTCGGCAAGCTAACGGTGATGGTCGCGAACCTCGCGCCACGCAAGATGAAGTTCGGCCTGTCCGAAGGGATGGTGCTGGCGGCTTCGGCCACCGACGAGAAAGCCGAGCCGGGCCTCTACGTCCTCGAGCCGGACAGCGGTGCGAAGCCGGGCATGCGCGTGAAATAACGCGCGCGGCGTCGAACGCTGCAGGCATCAACAGAAACGGCACGCTTTAAAAGGCGTGCCGTTTTCTTTTGTGTCGTGGCGTTGTTCACACCACGGCCACCGCCGTAGCCTCCATCAACTCACCACCGGACCCGATCGAAGCGCCGCGTGTACAGCAGTTCTATGCCGTCGAACGTGCCGCCATATGCCGCGACCGACCAATAGCGTGTGAGGTTCACCGTCGCCTTGATCGCATTGCTCGCCGACTGCAGACCCTGCTCGTAGCCCACCACGAGCCACTCGTTGATCGCCTTCGACACCATCACCACTTGCGGATCGGTCAGCCCGACTTCGCTTCGCCCGATCGAGAACTCGTCGAGCCCGAAGGTCTGCGCGATCCGTTTGCCGCTCGCGCTGCCGAGCAAGGCGAGCGCGGTCGTCATGGTGCTTTGCTGACCGAGGTTGTTGCCCTGATCCGTGCCGTGTCCGAACAGCAGCCACGAGAGCTTTTCGTTATCCGCCACGTTCGGCTCGGACACCAGCTTCGCGACCGGGAACTGGACGGTGCCCGTGACCTGCACGCCCGCCTCGACCTGCTGATTGCGGCGCATGGCCAGGATGTTGATGCCCGGATTGGCCACCGGACCGTTGAACGTAAAGAAGCCATTCTCGATGTTGAGCTTGCGGCCGAACGCGGTATAGGTCGAGCCCTGCGTCACGCGGACATTACCGACCGCGCGCAACGGCAGGTTCGGCGCGCTCATCGCGGTGATCGTGCCAGTCAGGCCGAGGTCCGCGCCCATACCGCGGAAACGGAAGCTGTTGCCGAGACTGATGTCGATATTGGCGCGTGGCGCAAACGGGCCGATCGGCTTGTTGGTGCCCGCCACTTGCGGCGGTGGCCGCTCGCCCGCCACCGTGCCGTCCGGACGCACCACCACCACGTCGTCGCCAAGCTTCGGTGCGGACTGCTCCGGCATATCGAACAGCGCGTGATCGACCACGAATTTGCCGTTGATCGCCATGCCGCCCTCTGCCCCGGCGTTCGCCACGCTCGCGCTGCCCGACAGCGACAGATTGCGGTCCGGCGCCGCAAACAATTCCAGCTTGTCCGCGACGATGCTCGCGGACAGATCCGGTTGCGCGCCATCCAGGCGCACACGGCCGGTGGCGCGCAACGTGCCGCTCGCACCGTGAAACTCGACCTGCTGGAAGTCCACCAGATTTTGCGAGAGCGCGATGCGCACCACGCCGTCCTTCAACTGCACGCCCTGGTCGACCATCGTCGCTGACAAGCCATCGCCGAGCAGCGACCCCGTCAGGTTCGGCTTGGCGACCGTGCCGCCGAGCGCGAGTTTCAGCGCGAGGTGGCCGTCGAGCAGATAGCTCGGCCCGAACAGCCCGCCGGTCGTTTTCAACGACGGCACGTTCGCATTCACATTCCCGCTGACCGCGCCCTCTTCGTTGACAGTCAGGAAGCCGTCGCGCATTACGAGTGTGGTGTGCGCGTCGGCGTCGATCACGCCAATCCGGCTGGCCTGCGCGTGCACGGTCGCGTTTAGCCGGTTGCCGCCGCTGAATTCGGCGCGCGCGCTCATATCCGTGATGCCCAGCGACGCCAGACCACGGCCGATCTCGACCGTGACGTCGCCGCTGCGACGCTTCAACTGGACGTGGCCGCTCGCGGTGCTGCCGAGCGCGAAGTCCCAGTCGCCGTCGAACATCAGATCGGTTTTGACGGCTGGCGGTTCGCCGGTGATTTGCCGCCGCAGATCCTGCAGGCGCACGAGCGAAATGTCGGTCAAGGTGCCCGCGGACTGGATCTTGCCGTGGTCGAACGCGAACGATTTCAGGCTCAGCACCGCGCCTTCGAGCGTGAGGCGGGTCGCACCAAGCGTCAGGTGATTCGGTCCGGCACTCACGGCGAGCGGCGACTCGAGATTCAGCGCCGGTGTGCCGCGATTCTGCAGGCGGGTCACGGTGCCATCCCAGCGCGTACCGTCGCGTGCTTCGGTCAATTTGCCGTTGGCAGCGAGTGTCAGATCGAGCGGACGGTCCTGCAATTTGCCGGTGGCCGCCGCCTCCAGCGTATGGTTGGCGCGCGTGCCCGACAGGCGCGCCGTAAGCGTGGTGAGATCGACGCCGCCGGCGCTGAGATTGCGCGCGTCGGTCGTGAAAACGAGCGCGCCGTTCGCGCCGTCGCGCAATTCGGCATGGCCTTCCGCATGGCCGATGCGGTTACTGCTGAACACCACACTGTCTGCCTTGTAGTTCAGCACGACATTCGGATGCGCGAACGAGCCGGTGACGTCGCCATCCGCGGCGATAAGACCGGCGAGGCCGAAACCGAGGCGTTCAAGTTCCGGCGCATCGACACGAAAACGCAGCCGGTCGCCGCGCGCGCCGAAGCTGCCCTGTAAGTCCACCTGATTGCCCGCCACCGAGAGATTCGCGCGGCTCGGCAGAATCCGCGAGCCGGACAACTGGACCACGCCGCCGCCCGTCAACGGCAGGCCGTCATAGACGCTCGGGCCGAGTTTGAATTCGGCCTTGGTGCTGAAGACCGGGCCGAGCATGCCGGCTGCCGTGAGCGTGCCGTTCACGCGTGCCTCGATCTTGCGTGCGGGCGGCGCTTTGGACGGCCTGGGCGGCACTTTGCGCTGAACGACTTCAGCCTTCACCACCGCCTTGGCCGTGTTCTTGACCACCGCTGCGGCCTTATCGCCGGGCGCCGCGCTTTTCGCGCCGGCGGTGCTGCCCGCGAGTGCCGCCGCTTCGTTCGCCTGGGCCGCCTCCGGTTTCGTGGCCTGCGGCGCTTTCGTCGCCTTCGCGGTCCCCGCCGTGGGGGTCGCCGGCGTGCGCGACGGCATCTGCGAAGTCAGCGTCAACGGATCGAAATCAGTCAGTTGCGCTTTCAGGTTGTAGGTGGAATTCGCGTCGTGCTTGAGCGCGCCGGACAGATCGATGCGGCCCTTGCCCGACGTGACACGCACGTCGTTGAAGCTCATGCGTGCGGGATCGAAGGTCACCTTGCCTTGCGCGCGCAACCCCGCTTTCGGGTCGGCGAGATCGAGGGTCAGGCTTTGCACGTCGTCGTTCAGACGGATGCCGATCGGACCGGAAAGCTGGGTAGGCCGCACGGTCGCTTCGAGCGCGTTCAGGTCGAGTCCGGCGACCTGCAGATCGAACTGGCCGCGCCTGCCGGTCAGCGCGCCGCCGCCGGTGAGCGTGGCGCTCTTCACGAGCCGCACCTTCAGGTTCGAAATACGCTGCGCCTGCGCGTCGAGCCGCACGTCGGCGTTGGCATCGATCACAGGTAGCAGGTTCTGGTCGATCGCACCGGGTTTGGCGTTGACGATCGAGACATGGCCGGCGACGGAGAACCCCGCTGCGGCTTTTGCTGCCGCCCCCGCAGCAGCCTGCCCCACCGGCTGCAGTTCAGCCCGCACCGCCAGATCCGCCAGCGGTGCGCCTGGCGCAAACGCCTGCGGGTTGACGTGATCAAAAGTCAACGTGGCACGTTGCAACGGCACGTCGCCGAACGGCGTGGCCTCGACTCGCGCATGGCCGGCGAGCTTCATGCCGCTAGCATCGAGTTCGGCGATGAGATTCTCCAGCGAACCGCTCAGATGGCCACCCACCTGCACCGCCTCGTTGTTGACCTTGCCCGAATAGCCAAGATCGCCGGTCAGCGGAAACGGCCGCACCCCATCGAGCTTCGCCGTCGCCGTCACGGCGCCGAACGGCGTGTCGAGCCGCTCGATCGCGGCCTCGTGGTGCCGGCCATCGCTGCGGCCATGGAACATGAAACGGGACAGCTCGGTCGTCGACCCGCCCTCGCGCAACAGCAGTTTGTCGACCTGCACGTCGCGCACCTCGAGCTGCATCGGCAAGCGCAAGTCTTGCGGCAGTTTCAGCGGCCCGCTGCTGCTCGACGACGACGAGCCGACCCGGGCGTCGATCGTACCGACATGCAGATAGTCGATCGCGAAGCGCCAAGGCTTGTGTGTCAGTTCCCAGCGGCCGGCCACGCGGTCGATCTGGATATCGGTGCCGCTGCCGTCGAGGCTGCGCCAGCGCACCTGGCGGAGTTGCACGCCGTGGGCGATAGCGCCGCTCTCGAGCGTGCCGGTCAGCTTGCCACCCAGCAGTTTGACGGCCGCCTGCCACGCGTAAGCCGTCCCACGCTCAGTCGTCAGCGCGCCATACACCAGGCCGATCACCACGGCGACCAGCAGCACCAGCACGGCGACCATCCACGCAAGCGTTTTCAGCAACAACCGCCCGCGACGGCGCTTGGGCTGCGGCGCATCGGGCGGAGGCTGCTGTCCGGGCTCTCCTGGCGGAAGAGCGCCGGGCGGCTGCGCGGGGGGTTGGGCGGAAACGTCCGTGGTCATGCGTGGATCATGTAAAAGGAGGTTTCCATCAGAAGGCGATGCCGAGGGTCAGGTACGGTCGCACGCTCCGGTTGCGGATCCCGTAGGCGACATCGACATTGACCGGACCGACCGGGCTGCGCCAGCGCGCGCCGACGCCGGCGCCGGGATAAAAGACTTTCTCGCCCCAAGTGTCGGTAGCGGTGCCGACGTCGAAGAACGCGGCTGCGCCCCAGTCGTGATTGAACCAATGCTGGTACTCCGCCGACGCGGTCACGAGATACTTGGTGGGCAGCACCGAGCCGTCGACGTTATTACCAATGCTCTGATAGCTGTAGCCACGGATCGAATTCGAGCCACCCGCGCGGAACAGCAGCGAAGCCGGAATCCCGCTCGAACTGCCGCTCGTGAACACGCCGCCGAGTTCGGCACGGAACAGCACGAGGTCTTCCTTGCCGATCGGCAGGTACTGCTGGCCGCGGGCGTAACCGCGGGCGAACGTCTGATCGGTCAGCACGCCTTTGACCGCAAAGCCCGCTTCGACGTGAATCAGGTTGCCCGAACGCGGGAACAGCGGATCGTCGGTATTGCGGCGGGTCCACGACCATGACGGCACCAGCGCGCGACTGGTAGTCGGCGCGGCCGAATTCTGATCGAGCCGATCCTGGTAATAGAGGATCGCGTAGTTGTAGTCGATGAACTGCGACGTACGGGCCCGCTGCACGCCGCCGCGGATACTGTAGATGCGCGTGTCGGACACGTCGGTCGTGGTGTAGGAAGCCAGCACGCTATTGGTCCACGCGCGCGGCCCCGGCGGCATTGCGAGCTGGATTTGCCCGTACTGCTGGATCTGGTCGATGCGGCCGTCGACCGTGAACGGCCACGCTTTGCCGAATGTGTCGAGATACGAATACGAACCCTGGATCAGCGGGCCGTTGTCGGTCGAATAACCCACCCCGCCGCGGATACTGTTGTACGGATATTCCGACACCTTCACGTGCATCGGCGTCTCGACCGGTTTGGCGGGATCGCTGTCCACGTCGATCGCCACGCTCGCGTAGTACGGGGTGTTCTGCAACTGCCGCTGCAATTCGGTAATGCGCTGCACGTCGTAAATATCGCCGGCTGAAATCGGATTCACGTTGTCGACGATCTGTTCCGGATAGCGCCGCGTGCCGGACACGTCGAGCTTGCCCATCGTGAAGGTCGGGCCGCTGTCATAGGTAACCGACAATTTCGCTTCGTGCGTACGCGGGTCGATCCGCGCCTCGGAGTGGTAGATCTTCGCGCCCAGGTAACGGCGCGACTGCAACGCCTTGAGCGACGCGTTTTTCGCGTCGTCCCAGTCGCCTTGCGAAAACGGGTCGCCCTCGTGTAGTGAAAACGCGAAGCGCGCGGCATTTTCCTGCGCCGGGTCTTCGGTCAGCACCGGGCCGCGAAACGACAGCGAAATCGACGTGATGAGGGTTTGCGGTCCGGGATCGACGCTCACGGTCACACGCTTCTGGTCGTCGACGGTGCGCACGTCGGTGCGCACGACCGGCGAGAAATAGCCCTGCGTGGCGGCCAGATCGCGCACCTGTTGCGGGGTGGCCGTAATCAGAAACTCAAACTGGTCGTCGCTGATGTCGGGACGCTTGGCGAAGCGCGCCACGTCCAGATGCGCTTCGAGCAGCTTGCGCAGCGAGCGCGGCGTGGCTTCGATATCGACCTTGTAGCTGGCTGGCGGGCGCCGCGCCGCGTGCGTGTCGACCGAGGCAAGCATGAGCATGACGATGCCGAATGCCAGCCACGCGTGCAGCCAGCGCCGAATGGGCGTCAGAGGCCCTCGCTCGTCACCGGTTTTGCCGCGCCGCCTATGCGGCTTTTCGATCGCACACCCCGCCAAACGGGACCTCCGGCCGTGGTTGATGAATTCTGTCGCTCGGGCTCGCCGCGGCGGCCGAAGCTCGCTATTTGACCACATCGGTGAAGCCGCGCCATCTCTTAAAGGAGCGTTTGCAGCGTGAAGCGTGGCGAGCCTTTCGGCCGGTACGCCGCGCCCCATGCGGCACGGGTAATGATGTCCGCCCGGACGCACAGCGCGAATTCACACCGCCCCGCCAGCCACGCGCCCGCCTTTGACGCATCGCAGCAGCGCGGGTTCCAGGCGTTTTTGCAGGCGGGCCGCTCGCGCCGGCCATCGTTTTTCGACCACGCGCGGCGCATGCGGTAAAATTATGGAATAGGAGCGATGCCGCGCGGGTTCGCGCTTGTTCCCGCCAAGCAGCCGCCACTCCCCAAACCACGGACGTCTAGCCATGTATCAATCGGACATCACGCAGTTCCTGAACCAGCTCAAGCAACAAAAACCGAATCTGGAAGCTGAGCAGCGCCGTGGCCGGTCGCTGCTGTGGGACAAACAGCCGATCGACCTCGAAGAACGCGCCGAGCAGACAGCCTCGCGCGTGGAGCAGACGCCTTACTCGTACTATCAAAACTTCTAAGCGCGTGAGTCACGCCGACGAGGCAAAGGGCGCCGCACAGGCGCCTGACGCCGCGCTTGCCGCGCCCGCCACCGATTCGACGCCGGACACTGTAGACGGCATCGCTTTCGCACGCCTGTACGGCGAGCCGCTCTTCAAGCTGCCGACGGATCTGTACATTCCGCCGGACGCGCTCGAAGTGTTCCTCGAAACGTTCGAAGGCCCGCTGGATCTGTTGCTCTACCTGATCCGCAAGCAGAACTTCAACGTGCTCGACATCCCGATGGCGGATGTCACGGTCCAATACCTCGGCTACGTCGACCAGTTGCGCCAGACCAATCTCGAACTCGCGTCCGAGTATCTGCTGATGGCCGCGATGCTGATCGAGATCAAGTCGCGCATGCTGTTGCCGGTGAAGAAGGCCGATAGCGGCGACGAAGCCGAAGATCCGCGTGCCGAACTGGTGCGCCGCCTGCTCGAATACGAACAGATGAAGCTTGCCGCCCAGCGCATCGACCATCTGCCGCAGCTTGGCCGCGATTTCCTGCGCGCCGAGGTGTATATCGAGCAAAGCATCACGCCGCGTTTCCCGGATGTGGATAGCGAAGACCTGCGCGCCGCGTGGGCCGACGTGATCAAGCGCGCCAAGCTGGTTCAGCATCACAAGATTTCGCGCGAGGAGTTGTCGGTGCGCGAGCATATGAGCACGATCCTGCGGCGACTGCAGAACGCGCGCTTCATGGAGTTCTCGGACCTGTTCGACACGAGCAAAGGCGTGCCGGTGGTCGTGGTGAACTTCATCGCGATGCTCGAGTTGTGCCGTGAGTCGCTCATCGAAATCACGCAGGCCGAGCCGTTCGCACCGATCTATGTGCGCCTCGCCTATCTGCCGGCCTGATGCCGCAAAACGAGGCCTGCATGCGCCAGCGCTGCCGCACACGCCTCGTTTCGGTGCACCCCGGGAACAAATCCACTACAATCCCGCGCTCCGAACCTGTCATTACCAGTGAGGCCGCGGGCCACGCGAAAACCTGAGTTTTTGCGCCAACCGAGTCTCGCGCCGCGCGAGGAAATCCCTGTCCGATCATGAAAGTCATCAGCTCGATCCATGAATTGCGCGACCAGTTGCGCGGCCAGAATCGCACCGCCTTTGTGCCGACCATGGGCAATCTGCACGAGGGCCATCTGTCGCTGATGCGCCTCGCGCGCCAGCACGGCGATCCGGTGGTGGCGAGCATCTTCGTGAACCGCCTGCAGTTCGGCCCGAACGAAGATTTCGACAAATACCCGCGCACGCTCGAAGCCGACATTGAGAAACTGCAGAAAGAAGGCGTCTACGTGCTGTTCGCGCCGACGGAACGGGATCTGTACCCGGAGCCGCAGGAGTACCGCGTGCATCCGCCGCACGATCTGGGCGACATCCTCGAAGGCGAATTCCGGCCGGGTTTCTTCCAGGGTGTGTGCACGGTGGTGATGAAGCTGATGTCGTGCGTGCAGCCGCGCGTCGCGGTGTTCGGCAAGAAGGATTACCAGCAGTTGATGATCGTGCGCAGCATGTGCCACCAGTTCGCGCTGCCGACCGACATCATCGCCGCGGAAACCGTGCGTGATACCGACGGCCTCGCGCTCAGCTCGCGCAACCGCTTTCTGCAAACGGCCGAACGCGCCGAGGCGCCGATGCTGGCCGCCGAGCTCAATCGCGTGCGCGATGCGGTGCTCGCCGGCGATCGCGACTTCGCGAAACTCGAACAGGCGGCAATGGCGGCACTGGCCGCGCGCGGCTGGCAGCCTGATTACATCGCGGTGCGCAAGCGCTCGAATCTGCTGCCGCCGGGCGCGCAAGACGCGAATGCGGAGTTGGTCGTGCTGGCGGCCGCCAAGCTCGGCACCACCCGTCTTATCGACAACCTCGAAATCTGAAGCCGTCTTAGTTTGCGCAAACGCGCATAAGAAGCCACAAGGGATTGGTCATGCAACGCAACATGCTGAAGTCGAAAATCCATCGCGTCGCGGTCACGCACTGCGAACTGCACTACGAAGGTTCGTGCGCGATTGACGAGGACTTGCTGGAAGCCGCGAACATCGTCGAAAACGAACGGATCGACATCTGGAATATCAACAACGGCGAGCGTTTCTCGACGTACGCGATCAAGGGCGAACGCGGCAGCGGCATGATTTCGCTGAACGGTTCGGCCGCGCGGCGCGCGCAACTGGGCGATCTGGTGATCATCGCGGCGTTCGCCGTGGTCGACGAAGCGGAGCTGAAGGCAGGCTGGAAACCGGATCTGGTATTTGTCGACGACAACAACAAGATCAAGGGCAGCCGCGATCACGTGCCGACCCAGAACTGGACCTGAGCGGGATGTGAACCGGCCTTTCACCGCGCGGCACGGTTCCATGTAGCGGGCGGCCTCGCCGCCTGCTATTCACTTCAAGCCTTCTTACCGGCGCCGTTGGTCCATTGGATGATCGGCTGCCACTGCTCCAGATCCTTCTCCACGCGGCTTTTCGCGACGTCCCACAAGGTCAGGCCGTGCGCCGCCAGTTGCACGTAATTCTGCGTGTCGCGCAGGTAACCCAGCACCGGCAGCTTCAACCCCTCGACAAAGCGATGCAATTGCTCCGCTGAACGCGTGCGCGCGTCGACGCGCATGCCCACCACACCGATCTCGATTGCGCCTTTCCTGACCGCCTTCTCCTTCGCCAGCCGCTCGAGAAAATCCTGGGTGGCGAGAATATCGAACATGGAGGGCTGCAGCGGCACGATCACCTTGTCGGCCAGGTCCAGCGCAATATTCAGGCGATTGCCGTGCAACCCGGCCGGCGTGTCGATGACCGCGTGTTCCAGACCTCTGGGCGGTTTGGCGGGGTTTTCCAGGTCGACCTCCCAGGTCTCGATGGCCGGCAACGCAGGCGGCCGCAGCGACAGCCACGCGTGCGAAGACTGCTGTCTGTCCATGTCCGCCAGCGCGATCCATTCCCCTTGCGAGGCGAAATAGCCGGCCAGATTGGTGGACAGCGTGCTTTTGCCCACGCCGCCCTTCGGATTCGCCACCACGATTACCGTCATGAATTCTCCCGGAAAGAAGGCTGGGCGCCGCCAGCCGGTTTACCGCGCAGTTTGCTCTGACTTGCGCAGATGTGCCCTGATCCGTACCGGTTTCAGGTTCACCCGCCGATCCAGCCGTTGATAATATCGACAAATTCACCGGGGCCGAAGCCCCCAAACGGCTATTGACCGCCTTACATCGCTGTTTTTTCCATCGAGGACCCGAATCTCATGAGCAAACTTCGTCCGGAATACTCCATCGAGCGCCTGCACGAACGTCAGAAGGGCAAGCTGCCCGGCTTGCTGGGCGTGCATGTTCTGGCGCTGGAGGAAGGCACTCTGACCGCGGAATTGACCGTGCGCGAGGAGTTGCTGGCGCCGAACGGCTTTTTGCATGCCGCCACGGTGATCGGCCTCGCCGATACCGCCTGCGGCTATGCATGCCTCGCCCACCTGCCCGAGACGGCGCGCAATTTCACGACCATCGAGCTGAAAAGCAATTTTCTCGGCACGACGACGGAAGGCACGATCCGCGCGGTTGCCAAGGCGGTCCATCTGGGTCGCAGCACGCAGGTGTGGGACGCCACCGTCACCGATCCGAACGGCAAGACGATGGCGCTGTTTCGCTGCACGCAGATCGTGTTGTATTGATTGACTGGCGCGGGGGGTGCGGCGCAGGCCGGAAATGCCGGGAACACCTGAAACACTTTTAGCTCAGCGCAATAGAAAAGCGCGCGACCACACGCTACCGATACCACCAAGGTATTGGTTTTTGAGCTAATTAACGCTGAGACCCGCGTCCCAAAGGAAATTGCTGGTCTTTTTCTTGCCGGAGAGGTTTTTTTTTGCTGCCTTATGACGAAGCAAGTTATTCGATTGTGCGTCATTATGGCGACGCAACGCGCACTATTAGCTTCGCTATACTGAAGCATAGAGTTGATAATTGCTTCACTATAGGTTATCATTTTTTCCGTTTTTGATAGCCTATAGGCCAGCAAAATGGATTCCAGAATGAGGCAGCTCCGGCTTGAACAGGTCCAGGCGTCGATCGCCGCGTACTCGGATTTGACCAACCGTCGGCCCCCGCCGCGTGGATGGCTGAAGGCCATCCGAGAGTCGCTAGGGCTCACCGAGCGACAACAGGCCGACAGGTTAGGCATTACCGGTTCGACCCTGCACAAGTCGGAGTCGGCCGAAGCTGAGGAGCGAATCACGCTTGGACAACTGCGCAAGTTGGCTGACGGGCTGGACTGCGAGCTGGTCTATGCTCTGGTGCCCAGAAAGCCACTGACTCAAGTGGTCGAAGACCAGGCGCGCTCAATCGCCCTGCAGGAAGTGAGTGGAGTTGCGCACACCATGAGTCTGGAAGACCAACGTCCGGCAACCGACCGACTTCGCAAACAGGTTGAGCAGAGAACGGCAGAACTGCTCCGGGGCCGCTGGTCCGATCTATGGCGATAGATTTAGACGAACAGGACGGCCAAACACCGCTTGACCCTGACGAGCTTGCAGGGCTAATACCAACGCACCTGACCACCAAGGGTGAGCTGAATGACTGGGAGCAGGAGAACATCCTGCAAGCCGTGCAATGGGCTCGCCGTCAACGCAAGGTCAATGTCCTCAGTGAAGAGTTCTGTCGCAACCTTCACAAGAAAATGTTCGACCAGACCTGGTCGTGGGCAGGCACGTTCCGCAAGTCCGACAAGAACATCGGATGTGACTGGACGCAGGTCAGCGTCAAACTGAGAAATCTTTTCGATAACACGCGGTGGTGGGTCGACAACGGCACATTCCCGCCCGATGAGATTGCCGCACGATTTCACCGCGAGCTGGTATGGATTCATCCCTTTCCAAACGGTAATGGTCGACACACACGAATGATGGCTGATGCACTCTTACGCAGCATGAAACAAGAGCCGTTCTCGTGGGGCGGCGGCGGGACATTGGTTAAAGCGGATAACGCCCGGTCGGATTACTTAACCGCCTTGCGTGCAGCGGATAAAGGTGACTACGGTTTGCTCTTAGTCTTCGTGCGAAGTACCGCTTAGCCATCGCACGGACAAGAAGGACGTCAAGCCATTTGCGACAGGCCAAAGAGCTTTGAGCTGTTGCGCGTGCAGCCCTGTACGACCGTTCTTTCGTCGACGCCGCGCAGCTCCGCAATCGCAAGCGCAGCAGCGCTCGACACCGCTTGGCCAAGGCTCCTATGGACTTTCAATGTCCGTAAAAAAGCGAGCCCCCGAAGAGGCTCGCAGTAATCACCAGACCTGCCCGTTTACCGGCACCTTTGTGGTACGTAGGGCCACACGGCGCGTGCTTTTTTGTTGCCGGCGCGGCGAAGCGCCGGCGCGATTTCGTGCCTGATTGAAACGTATCAGGCAGCCACTGCGCGCGGCGCCTTCGCACCGCTCAGCGCCAGCGCGCCGGCGCCAAGCAGCGACTGCACAGCCAAAGTCACCGCCCAGAAAGCCGGATATTCCCAGCCGCCGTGCGGCGACGCGAACCCCCAGCCGTTATGCAGATGCTGCGACGTTGCGCCGAGCATGAACGGCAGCAGCACCAGCGCGACCCAACGGACCTGCACGCCGAGCAGCAGCGCAATACCGCCGATCAATTCGACGAACGCCGTCACATAGCCGAGCCAGCCCGGCAAGCCGAGCGAAACGAAAAACTGCGCCGTTCCCGGCAGCGTGAAAACAAAGATCTTCTGCAAGCTGTGCGCGAGATAGAGAACGCCCAAGGCCAGACGAAGGATCAAGGCGGCCAGATCGGCGGAGCGGTTCGAATTCATGACGAGTCCTTTACGAGAGGGAGACGACCCGTATCGGGCGTCGACGTCAAGACTGTATTCGAACCAAGTGAGGTGAAAAACTGCTCATTAGGCTTTGATTATTTCCCACTGGGATTTAATCGCCACCATCCAGCCAACCTCGCTCAACCAATCACAGCAAAAAGCTTCGAAAGATCGAGGTGCTCGGCGAGCGTGTCGGCCAGACGATCCAGCGAGGCCTCACGCAACGCAGGGTAGTCGATTTTCTCGGCGTCGCTCAGTCCCGCCCACGCCAGCAGTGCGGCGCACGCGGCCGGCGTGTCGAACAGCCCGTGCACGTAGGTCGCGAGGATTTGGCCATCGGCCGAGATCGCGCCGTCGGGATGCGCGTTTGGCGTTTCGCCCAATTGCAGCGCGGGCGAGCTGAGCGCCGGGCCCCGCGTCTCGCCCATGTGAATCTCGTAGCCGGCCACCTCGGGCGCCCCCGGCAACGCGAGACGCCCTGTCACGTTCTTGAGCGTTTTTTCGCGCGTCAGCACCGTCGAGTAATCGAGCCAGCCGAGGCCCGCGCTCGTTCCAGGCGCGCCTTCCACGCCGTGCGGGTCGGCCACATCACGTCCGAGCATCTGCATGCCGCCGCAAATTCCGATGACGCGGCCGCCGTAGCGTAGATGCCGTTGCAGCACCGCGTCCCAGCCTTGCGCACGCAAAAAGGCCAGATCGCCCGGCACATTCTTCGAGCCCGGCAGGATGATCAGATCGGCCGGCGGGGGCGGCGTGCCGCTTCGCACGTAATGAAAATCGACCTGCGGATGCGCGCGCAGCGCGTCGAAATCAGTGTGATTGCTGATGTGCGGCAATACCGGCACGACTACCCGCAACATCCGGCTCGTATCGCCGCTGTGCGCCGCGCGCAGCTCGGGCGGCAGCATGTCTTCGGCGTCGAGCGTCAGACCGTGCAGATACGGCACCACGCCAAGCACCGGTTTGCCGGTCTTCGCTTCGAGCCAGTCGAGCCCGGGCTTGAGCAAACTGACGTCACCGCGAAAGCGATTGATGATGAAGCCGCGCACGCGCGCCTGCTCGCTGTCCGACAGACACGCGAGCGTACCGGTCAGATGCGCGAACACCCCACCCCGGTCGATGTCGGCCACCAGCACGACCGGACAGTCGACCGCTTCAGCAAAACCCATGTTGGCGATATCGCGGTCGCGCAGATTGACCTCGGCGGGACTGCCCGCGCCTTCGACAAAAATCGTGTCGTACGCCGCTTGCAGACGCGCATACGATTCCAGCACCGCCTCGACGGCGACCGGCTTGTAGTCGTGATACGCGCGTGCATCGAGATTCATGCGCGCCTTGCCGTGGATGATCACTTGCGCGCCACGGTCGCTCGTCGGCTTGAGCAACACCGGGTTCAGATCGGTGTGAGCAGCAATGCCGGCCGCCACCGCCTGCAAGGCCTGCGCGCGGCCGATCTCGCCGCCATCCACCGTCACCGCGCTATTGAGCGCCATGTTCTGCGGCTTGAACGGCGCGACCCGCACGCCGGCTCGGCGCGCCAGCCGGCACAGGCCCGCGACGAGCGTGCTTTTGCCGGCATCGGACGTGGTGCCCTGAATCATCAGCGTGCCGCGCGGCACAGGTACGACGTCATGCGGGTTCGAAATGGCGGTCACGGAATATCGGCTTGGGCGGTGAATAGACAATGAATGCGGACAATGAATGCGGGCGATGAACGCGGCATTATCCCATCGTGCCGGCACGCGCTGCACGCCGGTACAATCACGCGATGATTTCCCGCGACCTCACCTTCGTTCTCGGCGGCGCCCGTTCGGGCAAGAGCGTGCACGCCGAACATCTGGCGAACGACAGCGCCCTGCCCGTCACGTACATCGCCACCGCGCGCGTAGCCGACGACGCCGAATTCAGCGCGCGTATCGCGCATCATCGCGAGCGGCGTCCGGCGCATTGGGCTTTGCACGAGGCAGACGTGGATCTCGCCGGCGCCGTCACGCAAATCGACGCGCCGGGCCACTGCATTCTGATCGACTGCCTGACGCTGTGGCTCGCCAATCTTCTGTGCCCACCTGACGGCGACGGCTTGCCGGTCGATCACTATCACACGCACTTTGCCGCTTTCGAAGCAGCGCTCATCAACGCCAGAGGCAAGATCATCGTGGTCAGCAATGAAATCGGTTTGGGCGTGGTGCCGCTCGGCGCGGAAACACGCCTCTATGTCGACGAACTCGGGCGGCTCAATCAGCGCATCGCCGCGTTGAGCACCCAGGTCACGATGATGGTCGCGGGCTTGCCCCTCGCCTTGAAGACAGCGGGAGGCGCGTGATGCTGTCGCTGCCTTTGATCGTGACGCTGGCAACGGCGGGTGTCGCCGTCGACCGTTGGCTCGGTGAGCCGCGCACCGCGCATCCGCTGGTCGGCTTCGGCAAATGGGCGATGCGCCTCGAAACGCACTACAACACCGGCCGGCGCTTGCGTCTCAAGGGGCTGCTCGCCTGGTCGCTGACGGTGATGCCGCCGGTGCTGATCGCCTGGTGGCTCGTCTCGGTGCTGCCTTTTTTTGCGGCCTGCGCGGTGCATGTCGTGCTGCTGTGGTTCGCCCTTGGCGCGCGCAGCCTGCACGACCACATTGCGCCGATCGCCGAGGCACTGGCGCGGCGCGATCTGGCACAAGCGCGTCTGCTGACCTCGCGCATCGTGTCGCGCGAAACCACTCATGCCGACGAAGCGGCGCTGTCGCGCGCCGCCGTCGAATCGGCGCTCGAAAACGGCAATGACGCGATCTTCGGCGCGCTGTTCTGGTTCGCGATCGCGGGCGGTCCGGGCGCACTGGGGTTTCGTCTGGCCAACACGCTCGATGCCATGTGGGGCTACCGCACGCCGCGCTATTTGCGCTTCGGCTGGGCAGCCGCGCGCATCGACGACGTGCTCAACTGGATTCCCGCTCGCCTCACCGCAGCGAGCTACGCTTTGCTCGGTGACACGCGCACCGCGCTGCGTTGCTGGCGTGAACAGGCGCCGCGTTGGGACAGTCCGAATGCCGGGCCGGTCATGGCGTCGGGCGCGGGCAGTCTGAACGTATTGATCGGCGGGCCCGCGGTGTATCACGGCGCACTTGAACACCGCCCGACGCTCGGTTTCGGACACCCCGCGAAGGCCACTCATGTCACGGCGGCGTTGATGCTGGTCGAACGGACGGTCATTCTCTGGCTGGCAGTGCTGATCGTGCTGGCGTTGCTGAGTGTGCCCTTTCATGGTTGATCGAATAGCTGGCCACGGGGCCGATACCGGCACCGCGCTCGACGCCGTGGTTCACGGCGGCAATCTGCACGAAGCGGCCGAGCGTTACGGCATTCCGTACGCGCAATGGCTCGACCTGTCGACGGGTATCAATCCGCACGGCTATCCGGTGCCCCCAGTTCCCGCCGATGCCTGGCGCCGCCTGCCCGACGACGGTGACGGTTTTGCCGCCTGTGCCGCGCGTTACTACGGCGCGCCCGATGCAGCCCATGTGCTACCCGTCGCGGGAAGCCAGGCAGCGATTCGCGCACTGCCCTCGCTGTTGCCACGTGCTCGGGTCGGCATCGCACCGCTCACGTACAGCGAATATGCGCCCGCATTCGAGCGGGCAGGACATGAGGTCGTGCCACTCGATGTATCCTGGGACACTTTGCCCGACGCGCTCACTCATGTGGTGGTCGTGAATCCTAACAATCCCACCGCGGAGCATCTGAGCGCCAGCAAGCTGCTGCGCTGGCATGCGCAACTCACCGCACGCGGCGGCACGCTGTTGGTCGACGAGGCTTTCGCGGATACGATGCCTTCGGCGTCGCTCACGGCAAGCACCCATCGCGATGGGTTGATCGTGTTGCGTTCACCGGGGAAATTCTTCGGGCTCGCCGGCGTGCGCGCAGGCTTCGTACTCAGTGCGCCGGTTTTGCTCGATGCATTGCATCGTTCGCTCGGGGCATGGACGGTTAGCGGCCCGGCTCGTCATGCCGTCAAAGCCGCGTTTGCCGACGTGACGTGGCAGCAGCAGATGCGTACGCTGCTCGAGGGCGAAAACGCCCGTCTGGTAGGTCTGCTGCACGCACATGGTTTCGCCACACACAGCACGCCCCTCTTTGCATGGACCGACGATGCACGCGCCGCTGCACTGCATCAGGCGTTGGCGCGACGCGGCGTGTGGACACGGCTCTTCACGGCAACGGGCAGTGTGCGTTTCGGGCTGCCTGCCAGCGACACGGAATGGGCACGCTTTGAAGAGAGTCTGCGCGAGGCTGTTCGTTGATTCGACTCTCACGCCTCGTCGTCGCCGCGGCACTTTGTGTGAGCACGCTGCACGCGTATGCCGCGATCACCGTCACCGACGACACCGGCGCAACCGTCACGCTGCCCGCTCCCGCACAGCGCGTCATCAGTCTCGCGCCGCATGTTACCGAACTGCTGTACGCCGCGGGCGGCGGCGCGAAACTGGTCGGCGCCGTGTCCTACAGCGACTACCCGCTTGAAGCGAAGCAATTGCCGCGTGTCGGCGACAACAAGGCGCTCGACCTCGAACGGATCGTCGCGTTGAAGCCCGATCTGATCGTCGTGTGGCGGCATGGCAATGCCCAGCGCCAACTCGATCGTCTTCGTGAGATGCATGTGCCGCTGTTCTTCAGCGAGCCGCATCATCTCGACGATGTTGCCGTGTCGCTGACGAAGCTCGGGCAATTGCTCGGTACCTCGCCGACTGCCGACGCCGCGGCGGCGGCATACCGTCAGGACATCGCACGACTGCGCACGCAGTATGCGGGCCACCCGCCTGTCAGCGTGTTCTATCAGGTGTGGGATCAACCGTTGATGACGCTCAACGGCGAACATATGGTCAGCGACGTGATTACGCTATGCGGCGGCCGCAATGTATTTGCGAAACTCGAGCCGCTGGTGCCGACCGTCTCGACCGAAGCGGTGCTCGCAGCGAATCCGGAAGCGATCGTCACCGCCGCCCCCGGCGCGACCAAACCGGACACCGCCTTGCCGCAACTCGACACATGGCGCGCTTGGCCGAGCCTCAAAGCGGTGGCGAACAACAATCTGTTCGCCATCGACGGCGATCTGATCAACCGCCCGGCGCCGCGTATCGCGCAAGGGGCGAAGCAAATGTGCGAAGACCTGGAGGTAGCACGCTCGCGGAGGAAGAATGGTGCGCAGTGATGCCGCTGCGAAAGTCGTGAAGCAGGCAGTGCCGCGTTAGCGCGAAACGGCGTCCGCCCGCTTGAACGGCCAGCGTTCGAATTCGGAAAGCCGCAGCCGATAGCGCGCAACATTACCCAGGTAGAGTTGATCGAGATCGGACTGGATCGCATCGACGAACGAAGATAGTTCCGCCGCATCCACCTGATTCTGTGCGAGCGTTTCAATCTCGTCACGCGTACCGGCAAGGCCACCGCGAATCACCTCCTGCACCACTTGTATCAATGCATTGCGATACTTGAGGCGAAACGCGTCCGGCTCGCCGATCGATTGTCGAATCGCCAGATAACGCTGACACGAGCGCTCGTATGCCCAGATGAAAACGTCGCGCAACAACTCGACACGATTGGCCTCGTACACCCCAAGCGTACCGTCGACGTAGGCCTTTTCGGGAACGTCGATGAACGACAACGGACACAGATTCTGCCGGATCAGCGGGATATTCGCGGTCAGACGCGAGACCCGTTTGTTGACGTCTTCGAACGGCTGCAGATAGGGCAGGTGCACCATGCTGAAGAAAGCCTGCTCGAAGGGATCGTCGATCTGGGCGGCCTTGTTCAACACCGCCTCGAAGCATTCCGCGATTTGCTGCGGCACCGCGAGCGGAAAAAATACGGTGCCGCTGATCTCCACTTCGCGCGCGCGCAAACGGCCACTGGCGAACGGGTCAGACATCAGGTTGTCGGAGAGAATCGCGTGCAGGTTCAGTACGGTGAATCGATTGAAGCCCACTTCGTCCGCGCTCTCGACGATCATTTCGATCGCGGCCTTGTGATTCAGGATCATCTGCGTTTCCTGAGCGTCTTTGCCTTCCGCAATGTGCCCTTGCTCGATCAGCCGCACGGTGTCGAGCCGCGTGTAAGTATTGCCCTCGAGCCGCGACGACGCCCACGACAAATCGATCAGAAGCCGGCTCATGATGTCGCGTGCGTAGGTGCCGGCCGGCCGCACATCCGCCGACGTACGGCCCCATTCATGCAGGCGTTCACGCTGTGCTTGCGATAGATACGCGTCCTGATTCGGACGATAGCGTTCGAGAAACGCACGGTTATAGCCGACCGGCCGGCGCTCGTGCAACGGCCTGTTCACTTCCGCGCGCACCTCGAGGCCCGCACTCGATACGGGCACGTAGGCCTCGCCGGAAGTGCTTGCGCCAGCGATAACCTGTGTGGGGAAAACAGCCTCGCCAGGAGCCGCAGTCTGCTTGTAGGACACTGCCCGGCCGGCACCTTCCGAGACGATCCGGCCTGCTTCGAGCAACACGTCGAGACGACGTTGCAGCGTGCGGCGTTGCATGGGATGGCGGCGCGCAGCAAGTGCCGCTGCAAGCGCACGAACGCCTCGCCCCTCGGCGCTTGCAGCGATGAGCTGCTCGATCAGATCCAATTCCTGCTTGATGCCACTGCTGTTCATGCGCGCCACCCTTTTGCCAATGTGTCGCAATAAATCCTAATCGCGACACTTTTTCATGACATTGTGGCACAAATCGCGCGAATCGCGACACTTTTTACGTCTTAAAGTGTCACGATTTCTGTTTTCGCGACAAATTCCCCGAAAAAGTGTCACGAATAAGGCTGAGCTGACGCGATTCGGGGGGCTGCAGGGACCAAGCCCCTTCCCTCACACATTCCACCTCACCAACGACCACTGCTGCGTCTCATCATCCCGGCGTAGCCAGACAATCCCCGCCATCTCCAACGACCAGCGCAGACAGCTTTCCACCGGCACCTCCAACACCAGCGAAGCGATCACCCGCATGACGCCGGCATGCGTGACCACGTACGCGGGCGACAACTCGCGTGTCTGCGCAAACGCGTCGAACCACGCCCGTACCCGCGCGACGAATTGCGCGACGCTCTCGCCGCCATGCGCACGCGCGTGCTCGAAGTTAGCCGCCCAGGCGTCGAGCAACTCGCGATCGATTGCGTCCCAACGCTGCTCCTCCCAATCGCCGAAATTCATTTCCTTCAGACGATCGTCGTGACTGAGCGCGCAACCGAAATCGTTCGCCATGACCGCGGCCAGTGTCGCGCAACGCGTCAACGGGCTCGACATCAACACACGCGGCGGCGGTATCTGCAAGGCCGCCAGTTTCAACGCAAGCGCACTCGCCGATATCTCGACGTCTTCGGCGAGCGCCACGTCGCTGTGGCCGTAGCACACCCCTGAATCGAGCGCGACGGCAGGATGACGGATCAGGACGATATCCATGCGAGCCCCACGAGGTAGATGCTCAGTTCAAAGATCTGTTGCGCGAAGCCGAGGCAGTCGCCGGTGTAGCCACCGATGCGTCTGACGAAATAGCGGCCCAATGCAAAGCGCAGCGCCATCAGTATGGCGAGCGTCACGCCGGCGAAGCGCCAATTCGGCGAATCCAGCACGTTTGGCCAGAGCAACAACGGCAGACCGAACACCGCTGCGCAGAGCAACGCGGGGCCGCTCAAGCGCTGCGCAACCGGTTTGGCTTTGCCTTCGGTGCGCACGTAGTCGAGTGTGGCCAGATAGCTGATGGCGAACACACGGCTCGCGGCATGCGCTGCAATCATCAGACTTGCGGCGCGCATCGGCGGCAACGCGGTGAGCGTTTGCCACTTCAGTGTTAGCGCGATCACGAGCGCGATGGCGCCGAAAGCACCGATGCGCGAATCATGCATGATGCGCAACGCGTCCTCGCGCGTATAGGCGCCACCGAACGCATCAACGCAATCGGCAAGTCCGTCCTCGTGAAATGCGCCGGTGACGAGAAGCGACACCGCCATCGACAGGAGCACCGCCACGCCCGCGGGAAAGACATGCAACGCGGCGAGATAAACCAGCGCGCTCAATCCGCCGACCAATAGACCGACGAGCGGGAAATAACGCGCCGCCGCATTCAGATAGTGCGGCTCATAGCCGACCCAGCGCGGCACCGGCACGCGCGTGAAATAGCCGAGTGCCGTGAAGAAATAGCGGAGTTCAGCGAGCGGATTCATGAGTGAGCCGGACGCACGCTTCTGAATGACTGCGCGTCGTACAACAGCGCTTCGTATAACGGATTACACATCGCGATTTGCGACACCGGCCGATTCGAAGCTGGCCATTTCGTTCACGAATGCCACTGCCGCGCGCAGCAGCGGCACCGCGAGTACCGCGCCGGTGCCTTCACCGAGACGCATATCGAGCGAAAGCAATGGCAGCGCGCCGAAATGATCGAGCATGCGCCGGTGCCCCGCCTCGTTCGATGCATGCGCGAACACACAATACTCGCGGACGTTCGGTGCGAACGCATCGGCCACCAGCAACGCCGAGGTCGCGATGAATCCGTCGACAAGGATCGTCATACGCGCTTGCGCGGCAGCGAGATATGCGCCCGTCATCATGGCGATTTCGAAGCCGCCGAAGGTGGCGAGCACCTTGAGCGGATCATTGGAAACGGGGTGATGCGCGAGCGCGGAGGCGAGTACGTTGCGCTTTTTTGCGAGCCCCGCGTTGTCGAGCCCCGTGCCACGTCCGACGCATTCGTCGATCGGCACGCCGCACAAGCGGCTCATCAGACACGCGGCCGACGACGTATTCGCAATGCCCATTTCGCCGAAGCCGATCACATTGGTGCCGAGCGCCGCATGATGCCGCACACGAGCCGCGCCCGCTTGCATCGCGGCAAGTGCCTGTTCGTGCGTCATGGCGGGTTCGTGCGCGAAGTTGCGCGTGCCGGCCGCAACCGGAATGTCGATGAGCCCCTCCGTCGACGGCAGCGGCGTCGCAATGCCTGAGTTGACCACTTCGAGCTCGACGCCGGAGACGCGGCTCAAGGCATTGATCGCCGCGCCGCCCGTGAGAAAGTTAGCGACCATTTGCGCGGTCACCGCTTGCGGATACGGACTCACGCCTTCCTGCGCAATACCGTGGTCACCGGCGAACACGATCATCGCCGGACGTTCGACCGTGGGGTGTGTCGTACGCTGGATCAGCCCCATCTGGCGCGCGAGCGTTTCCAGCCGCCCAAGACTGCCGGGCGGCTTGGTCTTGGTATCGATGATGTGTTGCAGTTCGGCACGCAGCGTTTGATCGAGCGGTTCGACTTCGGTCAATTCCGGCAAACCTGGCAAAGAAGTCATAGACGTTTCTAAAAGAGAGAGTGTTTTTATAAAGCGCTTAGCCTGCCGGCGTGTCATGCGCCGCAGGCGATTCGTGACGCGAGCGCGGCGCGGGAATCAGCGCCTCATGCTCGCCGTCGCGAATCAGAATCAACGGATAGCCGAACGCACGGCTCGTCAGCGAGGGCGTCAGCACATCGTGCACCGGTCCGGCATACGCGCCGCCGTTCCCGTCGAGCAGCAGCGCATGCGTCGCGAAGCGGCGCGCCAGGTTCAGGTCGTGGCACGAAAACATCACTGTACGCCGAGGTTCGCGCGTCCAGGCGGTCAGCGCTTCGAGACAGTCGATCTGGTGGTGCAGATCCAGATGCGAGAGCGGTTCGTCGAGCAGCAATAACGGCGCTTCCTGGCACAACACTCCTGCGAGAGCAACGCGTTGACGTTCGCCACCCGAAAGCGACAGCACGTCGCGCGCGGCGAATGCGGCGAGGCCCAAAACGTCCAGCGCGGCATGCGCAGCAGCGCGATCGGCCTCACCCTCCCAACCCCAGCCGGTCAGATGCGGAAAACGGTTCAGCATCACGATGTCGAGCACACTCGCGCTAAAGGCGTCCGCAGCGCTTTGCGGCATCAGCGCGCGACGCTGCGCAAGCGGCAACGGCTGCCAGTCGGCGAGACGCACGCCGTCGAGTTCGACATGCCCCGCCGACGGCTGCGCCAGACCGGCGAGCGTGGATAGCAAGGTCGTCTTCCCCGCGCCGTTGGGGCCCGCGATACACCAGATCTCGCCTGCGTAGAACGTATGCGTGAACGCGTCGAGCAAGGTGCGCATGCCCGCACGCAAGGTCAGGCGTTGCGCGCTAAGCGCCGAATGCGGGGCGTTGTGTGCGTTCATCATCGGCGCCTGCGCAACAGCATCCACAGGAACACGGGCACGCCGACGATCGACGTGATCACGCCGACCGGCAATTGCGCCGGTGCAATCACAGTACGCGCAATCAGGTCCGCGCCCATCACCGCGACACCACCACCGAGCGCCGCTGCTGGCAGCAGCATGCGCTGATCGTTGCCGAACGCGAGCCGCAGCATATGCGGCACGACGAGCCCGACAAAACCGATCGTACCGGCCGTGGTCACAGCCGCGGCGGCCGCCAGCGACGCCACCAGATACACGCGCAAGCGCAGCGGCATCACAGCAACGCCGAGTGCCTGCGCGGCGGCGTCGCCCCGCAGCAGCACATTCAGGCGCGGCGCAGCGGGTACGATCGCCACCAGCACGATGACGAGCGCGGCGAGCGCCGTCCATGGCATCGCGCCGCCGTTCAGATCGCCGGTCAGCCAGAACAGCATGCCGCGCAGCCGATTGTCCGGCGCAAGGTTGAGCAACAGGGTAATGAGGGCGCCCCAGCCGGCCGCGATCACCGCGCCGGTCAGCAGCAAACGCGGCGACGTATCCTGCGGCTCGCCTCGCCACAACTCACGGCGTGCGAGGCCAAGCACCAGCAGGATCGACACGAAGGCGCCGGCGAACGCGCTGGCGTCGACGATCCACCACGCACAACCGGCGATCATCGCGACCAGCGCGAATGTCGCCGCGCCACCCGACACACCTAACACATAGGGTTCGGCCAACGGGTTGCGCAACAGCACTTGCAGCAGCGCACCGGCCAGCGCAAGCAACGCGCCGCACGCGAAGCCAGCCAGCGCGCGCGGCAAACGCAGCGTGCGCACGATCTCGCCGGCAAGATCGCCGGACTCGACATGCGACGCGTGCGACGGCAGCAACGCCGCCAACACGCGCGCTGGCGCGAGCGACACGCTGCCCAACGCGAGCGACGCCATCAGCACAACCAGCGCGACTGCCGCGAGCACGAGCCAGATCGCGGCCGCGCGCTTCGCGCTCATCACGCGCAACGTGGTCGTGGACATCGGGCTCGAGCTACGGTTCATCGGCGCGTTCTCATGCAAATACGTTCATCACTGCTGCTGCCAACCGACCGTGACATACGCACCGCGCCGCGGCGAGTTATACGAGTAGGCCGTTTCATAGTCCTTGTTCAACAGGTTCTGGATCTGCGCGGCGACGTACCACGCCTTCGTGATGTTATAGCGCGCCGACAGATTCACCACGCCATAGCCGCCCAGCGTGCCGCTGCTATCTTCACGGGCGCCGCTGACGATCCACTCGCCGCCGACACGCCACCCGCCAATGCTGCGGTTCACCGCCAGCGACGCGAAGCGCCTGGCACGCCGCACGAGATCGGTATCGCTATCGAGGTCGACGGGATTCTGCAGCGTTACCGACGCGCGCACGCCCGTCTTGCCCACATGGCCGCTCCACGATCCTTCGAGCCCCTGCACCTTCGCACGGCCGACGTTCTCGGCCAGATAGATGCCGGGCGTAACCTGCTCGTAGTCGATCAGATTCGAATAACGCGTCTGGAACGCGCTCAGACGCATCACACCAAGCGCGTTCGACGCGTACTGCAACGCTGCTTCGATCGAATGGCTGCGCTCCGGTTGAATCGACGGATTGCCGCTGAGCGGATAGTACAGATCGTCGAAGCTCGGCGCGCGGAATGAATCCGAATAGCTTGCAGTCGCCTTCCAATGCTCGGTGATGTCGAAACCGTAGCCGAGATAGTAACTGTTCGCCCCGCCGAAATCGGAATACTGATCGCGCCGCACGTTGGCCTGAATCTGATTGCGCCCAAAGCGCCCCGTGTAGCCGACAAAGCCCGAATCCACATGCCGGTCGGGTGCGGCGAACGCATCCGAGTCGAGGCTCTGGTCCAGATGCTCATAGCCGACCTGCAGTTTCTGCTGCGCGGCGAGCGCGAAATCGTTCTGCCACGTGTACTGGCGATTGTCGGTATCGAAGCGGCCGTTGTAGATGCCGTTGGTATTCGCCACGCTGCGGTCGTCGCCTTCCGAAACGATGAAGTGCGTGGTCCACCAGTCGGTCAGTTTGCCGTTCGCGAACACCGACACCTGGCGCACTTTGGTGTAGAGGTTGTTCAGATCGGTCGGCACACCGTACGCGTTGTCGTAGCTGTTATTGCCGTTCGACTGGAAATAGGTGACGCCCGCGTCCCACTTGTCGCTGAACTTGTGACGCAGCGAAGCCGAGATGCTTTCGTTCAGATAGCCGTTCGCGTTCGGATTCGCGTTGGGTGCCTGGGACGGATTGAGCGAGGAGAAACCGTCGTCTTTCGAGCGCGCGAGCGAAATGCTAAAGGTGGTGCTGCCGTCTTTATCCAGCGCGCCGTTCACACCGGCTTGCTGCGTCTGCGTGTGATAGCTGCCATAGCCCACCGAAAAATTGAAACGCGGCGGATGGTCGCCGCCGTCTTTGGTGAACACCTGCACCACGCCGCCAATTGCGCCGGAGCCGTAAAGCGCGGACACGTTGCCATTCACCACTTCGACGTGATCGATCTGGTCGAGCGGAATCTGCGCGAGTTGCGGCGCGCCCAGGCTCACGGAGTCGACTCGCACGCCGTCGATCAACAAAAGAGATTGCGTCGACGACGCGCCGCGCAGAAACAGGCTCGTCGTGGAACCCGGGCCACCGGTGCGCGAGATTTGCGCGCCGGGCGCGAGTTGCAGCAGACCGGGCAAATCGGTGGCGGTCGTATCGGCGATGTCCTGCTGATCGAACAGCGTGGTCTGTGGGATCGCATCGGCGAGCGGTTGCGGCCCGCGCTCCGCGGTCA
Organism: Paraburkholderia madseniana; assembly: GCF_009690905.1. GTDB lineage: Bacteria > Pseudomonadota > Gammaproteobacteria > Burkholderiales > Burkholderiaceae > Paraburkholderia > Paraburkholderia madseniana. The sequence goes on from NZ_VOSW01000039.1 coordinate 71,567, forward strand.
CGACAACGGGCGACAACACCGCGGGTGACGAACCGCTCGCCTCCGTATCGGCAGAAGAAGATGAAGACGGCGACGAAGAAGAAGCAGCAGCTTGCGCATGCACGACGAGCGGCAGGCTCGCAAAGGCGAGCAACGCCGCGCGAGCGATGGGGGACAGCATGGGATGACATTCCTGTGGATAGCGTGCTCGGCCCGCTTCCCCGCAGGCCGATGCGTAACGAGGCGCCCGCGTTGTTTTACGTTTGCGCGGGAACGAGCCTCTCCCTCTGGCCGGTATCCGGGCTGGCGACACATCGATCCCGCCTTCCCACGCGTGACGCGCAGTGGCACACTCGCGTGTTCAGCTTCAAACACGCGATCAGGATCGACCTGCATGACGAATGCGGTCGCTTACCGTTGCGGGGGCAGCGCAGGTTAGCGCGTTCAGACGAGGCGCGCGCCCTGCTTCCCGTTTAACTGCGCACACTGTGGAAAAGCGCGCGCGAGCACCAAAGTGCGGCCAGTTTAGGAGCGGCCTTCAGGTCCGTCAAGAATGGTTAATCCGTGCGCAAACTGTTCTGTTAAGTGCAGGTTATTGTCCGATGCATGAGTTGTTTTTCATCATATGGTCGATAAAAGCCGGCACAAAGCGATGTTGTTACGTCTCGAAACGAGACAATTGTCGGAACCTGCGACATTCCGCGCTAAAATGCGATGTCTTTAGAGGACGCAGCAGATGCTCACCGAACTCGAAACACTTTCACAGAATATCGGCAAGCTGATCACGATCAGCCAACGCCACAATGAAGCGCGGCTCGCGCTCGAAGATCAGCTCGCCCAAACGCGTGCCGAAGCAGAGGCCACGCGCACGGAACTCGCGCTGATGCGCGAGGAGCGCGATGCGCTGCAGGCGGAACGCGACGCGCTGTCGGCAAAGATCGACGACGCACAGGTGCGCCTCAATGCGATCCTCGAAAAATTGCCGCGGGCCCGCGCGCACAGCGAGCCTGATAATCAGCTCGATCTGCTCGAGGCCGCGCCGCATGAGGAAGAAGCGGAGAGCGACGTCACCCGCCATGGAGAAAATGCATGACCACCAAGCAGATCGAAGTATCGATTCTCGGCGTGCCCTATCGTCTCGCCTGCTCGCCGGAAACTGAAGGCGCGCTGCTTGAAGCGGTTGCACGCGTCGACGCCGAGATGTCGAAGATCCGCAATAGCAGCAACGTACGCGGCACGGATCGCATTGCCGTCATGGCCGCGCTGTCGCTGGCATCGGAACTGCTTAAGCTGCAAAGCAGCGTGCGGCACGGAGAAGCATTTCCCGCTGAAGAAATCCGGCGTACAATGCACCAAATGAACGAGCAACTGGGTACTGTGATTCAGCAGTACAGCATGTAAAAGTATCTTGTAGCCGGTCCTGAGATCGGCTGCGGATTCAAACGAGGTGCATGAGCAAAGACTCATGCAAACGTTTTGAATTCAATCGGTTTGACTTCCCTGCCTGGTTCGCCAAGGTCATATATTCCTTGAACCAATGCCATGTGCACGGTTGTGGAAATTTGTAGCACGGGTGTGCGCGTCACTCTGTCTGATGTACCCGAAGTGCTGCTAACTGCGACCAATTCTGAACCCCCGGTTCAGGATGCCGGCCTAGCGGCTAAGGCGGGGACCTATTCAAACGGCATCGGACTTCGGTTCGGTGCCGTTTTTCTTTGGGCCTCGATTTTTCTTGCTGTATCAAACCTTTAACGTTCAATTCGATTCATGCGCTACTGGCTAATGAAGTCCGAACCGGACGAAGCAAGCATCGACCATCTTGCCCAGGCACCGCACCATACGTTGCCGTGGACTGGCGTGCGCAACTATCAGGCGCGCAACTTCATGCGCGACACGATGCAGGTCGGCGACGGTGTGCTGTTCTATCACTCGAGTTGTCCGGAGCCAGGCATTGCGGGGCTCGCGGAGGTATCGTCCACCGCGTATCCGGACCCCACTCAATTCGATAAGAAGAGCCCCTACTACGACCCGAAGTCGTCGCAGGAAACGCCGCGCTGGCTACTCGTCGATGTGGTGTTCAAGAAGAAGATCCCGTTGATTCCGCTTGCCGCGCTGCGCGAGCATGAGGAATTGAAGGACATGCGTGTGCTCGTCAAAGGCAACCGCCTGTCGATCACACCGGTGACCGAAGCTGAATGGCGCTTCATCACCAAACGTCTTGTTTAACGTTGCATACGCACATGTGACCCGTTGCGGCTTGTTTCACGCGCAAGTCTGTGCGCGGATGAAAGCAAACGTTGAGCAAACGTCAAATTGGGGAACCAAGCTCAGGTTACAAGCGCCTAACGGACTCGCAAACGTTGTGCCATCGCATGGCGTTCGCTCCAATCGTGCACAACCTGTTCAAGCAAGGAGTCCAAGAATGACGAAAAACACCGCACGTGCACTCGCTCTCGCTCTCGTATGCGCCGCGCCTGCCGCGTTCGCACTGACGCCGGCCATGGCCCGCGCGCAAGGCGTGACGCAGTATCAGCCCGCCGGCGTGCTGTCGCTGAATGCACAGGCAAGCGCTGAGGTGCCGCAAGACGTCGTCGATATCACGCTGTTCTACGAGCAGGAAGCGAGCGATCCGTCCGCGCTCACCTCCACGCTGAACCAACGCGCCGACGCAGCGCTGCAAAAAGCCAAGGGCGTGAACGGCGTAACAGCTCGCACCGGCTCCTTCTCTATCTACCCGTCCACCGATCGTGACGGCCGCATTTCCGCATGGCGCGGCCGTACTGAAGTTGTGCTCGAGTCGCACGACTTCGCCGCGGCGTCGAAACTCGCAGGCCAGATGGCATCGATCATGCAGGTCGGCAACGTGCAGTTCTCGCTGTCGCCTGAAGCGCAGCGTGCCGCGGAGCAGAAGCTCACCGGTGAAGCCATCAAGTCGTTCCGTGAGCAAGCCGCTTCTTCGGCGCAGGCGTTCGGCTACAACGGCTATTCGATTCGTGAAGTCAACGTCGGCCACAACGGCGTCATGCCCCGTCCGATGATGATGATGAGCGCACGTGCAATGGGTGCCGATGCTAAGGCATCCGCGCCGGTGCCGATCGAAGGCGGCACGTCGACGGTAACAGTCAATGTGTCGGGCTCGGTGCAGATGAAGTAGCGCGTTTTACGCCAGAAGTACCGCTGCAATGAAAAAAAGCCACGGCATGCCGTGGCTTTTTTTCATTGGCTACTCAGCTCACTACGATAAAACGTAGCGCTCAATTCGCACCGACCGTCTGCGCCGGTTCACGCCGCGCACGGCGATAGGACCACACCAGTATCCCGATGCCCACGAGGATCATTGGCAGCGAGAGCCATTGGCCCATTGAGAGACCCATTGCCAGAAGCCCAAGGAAGTCATCCGGCTCACGCGCGAATTCCACCGTGAAACGCGCAAGGCCGTAGCCGATCAGGAACACCGCGGAAATCGCGCCCATCGGTTTCGGTTTGCGTGAGAAGAAGAACAGCACGAAGAACAGCGCCACGCCTTCCAGCGCGATCTCATACAACTCCGACGGATGACGCGGCAGCATGTGATATTGCGCGAACACGTCGTTCAGATGCCATTGCGCGGCCAGTTGCGGATGGGCGGTGAGCCACGTGGCGTCGTCCGGCGCGGCACCTGGAAACAGCATCGCCCAGGGCGCTGACGGATCGGTCACGCGGCCCCACAACTCACCGTTGATAAAGTTGCCGAGGCGCCCTGCCGCGAGCCCGGTCGGCACCATTGGCGCAACAAAATCGGTGACCTGCAACCACGAGCGCTTGCGCTGATAGGCGAACAGCACCATCGCCAGCGTCACGCCGAGGAAGCCACCGTGAAACGACATGCCGCCTTCCCACACCTTGAAGATGTCGAGCGGATGCGCGAAGTAAAAGCTCGCCTTGTAGAACAGCACGTAGCCGAGCCGGCCGCCGAGGATCGTACCGAGCACGCCGTAAAACAGCATGTCGTCGATATCCTTAGCGGTCCAGCCCTGTGCGGCGACGTACGGCAAACGCAGCCGCAACCGGCCGACGACGATCGCCGCGATGAACGCAACGAGGTACATCAGTCCATACCAGCGCACAGCAAGCGGCCCCAGATGAATGGCAACGGGGTCGAAATTCGGGTGAATGAGCATCGTGTTGTTATGGGCAGTTCAGGTTCAGAAGCGGATTTCTAGTCGAGTTTCAAGTAGCAGCCGGCGGTGTGCGCGTCATGCGGCGCATGCGTTGGACGGTTCCGCTTGCAATGCGTTCGCGGCAGCGGCTCACCTCAGCTCGCCTAAACACGAGGCGCCGCGAACTGCGCCTCCATGGTGGCCGCGTGCGCTCGGACGATCTCGATGAAGCCGACCAACACCGGACTCACCTCCGCCGTGCGCCAGACCAGCCCCGTCTCGATCGCCGGCACCGATTCGGAGAGCGGCCGGTACACGACACCCGTGCGGCGCAGATTACGCAACGATTGCGGCACCAGTGCGACGCCCATCCCGGCCGACACAAGGCTCACGATCGTCTGCATCTGGATCGCCTCCTGGCCGACCCGAGGTGCCAGGCCCGCCACGCCGTAGCAATCCATAATGATGTCATAAAAGCCTGGCGCCAGACGTCTTGGGAAGATCACGAGCGGCTCGTCGGCGACGTCGCGCAGGCTGATGGGCGTTTCCAGCCACTCCGCGTGCGAGTCAGCCTTGGAGCCGGCGGCGCGGCCCACGCGCTGCGCCATATCCGTCGACATCGCGATCACCAGCGGCTCGCGGGCGATCGGCAACCACGAGAGCTGGGTGGCATGGCGCGACGGTAGCGGCGCGATCACGAGGCCTGCGTCGATGCGCCCGGCCACCAGTTCCTCGATCTGCACGTCGCTGGTGGCTTCGGTCAGTTCGAGGCGCACCCGTGGATGGCGCACGCCGAAATCGCGCAGCAGCAACGGCAGCAGGCCGTAATCGGCCGTCGAGACGAAGGCCAGCGACAGCGCCCCGGCCTCGCCTCGCGCGAGGCTCTGCGCCAACGGCCGCAGCCCCTCAGCGCTCGCCAGCAGGCGCTGCACTTCGGGCAACAGGTCAGCGCCCACCGGGGTCAACTCCACCGAGCGCTTGGTGCGCGCGAACAACTCGACGCCGAGTGTTTCCTCCAGCGCCCGAATCGCCTGCGACAACGGCGGCTGCGTCATGGAAAGACGCACGGCCGCCCGCCCGAAGTGCTTTTCTTCGGCGACGGTCACGAAATAGCGCAACTGGCGCAGGTCAGGAATCGTAGGCAACATGATTAATACATTTTACGACCTAATCGAGCCTGAATAATATATTGGACACGCGCTTCGCAAAACTGCACCCTTGCGCAACGCGTCGGAACTAAACTGAACTGACCAGAAGCGCCGTATCGGCCGACGCCGCCGGCAACGCATTGGCAGCGTCAGCGCAGCCTTTGCGGCAGCACCTGAGCCCCGCATACGCAGCACGGATCAAAACAAAACAGATTGGAGTTCCCCATGGCATACAACCGTCGTTCGAAGAACATCACGCAAGGCGTGGCGCGCTCACCGAACCGCTCGATGTACTACGCACTCGGCTACGAAAAGGCCGACTTCGACAAGCCGATGATCGGCATCGCCAACGGCCACTCGACCATCACGCCGTGTAACGCCGGCCTGCAGCGTCTGGCCGACGCGGCCGTCGCCGCGGTCAAGGGCGCGGACGCGAATCCGCAGATCTTCGGCACGCCGACGATCTCGGACGGCATGTCGATGGGCACCGAAGGCATGAAGTACTCGCTGGTGTCGCGCGAAGTCATCTCCGACTGTATCGAGACGTGCGTGCAGGGCCAGTGGATGGACGGCGTGGTGGTGATCGGCGGCTGCGACAAGAACATGCCGGGCGGCATGATCGGCATGCTGCGCACCAACGTGCCGAGCATCTACGTGTATGGCGGCACGATCCGTCCGGGTAACTGGAAGGGCACCGACCTGACCATCGTGTCGTCGTTCGAAGCAGTGGGCGAATTCACGGCCGGCCGGATGTCGCAGGAAGATTTTGAAGGGGTCGAAAAGAACGCGTGCCCGTCCACGGGTTCGTGCGGCGGCATGTACACCGCCAACACGATGAGCTCGTCGTTCGAAGCGATGGGCATGTCGCTGCTGTATTCGTCGACAATGGCCAATCCGGACCAGGAAAAGGTCGACTCGGCGGCCGAATCGGCACGGGTGCTGGTCGAAGCGGTCAAGAAGGATCTGAAGCCGCGCGACATCGTCACGAAGAAGTCGATCGAAAACGCCGTGGCCGTCATCATGGCCACGGGCGGCTCGACCAACGCCGTGCTGCACTTCCTCGCCATCGCCCACGCGGCTGAAGTGGAATGGACCATCGAAGACTTCGAGCGCATGCGCAAGAGGGTGCCGGTGATCTGCAACCTGAAGCCGTCGGGCCAGTTCGTGGCGACCGATCTGCACAAGGCCGGCGGCATTCCGCAAGTCATGAAGATCCTGCTCGACGCAGGCCTGTTGCACGGCGATTGCATCACGATCACCGGCAAGACGATCGCTGAAGAACTGAAGGACGTGCCGAGCAAGCCACGCGCCGATCAGCAGGTGATTTTCCCGATCGAGCAAGCGCTGTACAAGGAAGGCCATCTGGCGATCCTGAAGGGCAACCTGGCCGTCGACGGCGCCGTCGCCAAGATCACCGGCCTGAAGAACCCGGTCATCACCGGCCCGGCCCGCGTGTTCGACGACGAGCAAAGCGCGCTGGAAGCGATTCTGGCCGACAAGATCGTGGCCGGCGACGTGGTCGTGCTGCGCTACCTCGGCCCGAAGGGCGGCCCCGGCATGCCGGAAATGCTCGCGCCTACGTCCGCGATCATCGGCAAGGGACTCGGCGAAAGCGTCGGCCTGATCACCGACGGCCGCTTCTCGGGCGGCACGTGGGGGATGGTGGTCGGTCACGTCGCGCCGGAAGCCTTCGTGGGCGGCACGATCGCGTTTGTGCAGGAAGGCGACTCGATCACGATCGACGCGCACAAGCTGCTCCTGCAACTGAACATCGACGACGCCGAACTGGAACGCCGCCGCGCTGCATGGCAGCAACCGAAGCCGCGTTACACGCGTGGCGTGCTGGCGAAGTACTCCGCGTTGGCGCTGCCGGCCAACAAGGGCGCGGTGACGGGCTAAGCGGGCATTAAGCACACGCTGCGCTGATCCGCCTCGATTCACCTCGATTGGCCGGGGCTTACGCGCAGCATCGCTCGACGCCACGTCGGCTGCGTCAGTTACGAAAAAGCGCAAAGGGGCGCACGGGAAACCGTGCGCCCCTTTCCTTTTATAATGCATGCACTACGAGTCGGGCACCTGCACCGACGGAGACCAGAATGAAATCAATGTCGTATGCAGCGCTCGCGGCGGCCAGCGTGCTGAGCGCTATGTTAGGCGCCGGCAGTCCGGCGGCGCACGCGGAAGTGCCCACCGCCCTCGCGCTTGCCCAGCAGCAGAACTGCATGAGCTGCCACTCGGTGACACGTCCCTTCATGGGACCGGCGCTGCATGACGTCGCCTCGAAATATGCCGGCCGCGAGGATGCCGCTACCTATCTGAAGCACAAGATTCTGGATGGCAGCACGGGCGTGTGGGGCGCGGTGCCGATGCCCGCGAATACGCAACTCACGCCCGATCAGGCGGCTACGCTGGCGAGCTGGGTGATGACGCTCAAATAACGGCGCTTAAACGAAAACTCAAATGAACCCCGCTTGATGAAAGCGGTGAGCGCGCCCGGATAACGGCACGCCCCCAGCCACGATCAGGCGCTGCCCGAGCGCCGCGCGATCTCCTGATCGACCGCTTCCCTGACCCAGCCGGTCAATTCCGTCTCCAGCGCCAGCGCCACTTCGCGCGTGATCTGGTTGACGAGCCAGGACGTGTGATCCTGCAACGCATCGCGGCAACGTGCTTCGATAATGCCGCGCCCCTCGCCCGTCAGAAAACCCGCGAACCGTCCACGCAGACGTTCGGCGATGACATCGGCATCAAGATTCGGTTGCGGCTGCGCTTCGTGAGCGATATCCGGCGGCACGATCGTACCCGCCTCGATCGGCGCATGCGGTTCAGCCCGGTCGAAGACGCCCGCAGACGCAAAGGCCGGCTCATGTCCGTGCCGGTGATCGGCAGCATGGTGTGCCCTCGAACGCTTTTTCGGGTGGGCGTGCTCGGCCGGATGCGCTTGCTCCGACACATGCGCTTGCTCCGCCACGTGCGCTTGCTCAGCCACGTGCGCGAGCGTCGGCTCCTTCTGTGCCTGCAGGGTTTCTGGCGCAAACACCGGCTCAGGCTCGTGCCTGGGTTCCGGCGTAAGGACCGGTTCTTGCGCAGTCGCGGGATCGGCCGCCGGCTGGGTAGCCGGCGCCGCTGCGCCACCCTCCACCTGGCGCGCCTGGGCAGGATGGCCCGGCACGAGAATCTCGTTCAGAACCGGGATCGAACTATCGTTAGGATCGGACACGCGCGCTCTCCGTGTTTGAGTCCAAGCCGAGGCAGGCCGCGCGCGCGTCGAATCCATCCGACAAAACACCACGCGACGCGGACGAAATGGTGCCTAGCTGCCTTGCTTGTAGTTGTTCAAAGCATAGCCGCGATCGCGATAGAAACGATAGCGTTCGCGGCCCGCCGCGAGTTCGTCGTGTGCGTTACCGACCACTTCCAGCAATCTCTCGAAACGGGCGAATTGCGCCGGCACCGTGGCGCCGAGATTGAGCAGCACCTGATGATGCGGCACATCATCGAGGTTCGAGGCCAGCACAATTGGTGTTTGCGCGGCGAGCGGCGTGCCCGCCATGCAGTGCGGCACGAAATCGAGGGGCGAGAAGGTCCACAACTGCTCGTCGAAAGCCCGCAGACGCTCGGGCTCGGCCAGCACGATGGTCGGCTGGCCCGCCTGATAAGCCTTGCGGATCAGGCGGCACGCATACAGCAGCGAATCGCCGACGTTCGAGTGAAAATCGATTCTCGTCATCGGCAGCTCCGCTTTGCGTCTACAGCGACGCCTGTAACCTTACTGCAATGCGTCATTGTGCAGCGCGACCGTCCGCGGCCCTACCGTCCGCGGCCCGGTCGATGAGGAACTGCGCGAGCAAGGGCACCGGGCGGCCGGTGGCGCCCTTCGCCGCGCCGCTCTTCCACGCGGTGCCGGCAATGTCCAGATGGGCCCACGGATACGCTTCAGTGAAGCGCGACAGGAAGCACGCCGCCGTCACGCTGCCCGCCGGACGGCCGCCGATGTTGGCCAGGTCCGCGAAATTCGACTTGAGCTGATCCTGATACTCGTCGTCGAGCGGCATGCGCCAGGCCGGGTCGGAGGCTTCACGCGAGGCATCGAGCAGTTCGCCCGCCAGCGCGTCGTCTTTCGAGAACAGACCGCTGTTGTGATGACCCAGCGCGATGATGCAAGCGCCCGTCAGCGTGGCGATGTCGATCACCGCCGCCGGCTTGAAACGCTCGGCATAGGTCAGCGCGTCGCACAGGATGAGCCGGCCTTCGGCGTCCGTATTCAGCACTTCGATCGTGAGGCCCTTCATGCTGGTGACGATGTCGCCCGGCTTGGTGGCGGTGGCCGACGGCATGTTCTCGACAGCCGGGATAATGCCGACCACATTGATTTTCAGGCCCATTTCGGCGACGGCGCGCAACGTGCCCAGCACCGAACCGGCCCCGCACATGTCGTACTTCATCTCGTCCATGCCTTCGCCCGGCTTCAGCGAAATGCCGCCAGTATCGAACGTGACGCCCTTGCCGACCAGCACCACCGGCGCGGCTTTCGCGGCGCCGCCGTGGTACTGCAGCACGATGAACTGAGCCGGTTCGACCGAGCCGGCCGTGACCGACAGGAACGAGCCCATCTTCAGGGCTTCGCACTGCTTTTCGCCGAGCACTTCGACTTTCAGCTTCCAGTCTTTGGCGAGCTTCTTCGCGGTGTTGGCAAGATAGGTCGGCGTGCAGACATTGCTCGGCAGGTTGCCGAGGTCGCGCGTCAGATCCATGCCGTTGGCAAGCGCGGCGCCCTGCTTGGCCGCGAGCTTGGCGGCCTTCTCATCGCCGGTGTTGACGCTGAACACGATGCGCTTCAGGGCGCGCGGCGCGTTGTCCGGCTTGCTCTTCATCTGTGTGAAGCGGTAGCTCAACTCGCGCAGCGCGAGGATCGCGGCGCGCACGCCCCAATCGGCCGAGCGCTCGAGGATCGGCAGTTGGGCGAGCGTGAAGGTGACCTGGACGATCTTGGTGCCGAGCAGTGCGCGCCAGGCGGCCCGCACGGCTTCACCGTAGGCTTTCTGACTGAAAGCATCCTGCTTGCCGAGGCCGACCAGCAATACGCGCGAAGCGCCGATGCCCGAGACTTCGTGCAGGAACAGGGTGGTGCCGGCCTTGCCGTCCATGTCGCCGGCCTTGATGACGCGGGTCAGGAGGCCCTTGGTGGCCACGTCGATCTCCAGCGCAGCGCCCGAGAGCGTTTGCGACTCGAACACGCCGATTACGATGCAATCGGATTTCCCGGTCAGGAAACCGTTTGACGAGCCTTTGGTCCAATCACAGGCTTTTATGCTAAAGTCCATCGCGCTTGTCCTCGGATAAAATCTGGGCTTAGGATGAAAGCCGCAATTATCCGCTATTTTTCCCGCGGCGGCTGCACCGGAGGCGTGACGGGAACCAATCCGTGCGTCACTGAGAGCGCCCCACCTCATCATCAATAATGATCTTCGAACGCTCCCTCCAGCGCGAACTCGCGTATACGGCTGGTGCCGTGTTCATGGTTCTCCTCACGCTCGTGCTGACGACGATGATGATCCGCATCGTCGGCCTCGCGGCCTCGGGCGAGATCGACCCGCGCGACGTGCTGGTCCTGATCGGCCTGACTGTGATCGGCTACCTGGCGATCATGCTCGTCGCGACCCTGTTCGTGTCGATCCTGTTCGTCCTGACACGTTGGTACAAAGACTCCGAGATGGTCGTGTGGCTGTCCTCCGGCGTCAGCCTGACGCAATTCATCAAGCCGATCGCCATTTTTTCCACGCCGATCATCATTCTCATCATGTTCTTCGTGTTCGTCGGCTGGCCGTGGTCGAACCAGCAGAACAAGCTGCTGCGCGCGCGTTTCCAGCAGCGCGACGAAGTCTCGCTGCTCGCGCCGGGTCAATTCCGCGAGTCGGCCACCAACCACCGCGTGTTCTTCATCGAGAAGATGTCGCCCGACCAGGCGCGCGTCGAGAACGTCTTCGTGACCAGCACGGAGAACGGCAAGGTCAACGTGGTCGTGTCGAAAACCGGCCACACCGAAACTGATAAGAACGGCGACCGCTTTGTCGTGCTGGAAAACGGCCGCCGCTATGACGGCGAACCGGGCCACCCCGATTTCCGCATCATGGAATTCGACCGCTACGGCCTGAAGATCCAGAGCCAGCCGGTCGTCAACACGCCAACTACCACCAGCTTGCCCACGCTCACGCTCCTGCGTAACCGCACCGACGACAATCTCGCCGAATTCGCCTGGCGCGCGGGGCTGCCGCTGATCGCGATCAACCTGATGCTGCTGGCGATTCCGCTTGCGCACCAGAACCCGCGGCGCAGCCGCACGATCAATCTGGTGATGGCCGTCCTGATCTATCTGACGTATTCCAATCTGCTTAATGTCGTGCAGTCGTGGATCGAGCAAGGCAGGATGTCGTTCGCGGTTGGACTGGTGGGCCTGCACGTTATTGTGGCGGTGATCGTCGCGTTCATCTTCTGGCTGCGCGTGCGCAACCGGCCGCTATTCACGCGGGCGATGTTCAGCCGTTCGCAGGGGGCCTGACCGATGCGCATCTATGAAAGGTATTTCGCGCGTCAGATCTATCTCACGTTCATCTTTATTCTGTTCGCGTTTTCGGGTCTGTTCTTCTTCTTCGACCTGATCAACGAACTGAATTCCGTCGGCCACGGCAACTACAAGTTCCAGTACGCGGTGCTGCGCGTCGCGCTGCAAACGCCGTCGCGCTTCTACGAAATCATTCCGGTTGCTGCGTTGATCAGCGCGATCTACGTGTTCGCGCAAATGGCGGCGAACTCCGAGTACACGATTTTTCGCGTGTCCGGCCTCGCCACCAATCAGGCGCTGCGCTCGCTCATGAAGATCGGCATTCCGCTCGTGTTCCTGACTTACCTGATCGGCGAAGTGGTCGGTCCGTACACGGATCAGTTGTCGGAACGCGTGCGGCTCGAGGCATTGGGGTCGTCGGTATCGAGCAACTTCGAGTCGGGTGTGTGGGTGAAGGACACGCTGACGGCGCGCGCGGACGGCGAGCAGGTGACGCGCTTCGTCAACGTTGGCGAATTGAAGCCGGACGCGACGATCAGCAACGTGCGCATCTACGAATTCGATTCGAAGTTCCGCCTCTCGAACGTGCGGATTGCGAAGAGCGGCACGTATCAGCCGCCGGGTCATTGGCAACTGACTGATGTGACGGACACGCAACTGATCGACGTCCCTCCTCCTCCGGGCACGCCGGCCGATGCGTTGAATCCGGTGTACCGTGCAAAGCAGGTGGAGTTGCCGGCGTATTCGCTGCGCTCGGAACTGACGCCACAGATCTTGTCGGTGCTACTGGTGTCGCCGGACCGGATGTCGATGTTCAATCTGTTCCGCTACATCCAGCATTTGACCGAGAATCATCAGGACACGCAGCGGTATGACATTGCGCTGTGGCGCAAGCTGCTGTATCCGTTTGCGGTGTTCGTGATGCTGGTGTTGTCGCTGCCGTTTGCGTATCTGCATACGCGCGCCGGCGTGGTGGGTGTGAAGGTTTTCGGCGGGATTATGCTGGGGATGAGTTTCCAGCTGTTCAATACGCTGTTCTCGCATATCGGCACGTTGAATACGTGGCCTGCGCCGTTGACTGCGGCTACGCCTGGGCTCGTTTATCTCGTGCTCGGGCTGGTCGGGTTGAAGTGGGTTGATCGCCATTAGGGGCCTTTGTCATGGCTACGCATGGACTTGTTTTGTTTGCGCATGGCGCGCGGGATGTGCGGTGGCGGGAGCCATTTGAAAGGCTCGCTGAGAAGGTTCGCGCTGCGCGCGGCTCTGATGCTGAGGCTGGGCCGGTTTTGTTGGCTTTTCTTGAGTTGATGGAGCCGGATTTGCCTACCGCTGTGGGGTCTCTTGTCTCCGACGGGTGTTCTGTTGTGACTGTTGTGCCTGTGTTTTTTGGGCAAGGTGGGCATGTTCGCAGGGATCTGCCGGAGGTGATCGAGAGGTGTCGGGGGGCGTATCCTGCTGTCGAGATTAAGTGCGCTACGGCGGTTGGCGAGGATGAGGGTGTGTTGGACGCTGTTGCTGGGTATTGCCTTCGGCAGGGTTGATTTTGTTTGCCTGCTCGGTGCTTTTGTCTGTTTGCCTAGGGCGTTGGCCTTTCCTTGATTTGCTAGTGGTCTATTAGCGTTGCCCCTGTGCGGGGCGGCACCTACTTTTCTTTGCCGGCTGCAAAGAAAAGTAGGCAAAAGAAAGCAGCTCAAACCGCTACTGCTAAGTGGGCACCGTGGTCTGCTGCGGGTAGTGGTACATCTGGAATCCGTGTTCTCGCACATTCCGCGCTAGTGACAAAGGGCTCATCAGCTCCCACTCCGCACTGCGTGCGTCGCGGACGGGTCTGCATGGGAAACCGCCGGCTTCGGTTGAGTTGAGGTCCGTGGGGGCCGTCGGCTTCGCCTCGGCGATGCGCTGAGAATATCGGGTTTTTGAATTGACGCTTGGTGAACCAAGCAGCTAGTGCCGTGACTTAGAAGCTTGTTGCATCAATTCTCCGTTCTTTCTGGAATGACGAAGTGCTGATTAAAAAGCCGCTCGGACTCGCGTAGTCCTTCGTCCGTAAAAATCACGGACTTCGTCTTGTTGACGGGGTCTTCGATGAAGCCTCTTTCATGGAGTCGGTTCAGCACATCCCAGTCAAAGCCCTTCCATGCGCGGTATCGGTCATGCAGGGTCAGGTAGAGAAGGGCTAGGGCGACTTCGTCAATTGCATCGATATTGATATTCATGGTGTTCCTGCTGCAGCCTTCCGGACCCGCACTAAAACCGTTCGAGGCTAGCCAGCGTCTCATCAGTTGACCAACTCCAGACAAACGGTTTGCGTGACCGCCGTCTGCCCATCGTTGCCTCCTCGTCTCAAGTGCCAGACAAAACACTTTAGTACGTGATCGGCATCATCCAATGAATTTTTAACTCAAGACGCTGATGATCTCAAGTGTGCCCTAACGCCGGAAGCAGCTATTGACCTAATAGCGCAGCAGTGAGCGTAACGACAGCTAGTTGCTGGCAGGATTTCCGCAGCGTGTCGACAACAACGCACGGGTTTGGTGAAGTACCGCGTCGGCGCGCGAAGCGCCGCCGGAAGTATGACGCCCTTGTCACAGACGCCGAATGTGCGAGAACACAGATTCCAGATGCACCACTACCCGCAGCAGACCACGGCGCCCACTTAGCAGTAGCGGTTTGAGCTGCTTTCTTTTGCCTACTTTTCTTTGCAGCCGGCAAAGAAAAGTAGGTGCCGCCCCGCACAGGGGCAACGCTAATAAACCACTAACAAATCAAGGAAAGGCCAACGCCCTAAGAGCCAGCCCTTTCAAGGTCTTGATCAAGATGTCCCGCCTTTGGCGCGTTTAAGCAGGCGGGCGGTACTGTGATGGGCTCGGGCTACCGCGCCTTCGACATAGGGTGCGGGTTTGCGGGTCTTGGGGCCAC
>NZ_VOSW01000003.1:0-124761 GCF_009690905.1 Paraburkholderia madseniana
TCATGCCTGATGACCATAGCGAGTCGGTCCCACCCCTTCCCATCCCGAACAGGACCGTGAAACGACTCCACGCCGATGATAGTGCGGATTCCCGTGTGAAAGTAGGTAATCGTCAGGCTCCCCTGCAGCATCAGAAACCCCACCCCGCAAAGGTGGGGTTTCTGCGTTTACGGCGCAAAAACCAGCCATCTGAAAACATCGCCACCGTGAGACCCTGTCCGGTGCGGCTCCTGTTCTACCGGCGTGACTCCTATCAGTAACGCCGCAAAATCGCCGACGCTAGTTCCCCCGCCGTCCTGCATCATCCCATCCGTTTAAGCCCTTTTCCGCACCGGCGTCTGATACGACAAGCCTGCGGTGAAGCGGTCAAGTCGTTCACTGGCGTCGGTGATCGCCCAAAGGGGTGCGCTGTGCAGTTGCCGATCGTAGTTCGATGCGATTTCGGCGAAAAGCGCGAACCCTGCGCTGTCCAATCTCCACTCGCCGGTCTCACGGCCGGCATCGAAAGCCGCCGACACCGCTCTCTCCGCCGCGCCGATCTGCTCGCCCGTCGTCGAGCCAAAACCCGATTCAGCCAGAAAACCCATCAACAGCATGACCTGCGTGAGCGTTTGCGCATCGCTCGTGCTGCCGGCACCCCGGCGCAAGGCGTCGAGCGCCAGATGCACGCGCAGGGCAAGGTCGTCGGCGACCTGCCGTGCGATTGGCAGCAGCATGGCTTTGTCATGCCGAGCACGTGCAGCGCCAGTTCTGCGGGAAAACGGAATAGGTTGTGCCATGACGGTCCAGTGTTATGCCTGTGCAGATGCAATAACGGCGCGGGCGGTAAAAGGTTGAGCCCTTATTACGCGGCTAACACGCCCCAATTTGGCCGTCGAAAGCGGTGGGATGGCGGTCCTAAGCCAATCGGCATAGATTGACCGGTACACCCGAACTTTCATCTCGATTGCACGGGTGTTTCGATTCCCCTCGTTTTGTCGCAGTGTCGAATCGAACAGTCTCTTGAACACCCGGTCCCGCATCATGGCGACCGGATACACCAGGCCCTGCCTGGTCGTTGTGCCCGGCGGTTTGGTCGACCGTGGACACACTGTTAGTACACTTCAGACCTAGGCAAGCAGCCCACATTCCGCTGCAAGCGCCGCGCAATCCAGCCCGCGGCACCTGTCAAATCGGCTTCACTCCTGATCCGGCTCATCAGCCGGCGCCACACTACGCGCCCTCACGCGTCGGCGAATCTCCGAATCGAGAATCAGCCGGCCACGCAACTTGCCCTTCATCCGCTTCACATAGCGTGGCGCTTCGGTCATGTGGACCACCATCAGCTCGCGCACCTTTTCCACGTCACGTTCACGCGCCGCTTTCGTGATCGCTTTGTGAATCTTCACGTTGGCGAGACCAAAACGTTCATGTTCGACCTGCGGCGTGTCGTTACGAAACTCGATCAATTGTCGGATCATTTCGTTGATCAACTCGCAACTGAACCGCAGGAATGGATTGGGATTCGCCGCCGCGAGGATGTCGTGAAAGTTGACGTCTTCCTGACGTTGTCGAACGATGTCCTGTCCGCCATGTGACGAAGCCGGCCGGTCGCAGCACGCAATGCTTGCTTCGAGCGCCTCGAAGTCCTGCTCCGTCAGATGCGGCACCGCACCCGCCGCCAGCTCCGGCTCCAGCAATTTACGCACGGTGTAAATATCGTCGATCGATACATCCTTGAAGAACAGGTAGTTCTGCAAGAGCTGTAGTGTGCGATCGAGCGGCACTTCAACCACCATGCCGCCGCCGCTAGGGCCCGTGGTCACCTTGATGAGACCTTGCACCTCGAGCGACTTCAGCGCCTCGCGAATCGTGCTTTTGCTCACCGAAAAGAGCTGCTGCAATTCCACCTCACGCGGCAGGCGGTCACCCGGTTTCAGGTCTTTCTCAGTGATGAGCCGCTTGATCTCCTCGGCGACCAGATCGCCGCGCTTTTGCTGCTTGATCTCAATCGCGGCGCCAGCCTTGGCGCGGTCGATGGCCATTTCCGTTACTCCCAGTTTTGTCCTGCATGCTTTCGACGGGCCGCCGGGCCTGCCATGGCACGGAAAGCCGTGCCGCTGCCGCCAGGAATTTTGCCTTATTGACACTCGAATTTATTGTACCTACGATCGAGTCCAACCTATTTATCATGATAAATAGAACAAAGCCGGTGTGGTGGAAAACTTCTCGGCGACCAGCAGGCTTTCGTCGTCGCCCGCGCAGTCTTTCAGTTTCGCAGTCGGTCAGTGCGTGTCTCTTTCATAAGGAGCGTCATTTTGAATCGCCGAAATATGTTGAAGCTGGCCGCGCTGTCGGCCGTTCCGGGGACGTTGGGCTCGCTGGTCGCGCGTAGCGCGTTCGCGCAGGCCGGGACCTTGCAGTTCGCCTGTCCGGTGCCGATGTCGGGCCCGTTCGCGGCGAACGGCAAGTATGCCGACCTCGGCATGAAGCTCGCTATCGAGCAGTACGGCAAGGTACTCGGTCAACCGCTCGCGTACACGGTGCTCGATACGGAAGGCAAGCCCGCGACGGCAGTGCGCCGCGTGCAGGAAATCGCGCAGCAGAAGAATGCACGTTTCTTCGCGGGCGGTATTTTGTCCTCCGAAGCTTTGGCGATGGGCAAGGAAGTGCAGAAGGCCGACGGCATCTTTATCACCACGGCGGGCGCGGACGAAATCACTGGAAAAGACTGCAACGACGCGACTTTTCGCTGGTCCGTGCCGACCTACGGCGCGATCGAACAGACCGTGCGCCCGCTGATCCAAATGTTGCCGAAAGCAAAACGCTGGTACACCATCACACCGCAATACGTATTCGGCGACGGTTTGCTATCGGCAGCCAAGGCGATTTTCAAGGAGAAGGGCATTGAGCACGTGGGCAATAGCTACCACTCGCTCAACGAGAAGGAATTCAGCGGCTATCTGACGAATGCAGTCGCCGCGAAGCCCGACGTCCTGCTGATTCTCAACTTCGGTTCGCAATCGTCCGACACGTTGCGCCAGGCCGTGAGCTTCGGCATGAAGAACAATTGCACGATTCTGCTCGCGTGGGCTTCCGGGCTGGAGCAGTTCGAATCGCTCGGTGCGGACTTGTGCGAAGGCGTCTATTTTGGCGCACAGTATTGGCACGACATCGACTCGCCGCTCAATCGCGATCTCGTCAAGCGCAGCAATGCCGCGTTCAAAGCCAATCCGAACTACAGCCTCGCGGGTTCTTATATCTGCACAAAGATCTTGCTCGACGGCATTGTGAAAGCAGGCACAGTCGATCCGAAGAAAGTGGTCGCGACGCTCGAGGGGATGAAATACGACGGCTTGACCGGTCCGGAGGAGGTCCGCAAGGGCGACCATCAGGTGCTGAAGAACTACTATCTGTTGAAGGGCAAGGCGAAGAACAAGATGAAAAACGCCGACGACTACGCGGATATCGTGAGTTCCGGCCAGTCGTTCCTCCCGCTCGACAAGACCGGCTGCAAGATGGCTTGATGCATCCGTGCCGCAAGCAACGCGGCAAGCTCGTTGGCAGCACCCCATCGCTACACCCTTTAGACGGACGCCATGAACGTTTATCTCCTGCAGATCGTCAACGGTATCGGAGTGGGAATGTTGTATTTCCTGCTCGCGGTTGGGTTGTCGATCGTGTTCGGCCTGCTGCGTTTCGTGAATTTCGCGCACGGCGCGTTCTATCTGCTCGGCGCGTACTTTTGCTATCAGGCGATGCAGTGGTCGATGAATTTCTGGACCGCGCTCGTCGTCGTGCCGATCGTCGTCGGCGCGCTTGCGTGGATCGTCGAGAAGCTGATTCTGCGGCACGTCTACGCGCAACAGCATGAGTTTCATATTCTCGTGACGGTCGGTCTCGCCCTCGTCGTGCAGGAATGCGCGATCCTGATCTGGGGGCCGCTCGGCGACAACGTGCCGGTTCCCGACATGTTGAACGGCGTCGTGATCTGGGGCAGTTTCGTGTACCCGAAATACCGCCTGTTTGTGATTGGCTTCACGGCTGTGCTGGCTGCGCTGTTGTGGTGGGTGCTGGAGGGTACACGGCTCGGTAGCGCGGTGCGCGCCGGCAGTGAATCGACGGAGATGGTGTCGCTGCTTGGCATCAACGTGATGCGCGTTTTCAGCCTGGTGTTCGCGCTGGGCGCCGCCACTGCCGCTTTGGCCGGTGTGCTCGCCGCGCCGATTCGCGGTGTCGATCCGTTCATGGGCATCGAGGCGCTCAGCGTCGCGTTCGTGGTGGTGGTAGTCGGTGGAATGGGCAACTTTCTGGGCGCGCTGGTTGGCGGGTTGCTGGTCGGCATCGTGCAGAGCGTGATGAGTACGTTGTGGCCGGAAGGTGCACGCCTGATGATCTATGTTGCGATGGCCGCAGTGCTGCTGCTACGGCCGAACGGCTTGCTCGGGAGAGCGGCATGATCGATACCTCGAAACCTGGTGTTCATGACACTTCTTCCCGGCCGGCTCAACGCAGCTTGAAGCACGCATTGCACCGCTATCGCTTCCTGTTGCTTGCGTTGCTGGTCGTGTGTGTATTGCCGCTGACGCTGCGTTCCGGATCGTTAGCCACGGAAGTACTGGTGTTCGCGCTCGCCGCACTCGGTTGCAATCTGCTGCTCGGCCATACGGGTTTGCTCTCCTTCGGGCAGGGCATCTTCTTCGGACTCGGCAGTTATTGCGCGGGCCTCGTTCTTACCAAAACGGGCATGCCGATACCCGTGGCGCTGCTTGCCGCAATCGTGATTGGCGCGGCTGCCGCTGCGCTGGTCGGCTGGTTTTCGATTCGCCAACGCGGTACGTACTTCGTGATGTTGACGCTCGCGTTCGGGCAACTGTTCTACTTCCTCGCCTACACCACGCCCGATCTGACCGGAGGTGACAACGGTCTGCTCGACATCCCACGCCCGGCCCTGGGATTGTTCGGCAAAGTACTCGTGCCGTTGACTTCGCCGTGGCAGTACTACGCTTTCGTCGCCGTGCTGTTCCTCGTGGTGTTCTGGTTGCTGATGCGTGTCTCGCACTCGGTGTTCGGCCGCACGTTGCTGGCGATTCGCGACAACGAGGCACGCGCAGCCGCGGTTGGCTATGACGTCAAGCGCTTCAAGCTCATGGCGTTCGTGATCTCCGGCGCGGTGACGGGCCTCGCTGGAGCGTTGCACGCGTTGATGACCGGCATCGCGCCGCTGTCCAACATCGATTACCACACGAGCGAGATGATTCTCGTGATGACAGTGATCGGTGGCACGGGCAATCTGTTCGCATCGGTGCTGGGCGCGGCGTTCTATGTGCTGTTCGCCGACTGGTTGTCCACGCTATGGCCGCGCTGGCTGTTGCTGCTCGGTATCGTGCTGATCGCCGTTAGCCTTTTCATGCAGCGTGGGATATGGGGTTTGGGCGAACGAATCTGGCAGGCACTGCGGCGTAACTCATCCACAGACGCTGACAACGATACAGGCAACAGCGCAGGCAACCACGCAACCAGGGAGCGCGTATGAGCGAAGCGATTCTGCAAGCGAGCGGCGTGGTGAAGCGGTATGGCAAATTCACGGCGCTCTCCGAAGTCAATCTGCGCGTCTTGCCACGTACCGTGCACTCGGTGATCGGTCCGAACGGCGCAGGCAAGACGACGCTGTTTCACGTGTTGACGGGCACGTTGCCTATCACCGACGGGAAGATCATCTTCGACGGTCATGACGTGACGCATGAACCCGACCATAAACGCGTGCGTCGCGGCGTCGCGCGTTCGTTTCAGGTGACGAGTCTGTTCGCCAATCTGAGTGTGCGCGAAAATCTGCGGCTCGCCGCGCAAGGTGTCGACGCGGTGCGTGCGTTGAACGCATGGACGCCGCCGCACGGTGCACTCACCCACGCGGACACCGTCGACAGTGTGCTTGAACGCCTCGCGTTGCAGCGCTTTAGCGAGGTGCCTGCGGGCGCGCTATCGCATGGTCAGCAGCGACGGCTTGAAGTCGGCATGGCGCTCGCAGCGCGGCCCAAGGCGATCTTTCTGGATGAGCCGACTTCCGGCATGGGCATCGACGACCTCGACGACATGAAGCAATTGATCCGCGGCCTGCGCGACGATTACACCGTCGTGCTGATCGAACACAACATGGGCATCGTGATGGACATCTCCGACACGATCACCGTCATGCAGCAAGGGCGCGTGCTGGTGGAAGGGCGCCCGGACGACATTCGCGGCGACGAGCGCGTGCGCAGCGCCTATCTCGGCAACATGATCACCGGAGGCCGCGCATGATTCTCGACGTGCAACAGATTCACGGCTTCTACGGCAAGAGTCACATCCTGCAAGGCGTGTCCCTGCAAATCAATGATGGTGAGACGGTCACGCTGTTAGGCCGTAACGGCGCAGGTAAGTCGACCACGCTCAAGGCCATTGCCGGCGTCGTCGCACCACAGCGCGGTACGGTGACATTCAATGGCGTTGCCATCAACGGCATGCCGCCGCACAAGATCGCTTCGCGCGGCGTGTGCTTCGTGCCCGAACATCGCGGCGTCTTTCGTCTGCTGACCGTCGAAGAAAACCTGCGGCTCGGCGCGCGCAAGGATTCGCCGTGGCAACTCGACGACATCTACCGCATTTTCCCGCGCCTGAAAGAGCGGCGCACGAACGGTGGTGCGCAACTCTCCGGCGGCGAACAGCAGATGCTCGCAATCGGTCGTGCGTTGATGAATCATCCGCGATTGTTAATGCTCGACGAACCGGTTGAAGGTCTCGCGCCGGTGATCGTCGAAGAGATCGTCGCGCAACTCAAGTTGATCCGTGAAGCGGGCGTGGCGATTCTGCTGGTTGAGCAGAATCTGGAAGTCTGCACACAACTCGCGGATCGCCATTACATCATCGAACAAGGCGTGATCGTCTACGAAGGTGACAACGCTTCCTTCGCCGCCGACGATTCGATCAAGGACCGTTATCTGGGCGTGGGCGTCGTCTGACGCCCACGCTGTCTTCATTACGAGGAAGCATCGATGCAAGTTCATGAATCAACAACCGTCGCGACGCTCGCTGATCTGCGTGTCGACGGCGCACGGCTCTGGGACAGTCTCATGCAACTCGCGCAAATCGGCGCGACGAATAAGGGCGGTGTGTGCCGGCTCGCGTTGACTGACCTGGACCGCAAGGCGCGCGACCTCTTTATCGCGTGGGCGAAAGAGATTGGGTGCAGCGTGCGGATCGACGCGATCGGTAATATCTTCGCGCGGCGTGCGGGTTTGCGCGATGACCTGCCCCCGGTGATGACCGGCAGCCACATCGATACGCAGCCCACGGGCGGCAAGTTCGACGGCAATTACGGTGTGCTGGCTGGTCTTGAAGTGTTGCGCACATTGGCCGATGCCAACGTGCGGACGCTCGCGCCGCTGGAAGTCGCGGTGTGGACCAATGAGGAGGGCTCGCGTTTCGTGCCGGTGATGATGGGTTCAGGCGTGTTCGCCGGTGCGTTCACGTTGGAGCATGCACTCGAACAACGCGATCGCGAGGGCATCTCGGTGCGCGACGCACTTGCATCAATCGGTTACGCAGGCGAAAGCGGGAAGCCTCATGCGGTCGGCGCGTATTTCGAAGCGCATATCGAACAAGGGCCGGTGCTGGAGGCGCATGACACGACGATCGGCGTCGTACAGGGTGCGCTAGGTCAGCGCTGGTACGACGTGACTGTGCACGGCATGGAAGCGCACGCCGGGCCTACACCGATGGAACTGCGTCGCGACGCATTGCTCGTCGCAGCGGATCTGATTCACGCGGTGAATCGCATTGCTCTCGATCACGCGCCGCACGGACGCGGCACGGTCGGCTGGCTCGACGTGCATCCGAATTCGCGCAACGTGATCCCAGGCCGCGTAACCTTAACGGTCGATCTGCGTGCCGCTGACGATGCCTCGCTTACTGAGATGGATGCCGCACTACGCGCTGCCTGCTCGACTGCGGGTGAGAGGGCCGGCATCACGGTCGACGTCGAACAAGTGGTGTATTTTCCGCCCCAACCGTTCGCGGCGGACCTGGTCGCCGCGGTTCAGCAAGGTGCGGACACGCTCGGTTTTTCGTCGATGGACGTCATCAGCGGCGCTGGTCACGACGCCGTCTATCTCGCACGTGTCGCACCCGCAGCGATGATCTTCGTACCGTGCAAGGACGGCATCAGCCACAACGAAATCGAAGACGCACGCGCGGACCATCTGGAAGCCGGCTGCAACGTGCTGTTGCAGGCGATGCTGAACGCCGCGCAAGTGGCGGGGGGCACGGAAGCATGAAAGTCCTGATTGCAAGGATGAACCACGAGACCAACACGTTCTCGCCAGTGGCCACGCCGCTTGCAGCGTTCGGCCGCAATGGCCCGAGCTACGGCGAAGACGCGCTCAACGACAACAAGGGCATGCAGACGGCAATGGCCGCGTTCATCGATGCAGCCGAGCGCGAGCATGCTGGAATCGTGACGCCCATTTCCGCATCGGCGAATCCGAGCGGACCCGTCGAAGCCGCCGCGTACGACGCGATCTGCGATGCAATCGTTGCGGCCACAACGGGCTGCGATGCCGTGATGCTCGACCTGCACGGTGCGATGGTCGCCGAGAATACGAACGACGGTGAAGGCGATCTGCTCGAACGCGTGCGCGCCGCGCTGCCCGATGCGCCGATTGCTGTCGCACTCGATCTGCATGGCAACGTCACGCAGAAGATGATCGACAACGCCGACGTGATCGTCAGTTTCAAAACCTATCCGCACGTCGATATGTACGAGACCGGCGCGCATGCGGCGCGTCTGCTGTTCGATCTGGTCCACGGCAAGGCGAAGCCGGTGATCGCATGGCGCCAGCCGCCGCTGCTCACGCATACGCTGCGCAGCGCGACGGCCGAAGGCGCGATGAAGCGCGCGGTAGCCGCCGCGCGCGCGGCAGAGGCCGATGGCATGCTTGCTGTGTCGGTGCTGTCCGGCTTCTCGCTCGCTGATATCGAGGCGCCGTGTATCAGCGTCGTGGTGGTGGCGAACGGCGAGCGTGCGCAGGCGGAAGCTATTGCGGAGCGCATCGCGCGACAGATCTGGAACGAGCGCGAGGATTTCGTTTATCGCAGCGGGCCGCTGGCGGAGTCGGTCGCACAGGCCGCAGCGCTCGCGCAGGGCGCGGACAAACCCGTGCTATTGCTCGATCACGGCGACAACTGCATGTCGGGCGGCACGTGCGACACGATGGACCTGCTGGAGGAGGCGCTTAAGCAGAAGCTCGAAGGGGTCGTAAGCGGTCCGTTATGCGATCCGCAGGCCGTCGCGGCGCTGATGGCGGCGGGCGTCGGCAGCACGGTGACGGTGACGATCGGCAACAAGGTCGCAAGCAGCGCGGTGACGTCGCAGCCGCCGGTCGCCGTGACCGGTGTAGTGCGTGCGCTGACCGATGGCGAATACGTGATCAGCGGCCCGACCTACACAGGCCAGCGCGCGTTCATGGGGCGCGCGGCGGTGCTCGACACCGGCACGGTCAAGCTCGTGATGACCGAGCGCACGCATGAACCCTGGGACCTCGGCGTATTCGAGAGCGTCGGCATCGATCCGCGCCGCGCGCGTTTCCTGTTGCTCAAATCACGCATGTACTGCCGGCCGGTTTTTGTGCCGATCGCCGCCGGCCTGGTGGAGTGCGATAGCCGCGGTGTGACGAGTTCGGATTACGGGCTGTTCAAGTTCGAGCACGTGAAGCGGCCAGTTTTTCCGCTGGACGTGCAGACCGAGTGGATGTCGACGAACTGAAGCGGGTTGAACAACGAACCGCGTACGAATTACCGAACGAACCGGCGGACGCTCGTCCGCGAACATACTTGCCGCGCAGGGCTTGTGCGACGCGCCCGGAGTCTCTATAATTCGCGCCTCTAAAGGCTCGTAGCTCAGTTGGTTAGAGCACCACCTTGACATGGTGGGGGTCGTTGGTTCGAATCCAATCGAGCCTACCAACGCATATGTGACGTAGACGAAAGCGGCTCCGCTTTCGTCTACTGTCATGTTCTCGCATCACATCGGCGCACATCGTCATCGTGCGGCTGTCCTGTCAGTTTCTCCCCTTCGTATTGCCTGTATTTCGCCACAGCCTGATTCGTTCGCTGTTCGAATCCGTAGAACAACGCAGGGGTCGTGCATAGAATCGTGTCGACCATCGCTGCGTCCAGGCCGAGTTCCAATAGCGTCGATAACGACTGGCCGTAGTTCATCACCTGTTCGTACTGCGTATGGGGCCAGTCGCTTCCCCACATCAGCCGCTCAGCACCGAAGTGTTCGACAAGCTGGCTCGTCGCCTCATGCACAAAGGCAGAACCGGGAACCGCACATCGGTAGGCGCCCGAGACCTTGACCCACACGCGGCCGGTTCCGCCATAACCGAGCAAGGTCTTGAAGCCGGGATCGTGAATTCCTTTCTCAGGGTCGGGGCGTCCGAAATGATCGACGACCACGGGTACGCCGGCTTCCAGCAACCGGTCGAGCATCGGTGCCAGGTCCTGCGCATTCCGGTGTAGTTCGATGTGCCAACCCAGTCTTGACAATCGTTCGAGCAACGGCGTCCATGATTTCTCTCCCAGATCCGGCAATGCCTGCTCGATCAGATTGAGCCGTATGCCGGTTATGCCTCGACCATGCAGCTCGGCTAGCGCTTCCTCTGAAGCATCGGGCGCAACCACCGCTACGCCCCTTAAGCGATGCGTGTCTTGCGATAGTGCTTGCAGCAGGTAGCGATTGTCCGTCCCGAGAAAGCTCGGTTGCACGAGAACCGCGCGCCCGATGTCGTGCGCGTTCAGCAGTTGCAAATAGGTGTCGAGCGTGGCGTCGTAGCCAGGCGCGTAGCGCCGGCTATCCGTGAGCGGCAAGCCTCTCTCGAAGACGTGCGCGTGGGTGTCCACGCGGCAGGGGTTGGACTGAGCGAGGGATACGGGAGCACTCATGGTCAGCCCCGCGGCGGGTCCAGGGTCAATCGCGCGTTGTCGACGGCATCGGGCGTCGATTCGGGCACCACGCCACGCAGACGTTTGCCGCGCGTCTCGGGGAGCAGCAACACAGCGATCATCGCGAGGCCGTAAGCAATGGCCGCGTCGATTCCGATTGCCATACCGAGCGACATCGAATGACTCATGTAGCCAACGAGCACAGGGAAGCCCGCCGAAGCGATTCGTCCGAAGTTGTAGCAGAATCCGACGCCTGTGCCGCGCATGTCAGCCGGATACAGTTCGTTGAAAAGCGGGCCGAGGCTCGCTGGGATGCCCGCGGCGAACAAGCCGAGTGGGAAGCCCAGCACGAGCATTTGCGTGTTGGTCAGCGGCAGCATCACGTAAGCGAGAACCGTCACGATGCAGCAGAACGCGAAGAGGGCGACGTTGCGCCGGCGGCCAATGCGGTCGAGCAGATAAGCACTCGCCATGCAGCCGCACCAGAAGGCCACGATGACGACCGCCAGATAGCCACCGGTGTTCAGAACCGACAGGTGCCGTTCTTTGGCGAGGAAGGTGGGCAGCCATGTCATGATCGCGTAGTACCCACCGTGAGCGCCGGTGCCCAGCACGGCGCCGATCACGGTGGTCCGGAGCACGCGCGGCTGGAAGACCTGGGTTATCTGCCCGAGCACCGAGACCTTGGGAGCAGCGCTTGCCGGCGCGACGCGTGCCGGTTCCTTCAGATTGCGCCGCACGAATAGAACCAGGCCGGCCGGCACGAGGCCGACGGCGAACATCACGCGCCATGCGGTGTCCGAGGGTAACCAGGAGAACGCCGCGGCATACACGAGCACGGCCGCACCCCAGCCGACCGCCCAGGCGCTTTGCACGGCACCCATCGCCTTGCCGCGGTGTTCGGTACGAATGGTTTCCGCCATCAGTACCGCACCTGCCGCCCACTCGCCGCCGAATCCAAATCCTTGCAGCGCCTTGAGAACCAGGAGTTGCGGGAAGTTCTGGGCGAACGCGCAGAGAAAGGTGAAGCCGGCGAACCAGAGGATCGTTATTTGCAACGTCCGAACGCGTCCGATGCGGTCCGACAACGCGCCTGCGATCCAGCCGCCGAGTGCCGAAGATATCAACGTCACGCTGCTGATCGCGCCGGCCTGCGTATGGTCGATGCCGTACGCGGCAATGATCGCGGGGATGGCCAGGGTGAACATCTGCACATCGAGCGCGTCGAGCCCCCAACCCGCAAAGCACCCCCAGAAGGTGTTGCGTTCAAGGGGCGTGCCTTGCTTGTACCACGTGAACATAGCCGTCTCCGTCGTGCTTATCATGTAGTCATATATATGACTACATGAATGGTGGTCGCAAAGCCGCGAAAAGTCATTGAGTATTAACCCTTGCTCACGTCGCCGCCGCGGGATGTTGTACAGTAGTTACTCCTCTGAACAACTATATGAATGCTATGGAAGCAACCTCTTTCGTGACCAAGCCGGATGGTCGGTTGCCCCGTTATCAGCAATTGCGTGACGACCTGGTTGGCCGGATTGCTGCAGGTGAGTGGGCCCTGGAGGAGCCCATCGCCACGGAGGCGGAGTTGGGGCAGTTCTATAACGTCTCCACTGGCACGGTTCGTAAAGCGATTGATCTGCTCGTTGTCGACGGCGTGCTCACGCGCAGCCAGGGCAAGGGCACATTTATCCGCCGGCCCCGTTTCGATTCGTCGCTGTTTCGCTTCTTCCGTTTCAAGTCGCGCGACGGCGAGCCGGTGCGGCCGACCGCGCGCGTGCTCAGGCGCGAGATCGTGAAACCCGGCGAAGAAATTCGCTCTACTTTGGGCATGAAAGCCTCCGAGAAAGCGATCCACCTTTCGCGTGTGCGCCTGATCGAAGGCCAGGCGGTTCTGTCTGAAGAAATCTGGTTGCCGCGCGCGCGTTTCGAACCCTTGGCCACGTTGCCGCTCGGCGATTTCGAGGACTTGCTGTATCCGTTGTATGAGCGTCTTTGCCGGCAGATCGTGGCGTCCGCTACGGAAATCTTAAGAGTAGAACAAGCCACATCCGACGATGCCTCGCTTCTCGATGTAGCGGTCGGCAGCCCTGTCATCCAGGTCCAGCGTGTCGCGTCGGACTTCGCGGGCACGCCGTTCGAATGGCGCAGCACGCGCGGCGCCGCCGCGACGTTTCAGTACCAGGTGGAAATCCGCTGAGTCGGCGGCCCGCTGGAATACAGCGGAGCTGATCCGCCTCAACCTCACCCCGCTTTTTGAACGCAGCGCCGCCAGGACCGCTGGGGCCGCATGCGCCTATTCGGGTATCACCTCATGGTGTCCGATGCCAGTTCATATAAACATATATATGACTACATCAATCTGGCCGTTTCCCTCGACGTAGCGGCTGCCATGCCGCGAGGCGAGTGTCGATGGCGGCCGGCGAGAAAACCGGAGCGGACATGTCTACGCAGGCAGGATTTGAGCAGCAGGTAATGAAGAAGATGGCGTGGCGGCTGATGCCGCTTCTGATCGTCATGTTTCTGATTTCGTTTATCGACCGCCAGAACGTCGGTTTCGCCAAGCTGGAGATGGTGCATGCTCTCGGCATGACGGAAGCGTCATACGGGCTGGGCGCCTCGCTGTTCTTCATCGGCTATCTCATCTTCGAGGTGCCCAGCACACTGGCGTTGCATCGCTTCGGCGCGCGGACCTGGCTCGCCCGCATCATGATGACCTGGGGCGTGGTCACGGTGCTGATGGCGTTCGCGCGTTCGCTGCCCGTCTTCTATTCCTTTCGCTTCGCACTGGGCGTTGCCGAAGCCGGTTTTTATCCCGGCGTCATCTACTACCTCACGCAGTGGTTCCCACAAAGCTATCGCACCAAGGTGCTGGGGTTCTTCACGCTGGGCAGTTCGCTCGCCAACATGCTGGGCTCGCTGGTCGGTGGTCTTCTGCTGACGTTGGGCGGCACATGGGGCTTCGCGGGTTGGCAGTGGGTGTTTATCGCCACCGGCATTCCCGCCATTCTGATTGCGTTCGTCGCGCTCAAATTCTTGCCGAATTCCGTGCAGGAAGCGCCGTTCCTTTCGCAGCAGGAGAAGGACGTCGTCATCGCCGCGCTCAAGCGGGAAGCGTCGGATGACGCCAAGGCGACGCGGCCATGGGGTGCCTTGCTCGATCCGAAGGTTCTCATGTTCGCGTTGACATACATGCTGATGTCGACGTCGTTGTACGGGGTGACCTACTGGATGCCGACGCTGCTGAAAAGCGATGGCGTGTCGTCGTCGCTGAACGGTGTGTTGAACATGATTCCGTGGGCGCTCGCGACACTGCTTCTGCTGTGGCTGCCCGGCAAGCTCAAGCGTGAGCGCGTCGTGTTGAAGGCGATGAGCGTGGTGGCCGGCATCGGCGTCGTTTGCTTTGCGTCGAGCCTCGTCCTGCCGACCCCGTCGTTGCGTTTCGCCGCGCTATGTCTGGGCGGGGCGTGTATCCCGTTGCTCTATCCGTGCTTCTGGTCGCTGCCCCCGCGGTTCTTCTCCGGCGCAAGAGCCGCAGCGAGCGTGGCGGCGATCAACGCGATCGGCAATCTCGGCGGCTTTGCCGGACAGAACCTGATGCCTTATGTCGGCAAGGTGGCGCACAGCCATGTCGCACCGATGCTGGTGCCGACGGCGTGTCTGTTCGCGTTGGGGATCGGCACGGCTTTGGCCGCGCTGATCGGCTCGCGTCGCAGGATGGCGCTCGAGTCGGCGACGATTCGTCCGACGTAGATCCCGTCAAGGACGGAGCAGATCGAAGCCGGCCAGCACGACGACCCCGCTTACCACGATCAGCGCTACCGAATGCTGTCCGAAGTAAAGAAGGGCCGCGGCTGACCAGCTAGTAGCTGCGAATGCTGCAATACGTTTCATGCTTTAAAACCCCAATGCAATAGCCAATAACCCGCTGACCACCCCGCAAACCACCACCGCCAGCGCCACGACCGTCAGCACGCGCCTGGGGAACGAGCGCCCAAGCATGGCCATCGACGGCACGCTGATCAGCGGCAGCGTCATCAGCAACGCGCCGGCCGGGCCTGCGGCCATGCCGAAGGAGAGCATGGCCTGAATGATCGGTACTTCGCCCGCGGTCGGAATCACGAACAAGGTTCCGGCGATCGCCAAAGCGACGATCCACAGCAGGCTGTTATCGATGCTGGGTCCGATGTGCGGGAACAGCCATGCTCGCGCTGCGCCGAGAATCAGCACCAGGACGATGTACTCAGGAATCAGCCGCAGCGTCATTGTTCCGAGGATTTTCACCCAGCGTGTGAACGCGGTGCCCGGATCGTCGGTGGTGACGAGTTGCGCCATGGCGTCGCGCGACGCTTCGGCTTCCTTCGGCGTGACCATGCGGTTCACCAGATAGCCGAGGCCGAACACCATCACGAGGCCGAGGGCGAGCCGCAAACCCATCCATTGCCAGCCGAGCACGAAGCCCATGAAGATCAGCGTGGCCGGGTTCAAAGCGGTATTGCCCAGCCAGAACGCGATCGCCGCGCCCGGTGCGGCCTGACGGGCGCGCAAGCCGGCCACGACCGGCGCCGCGCAGCACGTGCACATCATGCCCGGCAAGGACATCAGGCCGCCCTTCACCACGCTGCTGAAATCGGTCCGGCCGAGCGCGCGTGCGACCCACTGCGGCGGAATCAGCGCCTGTACCGCCGAGCCCAGCAGAAGGCCGAGCACCATGGCTTGCCAGATCGCCTTGCCGTAGGCCAGCGCGTAATCGATGGCCGCCTGCCACGAGGCCGCCGGTGCGCTCGACGCCGTGCCCATCAGGATCGACTTGCCGATGGAATGCTGACTCGCGCCGACGAACGCGCGGTTGTAGTACGGAAACCACTTCACATAGAAGAGGCCGACGACGGCGATCAGCAGGAACACGATCCAGCCAAGGGCGACGCGGGGCTGCCGAAGGGTTGATTGCATATTGGATGGTCTTGAACGTTAGTTTTTAGTCAGACGACAGCGAGCGCGCTGTTATCGAATTGGGCAAGCAGGGCTTTTGCCTGTTCAACGACATCGGCGTCGTTGGGCCGAAAATTCATTTGCAACGCCTGCGGCAACTGCACGAAATGCTGACGGCTGCTGCGCGCATACGCTGGATCATAGTGCCGTTCGATCAGCTCGCGAGCGAGCTCGGCCCGGCTATTTTCATCGACGAGGTGTTGCCAGCCCGTGACACGTTCGCGGCTATGCAAACCGATCATCTTCTGCAACTGCGCTTTCAACGATTCAGGATCGTCGAACAGATTTGCATAGTCATGCAGCAGGAACGCCGCACGGTCTTCGTGGCTCGATAACACTTCGACGCAGGCGCCCTGATGAAACGTGTCGAGGAGCGCGAGCGGCAGCGCAATCGAACCGATCCGCCGGCTCTCCGCTTCGACGAACACCGGCCGTTTGGGATCGAACGTGCGCAGGGCGCTCACCAGCAGCGTGTCGAAGCGCTTTTGCGACGGCTGCTCAATGCCTGCCCATGCGCCGAGCAGCGAGCCGCGATGGGCGGCCAGTGCTTCGAGGTCCAGCGTTTGCGCACCCGCCTGGCGCAGCGCTTCCAACAGGCGTGTCTTGCCGCTGCCGGTCGGGCCCACTAGTGCGATGTAATTGAATTTCTTCGGCAACGTCTCGAGGGTGTCCAGCGTTGCGCGCCGGTAGCCTTTATAGCCGCCGTCCAGCTGACGTGCCTGCCAGCCGATCATATTGAACAACGTCGTGACCGAACCCGAACGTTTCCCGCCGCGCCAGCAATAGATCAGCGGCCGCCAGTTGCGCGGCCGGTCGGCGAAGGTGGTTTCCAGGTGGTGCGCGATGTTGCGCGCAACCAGCGCCGCGCCGATCCGGGTGCCTTCGAATGGCGAGACCTGCTTGTAAGTCGTGCCGACCAGAACACGCTCTTCGTTGCTCAGCACAGGCGCGTTGAGCGCGCCGGGAATGTGGTCTTCGGCGAATTCTAAAGGCGTGCGCACGTCGATGATTTCATCGAAATCACCGGCTTGATCTAGGCTGACAAGTAGGTTTTTCAAGGGGTTACGGACGAAACGGACCGGCGGGAGAAGCGAAATTATCGCATGCGCCGTGAATGCCGGCTGGCGAGCCGTTCCGTTTCGCCTTCAAGCCATATGCCAGGCCATGCATCAGGCGAAATACGAAGCCATCTGCCAGGCCCGTGCCTCGCTTTGTCCGTCGGTCCGTCCGCGCCTCAGATCACCTCGACTCGCTGTTCTCCGCTGACCATTTCCCCGATTACGCACGCCTCGTCGAAACCGTCGGCGCGGAACAGGGCGAGCACTTCGTCGACGGATTCTGGCGCGCACGACACCAGCAGGCCGCCCGAGGTTTGCGGATCGGTGAGCAGGGTGCGAGCCGTCGACGGCAATGAGGAAGGCAAAACAATGTCCTGACCGTAAGCGTCCCAGTTGCGCCCCGAAGCGCCGGTAAAAATGCCGGCCTGGGCGAAGCTGACCACGTTCGGCAGCCACGGCAGATCCGCATAGCGCACGCGGGCGGTCAGATTCGACCCGCGGGCTAATTCCAGCGTATGGCCCAGCAAGCCGAAACCGGTGATGTCCGTGAGGGCATGCACGCCGTCGAGCGTGGACAGCGCCGCGCCCGGCCGGTTGAGCTTGGTCGTGGCCGCGATCATCGCGGCATAGCCGTTTGAATCGAGCCGGTCCTTTTTCAACGCCGCCGACAACACACCCACGCCCAGCGGCTTGCCGAGGATCAGCACGTCGCCTGCCCGCGCGCCGGCGTTGCGTTTGACACGCCGCGGATCGACCACACCGATCGCTACCAGGCCGTAAATAGGTTCCACCGAATCGATCGAGTGCCCGCCGGCGAGGGGAATGCCGGCTTCGGCGCAGACGGACTCGCCACCCTTCAGCACCGCCGCGATCACGTCGTGCGGCAGCACATTGATCGGCATGCCGACGATCGCCAGCGCCATGATCGGCTTGCCGCCCATGGCGTAGACGTCGGACAGCGCATTGGTTGCGGCGATGCGGCCGAAGTCGAACGGGTCGTCGACGATCGGCATGAAGAAATCGGTGGTGGCGACGATCGCCTGCTCGTCGTTGAGCCGGTAGACGGCGGCGTCGTCGGCGGTATCGTTGCCGACCAGCAGGTCGGGAAAGAACGGTAGCGGCGCGCTACGCTTGAGCAGATCGGCAAGCAGGCCGGGGGCGATCTTGCAGCCGCAGCCTCCGCCGTGCGACAGGCTGGTCAGGCGGGGCGAAGGGTTTGCGGTGGGGAGGGTGTCGGTCATGTGTGGAGCGGATTTCAGGCTTCGAATAACCACATTATGGCGGTTGTTCGCGCGCGGCGCAGGACAGCGGGCGCCCACGGTCTTGGTCGTTGCGGACGCAATCAACTGCTGCAAGAGGAATAGTGCCCGGTTTCATTGAAACCGGCTGCGGCGCTTCATATTTAATGACGTTGATGACGTGCCAGTCTGGCTGCAGGACTTCATATCGGCCTCTATAATCGTTATTAGTATCCCGAAAAGAGCCGAGGCCATTACATGACCCACATGTCCCGGCGACAGTTTCTGAAGGTCTCCGCCACCACGCTCGCCGGATCAAGTTTGGCCCTCATGGGCTTCTCTCCGGCACCCGCGCTAGCCGAGGTTCGTCAGTACAAACTGTCGCGCACAACTGAAACCCGCAACACCTGCCCGTACTGCTCGGTGGGCTGCGGCATCCTGATGTATGGACTTGGCGACAACGCCAAGAATGCAAAGTCCAGCATCATCCACATTGAAGGCGATCCCGATCATCCGGTGAACCGCGGCACGTTGTGCCCGAAGGGCGCGAGCCTGATCGATTTCATTCACAGTCCGAGCCGTCTGAAGTATCCGGAGTACCGCGCGGCTGGATCGAATGAATGGAAGCGGATTTCCTGGGAAGACGCGCTCGATCGCATCGCCAGGCTGATGAAGGAAGACCGCGATGCCAACTTCGTCGAGACGACGGAAGACGGCAAGAAGGTCAACCGCTGGCTGACCACCGGCATGCTCGCGGCATCGGCCGGTAGCAATGAAGTGGGGTATTTGACGCACAAGACTGTCCGCAGTCTTGGCATGCTCGCATTCGATAATCAGGCACGTGTTTGACACGGCCCGACGGTGGCAGGTCTTGCCCCGACGTTTGGCCGTGGAGCGATGACGAACCATTGGGTCGACATCAAGAACGCGGATGTGATTCTCGTGATGGGCGGCAATGCAGCCGAGGCGCACCCGTGCGGTTTCAAGTGGGTCACGGAAGCGAAGGCGCATCGCAAGGCAAGGTTGATCGTGGTCGATCCGCGCTTTACGCGTACGGCCTCGGTCGCGGACTACTACGCGCAGATTCGGACCGGCTCGGACATCGTGTTCCTGGGCGGGGTGATCAACTATTTGCTCACCAACGACAAGATTCAGCACGAGTACGTCAAGAATTACACGGATATGCCGTTCATCGTGCGCGAGGATTTCTCGTTCACGGACGGCCTGTATTCCGGCTACGATGCGGATAAACGCAGCTACGACAAGAGCACGTGGGACTACGAGCGCGGCGACGATGGTTACGCCAAAATCGATCCGACGCTGCAGCACCCGCGCTGCGTCTATCAGTTGATGAAGCAGCACTACTCGCGCTATACGCCCGAGCAGGTCGAGCGGACCTGCGGCACGCCGAAGGACAAATTCCTCAAGGTGTGCGAGATGCTGGCATCGACGGCCGTCCCCGGGCGCGCCGGCACGATCCTGTACGCGCTCGGCTGGACGCATCATTCGATCGGCGCGCAGATCATCCGCACCGGCGCGATGGTGCAATTGCTGCTGGGCAACATCGGCATTGCGGGCGGCGGCATGAACGCACTGCGTGGTCACTCGAACATTCAGGGTTTGACCGACCTGGGTTTGATGTCGAACCTGTTGCCGGGCTACATGACGCTGCCGATGGAAGCCGAGCAGGACTTCGACGCCTTCATCACGAAGCGCGCGAGCCAGCCGTTGCGGCCGAACCAGTTGAGCTACTGGCGCAACTACCGCGCGTTTCATGTCAGCTTCATGAAGTCGTGGTGGGGCGATAACGCGACCGCCGAGAACAACTTCGGCTACGACTATCTGCCGAAGCTTGATAAGTCATACGACATGCTGCAGGTCTTCGAGCTGATGAATCAAGGCAAGATGACCGGCTACATCGCGCAGGGCTTCAACCCGCTTGCCGCGGCGCCGAACAAGGCGAAGATCGGCGCGAGTCTGGCCAAACTGAAGTGGCTCGTCATCATGGATCCGCTCGCCACAGAAACGTCGGAGTTCTGGAAGAACTTCGGCGAGTTCAACGACGTCGATCCGTCGAAGATTCAAACCGAAGTTTTCCGTCTGCCTACCACGTGTTTCGCCGAGGAACGCGGCTCGCTGGTCAGTTCCAGCCGCGTGCTGCAGTGGCA
Organism: Paraburkholderia madseniana; assembly: GCF_009690905.1. GTDB lineage: Bacteria > Pseudomonadota > Gammaproteobacteria > Burkholderiales > Burkholderiaceae > Paraburkholderia > Paraburkholderia madseniana. The sequence continues at coordinate 20,416 of NZ_VOSW01000003.1, forward strand.
CTGGCAGGGCGCCGACGGGCCGGGCGAGGCGAAGAGCGACCTCGAGATCATGTCGGGGCTGTGGCTGCGCATTCGTAAGGCTTATAAGGAGAACGGCGGCAAATATCCCGATCCGATTCTCAACATGAGCTGGCCTTACTCCGATCCGGAAAGCCCGACGCCTGAAGAAATCGCCATGGAGTTCAACGGCAAGGCGCTCGCCGACGTGACCGACGCTACCGACAAAACCAAGGTGCTCGCCAAGAAGGGCGAGCAGTTGGCGGGCTTCGCGCAGCTTCGCGACGACGGCAGCACCGCGAGCGGTTGCTGGATCTTCTGCGGTTCGTGGACTCAGGCGGGCAACCAGATGGGCCGCCGCGACAATTCGGACCCGACCGGCATCGGCAATACGTTGAACTGGGCATGGGCGTGGCCTGCGAACCGGCGGATTCTGTACAACCGTGCTTCGTGCGACGTCAGCGGCAAACCGTTCGACTCCACGCGCAAGCTGATCGCGTGGAACGGCAAGACGTGGAGCGGTGCGGACATTCCCGACTTCAAGGTGGACGAGCCGCCTGAAAACGGCATGAATCCGTTCATCATGAATGCGGAGGGCGTGGCGCGCTTCTTCTCGCGCGACGGTCTGGTGGAAGGTCCATTCCCCGAGCACTACGAACCGTTCGAAACACCGCTCGGCTACAACCCGCTGCATCCGGATAACAAGGCGGTCGTCAGCAGTCCGGCGGCGCGCGTGTTCCCGGACGATCGGGCCGCTTTCGGCACGCATGAGAACTTCCCGCATACGGCCACCACGTATCGTCTGACCGAGCATTTCCACTACTGGACCAAGCACGCGCGTCTGAACGCGATTGTGCAGCCGCAACAGTTTGTGGAGATCGGCGAGGATCTGGCGAAGGAGGTGGGCGTGGTCGCGGGGGATCGCGTGAAGGTGTCGTCCAATCGCGGGCACATCATCGCGGTGGCGCTCGTCACCAAGCGGATTAAACCGCTGATGATCGAAGGGAAAAAGGTCCAGACAGTCGGGTTGCCGTTGCATTGGGGCTTCAAGGGGCTCGCGAAGCCGGGTTATCTCGTCAATACGCTGACGCCTTCCGTGGGCGACGGGAATTCGCAAACACCGGAATTCAAGTCGTTCCTCGTCAAGGTCGAAAAGGCATAAGGAAAAGAGATGGCACTGCAATCACTGGATATCAAACGCCTCTCGGCCACGACCTTGCCCGAACCGCAAGTGCGTGAGCCGGTGACGGGCACGGTCGCCAAGCTCATCGACGTATCGAAGTGCATTGGCTGCAAGGCGTGTCAGACGGCCTGCATGGAGTGGAACGATCTGCGCGACGAGATCGGCACGACAACCGGCATCTATGACAACCCGCGCGATCTGTCTGAGCATTCGTGGACCGTCATGCGGTTCTCGGAGTACGAGAACACCGAAGGCGATCTCGAGTGGCTGATCCGCAAGGACGGCTGCATGCACTGCGAGGATCCAGGCTGTCTGAAGGCCTGCCCTTCGCCGGGCGCGATCGTGCAGTACACGAACGGTATCGTGGATTTTCACGAGGAAAACTGCATCGGCTGCGGCTATTGCATCACCGGTTGCCCGTTCAACGTGCCGCGCATTTCGAAGAAGGACAACCGTGCGTACAAGTGCACGCTGTGTTCGGATCGCGTGGCTGTCGGTCAGGAGCCGGCGTGCGTGAAGACCTGCCCGACCGGCGCGATCATGTTCGGCACCAAGGAGGACATGAAGCAGCAGGCGGCGGATCGGATTGTCGATCTGAAGGAGCGCGGTTTCCAGAACGCCGGTTTGTACGATCCCGCCGGCGTGGGCGGCACGCATGTGATGTATGTGCTGCACCACGCCGACAAAGCCAACCTGTATCACGGTTTGCCGCAGAATCCGAAGATCAGCGCGATGGTTTACCTATGGAAAGGTCTGGCGAAACCGCTGGCGCTGGCAGGGATCGCGTTTGCTGCAGTGGCAGGGTTCTTCCACTACACCCGTGTCGGTCCGAACGAGGTGACGGAGGCGGAAGAAGCCGAAGCACAGCACGAAGCTGATGAAGCACGCCGTTCGCGGGAGGCATCCGATGAAGCACGCTGACAATCACGAGCAAGTTGTGCTGAAAGACGTGAAGGGCAACAGCCTGATCCAGCGCTACACGCCGAATGAACGGACGAATCACTGGATCACCGCCATCACGTTCGTTCTGCTGGCGCTGTCCGGCCTCGCCATGTTCCATCCGGCGATGTCGTGGCTGTACGCGATCTTCGGCGGCGGCCAATGGACGCGGATTCTGCATCCGTTTGTCGGTTGCGTGATGTTCCTGTCGTTCCTGATTCTTGCGTTGCGCTTCTGGCATCACAATTATCTGGACAAAGCCGACATCCAGTGGATGAAGCAGATAGATGACGTGCTCAACAATCGTGAGGAAAAGCTCCCCGCGATCGGAAAGTACAATGCCGGTCAAAAGCTGCTATTTTTCACCATGGTGGTCTGCCTGCTGCTATTGCTGGCGAGCGGCATTGTGATCTGGCGGCGCTATTTCTCGTTCTATTTCCCGATCGAGATCATCCGCCTCGCGGCGCTGGTTCATGCTGCGGCTGCGTTCGTGTTGATCGTCGGTATCGTCGTGCATATTTACGCGGCGCTGTGGATCAAGGGCTCGATCGGCGCGATGACGCGCGGGACCGTGACCTATGGCTGGGCGAGAAAGCATCATCCGAACTGGTTCAAGGAAATCATCGGCAAGTAGGATCGGCAACAAGCGTGGCGCAATTTGCCACGCACCCCGAGCCGCCGCCCCTGTTCGACGAACTGCGGCGGCTCTTCAGTTTTCAGCGCAGTTTTCAGAGGTCGATACTTTGGTTCAACGCATTCTTGAGGCCGGCGATATCGAATCGCTCGATCACACGGCGATTCCCCGCATCCGTACGCCGGAACGGCTGGCGGTCTTTTCGGCGCGCGCCGCGCGGCTGCGTCAATTGGCGGCGCTCAGCAATCCGATCGCCGGCTATTTGCGTCTGATGGCCGTGCTGGCGGACGCGCAGCAAGCCGTGATCACCGGCTTCAAGGCGAAGCCGCCCAGCGCCGAGTTGATCGCGAGTGCGCAGCAGCATTCCATGCCGCTGATTCCGGCGCTTTCCGGCGTGCGCGATCCGGCGTGGCACGACGTTTTTCTTCAATTGCTCGACAAGGTGCAAGCTGCCGGTTCACTCACACCGCCGCTCGAAGCGCTCCTCGCCAGACTGCGAATACTCGATAAAGTCACTCTCGACACCCAGGCCGACGCGATTTTCGCGCAGCGCTTCGAGGAAGTCGATCCGGCGAGCGCGCCGTTCATCATGGCCGCGCTGCAAGTCGTATGGACCGACCTCGCTGCGGACATCGACAAGCGCGAGGTGCCGTACATCGAGACGTTAGGCCTGTGTCCGGTGTGCGGATCGCATCCGGTGGCGAGCATGGTGCGCGTGGGCGGTGCGTATGACAATTACCGTTACCTGCAATGCGGCCTGTGTGCGACGGAGTGGCACATGGTCCGCGCGAAATGCTCTAACTGCGATTCGACCAAAGGCATTGCCTATCACGCAGTCGGCTCGCAGGACGCCGATGAGGCCACGCGAGAAGCCGATTCGAAGAATGCATCCTTGAAGGCGGAGTCGTGCGACGAATGCCATACTTACCGGAAGATCGGCATTCAGTCGAAGGACTACGATTTCGAACCGTTCGCGGATGATCTCGCCAGTCTCACGCTGGACCTGCTGATGGGAGCGGAAGGTTATCGGCGCGCGTCGCCGCATCCGTGGCTCTGGCCGGAACAGGCCGATCCTGCGGCTGATGATTCTTCCGGCGAATCCGACTGAGAAAGAGGATTGCTTCGTGAGCGATGTAACCGGCTCTGAATTGCGGGCGCTGATGGCGCGCGTGCCGTCGGTGGAAAAGGTGATGGCGTCTGCCGAGTTTGCGGCGTTGCTGACGGAGTTCGGCCGTACGCAGGTGTTGGGTGCTCTGCGTGACGCACTCGACGCCTGGCGCGTCAGCGCGCAATCCGGCGATGCGTCGGTGAGCGCGCTCGATATCGCGCAACTGCGGGCCTCCGTCGAAGCCACGCTGCGCCGGCGCAACGCGGCCCGCTTGCGCAGCGTCTTCAATCTGACCGGCACCGTGCTGCATACCAATCTCGGCCGCGCATTGCTGCCCGACGAAGCGGTGCAAGCCGTCATGAAAGCGCTCACGCAACCGGCCAACCTCGAGTTCGATCTCGGCACCGGCAAGCGCGGTGATCGCGACGATCTGATCGACGAACTCATCTGCGAACTGACAGGAGCCGAAGCGGCGACCGTGGTCAACAACAATGCCGCAGCGGTGTTGCTCTCGTTGTCCGCGCTGGCGTCGAAGAAAGAAGTGATCGTGTCGCGTGGCGAGCTGGTTGAAATCGGCGGCGCGTTTCGCATTCCCGACATCATGAGCCGCGCGGGCGCCAGGCTGCGCGAAGTCGGTACCACCAACCGCACGCATCTGAAGGACTACGACGAAGCCATCGGTCCGCAAACCGCGTTGCTGATGAAAGTCCACACGAGCAATTACGCGATCTGCGGATTCACCAAAGAGGTCGCCATCGACGCCATCGCGCCGCTCGCCCACGCACGCGGTCTTGCCGTTGCGGTGGACCTCGGCAGCGGCACGCTGGTCGATCTGACGCAATGGGGCTTGCCGCGTGAGACGACCGTACGCGAAACCATCGAAGCCGGCGCCGATCTTGTCACGTTCAGCGGCGACAAACTGCTTGGCGGCCCGCAGGCGGGGTTGATCGTCGGCCGGCGTGATCTGATCGCAAAGATCAAGAAGCATCCCCTCAAACGCGCGCTGCGGGTCGGCAAACTGACGCTCGCGGCATTGGAGCCTGTGCTGCAGATGTATCGTGCGCCGGAAAAACTCGCTGAGCGGCTGACTACGCTGCGTTTGCTCACGCGACCGAGCGACGACATCCGGCTTACCGCGGAGCGGGTGCAGCCTGTGTTGCAGCGTGTGGCCGGAGAGCGCTACGTCGTAGTGGCCGAGCCCATGTTCAGTCAGATCGGCAGCGGTGCATTGCCTGTCGATGTGCTGCCGAGCTACGGCCTCGTGATCAGGACCGCCGACGGCAAGCGCGGCGGCCGTCAATTGCTCGCGCTCGAGAAGCGTTTGCGCGAGATGGCGCGGCCGGTCATCGGCCGGATCGCGGACGATGCATTGCGTCTCGATCTGCGCTGTCTCGAAGCCGCCGATGAAGCGCAGTTGATCGAGCAACTGAAGGACATGCAGGCATGATCGTAGGTACGGCCGGGCATATCGACCACGGCAAGACGAGTCTGGTGAGAGCGCTGTCGGGCGTCGATACGGATCGTCTCAAGGAAGAAAAGGCGCGCGGCATTTCGATCGAACTGGGCTATGCGTACGTGCCGCTCGACAACGGCGACGTGCTCGGCCTGATCGATGTGCCGGGCCACGAAAAGCTCGTCCATACGATGACCGCGGGCGCGAGTGGGATTGATTTCGCGTTGCTCGTGATCGCCGCCGATGATGGCGTCATGCCGCAAACGCGCGAACATCTGGCGATTGTGGAACTGCTCGGCATCAAGCGCGGCGCGATAGCGCTGACCAAGATAGATCGCGTTGATGCTGAGCGGCTGCAGGCAGTGCGTGACGAGGTGACAGCGTTTCTGAGCGGCAGCGTGCTGCAGGACGCTCCCGTGTTCGATACCTGCGCGACGCGTGAAGATGACCTTGGCGTGGCCGCGTTGAAAGCACATTTGCACGCGGCGGCAGTAGCGTGGCGCATGGGGCGCGACGACGGTCTGTTCCGTCTCGCGGTCGACCGGGTCTTCACGCTCGCGGGCCAAGGCACGATCGTGACGGGGACCGTGGTGTCGGGACGCGTGACGGTGGGTGACACGGTGCTGCTCGCGCCGAAAAATCAGCCGGTGCGTGTACGTAGCATTCATGCGCAGAATCGTCCGGCCGAGACTGGAAGGGCAGGGGAGCGCTGTGCGTTGAATCTGGCGGGCATCGAGAAGAGCGCAATCGATCGCGGCGACTGGATTGTTGATCCACGTTTGTCGGAAGCCTCGGAACGCATCGACGTTATGCTTACGCTGCTCACCGATGCATCGTTGACGCTGGAGCATTGGACGCCGCTGCATGTGCATCTGGGCACGCAGCATCAGGTGGCGCATGTCGCGTTGCTCGATGGCGAGACGCTCGGCGCAGGTCAGCGGGCGCACGTGCAGCTCGTGTTCGAACGGCCGGTGTGCGCCCTTCCTGGCGATCGCTTTGTCGTGCGCAATGCTCAGGCTGATCGCACGGTTGGGGGCGGTCATGTGCTCGATCCGTTTGCGCCTTCGCGTAAGCGTCGCTCGGCAGAGCGGCTGGCGTGGCTCGATGCGATTCAGGTCATGCTCGACACCGGCGCGCTGGATTCGCTTCTGACAAGGGCGCCGCATGGATTGTCTCGTTCGTTGCTGGAACGACTGACGGGTATGCAGGCGGCCGTGCTCGCGTTGCCATCTGACACGCGCGTTGTGGAACTCCCCGGCGGTAATGACGCGTTGTTGATCGCCTATGCTTCGTGGCGTGCCTTGTATGCGCGGCTGATTGCGGCACTAAAGCAGTACCACGAACGCTCGCCGGATGAACTCGGCCCGGATGTATCGCGCTTACGGCGGATCGCAGCGCCGCTCGTCGACGATGCATTGTGGCGCGCCCTAGTCGACGATGCGGCGGCGCGCGGCGAGATCGTCAGACGCGGGCCGTGGTTGCATCTGCCTGACCACGCGGTGACACTTGACGACGCCGATCGCGCGCTCGCTGCAGCACTGCTGCCGGCGCTGAAAGACGGGCGTTTCGATCCGCCCTGGGTGCGCGATCTGGCAAACGCACACGGTGTATCCGAAGACCGCGTGCGGCAGTTGCTGCGCAAACTCGCGCGACAGGGCGAGCTCTTTCAGGTCGTGCGCGACCTCTTTTATCATCATGAGGTGATTCGCGAACTGGCTTTGATTGCGGGTTCCGAAGCGCAAAAGAATGCGGGTACGGTAGCGGCCGCACCGTTTCGCGATGTCACCGGTCTTGGGAGAAAACGTGCGATCCAGCTTTTGGAATTCTTCGACCGGGTTGGATATACTCGCTTCCACCGTGGCCTGCATCTGATGCGCACGGATAGTCGTTGGCTCGATCTGATTTGATTCAGTGTTTGAGTTGCAGGGCGTGGTTCAGGTAGTTCAAGTAGTTCAATCACCGTAGGAAGGCATTCGCATCCGGTGGTGCGGCTGGACTTCAAATCCAGTTGAGGGCGTCAGACGCTCTCAGGTCGGTTCGACTCCGGCTGCCTTCCGCCAGGACGCTCCCGGAGCTTTTCGGGGCATCTCTTAAGCTTCCACAATCCGCCGATTTAACGATGCTTTGTGCGTATAGGGCGTTTACTGCTCCACGCTGGCACCGGTTAGCGCTCGTACCCGGCTTTCATCGGCGGCGAGCGCGCTCGCGTCTCCCGAATAGACGATGCTGCCATCGTCCAGTACGTAAGCATAATCGGCGATCTCGAGACTCATGCGTGCGTTCTGCTCCACCAGCAGTACCGAAATCCCCTCATCGCGCATCTGCGACACGACTCGAAACACCTCCCGAACGATCAGCGGGGCCAAGCCTTGCGATGGTTCATCGAGAACGAGCAGCCGGGGATTGAGCAGGAGTGCGCGGGCAATCGATAGCATCTCCTGTTCGCCGCCGGATAGTAGCCTTCCGCGGCTGAACTTGCGCTCGGCGAGGCGTGGAAACAGCTCGTAGATCCGCGCGATCGTCCATGGTCCGCCGCGCTCCAGCGGGACCTTCAGATTTTCCTCAACACTGAGATTAGCGAAGATTCTTCGCCCCTCGGGCACGTAGCCGACGCCGCTCGCGGCGATCTGGAAGGTCGGCCAGCGCGTGGTATCCGCCCCGAAGATCGTCACGCGCCCCTGGCGCGCGGGCGTCAAACCCACGAGGGTACGCAGGGTCGTGGTCTTGCCGGCTCCATTGCGACCGAGCAATGCCGTGATCCGGCCTTCCGCAACCTCCAGACTCACGCCATTCAGGATATGGCTCTTGCCATAGTAGGTATGCAGCCCTGCGGCGGTGAGGGCGGCGTTCATTTGAGCCCCCACGTTCGGCACTTCGTGTCCTCGTTGCCCCCCGAGGGAGTGCGAGCTTGCTTGGAGCGGTTCGGCGCGGCGCTCATGCTGTGTTACCCAGATAGGCGGCCTGTACGGCCTCGCTGGAAGCGATCTCATCTGGCGAGCCTTCGGCGAGGAGGCTTCCCTGGTCGAGCACCGTGATGCGATCGGCCAGATGAAAGACCACGCGCATGTCATGCTCGATCAGCACGATGGTGAAGTTGCCCTCGCTGTGCAGACGGCGCACGAGCTGCGTAATCTCGTGAGTCTCCTGATCGCCCATGCCGGCGGTGGGCTCGTCGAGCAGCAGCAGGTGCGGCCGCAACGCCAGCGCCATCGCGATCTCGGCAACCCGCTGGTCGCCGTGCGGCAGCTCTCCGACCAGCCGGTGCGATTTGCCGGCAAGACCCGTGAGCTCGAGCGCCTCCTCGACGTGACGACGAACTCGCGCCCGCTCGGTGCTGCTGATCCACGGGCGCAGGCGAAAACCCTCCGTCACCTCCGCACTGATGCGCACGTTCTCGAATACCGTCAGCTCGGGAAAAATCTCGGTGATCTGGAACGTGCGGGCGATGCCGGCCGCCACGCGCCGATACGCAGGAAGCGCTGTGATGTCGACTCCGTCGAACACGATCGTACCCATGCTCGGCGGGAAAAAGCCGCTGATGAGATTGAAGAAGGTGGTCTTGCCGGCGCCGTTCGGCCCAATCACAGCGCGCAGCTCGCCCTTCTCGACGGCGAGCGATACGTCGCGCACCGCGGCGAGGCTGCCGAAGCGCTTGCTGACGCGCTTGACTTCGAGCACGCTCATGAGTCGCTCCTGCGCTGAATGAAGCCGAGCAGCCCGCGCGGGAAAAACAACACGATCGCGACGAACAGCATGCCGACGAACGACATCCAGTTGACCGTGATGCTCGAAAGATAGTCCTGCAGCACGACAAATACCGCGGCGCCGAGCAGCGGCCCCCACAAGCTGCGCATGCCGCCCATGACCGCCATCATCACGAAATCGCCCGACTGGCTGTAATGCAGCCCGCGCGGATCGGCGAAGTTGTTCAGGAGAGCGTAGAGCGCACCGGCGAACCCCATAAAGAAGCAAGACAGCGTAAAGGCGATCCAGATATGCCGATCGACGGGAATGCCGAGAAAGCGAGCACGCCGCTCATTTTCGCGGATCGCGATCATGGTGCGCCCGAACGGGGAGCGCAGGATGAAACCCATCACGCCGATTGCCAGCGCAAGGCAAAACAGCACGAAGTAGTAGAACGCGTTGGCGTTCGACAGGATGTCGATCCGGGCGAAGCCGAGATCGAGCGGCTGGCGCGAAAAGCCGCGCAAGCCGTCGTCGCCGCCGGTGACGGAACTCCATTGGAAGGCGATGTAGTAGAAGACCTGCCCGAACGCGATGGTGACCATCGCGAAGTAGACGCCGCGTCGCCGTGCGATGAGCGCGCCCAGCAGTGTGCCGGCAATGCCGCCGAGCAGCGTGCCGCACAGCAGCGCGAGTGGTGTGCTCGGCGCGAGAAACTTCAGCGCGAGTCCTGCGCCGTAAGCGCCGAGCCCGAAATACGCCGCGTGTCCAAAGGACAGCACGCCGGTGAAGCCGAGCAGGAAGTTGACTGACATGGCCGCCAGTCCGAGCACGAGCACGCGGGTGCCGAGCGCGGTGTAGCCGCCGAGCAGCGGCATCCAGTAGGGCGCCAGCAAGAGCACAGCCCAGAGTGCTGCGATGACGACGAGCCGGGGAGGGTGGAGGTAGTCGCTCACGTCATCATGCCTTCTTCGCCGAGCAGGCCGCGCGGCCGGATCAGCAAAACCACAGCCATCAGCACGTACATGATGGCCTCGCTTGCCGCAGGGAGGAACACCGCGGTGATGCCCGAGGCCACGCCGATCAGCAAGCCGCCGAGCAGTGTACCGGTGAGGCTGCCAACCCCGCCGACGATGATGGCGATGAAGCTCGGCATCAGGAGGCCGGTTCCCATTGTCGGCTCCAGCCCGAGTTGGCCCGCGGCCAGCACGCCGCTCAGACCGGCGAGATAGATGCCGACGGCGAAATTGAGCGCGCGCAGCCTGCCCACGTTGATGCCGAGCGCCGCGACGGTCTCGAGGTCGAGCGTGCCGGCGCGGATGCGTATGCCGAGCCGGCTGTAGCGTAACAGCATGAAGAGCAGTGCAACCGCGATGGTTACAGTGCCGACCATGAACAGGCGGTAGCCGGTAATAAAGAAGAGTTCGTTGCTCAAGGGCTGAGCCAGCGCGGGCGGAATGCTCACGGGCTTGCCCTGCGCACCCCAAATGAAGCGGGTGCCGTCCTCGATCATGAAGGCAAGGCCGAACGTCAGCAGCAGGCTGTAGAGCGGATCGCGCCCATAGACTCGCCGGATCAGCACGCGCTCGACTGCGAGACCGATGACGGCCGTGCATAGCGGCGCGATCAACAATGCGCCCCAGAACCCGACATATGGCGTGATCGTATAGGCAATGTAACCGCCGATCACGAGAAAGCCGCCATGGGCGAAGTTGATCACGTTGCTCAAGTTGAGAATGAGCGACAGGCCAAGCGCCATCAGCACGTAAAACGCACCGATGATCAGCCCGTTGGTGATGTTGAAAAGGAGTAGTTGAGTCATCGGCCGCTCATGTCCAGACGCAACCCGTGCATGAGCCGCGTCGGGCAGCCTGGGTCGCTGTGTTGCCACGCATGCGTGTCAGGTTCATGGCGACGGCTGCCGGCACTACCGCGCGGACATTGTCTTCGGGATCAGGCCGGCCACTGCAGATTGCAGCCGGTCGCAGCCTCGGGCGGCGCAGTCTTGTCGCCGGCGACCACGCGTTCGACACGGAACAGATCCTCCGGGTCGCCCGCCGGCTGAGACAGAGCTTCGCCGACAAACGCCGAGGTCATCAGCTGGTGGTCTCCCTTTCGGTAATAGCATTTGTTGGGCTGCAGCTTAACGTCGTCCGCGAGTTCAAACCCGCCGAGCGCCTCGGCGAGTTTCTTCGCATCGAGGCTCTTTTCCTTGTTGGCGACCGCGGCGAGCGTATGAACCGACGTGTAGCCGAACCAGTGGCGTGCAGTGGGGACTTTGCCGCCGTTCATCTTGCGGATGTCGGCGACGAACTTCTCGACGCCCGGGACACCCGGCTGCTTCCAGTACCACTCGAACATCCAGAATCCGACGCGCGCCTCCGGCGGCATCGCCTCGAGCGATTCAAGCTCCTGCTGAAGCCCGGCAACGTGGATCTGCTTGCCGATGCCGAACTGCGCGATCTGCTTCAGGCAGTTGACCATGTCGGAACCTTGCGGCAGCACCAGCAGAACATCGGGGTTGGCGGCGCGCGCCTTGATCAGGTACGCAGAGAAATCGGTCGTGCCGAGCGGCGTGAGCTCGTTGCCGGTCATCGTGCCGCCGAGCTTTTGCAAATCCGCCAGCGCGGCCTTCTGCAGCGTATGGCCGAAGGCGTAGTCCGGCGTAATGAAATGCCACTTCTTGCCGTATTTGGTGAAGAGGAGGTCGGCGACCGCGTTGGCCTCCATGCTTGTCGTATTGCAAACGCGAAATACGTTCCACTTGCAGTCGCTGCCGGTGATCGTGTCGGTGTGGCCGCCCGAGACGATGTGCAACACCTTCTTCTCGTTGGAGACCTGGGCGATTGCCTGAGCGATGCCGGAATTCACGTCCCCGATCAGAAACGTGACCTGATCACGTTCGATTAGCTTGCGCGCCTTCTGCACGCCGGTACCGACGTCGTTCGCCGAGTCTTCCACGAGCAGCTCGATGGGGCGCCCGAGAATGCCGCCGTTGGCATTGATCTGTTGCACGGCGAGCCTCGCACCCATCACTTCATTCTGTGCAACTGCAGCATAAACACCGGTCAATGGATCGACCATGCCGATGCGCAGCGGTGTCTCGCCGCGTGCCTTGATGATGAAGGGCGAGGCGAGCTGCAACGCCGCTGCAGCAGCGGCCCCCTTGAGCACCGTGCGGCGACTAACGGCGCGGATATGACCCGGAGTTTTCATAGGGGTTCTCCCTGATTTATTCACGTCGAACCGGTCAAACGCCTGAATCCTGAACCGACGCGTGAGCATCATCGGTCAGCACAATCTTGATCCTGTTAGATGGGATCTACAAGATATCGTTTTGCCTCCCTCTGGCTTCCAGTTTGGGACACGTACGAACGCTAAAATCACTGAGGACGAAAAGTTGAAGATTGTCGACGCTATGGTGATGATTCTCGAGTACGGGAAAATTGTGCTATGAAAAATCTTAACGTAAGGACATGGCTCGCACTTGCCGTCCTCGCCGTTGTAATGGGCCTTCTACTGTTCGTCCCCGCGGGGACCGTTCACTATTGGGAGGCATGGGTGTACTTATTGATCTTCACAGGCGCATCGATCCTCATTACGCTCTATCTCACGCGAAAGGATCCGGCGCTTCTTGCGCGTCGGATGAGCGGCGGTCCGACGGCGGAGAAGCAACCCGCTCAGAAGTTCATCATGCTGTGTACGTCAATCGCCTTCATAGCCCTTCTTGTCGTGCCCGCGTTTGACCATCGCTTTGGTTGGTCCACCATGCCACTCGAAGGTGTGATGGCGGGGGACGTGCTCGTAGCGATTGGTTTTTTTCTGATTTTCCTCGTGTATCGAGAAAACACGTTCACTTCAGCAATCATCGAGGTCGCTGAGAATCAGACGGTTATTTCGACCGGGCCCTATGCAGTCGTTCGCCACCCGATGTACGCGAGTGCATCCCTGTACCTTCTCGGCACACCGCTAGCGCTAGCCTCGTATTGGGGGTTTGTGTCAATCGCCGCGATGATGCCATTTCTAATATGGCGGCTTATTGACGAGGAACGCTTCCTTGCCAGGAATCTGTCCGACTATACCGCATACCAGAAACGAGTCCGGCATCGTCTTGTACCATTCGTGTGGTAGTCGAGTCGGGTGCCCTGAGGCGTGCAGTTAAGCACTAGGTCTTTGCCTCTATCAACAAGGCATGGGGGCAGCTCAGGTAGTTGCGCCAGAAGTCTTCATCGCCCACGCTGGCCCCGGTTTCAGACAAGCTGGGATGAATCCACCGAATCGTGTTGAAACCTGCCTCGCGCAAAGCGCGCTCATGCACCAGGCGCGACCACGCCGCCCGCGAACGGTCCAAGCCCCAGTCCTACAATGTTCATGATCGAGCCAACCAGCGCGGCGCGTTTGACTTCCCATGCCGGTTCAAGCGCGACCCGTCCCGCGGTTGCGGCACTTGAAGCAATGCCGGCGGCTATGCCGATAGCGAAGCGGCCGATCGCGAGAACAGCGAGAGAGTGGGCAACGGCCGAAGTGAGGAGACCGGCCAGTAATAACACCACGGCGATTCTCAGCGCATGGACGAACCCGACGTGGTCGCTCAGATGTCCCAGCAGAAGAAGGGCGATCAACGCACCGCCCATGTAGCTTGAGTAGACGATGGTGACGCCACCCGACGTGATGCCCAATGCGTGTTCGTACAGTGGATAAAGAGGGTTGGCAAGTGGGGCGCCTTTTCGAGGTGCTCGACCGGCGGCTTGGCGCTAATCGCTTCGTCGTGGGCGACACGTACACAATTGCCGATATGGCTATATTTCCGTGGGTTACTTTCTCGAAAAGGAAGATGCAAGGAAGGGCTGTCCGCCCTCCCAAATCTGCGTCGGTGGGAAGAGGAGGTCCGGCGGTGCCCAGCAACCATTCAAACCTGTCTCATTGCGGCTCATCTGTCCACGGAGAGGAGGCATTGACTATACCGGCGCCTCCCAACCCGAAGGACGCGGCTAGTTTCGGCCCTTTCGTGAGTAGGCGGCCGACTGCGTCACGTCGGGCTGCGGCCCATAGTGCGAGTACTTCCTTCACGTGCAATTCGGTGTCAGTCGATAAGGCTTCGGCCAGTGCAACGGCGTCATCTGCTGCTTTCGACGTGCCAGAAGCGGTGTGGGGGCGGACTGTGCAGGCGGCATCCCCAATCAACGCGATTCGTCCGACAGAGAAGCTAGGGCTTAATGCATCGCGTATCGATTGGAAGAAAGGTGCCCGCGTCTCGCGGACAAGTTGCTGGAATATAGCGGGGAGATGTCGGGATGCCAGTTCGCACAGCTCCTCGAATGATTCGGCAGACAGATGGCCGGGACTAATAGAGGCATGATGCTGGTGTCCGTGATCATCCGTTAGATGTCGGTGCATCGCCGCAACATCGGGTTCATTTCGATACCAGAGCCAGTTGAAACGCCGTCTACCTGGCTTCAGTGATCCGTCGAGGCCGGGAATCAGGAATGCCATGAACATATGTCCGGGATCTCGGAACATGGTGAAGTTATTCGTGAGCGCCTCGACTTCCAGCGGTGAAAAGGCTGATTCATCAACAATGCCTCGCCAGGCGACGTATCCTGCGAAGTTTGACTCGTAGTTTGGGAAAAGCTGCGCCCGCGTGCGAGAGCCGATTCCGTCTGCTGCGACGAGAATATCGGCGCGTACGCTTTCTCCATGGTCGAAATTAATCTCAATCGTTTCGTCATACTCAGTAAATCCTGCGACTTCTCGTCCGTACGAAATCCTGTCTTTCGACAGCATGGCGCAGAGCGACCGATATACGGTGTCCCAGGAGGAGAACGGAAGTTTCTCAGGCTCCTCGGTTAGGACATTCCCATTTATGTCGATACGCCGTCGCATGATCGTTGGCACGCTGATCATTTGCTGAGTGTAGTGGCCATGCTGTTCAAGGAACTTCATCATGTGACGCAGCACAGCAACACCACCGCCTCTCCCGCGCAGCGGGACGTCGGAACGTTCGTACACGTGCACGTCGTGTCCGATGCAACTGAGCGTGAGCGCGCTCGAAAGACCCGCAATTGATCCACCAGCGATGACGATTTTCATAGGTTAAAGGATCTGAAATATGGGGGGCCCCGCCCACGGAACACCGCAGAGACGGTTGCTGTCTGCGCTAGATGGCACACATGCCAGCGCCGCGGACTCCACTATTTGACAAAGCCAGGCGCTGCAATCAGGCGTTGCCTGCACTAGCGCTGGCCTGTTTGAAGGCGTGGCCCGTCTCAGGGAGCATCAGCGACACAAGCAGTGCCAGAGCAATGGTCCCCACCCAGAACAACCCGGAGTCACGGAAATGCGCGACCACGTCGGTTCCCGTCAAACCGAGTGACTTGCCGATGCTGAAGGCAAACACCGATCCAAGCACCGCCGTCACGAGGAACGTGATGAAATTGATGCCACCGGTGGCGCTCCCCTTGACGTGATCGGGATTGACCTCCTTGATGATCGTGTAAGGGATCATCGCGGCCCCCGACGCAATGCCCAGAACCAGCAGGGTGAGCCAGGCGGGTACAAGTGCCGACGCGAACGAAAGCTGGATGCCACACACAAGCATCAGGGCCGCGCCACCGATCAATGCGGGCTTGCGACGCTTCATTGCATCCGCAATCCAGCCGAGAAGCGGGCAGCCGATCACCCAGCCCAAGGGCACCATCGAGGCCGCAAACACTGCGCTTTGATAGCCGAACCCCCGGTCCTCCTGGAAGAGACGGACACCCCACACCATGTCACCAATGGTCGTCGGCGCAAACAACAACCCCGCCGCCAGACCGCACAAATACGATTGTGGGTTGGAGAACACGACTTTGTAGGGGGGCGAGCACGCCGCTGATGCCGCTCGTTTCGGGAGCATGTCCTTGCTCTCGAGGAGCAAGCACCACAAGTGCCGCGCCGGTTGCGATCACGAGAGCACCCAACAGGACCCAGAATCCGCTAACCGATAACACACTATGGATCATCGGACCCACGGTCAGTTGGCCGAGCGAGCCACCCAGCATTCCGACGCATTGCGTCACACCGATTGCGGTTGCCAGCCGCTGCGCCGAAAAACCGTGTGCGGCCAGGTAGACCGCCCCAGTAAATGCAAACGCTGAGCCTGCGCCCTGACACAGTCTACCGACCGTCCCCGCGAGCTCATTGGGTACCGCAAACAACAAACACCCCAGCCCCAGAGCGATCATGCCAGCGGGTACGACATGTTTCGCGCCAAAGCGGTCGAGCAACACGCCCGCGACCAGGCTGGCACTGGAGTACGTGTAGTAGTAAACGCCGAGAATGGAACTCAAACCAAGCGCGCTGACGCCAAATGCGTGCGAGAGCTCCGGGATCATGACCGCTGGTGCGGAGCGTCCGGCGTACTCCAGGAAATAAAAAATCGTGGCGCAGGCCCAGGCAACCGCGAAGGCCCGGGACGTTCTTTTTGCGGCATCGACTGACGATAGCGAAATGGACATAGCAATTCCTTCAATTCAGGAGGCCGGCGGGGTGGCGATAGGGATCAGCGATCGAATGCTGTTCGTGCGAGTTCCACGATTTCACTGGCCTGAGCATTCAACACAGCCTTCATCATCCAGACGCTGAATCCCTTGGCCTGGTCCACCGTGATCTTCGGTGGCATGACCAGTTCAAGCGGATCAGTGACGACGTCGATCAGAGCGGGGCCGTCGTGTGCAAACGCCTCCTTGATCGCATCGCCAAGCAGGGCCGGGTCCTCAACGCGAACGCCATGGATGCCCATCGCCTGCGCAACTTTGGCGAAGTCCGGATTGTCCAGATGCGTGCCGACCGGCAGGAAACCTCCGGCCTTCATTTCAATATCGACAAATCCGAGCAGACCATTATTGAAAACGACGATCTTGATGGGCAGTTTCGACTGGCGCAGCGTCAGCAGGTCGCCCATGAGCATCGTGAAACCACCGTCGCCCGACATCGATATCACCTGGCGATCAGGGAATGCGGTCTGCGCGCCAATCGCTTGAGGCATTGCATTAGCCATCGAACCGTGAAGGAACGAACCAAGCAGCCTGCGCTTGCCGTTGACGCGGAGATAGCGCGCCGCCCAGACCGTAGGCTCGCCGACGTCGCAGGTCACAATCGCGTCCTCGGCGGCCGTGTCGCTGATGATCTTCGCGACCAGTTGAGGATGGATGCGACGATGCCTGGAGGTGCCGAGTGCAAGCGCATCAAGACCCGCACGCGCCTCCTTGTAGTGATCGAGCGCAACCTGCAGGTGCGAGTCATCCGTTTTCTCGTCTAGCTGCTCGAGCAACCGGGTTACGGTGTCCTTGACCTCTCCGATCACGCCGAGTTCAAGACGGCAGCGCTTGCCGAGATTCTCGCCCCGGATGTCCACCTGAGCGATCCGTGCGTGCTCCGGATAGAATTGCCGATAAGGGAAGTCGGTGCCGAGCATCAGCAGCGTGTCGCATGCGCCCATGGCATGGTAGCCAGATGAGAAACCGATCAGACCGGTCATCCCGACGTCATAGGGGTTATCCCATTCAACGTGTTCCTTGCCTCGAAGCGCATGGACAACGGGTGCCTTAAGCCTGGCGGCCAGCGCGACGACCTCGTCGTGCGCGCCGGCGCAGCCCGCTCCGCAGAATAGCGTCACATTGTTGCTGTCGTTGAGCAGATCGGCCAGTGCCTTGATGTCGCCATCTTGAGCCACACACTTCGGCGTGCGAGGAATCAGATTCGCTGAGGGTTGTTGTGCGCCCGCTTCGCGCAGTGCAATGTCCCCGGAAATGACGATGACCGCGACACCCCGCTTTGTCACCGCCTCACGGATCGCTGTTTCGACAATACGCGGCACGTGCGCAGCATCCGTGACCAGTTCGACATAGTGGCTGCATTCCTTGAACAGGATTTGCGGGTGGGTCTCCTGAAAATACCCCGAGCCTGTCTCCGTGCTCGGGATGTGCGCGGCGATCGCGACGACCGGCACCCGGTTGCGATGGCAGTCGAACAGCCCGTTGATCAGGTGTAGATTGCCGGGTCCGCAACTACCCGCGCAAACCGCCAGTTCGTCTGTGAGTTGGGCATCCGCACCAGCGGCGAATGCCGCCACCTCTTCGTGGCGCACTGCCATCCACTCGATTTTCTCGCGCGTGCGTAGCGATTCGGTGATGCCGTTAAGAGAATCACCGACCAGTCCATAAATTCTTCTGACGCCTGCTGCCTCGAGTGTCTCGACTAGTCGTTCAGCTACAGTAACCATGATTGAACTCCTTTTGCGGTTTCAGTTGAACGCGGGTTGCGTCCAGATTTTCTGCATTTAGGTGTATTTCATTGAATATAGCGAATGGCAGATGTCGGGTGAATCGTGCAGGTGTACAGGAGATATGAATGGTAGTTTGACTGCACCATACTTAGGTATGGTGCGGCTTGATCGAACTCGAAAGTGCGTTCATGCGTTCGAGCGCAACGTTAAGGTTACGTTAAGGCTGATTCGTTCAGAATCGGTGCAACGTTTCGGCGTCAAAATTCGATATTGGAGGATTTCCATGCGTAGGTTTTATCAGATTGCTACTGTCTTTACTTTGATCGTTACCTCAGTCGGTACCGCGTCGGCAGCGGCGCCGCAGCCCGGTTACGTAACGACCGTTCAACTGCACGACGGCAGGCGCGTGACATGCTCCGTCAATGAACCGGCATCAATACCATCGCTTTCAAACGACCAGCAAGCGTTGACCGCCAGAGAACGAAACGAGGCAGAAATCGTTGCTACGGCTGCCCTCCGGAGAATCCCCAAAAATCGGGGCGAGGCTGACATGACGGTCGTGCAATGCTCATAAGGAGAGCGCACGGAGCGTGCCGAGGTCGTCACCGATGACCTGACCAGGCAAGGGCACGCTGATCCGTGCGATAGTGATGCGGCAATGGCGTTGCGTTCGGCAGAAGAACCCCACGCATTAACATGCGGAACATGAGTTCTGAGTCAATCGACCGCCGCATCATGATGCCATCAGAGGACCTGGCCGAATGGAGTGCCGGCGTGACCGGCCGTCCGGGGTTTCATTGCTTCAGCGCTGCCACATAAGCGGAAACAGACGCAATCTCGTCGTCGCTCAACAGCGGAACGATCAGACTCATCAACTTCCCCTTGCCTCCACGCGTTCCGCTCTTCCATGCATGGAGTTGTGTTTCGACATACTCTTCATGCTGGCCCGTGATGCGGGGAAATCAGGCTCGATACCGGCTCCCGTTGCACGATGACATGAAATGCACGCTGGCGCGCCATTCGTGCCACCGTGTGCATTTGCCGTTCGTCTGACCTGGTTATATCCAGGTATGAAAGAGGACAGGCGCCCGCCTGGGAAGGCGCAAAGCCGTTACGTGGCACCAGGCCGGGCCAGCGGTACATCATCCGGGACGTGAATCGGCGTGATAATACATTTAAGAATGTTTAAGACCGCCGTCAGGACTTTTAGCTCTTCAGTCTCCTAATCTGTTGATCAGTCGTGATGCCGCGTCGGTATGAGGCCGGCGCGCCACGTCGTGTACGCGAAAAATAACTCGCCAATGGCGTCGTAAACGATAAGGAAGTCAAAATGACCACTGGAACCGATAAAGAAATCCCTTCCGCGTCACGTCGCAACATGTTAATGGCCGGAGCCGGCGCGGTTGCGGCGGCGGTCATCCCTGCTGTTGCCAACGCCGCAGGCACTGCATCGGGCAGCAAAACCGGCAATCATCTTGCACATACAGGAGCACGATCCATGAACTTCGTTACTACCAGGGACGGCACACAGATTTTCTACAAGGATTGGGGCTCGGGCCACCCAGTCGTGTTCTCCCATGGCTGGCCACTCGATGCCGATGCCTGGGACTCGCAAATGTTGTTTCTGGTGCAGAAAGGCTATCGAGTGATCGCTCACGATCGCCGGGGGCACGGCCGCTCGAGTCAAACCGCGCACGGCAACGACATGGACACCTACGCGGACGATCTTGCTGCTGTCATCGATGCGCTCGATCTGAAGGGCGTCACGCTCGTCGGCCATTCCACGGGTGGTGGAGAGATCTCTCACTACGTTGGTCGGCATGGAACAAAACGTGTTGCCAAAATGGTCCTGATCGGTGCAGTGCCGCCTATTATGCTGAAGACCGAAGCAAATCCGACGGGGCTGCCCATGTCGGTCTTCGACGGTATTCGCGCCAATACCGCGAGCAATCGGTCGCAGTTCTTCAAAGACCTTGCAGTGCCTTTCTACGGCTATAACCGGCCCAATGCAAAAGTCCAGCAAGGTGTGATCGACGAGTTCTGGCGCGAAGGGATGATGGGGTCGGTACTTGGTCAATACGAGTGCATCAAGCAGTTCTCCGAGGTCGACTACACGCCGGATCTCAAGAAGATCGATGTTCCGACGCTGATCCTGCATGGTGATGACGATCAGATCGTGCCGTTGGATGACTCCGGGCGTAAGTCCGCGGAGATCATCAGGAACGCCACGCTCAAGGTCTATCCGGGCGCACCTCACGGCATGTGCACGACGGAAGCGGATCGCGTCAACGCCGATCTTCTTGCATTCCTCCAGTCGTAAGCTTGACGCTTGGCGAAGCCGATCAAGGCTAAGCACAGAGTGATGCTGCCGGCGTTCTGATCCGGCAGCATTGCTATATTCCCTGCTTGTTTGCAGCATCGCCTTCTGCCTGCCAACCACCGCCCAGCGCTTTGTAAAGCGCAACGAGTTCGAGTGCCGTGTCACGCTCGCTCTGCGCCAGTTTGTCGTCGGCAGCGTATAGCGAGCGTTCGGCATCGAGCACGGAGAGAAAGTCATTGAGGCCTTGGCGATAAAGACGCGTTGCGATGGTCACGGCTTCCCGGTCGGCGGTGACCTCGGCCGTAAGCCTCTCATGCCGCACTTGTGATTGCGCATAAGACACGAGCGCGGTCTCGACATCCCGCAGCGCACCGAGAACCGTCCGCTGGTATGCGGCGGCGGCTTGATCGGTCCGCGCTTCTTCAGCGTGCATTTCAAAGCGAACCTTGCCGGCATCGAAGATCAGCCAGTTGATGCTCGGTCCGATCGAGAAATAGCGGCTCGGCGCGGTCAGAAAAGTCGACGCATTCAGGCTCTCCAGACCCGCAACCCCGGTCAGCGAAAAGTGCGGATAAAGATCGGCTTGAGCGACGCCAATGCGGGCGTTCGCGGCGGCAATTCTGCGTTCGGCTGCGCGGATATCCGGACGGCGGCGCAGAAGGTCGGAGGGCAGACCCACCGGCACGTCCGCGATCGCCGAAGGAATCGCTTGTGGGGTATCCAACTGGGCCAGCAGTTGTTCCGGCGGTTGACCGATCAGCGCACCGATTCGATAAATGGACGCGCGTTCATTCGCCTCGAATGTTGGAATGGCGGCTTCGGTATCCGAGACTTGCGCCTGTGCACGCAGCACATCGAGACGCGAGGCCAGCCCTGCATCGAATTGCGAGCGGGTCAGCGCTAGCGAATCCTGCTGGATCGACAGATTGCTGCGGGCGACGGCGAGTTGCCGTTGCACGCCACGCAATTCGATGTAGTTGCGCGCGACCTCGGCGAGCAACGTCAACTCGACATCCCCGCGGTCCGCCACGATCGCCTGATACGACGCGTCAGCGGCCTCGACGCCGCGCCGCTTGCCGCCGAACACGTCGATTTCCCACGATGCGTCGAAGCCGGTCTGCCATAGATTGCCGTTGGCGCCCGGACCGAGACCGCCAGGCGGCACGCCGACCGGCACATTGGCGCTGCCATGGGTCCGATCGTATTGGGCGCCGACGTCAGCGGTTGGGTATAGATCTGCTCCGGCGATACCGCGCAAGGCACGCGCTTCGCGTATGCGTGCTTCGGCAACAGCCAGGTCGGGAGCGGAGTGCAACGCGTCGGCCATGAGCGAGTTGAGCGTCGCGTCATCAAAGCCTTGCCACCACGCATCGTTCGATGTGGGCGACCCTTGCGAGGTGCTCGCCGCCGGGCCCGTATGTTCCGTAAAACTCGCCGGCACGACCAGTTTCGGCGGCACATAGTCCGGACCCACGGTGCACCCCGCGAGGAGCGCCGCCCATGCCGCGACGATGGCGGCGACATGCCGCCGCCGGTAAGGAGGAAGCCCCGCCGGCCGCGCTGCCGCTAGTTCCAGAAGCCAAGCCATGCCGGGCGCTCCCTGACAAAAATTTCCGTCTCGACCGACATGCCCGGCGAGATCAATTTAAGGGCTTCCCCAGGGTTGTCGAGTTCGATTTTCACCGGCACCCGCTGCACCACTTTCACGAAATTGCCCGTTGCATTCTCCGGAGGCAGGAGCGCGAAGTGCGAGCCGGTTCCGCGTTGAATGCTGTCGACGTGACCGCGAAGCCGCAGGTCCGGAAATGCATCGACGAGGACAGTGACTTGCTGGCCCGGTCGGACGTGAGTCAACTGCGTCTCCTTGTAGTTCGCGGTCACATAGAGCTTGTCCGGGACGACGGACAACAGCGTTTGCCCGGGCTGTACAAAGTTGCCCTGCTCGACGCTCTTGTTCGCCACGCTGCCGGACTCGGTTGCGTAGATTTTCGTGTACGAGAGGTTGAGCGTTGCCTGCTCCAGCATGGCGTGAGCCTGGGCGACGGCGGCCTCGGCCGTTTTGACCTGAGAGCGCGCCAGCGTCGCCTGCGCTTGAGACGCGTTGACCTTGACCTGGGCCGCCGTCACGGAAGCCCGCGTCCCGTCAGCGGCCGCCTTCCCCTCATCGACGCGCTCCGATGACACGGCGCGCACATCTGAGACGGATTGCAGCCGCGCCAGATTGGCGACGGCCAGTTTGGCATTGGCGCGGGCAGCGTCAAGTTCGGCCTTTTGCTGGCCGATATTGGCGTCGGCCACCGCAACCTGATTGCGCGCCTCTTCGAGCTTGCCAACTGCTGCCGCGACATTGGCGCGCGCCTGATCCACCTGAACGACGTAGTCGCGCGGATCGAGTTCGACGAGGAGATCGCCGACCGTCACCTTGCTGTTGTCGTTGACATGCAGTGTCTGCACATAGGCCGGCACCTTGGGGATGACCGAGACAAGATGCGCGTCGATATAGGCGTCGTCCGTCTGCTTCTCGTAGAGGTCCGGCACGAGGAAATACGCGGCGATCGCCAGCAGCACGATCAGCGCGAGAACACCGAGGATCAGCCAGCGTCGATTGTCAGGCAGCGGAGGCGCAACAGGTGCGATGACAGGCGGTGTGGTGGCGGGTTTTTGAACCGGCGGTGCTTCGCTCATCGCTGCCTCCGGCTGCGGGGATGGATTGGGGTTGGAAGGGACGCTGTTTTCATGGCCGCGTTGCTTATTTTTTGGCCACCGGGGTCGGCGGAATAATGGGGACGAGGCACAGTGCGATCACGCCGACGACCGCCATGAAGGCGAACGCGTCCGCGTACGCGAGCGTGGCAGCCTGGCGTGCGCCTGCTTCGGCGAGAACGTGTAGCGCCGCGCGCTGGCTCTCGAACGGGGTATAGCCACCGCGCGCGACCAGCGTTGCGCTCACCGACGAGACCCAGTCTCGCGTCACCGGATTGTCGTGGCGCAGGTGCTCGAACAGGCGGGATGAATGGAGCGTCTCGCGATGCCCGATGAGAATGGTCAGCAGCGCGACCCCGAGCGACGCGCCGAACTGCCTGAAAGTCATGTACAGGGAGACGCCATCGAGCAGCTTGTTCTGCTCGATTCTTGCCACCGTGCCGCTGCCCACCGCCGGCAACAACGGGGACAGGCAGCAGGCGTAAAGAATCAGCGGAGCCACATAGTAATAGCCCGGCGTGTCCGTCGTCAGCAGACGATTGAACAGCACCATCGACGCGATCAGCATGACGAGAGCAAGCACGATCGTCTTGCGTTGGCCGATTCGCGCGATGAGACCGACCATAAGCGGCCGGATGGCGGCTGCGGTCAACGCATAGATGCAGATGATCTGCCCGGTCTGCGTCGCGCTATGGGTATGGGTCGAGAGATTGCGCAGAAACTCGGGTAGAACGAACAGGCTGCCTGACAGGATCATGCCGGTGAAGACACCGATCAACGCGGACGACAACACGTAACGGTCACGCAGCAGACCGAGCCAGAGAAGCGGCGTTCGATTCGCAGGGCTTGCCTGCCAGACGACGAACAGAAGCAGGGCCGCGCCGCCGGTCAAGGCGAGCACGCGAATATGTAGCGATCCGAACCAATCGTCGATTTCGCCGCGATTGAGAATGATCTGAAGCGAGATCAGCGCCGTCGCGAGCAGCACAATGCCGAGCCAGTCGCTGCTGACCACGCGCTCTGAGGCGGGCGGCGGGAGTGTCGGAAAGTAGCGGGCCAGGAGCCATATCGCGGCGGCTGCATAGAGCAGATTGGGCAGGAAGATCAGGCGCCAGTTGAAATGGTCCGTGATATAGCCGCTGACCAGAAGCCCTGCCGCACTCGACAGATAGAGCAACGTGGAAGCCTTCATCAGCGACGGGCTGCGCTGCGGTTTGGGCATCAGCACATAGATGCTCGCGCGCCACCATACGACCAGGCCCGCCCCGGCCAGCCCCTGGACGGCGCGCCAGATCAGCATCGAACTGAGATCGGGAGAGATCGCGCAACCCATCGAGGCGATCGCGAATACGACGATGGTCGAGAGCAGGAAGCGCTTGTAGCCGTAGTGCCCGGCCATCCAGATCGAGACAGGTACGCCGAGAAACAGCGCGCAGCTATAGACGGTCAGCAGCCAGCTCGCTTCGTCCGCGGACACGCCCAACGTGCCGGTCAGATCCGCCAGCACCAGGTTCATGCTGTCGAACGTATAAAACTCCATCCCGGTGGCGAGGCCAAGGCCCATCAGCAGCAGGCGCGTGTGCACCGGCGACATCATGAGCGCCGGTGCAGGCGGAGGTGAAGCGGGCGTCGCTGTCGGCCGTGCAGTGTCACTCATGGCAGGAGCCGATCGATCTGTATTTGCAGGTGATGATCACGTAATGAGCCGCAAGAAGGCATGCATCACCACGGTGACGAGAACCAGGGTGGCGACGGCCGCCAGATAGAGACCGCCGAACCAGCTCAGACGCCGGATGCGCGGGCTCATGCTTCCCATCCCGCCTCGGGCGTCTTGCCGTGAAACGTGCGGTAGGCGAAGGCAGAATACGCGAGTACGACCGGCGTGACAATCACCGCACCGATCAGGAGGAAGACATGGCTGAGGGTCGCCGATGCCGCGGCCCAGAGCGTGAGACGGAAGGGCACGATGTCCGGAAAAATACCGAAACCAAGGCCCGCTACGCCCAGTACGAACAGCGCCAGCGCCAGAAAGAACGGGCGTCCGTCAGCACGGCCGCCGATCGCCCGCAGGAGGGCGGCAGTCACACCGAGAAACAGCACCGTGATCAGCACGAGGGCGATCGTATGCGCGGCCCATGCCGCGCGAATGCCAGGTTGAACCCACGCCGCGGCGGCACAGGCTGCTGCGGCGAGACAGACGAAGCCCGGCACCGCCAGACGCAGGCAGCGCTCCGCGAATTCACGCAGCGCCGCTGTCGCTTTCAGATGGAGCCAGCCGGCGCCGAGGACGATATAGCCGGCGAGCACGGCGATCGCGGTCAGCGCGGGGAACGGCCGGAAAACGTCGAAGACGCTGCCGCCGAAGCTGTCACCAACGACGCTCACCCCCTGGATGAGCCCACCGACGATCAGCCCCTGCATGAGCGCGGCCACGATCGAGCCGACACCGAACGCCGCGTCCCAGAAGCGTCGCCCCTTCTCGATCTGGTAGCGGAACTCGAATGAGACGCCGCGTAGTCCCAGCGCCAGCAACATGACGATCAGCGGAATATAGAACGCCGGAAGCAACACACCGTAGGCAATGGGGAAGGCAGCGAGCAGCGCGACACCGGCCATGATTAGCCAGGTTTCGTTGCCGTCCCAGGTGGGCATGATCGAATCGACCATGCGGTCGCGCAGCCGTTCATCGGATTGCAGGAGCAGCAAGGCGCCCACACCCAGATCGAAACCGTCCAGCAGGACGTAAAGCGACAACGCGAAGGCGGTGAACAGCGCGGAGAGCAGCGGCAGAATCATGACGGGCTACTCCACTGGAGCCGGGTTGCGGCCGGCAGGATCATTCATCACCGCGGGCTTCAGCGCATGCTTGAGCGAGCCGGTGGCCACCGGTTCGGACTGTGCCGCCTGTGGACCGCGCCGAATCATGCGCAAGCTGAAGATCAGGAACGCCGTCATGAAAAGCGCGTAGATGCAGACAAACGCGATCAGCGTCGAAAGCAGTACGCCTGCCGGGACAGGCGAGACGGCGTCGGCCGTGCGCAGGATGTTGTAGATCACCCAAGGCTGGCGACCCGTCTCGGCGAGATACCATCCGCCGAGCGTCGCGATCACGCCGGATGGCGTCATCACGACGAGCGTTCGCAGGAACCAGCGTGTGGTGAAGAGCCGGCCTTGCCAGCGCAGCCACAGCGATGCAATACATACGCCGAACATGATGATGGCAAGGCCGTACATCGTGCGGAAGCCGTAGAAGACCCAACCCATGACCGGCTGGCGGTCGCGTGGCGTGTTCTTCAATCCTTCGACCCGGCCGCTCAGGCTATGGGTGAGCCAGATGCTTCCGAGGTAAGGGGTGCCGAGCGCGAAGCGATTGCGTTGGTTCTGCTGATCCGGGACGATGAACCAGTAATAGGGTGCGGGCGATTGCGACTGTTTTTCCCAGAACCCTTCAGCAGCCTGCATCTTGGCCGGCTGATGCTCGAGCATTTTCCCGTACAGCATGTCGCCGACGAAGACCTGGCAGCCGATCAGGATGGTGGCGAAGGTGAGCCCGATCGAGACCGTCCGGCGTCCGAACGCTTCATGTTCGCCGCGCAGGAGATACCAGGCGCCGACGCCGGCAACGAGGAACGAGCCCGTGATGTAGGCCGCTACCAGCATGTGCGGCAGGCGATACGGCCAGGAGGGGTTGACGATCACCTTCAGCCAGTCGGTCACCACGACCCGGCCGTGTTCGACCACCACGCCGTCAGGAGTTTGCATCCAGCTGTTGGCCGAGAGGATCCACGATGCCGACAGCAACGTGCCGAGCGCAACCATGCAGGTGGCGAGGAAGTGAAGCTTCGGTCCGACCCGGTTGAAGCCGAACAGCATGATGCCAAGGAACCCGGCTTCCAGGAAAAAAGAGGTCAGCACTTCCAGCCCGATCATCGGGCCGATGGCTGGGCCCGCCATCTGTCCGAATCTGGCGAAGCTGAGGCCGAATTCGAACGAGAGGACGATCCCGGTGACCACGCCGACCCCGAAGCCCATCGCGAAGATGCCGAGCCAGAAACGATAGATCTGCAGATAGAGCGGGTCTTTGGTCTTCAGCCACAGGCCTTCCATGATGGCCAGAAACGCAGCGAGTCCGATGGAAATCGTCGGAAAGATGATGTGAAAGCTGACGGTGAACGCGAACTGGACGCGCGCGAGGATGGCGGGATCGAGGTTCACGGTTGTTTCCGTTCGGTTTGGGGGCGCAGGGAGATCGCTACGGCTAGCGCGACGAAGAGTGCGAGCGCGATGATCGACGCTGGCAGTCCGAAGACACCGATGATGGTGAAGAAGAACGCCACGCCCACGAGGGTTGCGCAGATCGCCCCTAACAGGCGCCATGTGGACGTGGTCTTCATGGCTGGGTGCCTCGGCTTCTCGATCCTGCGGCCGCGACCCCATAGGCGTTGGGCGAAAACGGATCGTAAGACATAGCAGGTTCCCTCAAGATTGCGGACATCGGTGAGGCGATGATCGCGCACGGATACCTTAAAAGTCCTGAGCGCGTCATAAATCCTGCTAAAGGCGTCGTTCCCTCAAGCATTGACAACCAGCGTCGCAGTCTTGCGCTCTCTCACGCAGTCTCCGCGGCTACGTTTAAGAATATTTAAGGTGGTCGTCAGGACTTTTAGTGCGCCCTCACTCTAATCTGCTTCCCAAGTCGTGATACGGCATCGGTCTCAACATGGATGCTGTTGATCCTGTTCGGCACGATCGTAATCGGCGGCGCGGGACGCTACCGTGTTTCATGGTTTACGCGAACGCCGGCGAGCCGGCGTGCATAAGCCGTTCCAATAACAATTCAGGTCTACTCCGCTGAGCCCGCGCCATGACGCCTAGTTGTGCAACTTCGCCTGACATCGTCGCGGGCGTCCCGATCCCGCGAAGTCCAATGGCTGTGGCGGCTGCGGACGCTGCGCTGGCGTGCCTGCCGGACGTGCTGGTCGGTCATGCGGCGCGTGTGTTCGTGTTTGCGTCGCTGACGCTCGAACGCGAAGGGCTCGCGTGCGATCCGGGTACGCTATACGTCGCCGCGATGTTCGCCGGCGTCGGTCTGAGTTCGGCATTCGGTCATTCGCAACTGCGCTATGAAGTGGATAGCGCCAATGCAGCGCGGGAATTTCTGCGGCGTTACGGCGCCTCGGCTGCTGAGATGAACGATGTTTGGCACGCGATTGCGCTGCACATGACGCCCGGTATTCCGGCGCATATGTCGCCGCTTGCACGGGGACTTTCCGAGGCGGTGCGTACGGACCTGCTTGCGGAGAACCTGAATGCCTGCACGCAAACACAGCGTGACGAAATACTGCAGGCGTATCCGCGGGACAGCGGGTTCAAGGAACGGATCATCGACGCAATCGGGCGCGGCATCGCGCATCGGCCGGCATCGACGTTCGGGACGGTCAGCGCGGACGTGCTCGAGCGGATCGATCCTGAATACTGCCGCGTGAATTTCTGCGGACTGATTCTGGGCGCGCAATGGAAAGACTAGCGGGCGATCCGCGGCTAGCAGCAAGCAGAGGGTATTGAACAAGGCGCAGTAGGCGATCGCGAAGCCCACCGCACGCCGGCATGCAAGCCAGTTTCGGTCAGTGAAACACGCAGGTCGTCCTGTATGACCGAAGGGTCAAGAAATTTGATTTGATCGATCAAAAATTTGTGCTATTTGCGGACTCGAACTGCCGTAGTATTTCCCTAATCTGATTATCGAGATAGACTTCCTCACGAAACTTTTCGGGTTCCGGTTGCCCACGCGTCCGTCCGGACCTGACTACCCAGGAACAGACTATCGAGACATACGCAACGCTGTCGCTCAATCGATTCACTTTTCTGGATTCGCGAGCTTGCGATGATTCAAATTGGACAACTTCACATTTCGCTCGAGCATCGTGAAATGCGCTCGCATGGCGAATCAGTGCGTCTCGGCAGCCGCGCCTTCGACGTCCTTGAATTGCTGATTGCCGCCAACGGGGCGCTGGTCTCCAAGGATGAGATCATGCGGCACGTCTGGCCCGACACGATCGTAGAAGAAAACAACCTCCAGGTGCATATTACGGCGATACGCAAGGCGCTGGGCGCTGATCGCGACCGTATTGTGACGGTGCCAGGCCGCGGTTACCGTATGACCGGCGTGAAGATGGCGGCGGGCGCTGAGATTGCGAAGGTGAGCGCGGACGCCCTCGCGATACACCGGCCAGATGCGCACCGCTTAAACACGCACAATCTTCCTCTCCATGTGTCGGCGCTGGTGGGGCGGCAATGCGCCGTCGCGGAGGTGCTGGCCGCCATCGAACCTGCGCAAATCGTGACGCTCGTCGGATCGGGCGGCATCGGTAAGACGCGCCTCGTTATCGAAGCGGCGAGACAGATGTTGCCGCGCTTTCCCGACGGTGTGGCGTTCGTGTCGCTTGCGCCGGTGTCGGACTCACGTTTTGCGCTGGACGCACTTGCAATGGCGCTCGGCATGAAGATTTCTTCGTCCGGCCTTTCGCTTGCGCAGATCGCGCATGAGATGAGGGGCAAGCGCCTGTTGATCGTGCTGGACAATTGCGAGCACGTAATCGAAGCCGCTGCCACCATGGCGGAGGCGCTGGCGGCAGCCGGCGAAGGTATGCGGGTGTTGGCGACGAGTCGCGAAGCGCTGCGCTCGCGTGACGAAGTCGTCTATCCGGTTCTGTCGCTCGACGTGCCCAGCCCTGAAAACCCAAGCGATGATGTGTTGCAGACGAGTGCGGTTCAGCTGTTTCTCGCGCGCGCCCGCGCTGCCGATCCGCAATTTTCGTCCGACGAACGCAGCATTTTTCTGATTGGAGAGGTCTGCCGGCATCTGGACGGCATTCCGCTCGCCATCGAACTGGCGGCGGCGCGTGCTGCGGTCCTCGGCATTGAAGTGCTGGCGGCGCGGCTCGACGACTGCTTGCGGATACTGTCGGGAGGTTACAGGACGGCGTTGCCGCGCCATCAGACGTTGAAGGCGACACTCGACTGGAGCTACCGTCTGCTCGACAATAGCGAACGTGTCATCTTGCGCTGGCTCGGCATGTTCGTCGATGCGTTCACGTTCGATTCGGCCAACTACGTCGGTGCGCAACTTGGCTTCACGCAGACGGAAGTGCTGAATGCGCTGAGCGGCCTCGTGTCGAAGTCGCTGGTGATTCGAGCCGACGGCAGCGCTTCACCGAGGTATCGTCTGCTGGAAACGACACGCGCCTATGCGCTGCAGCGACTCGACGACAACGGCGAGCGTGGCGCCGCCGCGCTCGCTCACGCAAAGTCATTCTGCGAGCGCTTCAAACACGTGCGCGACGATCTGGCGGTGACGTCGCTGCAAGACGGTCTGGCGGATTTCACGCGTGAAATCGGCAATGTGCGAGCCGCGCTCGACTGGGCTTTTTCGGCCACGGGCGATCACGTGGTCGGCATCGAGCTTGCCTCGATTGTCGTGCCGTATCTGTTCGATCTTTCGCTGGTCGACGAATGCCGTAGCCGCGCGCGCGCCGCGCTCGATGCCGCGCGTGATACAGACCCTTCAAACTTTCCGCCCGAAGCGCGCTTGAGGCTGACGACGAGCTGGGCGGCTGCGCTTGTCTATACGCAGGGTCCGACTATGGAGACGATGGAAGCATGGTCCGAAGTGTTGACGCTTGCTGTTGCTGTGGACCATGCCGGCTTTGAATCGCGCGCGTTGTGCGGACTACGGCACTCGTATCAGGCGGGCGGGGAGGCGCGTCAGGCGCTGGTCGTGGCGCGGCGCTTCGAAGCGCTGGCCGGTCAGTTCACAGACGCGACACACAGTCTGATCGGCCGCCGCATGGAAGGCGCCGCGCTGCATTACGTCGGCGAGCAGCGCATGGCTCGCCAGAAGCTCGAAGAGATGTTGAGCGCCTGGGTACCCTCGGATCATCGGTGGAACACGATCGGCTTCAGGTTCAACCAGGCCATTGTCGCGCGGGCGCTGTTCGCGCGCGTGACGTGGGCGCTGGGCGACACGGCAGGGGCGATGCGGCTTGCCGGAGAGGCGCTGGAGGCTGCCGTTCAACACGATTTCGAACTCGTGACCTGCTATGTGCTCGGCGACGTTTTTGTGCCGCTTGCGCTGCTCGTGGGCGAGCGCGCGGCGGCAGAACGCGGACTTGCGATGCTGAAGGGCATTGCGTCGCGCGTGTCGCTGTCGATCTGGCACACCTGCTGTGCGTGCTATGACGAGTATCTGTTTTCGCTGTCCGGCGAGCATCCGCACAGGCTGGCGCAATTTCGCGGCGCGCTGGACGAACTTCGTGACATCGACTTTCTGGCGCAACTGACGATGCTGCTATGTCAGTTCGCCCGCGCGCTGATGCGTGCGGAACAGTACACAGAAGCGCTGGCCGCGATCGACGAAGCTTTGCAGCATTGCAAGGAGACAGGGGAGCGGTGGTATTACGCCGAGCTGTGCCGTGCGAAAGGTGACGTGATGCGCGCCTTGCAAAGGGACGCGGATGCCGCAGCGTGGTTCACGACCGCGCTGGAGTCGGCACGCCAGCAGAGCGCGGCTGTTCTCGCGGTGCGTGCCGCGAGTAGTCTCGCGCGGCTCTGGATCGAGCAGGACCGTTTGGGCGAGGCGCGCGACTTGCTGGCGCGAGCGCTGGCTCGCCTGAGCAAGTACCCGGCTGATCCGGATGTTCAGGACGGCCGCGCCTTGCTGGCCGAACTGGAGGTAAAAATCGCCGCCGTCGACAACAAGGATTGCCGGCCGGCCTGTATCGGCGCCTGACACGCACCGGCCGCCGTCATACGTACTGGTTGCTGACGAACCGCTCCACGAGATCGGGTGCGTCGAGTCGATCGATCCACCAGCGCATCGCCTGCCCGGTTTCATCTTCGCGCCAAGCCATATAAAAGTGCGTCACATCCCGCATGCCGAAGACCTGCTTGGCGACGAGCTCGCCGCGTGCAATAGGCGCTGTCGCGAGGCACTCGGGAATGGTGCCGACTGCGAGCCCTTCGAGTTGCGCGGCGAGTTTGCCGGCGAGCGTGGGCAGCGTCAGACAATTTTGCGTAGCGGCAGCACCGACGGTGCGCGGCATCAATTCGCGCGAGGTATCGCCGATGACCGCGCCGCGATGGCGTGCGACGGTTTCCATGGTCAGCGGTTCGGGAAGCTCCGCGAGCGGATGAGTGGGCGCTACCACGAAAATATGGCGCATCGAGCCGATCGGGCGGGTGACGAGATTGGGCAAGTTGGGTGGATCGCCCGCGGCGCCAACCACGAGGTCGGCACGCCGCGTAATCAATGCATCCCACGTGCCGCCCAACACTTCCC
This sequence comes from Paraburkholderia madseniana, assembly GCF_009690905.1. Taxonomy (GTDB): domain Bacteria; phylum Pseudomonadota; class Gammaproteobacteria; order Burkholderiales; family Burkholderiaceae; genus Paraburkholderia; species Paraburkholderia madseniana. The sequence continues at coordinate 53,039 of NZ_VOSW01000003.1, forward strand.
GGGACAGGCGCAGGCGAGTCTCCATGTTCATGTCGTAAAACGCATGGACGTGCGGCCAGATTGCGTCGAAAGGCAGGATTTCGTCGATGCAGATGCGCAGGTCCGCTTCCCAGCCGTGTTGCACGCGTTTGGCCTTGAGCTCGAGTTCTTCGGCGCCCTGCAGCAGACGCCTGCCTTCCTCGACCACCACGCGTCCAGCGTGTGTGAATTTCGCACGCCGGCCGCTCCGATCGAACAGGTTGACTTCGAGGTCGCTTTCGAGCTTCTGCACCAGATAGCTCAGCGACGACGGCACACGATGCAGAAGTTCGGCCGCCTCCGCGAACGTGCCGGTGCGATCGATTGCGTCGAGTGCTTCCAATACCTCAAATGACAGCTTCATCGAAGATTCCCGCGGTAGTTGCCTGATTGCGCCTGTCCTGGACTGCGCACGGTTTGATAGGCTCAATTGTCGCACTGAGTGGGAGGGCGGTGGTGGCACAGATGCGCCTTTCGAAGGTCTTCAGAAAAAGATAGCGCGCATTCACAAGACGAGATCGTGTTTGGCAAATTTCCAATCGGTTGCGTGATTCACGTATTTTTGCGAGCGGCGATGACTATACGGACGCGCGCCGCATGAACGAGTGGATCGAGGCAGAAATTCCGCATATTCCAGAGCAGTACTACTGGGTGCACAAGCGTTTCAAGACCAGGCCGGAAGGGGAGAAGGGCTTCTACTAACGACTTCTGCCAATCCGGCTGACGGCAAGCCAGGCCGTTCGAACAGGAAGATGGCGCGTCTCGCTATCGGGTTGGGCAATTCATCGGTTTGACGTGCAGATCTTGACACGCATAGTCCGGCTTAAGTTGTGGCTTGGGTTTTGCTGTGGGATTGCTGCTTTTCTTTGCATTGTCATGCAACATGTGATGCCTGCTGGTGCGCGTCGCCGAGGGGCCACTGCCTTGCTGTGCGACGGGCGGCCCCCTACCCGCATCGGAGGCATTCTGTGTGGCGTTGTTAGCGAGTCCCTGTGCAAAACCTTGACCCGTGAACAGGACCGCCGCGAGTACCGTGGCCATATTTTTCTTGCTATTCATCGTGTTTCGATTGAGTCCCTTCTGTGTTGCCCGGTCCGACCGTGGCGAAAACTGACGGACGGACATTCTCCTGCATCGCGGGGCAGATGCGCCCGATAGTGTGTGCCCGTCATCCGCTCACGCAATCGTATCCACCACGCCGCCGTCCACCCGCAAGGCCGCGCCTGTGGTTGCCGAAGCCTGCTGCGAGCACACATACACGACCATGTTCGCGATTTCTTCCGTGCTTGCCGGCCGCTGGATGATCGAACTGCGGCGATGCGCGCGCACGAAATCGATGCCGACCTGTTCGACCGTTTTGCCTTGCGCCTTCGCCGTCTCTTCCACCATCGCCCGAAAGCCGTCCGACAAAGTGGGGCCCGGCAGCACGGCGTTCACCGTCACGCCCGTGCCGGCGGCCTGTTTGGCGATGCCACGCGCGATGCTCAATTGCGCGGTCTTCGAGAAACCGTACGCGAGCATGTCGGGGGGAATGTTCAGTGCCGACTCCGACGAGATGAACACCACGCGCCCCCACTTGCGTTCCATCATGCCCTTGAGGTAGCCACGCGTCAGCCTTACGCCTGACATCACGTTGACCTGGAAATAGCGCGCCCAGTCGTCGTCGGTGGTGGTGAAAACGTCGCCGGGGCCATACACGCCCAGATTGTTCACGAGGATGTCCGCTTGCGGGACGGCTTTCGCCAGCGCGTCGCAGCCCTCGGGCGTGCTGAGGTCGCCGGCGAACCCGCGTAGCTTTGGCGTGGGAACAGTCTTAAGAATCGTGTCGATGGCGCGGTCCACCGCTTCCTGTTTGCGTCCATTGACAATGGTGGTCGCGCCTGCCGCCGCGATCCCTGTGGCGATCGCGAGGCCGATGCCCGCCGTGGATGCGCTGACAATGGCGGTTTTGCCCGATAGATCGATGATCACTGGCGTGTTCCTTGTAGAAACGTTACTGATATCCGCGACGCAGCTCCACCTTGTGCAAGCTGCGCCGTGCGGATTCTTTATACGTCAATCAGACGGCGCAGGTTATCGCCACCCAGGGGCATGTCGCGCAAGCGCTTTCCAGTCGCATCGAACAACGCGTTGCCGAGCGCGCCGGCGGTCGGACCCATCGACGCTTCTGCAGCCCCGAGAAACGGCAAGCCCGGCCGATTGATCAGATGCACGTTCAAACCGCGCGGCACGGCGGAATACCGCAGGATCGGGTAGCTGCTCCAGTCGAAGCTGCGGATTCTCGCTGTGTCGAATTGCAATTGTTCATAAAGTGTCCAACTGGTGGATTGAATCAGGCCGCCCTCGATCTGGTTGCGGATGCCGTCGGGGCTGACGATCTGCCCCGCGTCCACCGCCACTTCGGCGTGTTCGAGAATCACCTGGCCCGTCTCGGGCACCACGGATATCTCCACGGCCATCGCCACATACGACATCAGATTCTTGTACTTTCCGAACGCAAAGCCGACGCCATGATTGGCCTTGCGCGGCGCGCGCGGCCAGCCGAATTTTTCGGCCGCGAGCCGGATCACGTCGCGCGCGCGCGGATCCTGCATATGCTTGAGCCGGAACGCGACGGGGTCGGCGCCGGCCGCGGCGGCCAACTCGTCCATGAACGTCTCAATCGTGAAGACGTTCATATGTGCGCCGAGCGAGCGCATCGCCGACGTTTGCAACGGCATGGTCGGCGAGAAGTTGTTCATCACGTGCATGTTGGGGAACGCGTACAGCGGAATCGCGTTGCGGTCGCCGCCGCCTTCGGGTTGCACCATCGGCACCGACGGCGCCGGCACGAAGGGTTTTTCCAGCATTTGCGCGGGAAGAAGCCGCCCCGCGTTCACGATCCGCTCGTTGTGCGAGCTGCTCCACAGCGCGTAATCCCAGTTGACGATGCTGCCACTCGCGTCGAGCGATGCGCTCACTTCGGTGACCATGGCGGGTGTGAAGTGATCCCAGGTATGCTCCTGTTCGCGCATCCATTGCACGCGAACCGGCTGGCCTGCCATCTCGCGGGCGATCAAGGCGGCGTGCGTGGCTACGTCGTCCGCGCCGTTGTGCCCATAGCAGCCCGATCCTTCGACGTGAACGCAGCGCACATTCTCTTTCGGCAGCGACAGCATTTCCGCGAGCGCATCGCGCAGCGGATAGACGCCTTGCGAGTGCGTCCAGACCGTCATGGTGCCGTCCTTGAAATGCGCGACCGAGCAGGATGGCCCGATCGAACCGTGCAGCATGTAGTGCTTGGTGTACTTCGCGCTCAGCGTTTTGACGGGCGCGCCGGCTGCATTGTGCGTGTTCGCGATCTCGATGTGTTGCGTGGAAATCGTTTTCAGATCGCGGTGTACGGTAGCCGGGTCGGGCAACGTGCGTCCGGCGCTCCACTGACTTCCCGCGGCCAGCGCGCGTTGCGCCTGCACCGCCTGCCATTCGCCTTTGGCGACCACGGCCAGCATGCTGCCGTCCCTGATCACCTTGACGACGCCCGGCATTTTCAGAATCTCGGGCGTATTGGTTTGCAGCAGCTTCGCAGCATAAACCGGCGGCAGCACCACCCGCGCATGCAGCATGCCCGGCATCGACATGTCCTGCACATAGCTCGGGCCGCCCGTCACCTTGCCCGGGATATCCAGGCGCGGCAATGATGTGCCGATCGTCACGAACCTGGCTGGGTCTTTCAACGGCGACACCGGCGTTGCCATGCGATGGAGATCCACCGCGCCGACCGCCTGACCGTACGTCATCGTGCGGCCGTCGGGTGCCTTGATGACCGCGTCCTGAACTTGCAGCACGCCGCTCTCGACGCCGAAGTGTTTGGCCGCCGCATCGACGAGCAGGCCGCGCACCTGGGCGGAGGCGTTCAGCAAGGCGCTGCCGCTGTCGACGATGGTGTGGCTGCCCGCCGTGAGTCCCTCGTCCGGCGAGGCGCCCGTATCGGCGGTCAAGAACGTGATCAGCGAGGGTGCCATGTTCAGCTCTTCGGCTGCGATTTGCAGCAGCGCAGTGCGCACGCCGGTGCCTAATTCCACCTTGCCGGTGTAGACAGTCACCTTGCCTGCGGGATCGATCTTGATCCATGCATCGAGAAACGGATTGGTCTTCAGGCTGCCCGCGAGCGTTTCGGTCGCTTTGGCCACGTGTACCGCAGCACCTTCGTCCGCGATCACCTCCTGCGCCATGGCCTTGATGCCGGGGAACAGACTGAAGCTCACCACGAGCGCGCCGGACATCATGAAGCGGCGGCGTCCCTCGTTGATATCGTCTTCTTTGACGCTCATTGCGTGCCTCCATGGGTCACCGCGCCTTGAGGCGGGGCGGGCGTAGCGTCGGGTGCGGGCAGGTGCGCGACTTCGCGGATCGCGGCGAGGATGCGCATGTGGGTACCGCAACGGCAAAGATTCGGCTCCATGTGTTCGCGCAGCTCATTCTCGGTCGGCCGCGGATTGCGCTCGAGCAGCGCCTGAGCGCGCATGATCATGCCGGCGATGCAATAGCCGCACTGCGCGGCCTGATGTTCGATGAACGACTTCTGCAGCGGGCCGGGATGCTCGGCGGTGCCGAGACTCTCGATCGTGCGCACGGGGCGGCTGCCGATCGACGACACGGGCATCAGGCAGGAAAATGCGGCCTTGTCGCCCACGATCACCGTGCACGCGCCGCATTGTCCAAGACCGCAGCCGAACTTGGCGCCGTGCAGGTGCAGGTCGTTGCGCAGTGCGTAAAGCAGTGGCGTCGACGGATCGATATCCAGCGCGTGCTGCACGCCATTGACAGTAAGGTTGATCATCGCGCGTTATTCTCCTTTCTGACTTTGACCACCGTGTCCTCGACGTCCTTCCACTCTCCGCGCTGCGAATAGGTCGCGCGGATATAGGACACCAGGTCGGCGATCTGCTGGTCACTGTAGATTTCGCTAAAGGACGGCATGTAGTTCATGCTGTCCTCGCCGTGCCAGCCATTGCCGCTGAGAATCATCTGGGCGGCGTTGCGGGGTGTTGTTGCGTTGACGGCGGTGCTGAACGCCAGCGTGGGGCGCTCGCCGATCGATTGCATCGGCGCGGCGGGGCCGTGGCACTGCGCGCACGATGCGCCGAACAGGGTCGCGCCGCGTTGCGCCGCAGGCGACGCATCGGCGTGATCGACGCCCTCGGCAGCGGCATCCATGACGGCCGGGCGCGCTTTCTGAATCGACAGGATGTAAGTGGCAATCGCCTGCACGTCCTCTTCGGGTACCGTAGCGAGGTCACGCGTGACGGGCAGCATCGGGCCGGCCGCGGCGCCGTGTTCGCTGGCGCGGCCGCTGCGCAGATACGTGACGAGCTGTTCCTGGGTCCAGGGCTTCGGCGCCGCGCTGAGTGCATTCAGCGGGGGAGCTTCCCAGCCGTCGACGATGCCGCCGTCGAATGCATGTCCCAGCTTTTCACCGCCAATCGCGTTGAGCGGCGAATGGCACGAGGCACAGTGACCGAGGCCGTCCACCAGCAGCTTGCCGCGATTCCACTCGGCATCTTTCGAAACATCCGCAGCCCGTTCGCCGGGGTGCAGGAACAAGATGTTCCAGAAGGCCAGCAAAGGCCGGAAGTTCAACGGGAAGATCAGGTCGTTGGCAGGCGCACTCGCGTTGACCGGCTCGCGCGTCATCAGGTACGCGTAGGCGGCTGAAATGTCGCCATCGGACATGCGCGTGAAGTGAATATAAGGAAACGCGGGATAGAGCAGGTGACCGTCGCGCGAGACGCCGTGGCGCACTGCTCGCGTGAATGCTTCGAGCGACCAGCTGCCGATGCCGGTTTCGACATCGGGCGTGAGATTGGTCGCGTAGATGGTGCCGAACGGGGTGGCGAGCGGCAGGCCCCCCGCGAACGGTTTGCCGCCCTTCGCGGTGTGACACACGATACAGTCGCCGAGCGCCACGACGCGCGCGCCGGCGAGCTTTGTCTGCGCGTCGAACGACGATGCCGCCGGCGGGCTGATCGGTGCGATGGCGGGTTTCCAAACCAGCAATGCGACGACGATCAGCGCGGCCACGATGACCACGCCGCCTAACGTCAGCAATCTAGACTTGCGAGTCATTCATGCACCTGTCGGAGAAATTCTGATTCAAAGAATGCACAAGCGTTAAGCTGTGCGTCACTCAGATAGCGTGACTGATGTTGATCAGCGTATCGCCAACGTCGCGGAATTTCCTGAAGCTAGGCTGAAATCTTGTTAACCGGACCACGCGCGGACCACGCGCGCACCGCGCGCCGTCCGGTTGTCTGCGGAAAGAGGCAGTCAAGCGATGCTGGCGGCGTGCGGACGGCCGATCGCGAGGTAGTGCGCCAGTGCGATGAGCGGGAAGGCCGTGGCTGCGCCGGCGACCAGCGGCCAGCCACCGTGTTCGTAGAGCGGGCTGGCGAGCGCCGAACCGAAAGCACCGCCGACGAAGATGCTGGTCATATACAGCGCGTTCAAGCGGTTTCTGCTCGCCGCATGCAACGCATAGATTTCGCGTTGGCCGAGCACCATGTTCATCTGCACGGCGAAATCGAGGATGATGCCGGTCGCGACGAGTCCGAACACACCCCACGCCGGATGGATCAGTGCGGGCATGTAAGCAAGGGCGCCCACCACGAGTGCTATCAGCGTCGCGCGCACTGTGTGACCCGCATCGGCCAGATGTCCGGCCACCGGCGCCGAGGTTGCGCCGATCGCACCGACCAGCGCGAAGACGGCGATCGCGGTTTGCGAGAGTCCGTAATGCCGCGTCAACTCCACCGGGATCGCGGTCCAGAAGAGACTGAACGAAGCGAACATCAGCCCCTGGTAGAACGAGCGGTGACGCAGAACCGGCATCGTGCGGACCAGGTGGCCGAGCGAGCCGATCAGTTCGAAGTAGGTGGCCTTGTGGTCCGGTTGGCGCGGCGGAATAGTCAGCGCCAGCACGGTGGTGACGATCGCCATCAGCACCGCCGCGGAACCGAACACCGCGCGCCAGCCGAAGTGCCCGGCCACCAGGCTCGAGATCGGACGAGACAGCAGAATGCCGAGCAAGAGGCCGCTCATGATGGTGCCGACCACCTTGCCGCGCGACTCGTCCGGCGCGAGATGCGCGGCGAGCGGGATCAGAATCTGTACGGCCACTGAGCTGAATCCAACCAGCAGCGAGATCGCGAGGAACCAGCCGGGTTGATGAGCGAAAGCCGCGGCACCGAGACTCACAATCGAGACTAGCGCGGTGGTGATCATCAGCTTGCGGTTCTCCAGCAGGTCGCCGAGCGGCACCAGAAAGAACAGGCCGAATGCGTAGCCGATCTGCGTGAGTGAAACGATCATGCTGGCTGTATTGCCGGACATGTGAATGTCCGGTGCGATCAGTTCGGTGATCGGTTGTGCGTAGTACAGGTTCGCGACGATAGCGCCGCAACAGAACGCGAACAACGCGATCAGACTACGCGTCATTTTGACGTGGCCTGTGCCGCCCGCCGTGGTGGATGCCTGGGTTGACATGACAACTCCTTGAAGTAGAAGAACTGGAAAATCCGGATATCAGCGGGCGATGTTCATTAACCGGTTGCCCAGCGAAATACCCAGATCGGTCATCAGCCTGCCGCGTTGCAACTGTTGGTTCTCCCAACGTTTGAGGGCGGTGTCGATCGTTGCGCCGCTGTGCCATGTCGATGACAACGCAAGCGCCAAAGAATGGGCATTGGCCGCGGCCTTCGCGGTGCTGCCCGCCGTGTGTGGACGCGGAACGGATGCGGCGTCGCCGAGCAGGATCGCCCGGCCGAACACCATCTTCGGCGAGCGCAGGTCGACGATGGGTTGCATGAACGGATCATCGGTCGCGTCGGCGAGGGCGCGAAAGGTCGGCGCGAGCAGCGCGCGTGCGTCGTCCCGCAGTTGTGCGATGTCCGCGCTTTTGGTCGTGCCCGGCGGCAAGGAGAACGCGCGCGCAACGCCGTGGCGGTCGACCAGTAGCTCGTCGAGTTTTTCGCGGCTGTATTTGCGGTACCACACCCAGTTCCAGCGGCGCGCTCCGACTGTGGTCGAATCGCCCTCGCCCGGAATCAGATAGGCGAGAGCGGAGTGCCCACCGCCGTCCTGAAACGTGAACCGGTCACGCAGCATGTCCGCTGCGCGCCGCGGCAGATCGGGTTCGTCGACGAGTCCGCGCCATGCCACGTAGCCCGCGTAGGCTGGCAGGATATCGGGCAGCAGGCGCTGCCTGAGGGTGGAACGTATGCCGTCGGCGCCGATCAGCAAATCCGCCTGCTCGCTGCGGCCGCTCTCGAACTGCGCGACGATCTGCTCGCCTTCCATGCGGAAGTCGACAAAGGTCTCGCCTGCGTGCACGGCCGCCGCAGGTAGCGCATTTTTCATGGCGCGGTACAGCAGGCTCCATGACGTCTGCATCTGCGGCATGTGCGGTCGTTCGACGATGTTGTCTTCGCGGTCCAGATAGATGCGCTCGCCCGACGCCACGCCAGGCGGGTTCGGCAATGGAACGCGGGCAAAATGGAGCGCATCCAGCACATCCGGCTGAAGCACGACGCCGCCGCCGCGGCTTTCCAGCTCGTTTGGCGATGTTTCGAACACGTCGACCTGCCAGCCGGCCGCCCGCAAGGTGGTGGCCGCGAGCAGCCCACCGAGCGAACCGCCGATCACGACCGCGCGGGGTTTCTCAAGCGATCTCATGCTGCGTTCCTTTGCTCTGCGGAACGCCACGGACAAGTGACGTCGTAGTTGAACTCGACCTGAATGGCTCGCATGTTGCACCCCTCACTAGGTAATGAATGCAGCTTATGCGTTGCGTTGAATTTGTAGAATGTGTCTAAAATGCAACCTGGCGTTGCGTTATTCGCAACCAAACCGTCGATAAGGCCAAGCATGGACAAACTCCTCGCCCTGAATACGTTGCTGGAAGTGGCCGACGCCGGCGGCTTTTCAAAGGCTGCACAACGTCTCGGGGTGGCCACGTCGTCTGTTACGCGTCTGATGGACTCGCTGGAGGTCTCCCTGGGCACCGCGCTGCTGACCCGCACACCCAGAAAGGTCAGCCTCACGGACGCCGGCATTGCGTACGTCGAGCAGGTCGGCAAGGTGCTCGACGATCTGGCCGAAGCGGACGAGAGCGTCTTCGACAGTGGCGCGTTGCCGGTCGGTTCGCTCAGAATTTCGGTACCGTCCACTTACAGCCGCTTGCGGCTTGCGCCGCATCTGGCGGCATTCCTTTCCGAGAATCCGCGCGTGTTTCTCGACGTCGTCGTGGCCGATCACTTTGTCGATCTCGCGCTCGACCGGATCGACGTCGCGATCCGGATCGGGCTGCCCGATCGTGACGCCAACGTGATCGTCAGAAGGCTGGCGAACAATCTGCGCTACGTCGTGGCAAGCCACGACTACCTGGAGCGCAGCGGCACGCCTCAGACACCGCAAGCGCTCGAAGCTCACGAGTGCCTTCGTGTCGCGTACGGCGGCGGCTACCGCACCCGCCAGGTCTGGACCTTCCGGCGGGACAGCGTCGAACAGCGCGTCGAGGTGCGCGGCCATCTGTTGTCGAACAGTCTCGACCTCCTGCTTGAGGCGGTGATGGCGGGGCGCGGCGTCGCCTTGCTGCCCGAATGGCTGGTCGGCGCCGAGATTCGCGCGGGGCGCCTGATGCGCCTCCTCGAGACTTTCGATGCGAGCCCTCATCAAGGTGATGCAGTCGTCTATGCCGCCTATCTGCCCAATCGCCGTCACTCCAGCAAAGTGCGCTCGCTTCTTCAGTTTCTGGAAGCCCGGCTTCATACCTCACCCGAAGGCTGAACGGCGCCGCGCGATGCGCTGCTGCGGTAAGTGCTTCTTTCATGGAGAACCCATTTGATTGTGTCGATAGGTGCAACGTGCGTTCACGACTACGGGTGATTGAAGTGTAGGAATGCCGCGCACATAAAGTCCTGCAGAAAATGTGAAATGTTCTGAGCGGGCGGCGGCGAGGGCCGGGGCGGGATTAGCCGGGCTTCCCTTGTTGAAAGTCTTTTTTAAGAACTATTAAGGTTCTCGGGAAGGATTCTTTAGAAAGCCGTCGATAGAATGGATTTCAGTTTTTCTCGCACTTGAAGCGAGTGCGACATGTCTTCCCGTGTTCACAAATTATTTAGGACGTACAAAGCCATGGCAAATCCGAAACTCGAAGTTCTGACGCCTGCAAATTCGCAGATCATCTTCATCGACCAACAGCCGCAAATGGCCTTTGGGGTTCAGTCCATTGACCGTCAGGTACTTAAGAACAACGTAGTAGGACTCGCGAAGGCAGCGCGGGTGTTCAACATTCCTACCACTATTACGACAGTGGAATCCGAAAGTTTCTCGGGATACACGTACCCCGAGCTGCTGGACGTGTTTCCGGGCCACAAAGTGCTCGAACGTTCATCCATGAATTCGTGGGACGACCAGAAGGTTCGTGACTCGCTGGCTGCCAATGGCCGGAAAAAGGTAGTGGTGGCAGGTTTGTGGACCGAGGTTTGCAACAACACGTTTGCGCTATGCGCCATGGCCGAAGGCGACTACGAAATCTATATGGTCGCCGACGCATCGGGCGGCACGTCGAAGGACGCGCATGACTACGCGATGCAGCGCATGATCCAGGCCGGCGTGGTTCCGATGACCTGGCAACAGGTGCTGCTCGAATGGCAACGCGATTGGGCGCACAAAGAGACTTACAACGACGTCATGGCGATTGCCAAAGAGCATTCGGGTGCGTACGGGATGGGCGTTGACTATGCCTACACCATGGTGCACAAGGCTCCCCAGCGCGCGGCGGGGTCGCACGAGGTTCTGGCACCTGTGCCTGCAAAGAAGTAAGCAGTCGCCGAGCGCCCGCTTCCCATGAATAGCTCCGCGCGTGAGAAGCGGAGCGCTCCCTATGAGGATCGCCATGACTTCCAATACTTCCGTGCCGACGCCGGCCGAAGTTGTCTTCTTTAACGGCAAGATCGCTACGCAGGACGACAAGCGTTCATTCGCCGATGCGCTTGCCGTCGCGAACGGCCGTATCATCGCTGCGGGGTCTCGTGATGTCGTGATGCGTCACGTGAACGACGCGACGCGGCAGGTTGACCTCAAGGGGCGCACGGTCATCCCCGGTCTGAACGATTCCCACCTGCACATCATTCGAGGCGGATTGAACTTCAACATGGAGTTGCGGTGGGACGGCGTGCCGTCGCTCGCGGACGCGCTCGACATGCTGAAGAAGCAGGTGGCGCGCACGCCGGCACCGCAATGGGTGCGCGTGGTGGGCGGCTGGAATGAATTCCAGTTCGCCGAGGGCCGCGGGCCGACACTCGAAGAAGTCAATGCGATCGCGCCGGACACGCCGGTATTTATTCTGCATCTGTACGACAGCGCGCTCCTGAATGCAGCGGCGCTGCGCGCGGTCGGTTACACCAAAGACACACCTAATCCCCCCGGCGGCGAGATCCAGCGCGATAAGCGCGGCAACCCGACCGGCATGCTGATCGCACGGCCGAACGCCGGCCTCCTGTACGCGACGCTCGCCAAAGGGCCGAAGCTCGCTCCGGAAGACCAGCGCAATTCCACGCTGCATTTCATGCGCGAACTGAATCGCCTCGGCGTGACGAGCGCGATCGACGCGGGTGGCGGCTACCAGGCCTATCCGGATGACTACGCGGTCATCATGGATCTCGCGAAGCGCAACGAACTGAGTGTGCGGATCGCATACAACCTCTTCACGCAGAATGCCAAGAAGGAAATCGAAGATTTCGCGAAGTGGGTGAAGATGACCAAACCCGGCGACGGCGACGATTTCCTGCGCGTCAATGGCGCCGGTGAAATGCTGGTGTTCTCGGCAGCGGACTTCGAAGATTTTCTCGAGCCACGCCCGGATCTGCCGGATACGCTGGAAGACGAACTGGAAGCGGTCGTCAAACTGCTGGTGGCGAACCGCTGGCCGTTCCGCCTTCACGCCACGTACAACGAATCGATCGAGCGCTTCCTGAATGTATTCGAGCGGGTGAACGCCGAGATCCCGTTCAACGGGCTGCGCTGGTTCTTCGACCATTGCGAGACCATCACGCAGAAGAACATCGAGCGGGTGCGAGCACTCGGCGGCGGCATCGCGATTCAGCATCGGATGGCCTTTCAAGGCGAGTACTTCATCCAGCGATATGGTGAAGAAGCCGTCAAGCGCACCCCGCCGATTCGCCATATGCTCGATGCCGGATTGCCCGTTGGTGCGGGTACGGACGCCACGCGCGTCGCGAGCTTCAACCCGTTCGTATCGCTTTACTGGATGGTGTCGGGTAAAACGGTCGGCGGCACGGCCATGTATTCCAGCGAGAACCGTCTGGACCGGATGGAAGCGTTGCGCCGCTACACGGTAGGCAGTGCCTGGTTCTCGAGCGAGGACGACCGCAAAGGCGCGCTTGTGCCCGGTCAGTTCGCGGACTTCGCGGTACTTAGCGAAGACTACTTCACTGTCGACGAAAGCCGCATCAAGTTCCTGACCTCGGCGATGACGGTGGTGGGTGGCAAGGTCGTGTACGCCGACGATGAATTCGCGCCGCTCGGACCGCCCGATCTTCCGGTCAGTCCGTCGTGGTCGCCTGTGGCGGAATTCGGCGGCTACAGCCGTTACAAGCCGACAGCGGTGGCTTGTGTGGATGGCTGCGTGAATCTGTGCGGCGTGCATGCCCACGCCCACGGCTGGGCGTGGCGTAAAAACGTGCCGGTCAGCGACTCGAACGGTTTCTGGGGCGCCTTGGGATGTAGCTGTTTCGCATTCTGATCGCCACGGGTTCGTGCCACCACGCGAGCGAGGACCACGATGCCGACCCTGATCGACGGTGTGTTGTTTGGCCTGGGCATTCTGGTCCTCGATTTCCTCGCCTGGCGCTTCATGGACCGTAAGAGCGACCGGGGGCGCCTCGCCTTGCGTGCGCTCATGTTCGGGCTGTCGACCTACGTGCTGTTCCGTTCGGGGATGAATCCGCTACGCGCGGCGCCCTGGCCGGACGAACCGCTGCGCCATCTGCTTGCGCAGGTGCTGGAGGTGGTGTGGTGGCTGCAAGGTGCTCGCCTCGTGATCATCGTGCTCGATCGCGTGGTGTTGCCCGAGACGTGGCACAGGGAGCGCCTGTTTCAGGACGTGCTCGGTGCGCTGGTGTTCATGGCCGCCGCGGTGGGGGCGATCGCGTTCGTGCTGCAACTACCGGTAAAAGGGCTGCTCGCCACGTCCGGCGCGCTCGCGGTCGTGCTCGGCCTCGCGATCCAGAGCACGCTCAACGATGTGTTTTCAGGCGTCGTCCTGAACGCAACGGAGCCGTTTCAGATTGGCGATTGGGTGACGATCGGCGACGTGGAAGGCAAAGTGGTCGAAAGCAACTGGCGTGCGACGAGCCTGCTGAACGGTCAGGGCAATATCGTCGTGATCCCGAACAGCGTGGCCGCACGCACCAATATCGTCAACGCCAATGAACCGTCGCATACGCACGGCATCAGCATCGTGCTGCCGGTCAAGCCGTCGATCCGGCCCGCGCTCGTGCTGGAGGCGCTCGCCAATGCTGCCGCCAGTTCCGGGGACGTGCTGATCGATCCCAAACCGCTTGTCAGCGTGCGCCGCGCCACGAACGATGCGATCGAGTACGAGATTGTCTGCTACGTCGACGCCTTGAGCAAAAAGATCGGCGTGCGCAATGAGCTGTTCGATCTCGCGCATCGACATCTGCTCTCGCGCGGCGTCGTATTGCGGCCGCTGTCGGTCCCCGAGCCCATTCTCGACGCAGCGGACGAGAAACATCGCTTGCTGGGCAACGTGTTGATCTTCCAGACGCTGGAAGGTGACGAGATATCGCATCTGGCAGCGCAATTGACGAAACATGAGTTCGATGCCGACGACATCATCTATGCCGCGGCGGATGTGGACGGCCATGAACTCCATATTCTGGCGCAGGGCGTTGCGAAAGTGATCGTGCCGAAGGACGGCGGCGAGGTTGAACTGCGAAGGCTCGCGCCGGGTGATTCGATCGGCCAGTCCGGCGTTCTCGCTGGCGTCCGGACCGCTGTTGTCGTGCGTGCGCTGACCCGCGCCACCGTGTTCCGGCTGGACAAAAGCGCGTTGACGCCGGTCCTCGCGCAGCGCCCGGAGGTGGTGAAGGAAATGTGCCGGTTGTTGTCGGAACACCATGCAACCGAGGAAATGGTCCTTGCATCGCCGGGTAGTGCGGAGCAGAGCCCGGGCGGCTTTCTGCAATGGATTCGTGACGGCGTGCGGCGCATTCATGAACTGTCGCTTTGAGTGGATTCGCAGGCGTACTGCGCCGATTAAGTGTTTTTAAGGATTTGCCAAAGTCTTTATGAATTTAATTCGATACGCTGCAATGCACTGGCGCTCCCTGGACGTCGACCGTCCTGAACGTCGCCTGGCTGTGGTACCGGTCTGGCATGCGTATAGAGGCACACCAGGGGCAAAGGCGACACGGAGGAGTTGAGATGAAGAAGACCATTGCCGGCATTGAGATTCCCGATGGCGTAATGGCTCAGGCGGCGACCGATCAGATCCGGGGTACAGAGTCGGAGTTGATGTTTCATCACTCGCTAAGAGCATTTCTGTTCGGTGCGCTGACAGGATATCGCGAGAACCTGACGTTCGATGCGGAACTGCTTTATGTCGCTGCGATGTTTCACAACGTCGGTCTGAATGTGAAGTATCAGCGTTCGCCCTACCGGTTCGAGGTGGACGGCGCGAACGCCGCGCGCGATTTTCTGCGGCAGCACGTCGTTGTCGACTGTCTGATCGACGAAGTATGGGCGGCGATCGCATTGCACACGACACCGGGCATTCCGGAACATATGTCGCCGCTGGTTGCGCTCGTCAGCGCCGGTGTGCAAATGGATGTTCGGGGCGCCGGCCACGACGAATTCACCGTACAACAGCGCGATGAAATCGTGCAGGCCTATCCGCGCGAATCAGGTTTCAAGAAGAAGATCATCGAAGCCTATGCGCGTGGCATGGAGCATCGTCCGGAGACGACATTCGGAACGGTGAATGCCGATGTACTGGACCGGTGGGATCCGAACTATCGCCGCTTGAATTTCTGCGGGCTGGTGCTGGGATCGGACTGGTTGAATTGAAGGGTGTTTCCGAAAAGGACGAATAGCATGGGCTACATCATTTCTCTGGGAGTCGGCTTCGGCATCGGGTTGCTCTATTGGCTACTCAAGGTGCAGTCTCCGGCACCGCCGCTGATTGCGCTGGCCGGGCTGCTCGGCATTGTGTTTGGCGAGCACGCCATCCCGGTTGTCAAAGCGCAGTTCTTTGTGCAGACGACGGCGGTTCAGGTTACTGGGCCGGTGAAGGACGCCGACGCGAAAAAGACGGTGGCGCCGGGCGCGACGAAGCAGGGCGGCTGACGTGACAGGCACAGACCATTCAAACATTGCTAACACCTTTGGATAACACTATGTTCAAGTCGTTTCATCAGCCCCGTTCACTCGCGTCTCTCTGCGCGGCGATACTGATTGGATTGACATCGGTTGCATCCGTATCCGCGTTTGCCGATGCCGGGCCGCCGGAGGTATCGAACGGAAAAGCCGCAGTCGCCGCGAGACAGCCCGACGTATCGGTCGGCGCGCAGTACGACACGACTCACGTGTACGTGGCTTCGGCCGATCTCGACGCGTTCGTCAATAGCTTTCTCGCGACATTCGGCGGCAAGGCATCCCCACGTGCGGTTTTCACGGTAACGCCCACGCCGAGCAAGACCGCGTCGCAGTATGTGCAAACGCCGGTCGGCATGCTCTCGGTGTTCGGCTTCGAAACGGCGATTCCGTATCCGTTCGGCAATGAACGAACCGGATATCTGGTCACCGATATCGATAAGGCGGTGAAAGCCGCGCGTTCGGCCGGTGCCGACGTCGTCGTCGATACGTTCGACGATCCAATCGGCAAGGACGCGATCATTCAATGGCCGGGCGGCGTCACGATGCAGCTCTATTGGCACACCAAGGCGCCGAACTATGCGCCGTTGCAGAGCGTGCCGGACAACCGTGTGTACGTGTCGCGCTATGAAGCGGACAACTTCGTTCGCCGGTGGCTGCACTTCTCGCATGGCAAGGTGGTGTCGGACAACCCGCGTGCGGACGCCGGGGTGATCGGCCGGCCGGGTGAGACGATCCGTGTGATTCGAATCAGCTCGGGATTCGGCCATATGGTCGTATTCGTCACGGACGGCAAGCTGCCGGTCCCGTTCGGGACCGAAACGACCGGTTATACCGTGGACGATGTCGCCCAGACGATCGAGCGCGCCCAAGCGGCCGGCGCGAAGGTGCTTTACCCGCCGTACCACAGCGCAACGGGTACGACCGCGATGCTCGAGTTCCCGGGCCGGTACATTGCTGAAGTTCACGATGGCAAGTGAAGCAAACGTCACGAAGCCGTTGAGAGCACTGAAGGCGCGCAGGCGCGCGCCGCGTGTTTTCGCATTGCGCGCGGCCCGTGCCTTGCTGATCAGCACGGGTCTTGCGGCCGCGCTGCCGGCTTCAGCGGCGGACACCGCGCTCGGCGGGGCTGACGATACCGCCACGACCAATCCCGCCGTGACTGCTGCTCCCGCGAGTGCGTCGTGTGCGCGGCCGGCAATCATGTTCAACCGCTGGCAGGAAAACTGGGGGGTATTGGCGAATCCTTGTGTGCCGAGACGGCCGTTCGATTCGCTGAAGTACATTCCGCTGTTCGGCAATCCCGACGCGTACATCTCGCTCGGCGTGGTGCTTCGGGAGCGCCTGGAGATGAACGACGCGCCGCTGTTCGGTCTCGGCTCGGGGCATGACGACACGTATTTGCTGCAACGTCTGGACGTTCATGCGGATGTCCACCTCGGCCCCCACGTGCAGATCTTCACACAGTTCGAAGACGCGCGCCCCTACGGCAAGGATAACGTCACGCCGGTCGACAAGAATCCGCTGGATTTGCGCCAGGCGTTTGTCGCGATTACCGAACCGCTTGGGCCCGGCACCTTCAAGTTTCGCGTCGGCCGGCAGGAAATGGCGTTCGACTTGCAGCGTTTCGTCTCGGTTCGCGACGGCCCGAACGTGCGTCAGGCATTCGACGCGCTCTGGGCCGACTATGAAACCGGTCCGTGGCGCTGGATCGCCTACGCGACGCAGCCGGTTCAGTATCGCGACAATTCGGATTTCGACGATGTCTCGAATCGCGATCTGACATTCAGCGGCGTGCGCGTGGAGCACAAAAACGTCGGACCGGGCGACCTGTCCGCGTACTATTCCCGCTACAACCGCAGCAACGCGCACTTTCTCGACGCTGTGGGCGACGAACATCGCGACGTATTCGATGCGCGCTATTCCGGCAACGTCAACCATATCGACTGGGACGTCGAAGGGATGTATCAGTCGGGGCATGTCGGCAGCAAGACGATCGGCGCGTGGGCGGTGGGCTCGCTCGCCGGCTACACGCTGACGGCCGTGCCATGGACACCCCGGGTCGGCATCCAGGTCGACGCCGCATCGGGCGACAGCCATCCCGGGGACGGCCGCCTCGGTACGTTCAATCCGCTGTTCCCGAACGGTTACTACTTCTCGCTGGCCGGCTATACCGGCTACTCGAACCTGGTTCACGTCAAGCCGTCGCTCGTCCTTAAACCGAACAGCAAGCTGACACTGCTGGCCGGCGTGGGGTTGCAATGGCGCGAGACCACCGCTGACGCGGTCTACCAGCAAGGCTCGGCAGTCGTGCCGGGCACGGCGGGACACGGCAGTAGCTGGACGGGGTTCTATACGCAGGTTCGCGCTGACTGGGCCGTCGCCGCGAATCTCGCCGCGGCGCTCGAGGCCGTGCATTTTCAGGTCGGACCGTCGCTGCGCGAACTGGGCGCCCGCAATTCCGACTACGTAGGCGCGGAACTCAAATTCGGCTGGTAGAAGCGCTATTTGCCAACCGTGCCAGATGAGGTCATGTTATGAGCACTCCCGATTTATCCGCCGACGCGACGACACTGTCGGAACTCGATACACCGAACTCCTCGCTGGAGTACCGTCGGCACCAGATGTTTCCCCGCCTGTCAGCCGCAGAGATTCAAAGTTTGCGGCGTTTCGCCCGGCCGATGTCGTTCAAGGCCGGCGCACTGATCTTCGAAACGGGGCACGTTGCACTCGGCCTGTTCGTGTTGCTGCGTGGGCGCGTGAGAATCTATTCGCGTGACAGTTTCGGCCGCTCGACGCTCGTGACGGAACATGAAGACGGACACTTCATGGCCGAGATGGCGCAGCTCTCCGGCAAACCGGCATTGATCGACGGCGTCGCACTGACCGATGTCGAGACGCTCGTGATCGAGCCGGAGAGGTTGCGCGCGTTGATCGTGGCCGATGCACAACTTGGCGAACACATCATGCGCGCCCTGATCCTGCGGCGGCTCGGACTGATCGAGCAGGGGCTCGGGCCGATCATCGTGGGTGATGGCGATTGCTCGAAGCTGATGGGGCTGCAAAGTTTTCTGCGTCGCAATGCGTACCCTGCGATGGTGATCGACGCGCGTAGCGATCCCGAGGCGATCACGCTGCTGGGCGGCATGACTACCGGCCCCGACGACTTTCCGCTCGTCTTCTGCCCGAACGGCAACGTGCTGCGCGCGCCCGACGAAGTCCAGCTCGCATCGTGCCTTGGACTCGTGCCGACCTTCGAGCAATCGCACGTCTATGACGTCGCGATCGTCGGTGCCGGGCCTGCCGGACTGGCGGCGTCCGTGTATGCCGCCACGGAAGGCTTGTCAGTTGCCGTATTCGATCAGCGCGCGCCTGGCGGCCAGGCTGGCGCCAGCTCGCGGATCGAGAACTATCTGGGTTTTCCCACCGGTATTTCGGGCCAGGCACTGGCCGCGCGGGCGTTCCAGCAGGCGCTGAAGTTCGGCGCGCATCTGGCGATCCCGGGCAAGGTCACAGATGTGAGCCGCCATGAAGGCGTCTTTCTGCTCTCGCTGCTCGACGGGCAGCGCATCAGCGCCCGCACGGTCGTGGTCGCGAGCGGCGCCGCCTATCGGAAGCCGACGGTGAACGGCTTTGATCGTTTCGACGGACGCGGCACGTACTACTGGGCGTCGACAATCGAAGCCAAGCTGGTGAAAGGGCAAGACATCGTGTTGATAGGCGCGGGCAACTCCGCCGGCCAGGCGATCGTGTTTCTCGCCAATTTCGCGCGTAGCGTTCGCGTGCTGATTCGTGGCAAGGACCTCGAGGCCAGCATGTCGAAATACCTGATCGACCGGATCGGCTCCTTGCCTAACGTCACACTGTGCACGCACTGCACGCTGCGTTCGCTCGATGGCGACGAAGCCGGACTCACTCACCTTCATATCCGGCGTGAAGACGAGGATGCGGACGAAGTGATCGAGACGCGTCATCTGTTTCTCTTTGTCGGCGCGGACCCGGAAACCGATTGGCTCGAATCGAGCGGCGTGGAACTCGACAACAGAGGGTTTGTCGTCACGGGTTTCGCCCGCAGTGAGCATGGGCTGTCTGAAGCAGGCAAGCGGTATCCGCTCGAAACCAGCATACCGGGCATGTTTGCAGTCGGCGACGTCCGTTCGGAGTCAGCGAAACGGGTGGCCGCGGCCGTAGGCGACGGCGCGGCCGTGGTCAGTCAGATCCATGCGTACCTGAGCCAGTTGACGGCCGCCGCCGCGTAGGGACGTCCTTCTCGCCGGAAGGCGCTGCTGGATGGGATACTGCTGGCGATCGGATGGACGGGAGAGAAGAATTGAGTACAGCGGCAATCGTCGAGGGCGTTCGTGGATCGTCGCCGGACTCTGGTGTAAGCGTGCATTTTGACCAGGCGTGGTTTGACCGGCTTGCGCTCGAGGCACTAATGGTCGACGGAAACATCGTGCGTTATCGCGCGAGGTGGCAGGAAGGCGCGCGGTCGTGGCTGATCGCGGTGCCGACCGATCTGCCCTCGGACGCGGTATCGCGGCGCTTGCAGCAGGAATTCGCACCGGCCGACAAGCTCGAGTCGACATGGGCCGTGCGGCCGGTCGCACTCGTGCGGCTGTCGCGGGGGCCGGTGTTGGTGTACGAAGACAACGGCGGCACGCTGGTTCTGCCACCCGCCAACGGGCTGATTGCGGTCGGCCGTTTCCTGCGCATTGCGGTCGGCGCCGCGCGCGCGCTGCGTCTCGCGCACGCACGCGGTGTCCTGCATCGCGACCTCAAGCCGTCCAATCTGCTGGAATGCAGTGATGGCACGATCCGGTTGTTGGGTTTTCGCGACGCTTTCAGCCTTGTCGGCGATCCGCTGACCGAATCACCAGACACCTTGTACGGCACGCTGGCCTATATGTCGCCGGAGCAGGCCCGGCGGGCGGAAGGGCATGCCGACGAGCGAAGCGATCTGTACTCGCTCGGCGTAACGTTATATGAGCTGCTCACCGGGCAATTGCCCTTCGAGGCGGCGGATGCGGTCGAATGGGTCTATAACCACGTGGCGCGTCAGCCCGCCAACCCGCGGCAACACCGTCGATCCTTTCCCGCTGTGCTGGGCTCGATCGTCCTGAAACTGCTGGCCAAAAACCCCGCGGAACGCTATCAAAGCGCCTCGAGTCTCGAGGCCGATTTGCGCCGTTGTCTCGCTGACTGGAACGAGATGCAGCATATCGTTCCGTTCGAACCCGCCGCGGAGGACAACGTCAGAAACCTCGCCGTCACGCATCGTCTGTTTGGCCGCGCGTATGAATACAATACGCTGCTCGATGCGTTCGGGCGCAACGCGCGGCAGGCGATGGCGGAACTGATTTTCGTGTCCGGATACTCGGGTGCGGGCAAATCCGAACTCGTGCGCAGCGTGCACCGCGCGACCGCGCAGACAGCCACGCTGTTCGCCTCGGGAAAGTTCGAGCAGTACGGCCAGAACGCGCCGTACGCGCCGCTGATGCAGGCGATACGCTCGCTGTTCCAGCGTATTCTGGGCGAGAGCGATGGCGAGCTGGACAACTGGCGGGACGTGCTGCGCGAAGCTGTCGGCACGCAAGGCAAACTTCTCGTCAGTTACATCCCCGAACTGGAACTGGTGCTTGGCGTGCAGCCGGAGGTGCCGGACTTGCCGCCCGTGGAAGCGCAGCTCCGTTTCCAGGCGCTGATCACCCGGCTGCTGTCCGTCTTCGCGACCGAGGCGCACCCGCTGATCCTTTTTTTCGACGACGTTCACTGGTTCGACGATGCAACCTTGAATTTCATCGCCAGTTTCCTGACGACGGTCGAGGACCGGCATGTGCTGCTGATCTGCGCATATCGCGTCAATGAAGTCGATCGGTCGCCCAGGTTCAAGGCTTTCCTGAATTCGTTGCCGAGTGCAAGCGCACGCATCTCCACGATCGACGTGACGCCGCTCGATACCGCGAATGTCGCGGCCTTGCTGGCAGACGCGCTGCATTGCGGCTCCGCGCACGTTTATCCGTTGGCGGCGGTCGTTCAGGAGAAGACGGGCGGCAATCCTTTTTTCATTAAACAACTGCTGCTCGCTCTGGCCGACAACCAGTTGATCTGTTACGACGGCATGGCCGGCCGCTGGACATGGGATATCGATCGGATTGGCGAATACGAGTCCTCCGATAACGTCGTTGACCTGATGGTTGCGCGTTTGACGAGGCTGCCCGCAGAGGCGCAGACCGTCCTCAGGCTGCTGGCGTCAATGGGGCGGCGCCTCGACAGGGCGACCCTGGCGCGGATCGATCCTGACGGCGGCGTGGAATTGGAGCGCCGCCTGCATCCCGCGGTAGAGGCGGGTCTGACGGTGTCGGACCGGACGGGATTCGCCTTTGCGCACGACCGGGTCCAGGAGGCAGCATACGCGCTGATTGTCGAGGAGGAGCGCGGTGCCGAACATGCCAGGATCGCGCGCATCCTGCTGGAAGATTTCGACATCGGCGACTTGCAGAGGCCGGCGTTCGACATTGCTCACCATATCGAACGCGCTCAGGCAGCCGGGGCATTGTGCGAACTGGACGCGCACGAGACGACGGTCTTCAGCAGAATCTGTCTGCAGGCCGCCCGTCACGCCAAAGAAGCGATTGCTATCCAGTCCGCGCTGAACTACCTGGACGTCGGGCAGACACTGCTCGACGCCAGTGGAGAAGACTATTCGCAATCGCTCGGCTACGAGATCGGTATTCTGCGGGTGCAATGCCACATTCTGGATGCGAATTTCGAGGCCGCCGGCACCCAGATCGAAAAACTGCTGGACCAGAACCTGTCGGTCATTGCGCGCGCGTCGGTGTACAAGCTGAAAGCCGACATGCAGCAGCATCTGTCGGACTATGAAGCGGCTGTCGATACCGCCCTCGAAGGGATCAAGCTGTTCGGTACGTATCTGCCGCGTTATCCGGAAGCCGCGGATGTCGAGGCGGCTTACCGCCGGCTCAATCAATCGCTTGGAGGGCGAACCCTCGCCTCGATCGCCGATCTGCCGCCTTTGCGCAACGCGGCAATCGAATCAGAATTGAATCTGCTGGTGAGTATCTACGCGCCCTCATCGTTCGTGAACGAAAGGCTTGGCTTTCTCAACCTGTGCCATATGGTGCAGCTGACCATTGACCACGGTATCACCGCGGCCTCGGCGCATTGCCTCGCGTGGTTCGGTGTGTACGTCGCGGAATTTTTCGGCGAGTACGCACAAGGGTTCGAATTCTCCCGCCTGGCAAGAACGCTGGTTGAGGAGCGCGGCTATCACGCGGTGGCCACCAGCACGCTGGTTGCGCTCGATCAGGTCGCGGTCTGGACCCAACCCCTTTCGTATGTGCTGGAATGCGCACGCGCCGCATTCGAGTCGGCTGGCCCGAGCGGCGATCTGACGATGAGCTGCTACGCGTGCAATCACATCGTGTCGGACCTGCTGATTCTTGGGGCGCCACTGGAGCAGGTCGACAAGGAAATCGACCTTGGGCTGTCATTCGCAAGACGTGTGCGTTTCAAGGACGTTGAAGGGATCCTCGAACTGCAGAAGCGCTTCGTCCACAGTTTGACGGGCGGTCCTGGGCTGCCGGGCAATTTCGGCGTCGTGGTGGACGGCAAAATGAGCTTCGATGCCGGCGTGCTCAATACCCAGATGGCGACGCTGCGCTTCTGGATCTGGCTGCTGAAGGGTGTCTCCTGTTATTTTCACGGCGACTATCAGAACGCGCGGTATTGCCTCACCGAAGCCGGCGAACTGAAGTGGGCGACCCCCGCGCACATTCATCTGCTGGACTATCACTTCTACACGGCGCTGACTCTAGCGAAGCTGTCCGGTGGCGAGGAAGCGGGCGCCGCAGTGGCTGCAATCGAGCCGCATCTGGCGAAGCTGCGCAATTGGGCTCAGCTCAATCCGTCCACGTTCAGGGACAAGCTCCTGTTAGTCGAGGCTGAAGTGGCGCGGCTCGGCGGCTCGCCGCTCGTGGCGCTGTCGTTGTACGAGCAGGCTGCCGAGGCGGCCTCGGAAAACGGCTTCAACCACGGCAACGCGCTGGCTCACGAACTCGCGTCGGGATGCTCCGAGGCGAACGGTCTGTTCAGCGCGGCACGCCATCACAGCCGTCGCGCGATCGATAGTTATACGCGTTGGGGCGCGCTGGCCAAAGTCAGGCAGCTCGAACGCGCCCAGCCTCCTGCCGAGCTTTCGCTCGAACGGCTGGTGACATCGCGGCCTTCGGTCGAAATCCCCGATGCGCAGCAGCAGTTCGACCTCGTGTCCGCATTGAAGTCGTCGCAGGCGCTGTCCGAGGAAATCGTACTGGACAAGCTCATCCACACACTCGTCTCGCTCGCCATCGTTCACGCCGGTGCGCAAAGCGGGATGCTGATCCTGTTGAAGGGTAACGTGCCGGTCGTCGAGGCGATTGGGCGGGACGAGCCAGGTGGCGTTCAGGTGAAGCTGGGTGAATACACGTTGACGCGTGAGGAGGTGCCGGCTTCGGTGTTGCACACGGCATTGCGCACCCGCAAGCCGGTCGTTGTGGAAGACGCGCAAGGCGATCCGCGGTTCTCATTCGACGTTTCCTTGTCGAACCGTTCCGTTCGTTCCGTGTGCTGTTTGCCGCTGGTCAAACAGGGTAACGTCGTTGGCGTGCTCTATCTGGAGAACAACCTGACCGCGGGCGTGTTCACGGCGAGCCGCACGTCGGTCCTGGAAATGCTGGCCTCGCAAGCCGCTATTTCACTTGAAACAGCCCGTCTGTACGCCGAACTCGTGGAGGAAAACAAGCGGCGCCAGGAAACGGAAATGGCGTTGCGCATGAGTGAGGAGGCGCTCGCTCTTGGGCAACGGATCAGTCGTTCGGGAAGCTATATCTGGAACACGTTGACGGGCGAGCGCTACTGGTCGAAAGAGCTTTATAACGTGTTCGGCCTGCCGATCGAGGCGGGGAGCCCGAGCACCCAGGCGGTCCTCGAACGGATTCATCCGGAAGACGTCGGCCTCTACCAGGAGGCTGTCACGCGAGCCGCGCACAACCGCACGCCGTTCCGGCAGAAGTATCGGATCGTGACGCCAGACGGCGCCGTCAAATATCTCGAGGTGCTTGGCGAGCCGTCGGGTGTCAGCAACTTTGTTGGCGTCGTCACGGATTTCACGGATCGGCACACGACCGAACTGGCGTTGCAGAACGCCAAGATCGAGCTGGCGAAAGCGTCGCGGGCGACCACGATGGGCGAGCTGGCTGCTTCCATCGCACACGAAATCAATCAGCCGCTGGCGTCGATCGTGTCGAATGCGAGCGCGGGGGTACGCTGGCTCAACCGTCCCGTACCGGACATTCCGGAAGCGCTAGGAGGCTTGCGCGATATCGTGAAAGACGGCAAACGAGCCGGCGACATCATCCGGGCGTTGCAGTCTCTGGCGAAGGAAGCGAAGCCGAGCTTCGTTCCCACCCTGGTCGACGGTGTGGTTCGTGAAGTGTTCGAACTCGCGGCCGCGGAAGTCGAGCAGCGCAGTCTCGCCGTGCGCCTCGATCTGGCGGCTGGCCGCTCAGTGATGGCCGACCGGGTGCAATTGCAGCAGGTTCTGTTCAATCTCGTCATGAACGCCGCGGATGCGATGAGTCATCTCGACGCGAAGCAGCGCTTGCTGAGCATCACATCCCGCGTCGGCGATCGGGGATCGGTGGTCGTGTCCGTGCAGGACAATGGCAGCGGGATCAGCGAGGAGATCGGGGCGCGTATTTTCGACGCCTTCTTTACGACAAAGAAAACCGGCATGGGCATGGGACTTGCCATCTGCAAATCCATCATTGAAGCGCATGGCGGGACGCTGACCGCCGGTCCCGGCTACCCCCGCGGGACGATTTTTGTTTTCACGCTGCCGACTGCCGCGTAGCAGGAAGATAGCGCGCATGTCGCGCGGCGATGTCGTCCTGCTCGCCCTCCGCCTGGAGCTTCGCCATCGCATACGCACGGGTCGATTCGGACAGGCGGTACCTCGCCACTGGACCTTCGAATTCAACGCCGACAAGCGATTTTGCGACCAGCTCGCCAATGCTGCCGATCGCGTTCGCCACCGTGTACGCCTCATCGCACACGACCGCGCACATCGCCTCGAACGTAAAGGCGTCGCCGAATACCGCGAGACGCCGGAACAGCGACCGGGCGTTCTGATCGAGTATCGCGAAGCTCCAGTCGAACGTTGCCCGCAGGGTCTGATGGCGCGGCAGCGCGGTCCGGTAGCCGCCCGCCAGAATCGCCATGCGATCGTCCAGCCGGCGATGCACGCCTTCCACGCCGAGCGCGACGACGCGCGCCGCCGCGAGCTCGATCGCCAGCGGAATGCCGTCAAGCCGACGGCAAATCTCGCCGACGAGCTGGAGTTCCGTGCTGTCGCTGCCCACTTTCCCTTGCAATGAATTGGCGTGCCGCAGAAACAGATTTACCGCCGAACACCGCAGGATGTCCGCATCGGTGGAGTGAGGCGGCGGCACATCCAGTGGTTCAACCCGAAACACCGTCTCGGGCATGATGCGCAGCGGTTCTCTGCTCGTGACGAGCACCCGGAGCGCATCGTTGCCGGCAACCAGTGCTTCGACGATGTGCGCCATGATGCCGATCACATGCTCCGCGTTATCGAGTACAAGCAGTCTGCGCTGCCGGGCCAGAGCCGCCACCACCTGCTCGACATCGACTCGCGGATCGGGCACGGACAGCCCGCAGCGCTCCACGATGGCGCGGAGCACGGCCTCCTCGGTGGTCAACTGGGCCAGTTCGACAAAACAGACGGGCTCCTCAAAGTCCGCCGAGCTATGGTGTGCTGCTTCGACAGCGACGGTCGTTTTGCCAATGCCGCCGGCGCCCACCAGCGTCAACACAGGTGTCTGTTCCAGCAGCGCACGGATTTGCCTGACCGCGAGGTCGCGCCCCAGCAGGCGGGATTTAGGCGGCGGCAGACGGCTAGCACGCAACGCCTGCGAGCCGGATGCCCGTATGCCGGATGCCCGTACGCCGGCTTCGTCGGACAGGGCGTTTCTCCGGCGCTGGCGAAGCTGATACCCGCGCCCGGGCACGGTGAGAATCAGATCCCGGTCCTGACCGAGTACTTTGCGCAGTGCGGACAGATGGACCTGAATGTTGTTTTCTTCGACGATGGTGTCCGGCCAGACGATATTCATCAACTCGTCTTTCGTGACGAGACGACCATCGGCGGAAGCCACGGCGGCAAGGATGTCGAAAGCGCGGGACCCGAGCTGAACGGTTTCGCCGTTCAGCTGCAGCATGCGCATCTCGAGATCGATCTGAAAGCGGCCTAATTCGATCATGACTTTTTCAGGTTCAGGAGCAGTGAGCGAGTCACGGAAAAGATCTTGCGTGCCGGCGGCGCGGGGGAGGCGGTCGCGGGCGCCGGAGCTTGGCATGCTCGAAAGTACCGCGCCATGATTTATGTGTCTTGCATGTAAGTGCGATGCTTTGTAGGAAAGTCTATGGGCGCAGCCGGGGTGACCCTCGCCCGGTCGAGCTACCTTCCGATCAAGCCGCGAAGAGCCGATGGCCTGTTCAGATTCCGGTCTGTCTGCGCCACGTGCCCGGCGGCGTGCCGACCAGTTGCGAGAAGGTTCGCGTGAAGTGGCTTTGATCGGAGAAACCGCATGCGATGGCGATGTCCGACAGGGACGAGTCGGAATGCCTGAGCAACTCGCGCGCGCGATCGATGCGTTGCTCTAGCAGCCATTGATGCGGTGTGCGATGCGTGGTTTCGCGAAACGCCCGGATGAAGTAGCTGCGCGACAGGTTGCAGGCGCTCGCGATCTCACCCAGCGAAACGTTGCCCTGCGTCTTCGCAAGCAGCATGTCTTTGGCGCGCGCTTCGTGCAGACTCGAGAGCCGCGGGCTTTTCCTGTTTGACGGGGCCGGCGCATTGCGATACTGGTCGAGCAGATGGGTTCCGATCGTCACGCCCAGTTGCTCGACGAAGAGTGGGCTTGCCTCGCTCTGGCTATCCAGTGTCAGCGCCAATACTTGCGCGAGGTGGCCGAAGATCGGGTCCTTGCGGCCCGCCGGCGACGAGAAGCCCTCGATGGACGCGCCGTTTCGCTCATAGCAGGCGTTGGCGATAAAAGCGCGCGACAGCTCCACTAGCACGAAATCGAAAACGCCATGCAAGTCGGCCCGGTAGTCTTCTTCGAAATTACGTATGTAGACCGAATCTTTTTCGAAGTCCTGCGACGCAGACCGGTTCCCTGAAAAAATCCGCCTGCGATGGCCCGCCGCCAGCGAAACGCCGATCAGGAAGCCGCGATCCGAAGCCGGGGTTGCAACTTCACTGGTCTTCTCGTGGCGCCTGCATTTGCGATAAAACGTGAATTCACCCGTGTTGAGTTCCAGGTCCTTGTGCAACTGATTCGAAAGACAACCCAGCGAGTCCTTCTGCCGCGCTACCGTGGCGGTGGCCGTTTCCGCACCGTTAAACATGATCCGTCACCTCCGTTCGTCGCGCTACAGTCGCGCCAGTTCGCTTTGCCAAAAGCTGGAGAGGGTGATAATCAGCATTGCAGCGCGATTATCTCGGAAATGTCGGCGTCATTTATTAATTTTCGTTCAGGTTCGGCGGGTCGGCGATCAGATGATTTATTTCCTTCAACTTGCTTTCGATGGCGGCGAGGATCAGGCTTGCAGCTCTGCTTGGGGTTGCTCGGATGAGTGATCAGATGCATCGACGGCCGCCAGATTCTCAATCCGCAGATCGAGTTTTTCCTTTAACGACACGGTCAGGAATTCAACGAACGTCTTTATCTTCGCGTCGACGAATCGACGGGAAGGATATATGACAAAAACGTTGATTGTTTGCAGCGGGTACTCGGGAAATAGCTGAACGAGTTTTCCCTCTTTAATATCCTCCACCACCGAATAAGTGGGTACCGCGCCGACCCCGGCGCCCGCAAGCAGCGCGACTCTGAGCGCCTGCATGTTGTTGACCACGAATTGCCCGGCTAGCTCCGCGCTGGCAGTGGCATGTCCGGCAATCTCAGCAAGCCATCCGGAGGGCGGATCGAAGCTCGAACTGGTGTGCATGAGCGTGTGCTGAGGCAGGTCGTTCACCGTGGCAATGGGATGCCGTGCGAGATAGTCCGGAGCCGCGACCAGCGTGCGCTCGCAGCGTCCTATGAGCTTGCTCACATTGCGAGAGTCCGGCAGCGCCGACGCGGACACGATCGACACATCGAACTCGTCCTCGACCAGATTCGCCATGCGTGGCAGCAGTTTCAGATCGACAGAGACGGCCGGGAAGGCCTGCCGGTCTCCGCGACCCGCGAGAACACGCGCATGCTGAAAATCTTGTCCATAGCCGCTTAACTCCTTAACCTCTGGATCCGGTTGAACTGGGCAACACGTCTTGCCTGATGTGAAGACAATACGATCAGCAACGAGATCGCGCCATCCCTACATACTGGTGCCGCACTCATCAATGCATTCACGCCGTTCATCCGCGCGTATAGGGGGGAGCAGGGGTTGGGAGGATTTCTACGGAAGCGCCGGAACGCCGGACCGCCGGATCAGGCGTGCGCCCTCCATGGCAGTGGAAGGCGATGCGCGTCAGATCTTCAGCAGTTGTGCCGCATTGCCGCCAAGAATCAGATTCTTTTGCTCCGGCGGCAATTCAAGACGATCCAGGAACCTGACCGGCTGCTCATAACCCATATCGAAGCAATAGTCGCTGCCGAGTACCAGTCTGTCGATGCCGATGTTCTGAATCAGAAAGTCCAGCACCGGTCCGGAATGCGAGACCGTGTCATAGCTGAAACGGCGCAGGTAGCTGCTCGGCTTTTGCGCCAGCCGCCGTGTTTCCGGACGTACCGTCCAGCCCGCGTCGATGCGTCCCATCAGGATCGGCAACGCGCCACCGGCGTGCGGCAAGGTAATGCGCAACTTCGGATGACGGTCCATCACACCGCCGAGTATCAGGTGCGAACCGGCGATCGCGGTGTCGAACGGGTTGCCCAGCAGGTTGCTCAGATAGAAGTCGCCCAGCCGCGAGCCGCCAACCGTCTGCTGCGGATGCAGAAACACCGGCAGATCCAGTTGCTCGATGCGTGCGAAGACCGGTTCGAACAAGGGATCGTCAAGATCCCGGTTGTTGATGTTGGTCCCCATGTAGACCCCGCGGACACCCGGCAACTCGGACGCGCGTTCGAGCTCGTCGATCGCGTCGTGCGGATTGAGCATCGGCAGTGTTGCCAGCACCACGAAGCGAGTCGGATGCTGCAGATGGACGCCGGATGCCGCTGCGTTCCACGTCGTCGCAAGCTTGGCATTGAAGGACCGGTCGGCCCAGTAGGCCATCGGCACGCTCAATGAAAGCGCCTGCATGTCGACCCCGGACGCATCCATGTCCGCGAGCCGCTCGTCGATCTTGATGAACTTGAGCGGCAGCGGTCCCAGTCCGCCGGCCGGTGTCAGGAAGCTGAAGCTGCTGGCGTCGCGGGTGAACTTGCCGCCGAACTTCTGTCCCTCGCCGCCTACCAGGTCGCAGTAGCTCTCCGGGTAGTAGTGAGCGTGAATGTCGATCGATCTGACGGTGCCCGCTGCGCCTGCGGTCACCACGCTGCCGGCGGCGGGCCCGGTGGCCGTGGCTGACGCCGGCAGTGCCGATGCGAGGCCGCCGGCAAGCGCGGCCATCGTCCCGAGCAGCTTGCGGCGTTTCGGCGAAACACAACACATACAATCCATGAATCGGTCTCCTTTGTCTGCTTTTAGCATTACCCTTGTTTCACCATGCCGAGCTCGCAGTCGACGAGCTGGTTGCCGTACAGCGCACGTTCGTGCGCGCCACGCGGCGAGCGGTCGGTGATCGAGAAAAAGAACACACCGGCGAAGGCAACGATCATCGAGAAGAGCGCCGGGTATTCGTACGGGTAGATCGCATGTGCGTGTCCAAGCACCTGCACCCAGACTGTCGGGCTAAGAATCGTCAAGGTCACCGCCGTGATCAACCCGAGCGAGCCGCCGAGCACCGCGCCTCGCGTGGTCAGGCCGCGCCAGTAAATCGAAAGAAGCAACACCGGAAAGTTTGAGCTGGCCGCAATCGAGAAAGTCAGGCTGACGATGAACGCGATGTTCTGCTTCTCGAAGGCAATGCCCAGCAGAATCGCGAGCACGCCGAGCACAAGCGTGGTGATCCGCGACACGTGCAGTTCTTCGCGGTCCGTGGCGGCACCGCGGCGAATCACATTCGCGTACAGATCATGCGAGACCGCCGAGGAACCGGCGAGCGTCAGACCCGCGACGACGGCGAGAATTGTCGAGAAGGCGACCGCGCAGATGAAGCCGAGAAACACGTTGCCGCCTACTGCATGCGCGAGATGGATGGCCACCATATTCACGCCGCCGATCACCGCGCCGGAGGCCGTGTGATAGTGCGGATCGGTCGCGACCAGCGCAATCGTGCCGAAGCCGATGATGATGATCAGGGCGTAGCCGATGCCGACAATGCCCGTCGCGTACAGAATGCTTTTTCTGGCGGCCTTCGCGTCGCCGACCGTGAAAAAGCGCATCAGGATGTGCGGCAATCCGGCCGTGCCGAAGATCAACGCCAGGCCGAGCGAGACGGCGGAAACCGGGTCCGACACGAGGCCGCCCGGCCGCATGATCGCGGCATGCTTCGGATGGGCGAGGATCGCCTGCGCGAAGAGGGCATTCAGACTGAAGCCGAAGTGACTGAGCACCATAAGCGCCATGAAGGCGGCGCCCGCCAGCAGCAAGGCTGCCTTGATGATCTGAATCCATGTCGTGGCGAGCATGCCGCCGAAAAACACGTACACCACCATCAGTACGCCGACCATGACGACCGCAATCGTATAGTTGAAACCGAACAGCAATTCGACGAGCTTGCCGGCGCCGACCATCTGGGAGACGAGATAGAGCAGCACGATGACGATCGAGCTCGAGGCGGCGAAGGCGCGGATCGGCCGCTGTTGCAGTCGATAGGACACCACGTCGGCCAGCGTATAGCGCCCGAGATTGCGCAGCGGCTCGGCAATCAGAAAAAGAATGATGGGCCAGCTGGCGAGAAAGCCGATCGAATAGATCAGGCCGTCATAGCCGCTCGTGAAAACCAGCGCGGAAATGCCGAGCAGCGAAGCGGCGGACATATAGTCGCCGGCGATCGCCCAGCCGTTCTGGAGGGCCGTGATCTTGCCACCGGCCGCATAGTGGTCGGAAACGCTATGGTTCTTTTTTGCCGCCCAGCGGGTGATGAAGAGCGTCGAGGCGACGAACAGCAGGAACATGCCGATCGCGATCGGATTGTGCGAGCGCGCCGGTGCTGCGGTTTCGGCGGCGAAGGCGGGCAGGGCGGTGAGGGCACCGATCAGTGCCGCGCTCAACAACCGGCCATGCCATAGAGGATTGCGTTTCATTGCCGTGCTCCTTGCCGGATTTCATTCACGGCGCGGTCCTGGGCGGTATTGGCGCGCGCGACATACACCGCGACCAGTACGAACGTAAAGACGAACATGCCGAAGCCGACCGGAATCCCCCACGTTGCCGGATAGCCGTCGACGATTGGCCGGCCGAGCAGCGCCGGTGCGAACGCAAGCGTGAGAATGAAGGCAAAGTACACAGCCAGCATCAGGATCGTGAGCGTCCACGAGAAGGTGCGTCGCGCTCGCACGAGTGCGCGAAAACGCGGATCGTCGAGCAGCGGATGTGCGGGGGGCGGCGGGTCGCTGACGACGGGCTGCGCGCTCATCGGATAGGTTGGGGCGCTATGTTCCACTTTGTCTCCTTTCGAAACGGCTTCTTATCGGTGCTGCGACAGTTGATTGAACCCGCCGCAAGCACAACGAACATTTAAAAGCGTGCGGGCACCGCGGTCTCGCGCATCACCGCATCGGGCGTGCGATAGCGCTCGGCCATTTCACGGTCGACCTCGTTTTTCAATTGCGCCTGCATGTAAGCGCCGAGATGGCGTGCGTGCTGGACGATGGCCGCGCCGACTTGCGTGCGCACGCGGCTGTACTCCGCAAGTGCTTCCTGAACGTCTGCGTAGCTCTTCAATGCGCTGACGAGCGCCATCGCGTCGCTCGCTGCCTTGGTGACGCCCATGCCGCAGTGCGGCCGCGCGACGAACGCCGCGTCACCCAGCAAGGCCACCCGGCCGAACGCCATGTGCGGCACTTCGAGGTCGAAGATGGGTTGAAAGAGTGGTTGCGTCGATTTGGTCACCACCTCGCCGAATTGCGGCGCGAGCAGCGTGAGCGCCGCTTCTTCCATGTCGGCGAGCACCTCGCGGCGAATCAGCGTTGGCGGAATGCCGCCCACCCAGCGCTTGCCGGATTCATCGGTCAGCAGGTTGGGCAACTGGACGTCTTCGCTCGTCGCGCGATACCAGACGAAGTTGTAGCGGCGTTCACCCGGGGTCGTGCTGTTGCCCTGGCCGGCAACCGGATAGCCGAGAATCTGTTCGCGCGGTGGCAGGCAGAAGGCGAACTTGTCGAACAGCGCGTCGCGCGTTGCTCGCGACAGCGACGTTTCGTCGACCAGGCCGCGCCATGCGACATAGCCGGCATACTGAAGCTTCACGTCGGGCAGGAACCGCTCGCGAATCGCCGACTTGAAACCGTCCGCCGCAATGACAAGGTCCGCGCGCCATACCGTGCCGTCACTGAGCGACACGCTTGCCTGATCGGCTCCGTCTTCCACGGATACGACCGTGCCGCCGGCATGGTAGTGGACATCCGGGAGCGCGGCGCGCAGCACGTGATACATCTTGCCCCACGCAGTCAGGGTCTGCGGCAGTTCGCGCTCGGACAGCACCGCGCCGCTCTGCGCGAAGGTCACGCGCGACTGCACTTTGACGCCGATCGAGTCGTCGATTGCGATTCCCGCGGCAGTCATGGCGTCGAATAACTCGGGATGGGTGACGATGCCGGCGCCGCGGCCGGCCAGTTCTTCAGGAACGCGCTCGAAGATGTCGACATCCCAGCCGTTGCGCACCAGCAGATTGGCCGCAAACAGGCCGCCCAGCGAGCCACCGACGATGATCGCCTTTAAACGTGCGGAAGGATTGGCCATGCTTACTCTCCTACGATGATGGGTGCCCGATCGCCGGCCGGATGGGGGGCGGCCAGACCGGTGAGTTCTTCGGCGGGGAAATTCAGTTCGATGGTCACGCCTGATGGGTCCTCGATAAACACCTGGTGCAGACCGAGGCTCGGCACCGTGCGATCGCGCCAGGCGACGCCTTCCGCTTGCAAGGTTTTCCACATGTCTTCGACACCCGTCGCGAGAAACGCGATGTGGTCGACCGTGCCGGTCCCGCTGGCGGGCAGTGCCTTGTCGCCGAGATAAGCGGTGAGCCCGGCGGGATTGTCCGGATCGACGCCAATGATGTGGACGGTGCCGAAGTCGGCCTCATCACCGCCCTTATAAAGCCATGCGCCCGGAAAATCGAAAGGCGGGCGGTAGCCCTGCTTGAAGCCGAGAATCCGCTCGTAGAAACGACAGGATTTCTCGAGATCCATCGTGCGGATCGAGTAGTGCGCAAGTTTTGACACGGGCATAAGGAACTCCTACTATGCTATTTATCGATCGATTAGTGATCGATAGATAAATAGTAGGCGAATTCATCGCCTGGAGAAAGCGGCGTGACGACGGTGTTTACCCTGGAAAATTCGCTGGAAAACGCAAAGGAGCGTTGCGCAATGGGCGATGAAGCAAGTGGCCGGCTGTGGTGCCGGCCAGCGTCAGGCTTTGGTTTTGCTGGAAGCTTTCGGTGCGTGCTTGAGCGCTTCAGGCACGCCATTGAGGAAGGCGTCGACCTGGCGCGCGATGTGGTCTTCAACGTTGTCGCTGACCGGCAGCCCGTAGATCCATTTCCGCACGCCGAGATAGAAGATGCTGGCGTGCAGGCTCCAGATCAGCTCCAGGTCGATGTCGCGCTGCTTCGTGCTGGTCGACGCCGGGAGATCATAAGCCGAGCGGATTTCCGCCATGACGGGCAGGAACACGCGTTCGCGCAGCCGCGACAGATATTTGGAGTTGATGCCTTCGCGCGTCAAGCCGGCGAAGATGAAAATCCGGATCCATTCGCGCCGCAGGATCACGCCGGCGTACGCCGAGTAGAACCTGACCATCCGTTCCTGGATCGGCACGGAGCGGTCTTTGATCAGGCATTCCCAACTCGTGTCCCATTGATAGACCTCTTCGTACACGCGGTCGATCAATGCTTCCTTGCTCGGAAAGTAGCGGTAGAGAAGCGGTTGTGTCACGCCGAGTTGGCGCGCGAGTTCGCGGGTGCTGCCCGAGAATCCGTGTGTGGCGAAGTGGTCGACGGCCTTCAGCACGATCTGGCGCTCACGCACTTCGGGGGCAAGGCGGCGCGTGATGCCCTTCTCGTTCTCATGCGCCTCGCTCTTCGACGCTGCGTCGACCGTTGGTACTTTTCTCGGCATGGTGTGTTCGGTACCCAGGATGTTCGGACGGATCATACAAAGATTACCCTGGTCTGGCTAGGCGACGGCGCCCGGCGGCCGCGCCTGCTGAGCGTGCCAAGGGCAGGTCGGGCGCGCGCGCAACGGCCGCTTGCGATGCCGCGCGCGTTCAGGCCGGATGCGCTTAGTACAAATTTTTTGAACTGTATGTTCGGATTTTTCCGCGCATGCGAATTCGTCGCTGCTCTAGACTCCGGGGGATCCGCCGCTGAGTGTTCTCTCCTCAGTTCCCCCCTCGGTCTTCCCCCGGTTGTTCCTTTATCCGCTGTGTTTGGGATGCTCAGGTAATGATTCACATTGGCCCGCTTCAGGTAGACGTTGAGCGTCGGGAAGTGTTTCTCGACGGGCAGCCTGTGCGCCTCGGCAGCCGCGCATTCGACATGCTGGCCGTGCTGATCGCCGCGAACGGCGGGCTGGTGTCGAAGAACGAGATGCTCAAACAGGTCTGGCCGAACGCGATCGTTGAAGAGAACAATCTTCAGGTTCATATGTCCGCGCTGCGCAAGATGCTGGGCGAAAGCCGCGGACTGATGCAGACCGTATCCGGACGAGGCTACCGGCTGGTTCCGAGGGTTTCATCGACGGCTGCCTCCGGCAACGCTGAAGATGACGACCCGCTCGACGACGTCATGCAAGGCGCGCGCGTCCCTCACAACCTGCCTGTCAATTTGTCGGCGCTGATCGGACGGGACCGGGCGCTGGACGATGTTTCGCTGGCGCTCGCGTCGGCCCGTCACGTGACGCTCGTCGGCTCGGGCGGCATCGGCAAGACCCGGCTCGCCGTGGAAGTCGCGCGCGGTTCGCTGGGGCGCTTTCCAGACGGCGTCTATCTGGTCGCGCTCGCCTCGGCTTCGGATGCGGGCAGCGTCCTCGCGGCGTTCGCGACCAGCATCGGCGTGAATCCGGCGAGCGGGCCGCTCACGCTCGCGCGTATCGGCAAGGAGTTCCGCGAGCGCACTGCGCTGTTCGTGCTCGACAACTGCGAGCATGTGCTCGGCCACGCCGCCGAGCTTGCCGAGACGCTCCTGAGCGCCGGTCCCGCGGTGCGCGTGCTCGCAACCAGCCGGGAGGCGCTGCGCGTCGAGGACGAACACCTGTATTGGGTCGCTTCGCTGCAGGTGCCCGCCCAGGACGAGCAAAGTCAGCATGTCCTGCAATGCAGCGCGGTCGAGTTATTCCTGTCACGCGCCCGCGCGATCGATGCGCGCTTCTCATCGGACGAAAGAAGCATTCAGCTGACCGGCATGGTATGCCGCCGGCTCGACGGCATACCGTTGGCGATCGAACTGGCAGCGGCGCGCGCGGCGATACTCGGTATCGCGACACTGGCCAGCCATCTCGACGACCGTTTCAACATGCTGACCGGCGGCAATCGCACCGCGTTGCCGCGCCACCAGACCTTGAAGGCGACGCTCGACTGGAGCCACGCATTGCTCGACGATGCCGAGCGCACGACGTTGCGCCGGCTGGGCATTTTCGCGAGCCACTTCACGATGGACGCGGCGATCGCCGTCGTGAGCGACGGCGCATTGCGGGAACTCGAGGTGATCGAGGCGGTGTCGGGGCTGGTTGAAAAATCGTTGCTGGTGAGGTGCATGGCGTGCGGCGGGGCGAGTTATCGCCTGCTGGAAACCACACGTGCGTACGCGATGCAGAAGCTCGAGGATAACGGCGAGCAACGCGTCGTCACGCTCCATCACGCGCGTTACTTCGTTGCGCTGCTGGAGCGCGAAGCGTTGAGCCGCGCGGACTCCGCGCGCGCCTTCGCTGACGGCTGGCATCATCAGATGCACGCGCTGCTCGACGACTTGCGCATCGCGCTGGGTTGGGCCCTGTCGCCGAAGGGCGACGAAGCGCTGGGTGAAGCGCTGGCCGTGAAAGTCGTGTTCCTGCTCTATGAACTTTCGCTGGTCGACGAGTGCTGCGCATGGGCGCGGCGAGCCCTCGATAGCGTCGCTGCGACGCATCATGGCTCGCGCTCGACCCGCCACCTCCGTGTGCGCATGCAACTGAAGGCGGCGCTTGGGGCGGCCCTTGTCTACGTCAACGGACCGAATCAGGAAACCTTCGGCATCTGGTCCGAGGTTCTCGCCTCGGCGATTGCGCTTGGGGACCCTGCGTTTGAAGCCCGCGCATTGTGGGGCATGTGGAACGCGAGTCAATCGTCCGGTGCGGCGCGCAATGCGCTGGCGTTCGCCGGGCGCTTCGCGTTGCTCGCTTCCGAGGTGGGCGACACGGGCTGTGCGGTGCTCGGCAGCAGGTTGCTCGGCATCGCGTCGCATTACGCAGGCGATCAACGGCAGGCCCGGGCGTCGCTCGAACAATTCCTGCGGCAAAGCGACGGCCCGTATCAGCGCCTGCCGCTGGGCCAGTCCGTGGATCAACGGATCGTCGGCTGCGCGACGCTCGCGCGCGTGCTGTGGCTGCAAGGTTTCCGCGATCAGGCGCTGCGGCTTGCAGAGGATAGCGTGGTCGCTGCTTGCGATCAGCAGCAGGCGATGGTCACGAGTTATGTGCTGCTCGAGGCGCTCGTCCCGCTGGCGCTGTTGTCGGACAAGCGGGACCGGGCAGCCTACGCGATCGGGTTGCTGAAGGAGGTGTCGGCGCGCGCGGGTTTGAGCGTGGTGCAAGCGTGCTGCCGCTGTTTCGATGAGTACCTGCGCTCGATGGACGACGTGTCACCCGAGCGTTTGCAGGCTTTCCGCACGGCGCTGGACGATCTGGAGTCACTCGAGTTCGGTGCGCCGCGCGCCATGCTCACCGGACAGTACAGCTACGCGCTCGGACGTTCCGGTCAGCGGGAGGAAGGCATTGCCGCTATAGTGCGCGCGCTGGTTCAATGTGACGAAACGGGTGACCATTGGTATGCCAGCGAACTCAGGCGCATCTACGGCGAACTGCTGCTGATGGAGCAGACGGGCGCGTCCCCGTCCAACGTGGTGGCAAGGGATGCGGAAGCGTGCCTGGTCGCGGCGCTGGAGGAATCGCTGATGCAAGGCTGCCGCTCGCTGCAATTGCGGACCGCGACCAGCCTCGGCCGGCTTTGGCACGCGCAAGGCCGAAGCGTGGAGGCCGCGCAGCTCCTGAAGTCGGCCTGCTCGATCATTACCGAGGGCCTCGACTGGGACGATTTCACAGCCGCTGTCGATTTGCTGCGGATCGCGGCGGCGGCCAGCGAGCAGGCCGCTGCTGGCACCAACGGTCCGGTCGCCGCGCCTGCAGTGGGAGGCGCTTTCGAAGCGCCGCCGAGCGCAAAATTCAGAGAGCGCAGCTAGGCGGCATTCACCCGTGCTCGTTTGATCCCCGCGGCGCGGCTCTCCCCGTGCCCGTCAATGCGTGTCCTTCAGATGTTTTCAGATCCATTTCAGGACATTTTCGCGGCAATCCAATAGCTTGAGCGGATTGAACGCGGGCGATCGTCAAAGGACGAAGCGACGAGACCGTCGAACTGGCAGGGCCCCACTTGCGCTGGCCGCACGCAGAACTCACGAATAGCTTATGACTTTGCTGACGGACAGCCCAGCCTCGCCGCGATGGCTGGACGAGTTGAAGACGTACTGGAAGGACGACGGCCCGCGGTTCGTGCATATCGTGAAGGTGGCTGCCGCGGTGAGCCTCGCGATGGGACTGTGCATGCGGCTGGAACTCCGCACGCCGGCCACGGCCATGGTGTCGGTCGTGATCGTCATGATGCACCAGCAAAGCGGCATGGTGATCGCGCGCGGTTTCTATCGCGGCCTCGGCATGGTGTGCGGCAGTATGGCCGGCCTGTTGATCATCGCGTTGTTTCCGCAGCAGCCGCTGCTGTTCTTTATCGCGCTGGCTGCGTGGATCGGTGCGTGTGTATTCGGCGCATCGTACTACCGCAATTTTCAATCCTACGGCTTCGTCCTCACGGGCTACGGTACGGCCATCACGGCGATGCCGGCCTGGTCCAATCCCTATGCCGTTTTCGATAACGTCGTGTTTACCGTGAGCGAAGTGGTGATCGGCGTGGTGTGTGCAAGTCTTGTCAGTGCGGTGGTGTTTCCGCAGCCTGTCACGCCGGCGCTCTACGCGTCGAGTCGCAGAAACTTCACGAACCTGTTGAAAGCAGTGCATGAGATGCTTGGACGCGCGACGACTGTTGTCGGTTTCGACACGCTTCTCGACCTGATTCGCGAGCGCGCCGGGATAGAAAGCTTGCGTAGCGGGGCGGTATTCGAGGACCCGTCGATACGCCTCTTCAACCATGTCTTTCTCGATCTCGACAGGAGTTTCCTCGACACGGTCGCGTGGATTCATGCCTTGCATCAATTGAAGGCGCGCGTCGCCGTGGAGGCCGATCCGCGTGCGATCGCGGCTGTCGATGAACTGATCGACGCGCTGCTCGCGATCGTTCCGGCCGAGGCGCAACTCGAACTGATCACGGTCGACCAGGTCGAGACACTGTTGAGCCGTCTCGATGCTTTCGAGCAGGCACTGCCCGCGCAACTGGGCCGGCTGATCCACTCACTCGCGGATCTGTCGCCGCATCAACGACAGTTCGTTGCGACCACCGGCTCTGCGCTGTTCTTTTCGATTGCCGATCTGCGCCTGTACTGCAGAAACTATGTCGATGCACGCGCGGTCGATCGGCTGCCGTGGTCGCAGTCGGTGATCCATGCCATCGGCCGCATCGGTAGAACTCGCGCTACGGCCAACCGTACGGCCGCGCTCATCGCCGGCACGCGTGCGGCCGTGGCGGTGATGCTGGTCGGCTCGGCATGGCTCGCGTCGGGATGGGTGGGCGGATCGAGCGCGATCGTCGCGGTGTCGATTACGAGCGCGCTGTTTGCGCTCGTGCCCAATCCTGCTGTTGCGAGCTGGCAGATATTCTGTGGTTGCCTCGCCGGTTGGCTCGCGGGTTTCGCGTTTAACTTTTTTCTGCTGCCGCGCGTCGATGGTTTCACCTTGCTGGCCGCATCGATTGCGATTTTCGTGATGATCGGCAGCTATGTGAATACGTTTGCCAAAACGTCGATCCTCGGCCTTGGTTTCAACATCTATTTCTGCTTCATCGTCGGCATATCGAATCCGACCGTCTACAACCCGAGCGCTTACCTCGACACTGGCTTTGCCTTGCTGGTCGGCATCGCGGCGGCGGCCGCCGCGTTTTCGATCATCGTGCCGCGCGCGGGCGACTGGATCTCGGCTCAATACCTGAAACAGATTCGCGCCTTGGTGTCGGATAGTGCGCGGGACGACGAGCTCGACGATCTGCTCTACACGTTCGAATTGAGTCTGCGTGATTTCATTATCCAGATCGCGTCGGCACCGGCCGATGCGCGAGTGGACCGCAATCACCTGATTGGCTGGGCGTTCGCGGCGCTGGAGATCGGCCGCGCGATGATCCAGATGCGGCTGGACACCGAACAACTCGGAGAGAGACTGCCGGCGGGATGGCTCGACGCGCAGACCGCCTGGCTGGCGGCGCTCGCCGACGTGTTCGCCGCTGTCACGCCGCAGGCCCCCGACACCGCGCTGGTCGCGACGCGAAGGGCGCTGGATACGCTGCCGTTCGCGCAGAATAGCGCGGTCGATGCGACGATGCTCACGCAATGCCGGATGCGGGCGCTGCTGCATTTCACCGAGCTCGCGCTGCTGGACAATACCTTGTCCCTATGGCAAACAGCGGGGCAGCGGGCATGAAAGTGCGTTGCCTTGGCGTGTCCACAACGAGTCGATCGGCGGCCGCCGCTCTCGCATGTGCGTGGCTGTTGGGCGGATGTATCAACAGCGGCGGTATCCACACGCAGGCGTCGATGATCGACCCGGCAACGCTCGACCCGGGCGCTGCATTGCGCGCCACCCAGCAAGATGCGAAATGGCCGGCCGATGGCTGGTGGCGCCAGTGGAACGACCCGCAACTGGACACGCTTGTTCAGGACGCCACCGCCGGCAACCCCGGCCTGCGCGCCGTGGAAACGCGCATCGACGAGGCGAGATTCCAGGCGCAGATCGCCGGCGCCAACGCGTTGCCGCAACTCAATGCGGGTGGCACGTTCGAGCGCAGACGTTACGCCCGTTACACGACGCCGGCGCCACCCGGCGGCACGACGGTGTGGAGCAACAACATCGCGGCCGACCTGTCCTATAACCTGGATCTGTGGGGCAAGTCGCGCGCGATCCGCGAAGGCGCACTCGACAACGTGCACGCGGTCGCCGGGGACGCGCGCTTTGCGGAAATCGAATTGCAGACCGCAGTGGTGCGCAGTTACGTGCAACTGGAACTGCAATACGCCTTGCTCGATGTCTACCATGCCGTCCAGAACGAACAGCAGCGCACGCTGGACATCGCAACGCGCCGCTGGCGCGCAGGTGTCGACAGCCGACTCGAAGTCAGTCAGGCGTCGACCCAGTTCGCGATGAGCACAACGAGGGTGCAGCAGGCGGAGCAGCAACTCGCGTTGACGCGGATGAGCATCGCCGGTCTGGCCGGAAAGGGGCCGGGCTACGGTGACTCGCTGCGCCGTCCGAGCCTGGCGCTGAACGTGCCGGTGGCGTTGCCGGGCTCGCTGCCGGCCGAACTGGTCGGGCACCGCCCGGATGTGGTGGCCGAGCGCTGGCGCGTGCTCGCAGCGGATAAGGGTATCGATGCCGCGCACGCGGATTTTTATCCGGACATCAACCTGCTGGCAACCGCGTCGCTGGGCTCCGCGGCGACGTTCGGCGGCTTCTTCAACTTCGTGAACAGCGACGGCATGGGTCACGGCGTAGGCGCGGCGATCTCGCTGCCGATCTTCGACGGTGGCCGCCGGCGCGGCAATTACGGTGTGGCCGTCTCGTCTCGCGACGCCGCCGTCGATGCGTACAACCAGAGTGTGGTGAATGCGATGCAGGCGGTTGCGATGCAAGTCGTGTCGCTGCGTTCGCTCGAGCAGCAGCAGGCGTCGGTTGAAAACACGCTCGATTCGGCGCGCGCCTCCTTCCGGCTCGCCGATACGGGCTACCGCAGCGGCATCACCGAATTCCTGAATGTGCTGGCGGCGCAGAACGAACAATTGCAGCAGGAGGAGAGCCTCGCGCAGATCCAGGCCAAACGCCTCGATTCGTGGGCGCTCCTGATGAAGGAGCTGGGCGGCGGATTCGCGTCGGCGTCCCCTGACCACGTGTCGCCTGGAGCGGACGATGCCGGGCGAAATTGATCTGTTTTCCTTGCTCGTACCTGGTCTGCTACCGGTTCTCGCGGGGTGTGTGCTGCTGTTTATCGTCCTCGATCTGGTGCTGGCCAGACTCGGTTTCTATGCCTATACGTGGCATCCCGGCCTGTTCCGGGTCGCGCTGTTCGCCGCGCTGTTCAGCGGCGCTTCGCTGCTGCTGTTGCAATGAATATTGAACGTTGAACACCACAGGTCTCCATGAATTCACTGACAGCTCACGCCCGGTAACGAAGATGAAAACGCAATCCATCCTGCGTGCAAGTTTCACGCTGACCCTTCTCGTGGTGGCGATCGTGCTGGTTCGCATGCTGTGGCTGGACTATATGTTTTCGCCGTGGACCCGCGACGGCCGGGTCCGCGCCAAGGTCGTGCAGGTTGCAACCGATGTATCGGGGCTGGTCAGCGAGGTGCGCGTGAGGGACAACCAATTGGTACGCCAAGGCGACATTCTGTTCGTGCTCGATCCGGCCCGCTTTCACTATGCCGTCGCGCAAGCCGACGCGGATCTGCAGCGGGCCCAGGCACAGATGGCCCAGGCCAAGGCGCAGATGACCGCCAGCGAAACCAGCTTCGCGATGAAGCGCGCGCAGGCGGCGCGCCGGGCCAATCTCGCGGGCGATGTGATCTCGGACGAGAGCCGGCAAGATTCGGCGTCGCTCGCGAGGCAGTCCGCTTCGTCCTATTCCGCCGACGTCGCTGCCTATGGCGCGGCGGAAGCCCTGTACAAAGCAGCCGTGGTCGAGCGGCAGACCGCGTTGCTCAACCTGACGCGCAGCGAAGTGCACGCGCCGTCGGATGGCTATATCACCAACCTGAACCTGTATCCCGGCGATTTCGCTACCGCCGGCGTCGCGCGTATGGCGCTGATCGACTCTCATTCGTTCTGGGTCTACGGCTATTTCGAAGAGACGAAGTTGCCGCACGTGCATGTCGGCGATCAGGCGGTCGTGCGGCTGATGTCAGGCGGCAAGGACATCCAGGGGCATGTCGACAGCCTGGCGAGCGGTATCGCCGATCGGGATAACCCAACCAGCAACGGGGATCTGCTGGCGGACGTCAACCCGATCTTCACGTGGGTGCGGCTCGCGCAACGTGTGCCGGTGCGGATTCATCTTGATCAGATTCCCGCCGGGGTCAAGCTAGCGATGGGCATGACCTGCACGGTGACGCTGAGGCCGCAGCGCAGCCATTGATCATTGCTCTGACGGCGGCGCACAAGGCACCACAATTTGAGCGCATGAATACCGAAACCGTGCGAATTCGAAAACACCGCGAGCGCAACCGGTTCAAAGTAGTGGTCAGCGCGACATGG
The DNA here is from genome assembly GCF_009690905.1 of Paraburkholderia madseniana. GTDB lineage: Bacteria > Pseudomonadota > Gammaproteobacteria > Burkholderiales > Burkholderiaceae > Paraburkholderia > Paraburkholderia madseniana. The sequence goes on from NZ_VOSW01000003.1 coordinate 96,517, forward strand.
GCACGCCACACCACAGGCACCCCCATCCTGGTGCAATTTATCGTTTTGAAACCAACGCAATTCCTGGAGAAAATTATCATGAAGGTAAAGTGGGCACTTGTATTTCTGGCCGCGTCGGCGTTTGGTGCGGTGTGCCAGTCGGCAAGCGCACAGGTCGCGGGCACGCAGACCATCGGCGTCAGCGTGGAAGAGTCGCAGCTCATCGTCGAAGGCTGGAGTACCAAGAAGAGCCTGTTGGGCAAGAGCATCTATAACGACAATGGCGAGAAAGTCGGAGTACTCCACGACATCATCATCGCGCCTGATAACGCGGCCTCGTTCGCGATCGTGGCGGCTCATCAGTTTCTCGGCGTGTCGCAGCACGACGTAGCGATTCCGATGTCGCAACTGGACTATGTGAACGGCAAGCTCGTGTGGGCGGGCGCCACGCGCGACGCGGTCAAGTCGATTCCGGCCTTTCAGTATGCGAAGGTCCGCACCATCCCGGTGGCACGCCAGGAATACGGTCAGCACTGACGGACGCGCTTGCGCGGCGGCCGGGGGCGGTAGCCGCGCAGCCGTGATTTTGGAACGATTAAGGAAAAATAAGTACCGCTCTTGACGTGCGCCCCCGCATGATCACATTCAGCTTAAAAGCTATCGGTCACCGGTAGGTCTGAGTGTCATGCGCCCTGACAGCCATCCTGGCCGTCATCCAGATGGACAGGCTTCCGGTATTCGTCAATGAACGCCGTTTCGAACGCCTATGTCCACGCCTGTCTGTTCCGTTCCGGCCAATTGCCGGCCGGCGGCCTGTTGATCCGCCCGCCATGAAAAATTGCCGACGCGCTTCCCCCGCGGTGCGTCCCGACGTCCGTGTCGTGTCGACGCTCGCAGCCGTGATCGCGCTCGCCGTGTTCGGGATCGCCGCGCTGACTTCCCTTGATATCGCGGCAGCCGTGTTCTATGGGGTGGTAGTGCTGCTGGTCGCCTCGGCCGGCAACCGCCCGGCCACGATCGCGGCCGCGTGGGGCTGTGTGGTGCTGATGTTGCTCGGCTTCATGATCTCGCACAATGGCGCTTATTCTGGCGGCGCGATTGCGCGGTGCGCGGTGAGCCTGCTGGCGATCGCCATCACATCGATACTGGCATTGAGAAATATGGCCGCGACGGCGATGTTGCATGAACAGGTAGAAATGCTCAATCTCGCTCAGGAAGCGCTCGCGCGCTCCACTGCGGAACTCGCTCACGTCACGCGCATCACCATGCTCGGCGAGATGGCTGCTTCGGTTGCGCACGAGGTTACGCAGCCGATCGCGGCTATCGTGACGTGCGGCAGTGCCGCGTTGCGCTGGCTGAACCGTCCTGCACCGGAGATCGACGAAGCGGCGCAATCTGTCACGCAGATGATCCGCGATGCGAAGCGCGCGGACGAGGTCATTCAACGGATCCGTTCAATGGCCAAAAAGCGCGACCGTCTTCCGGTTACGGTCGATCTGAATGGGATCGTCGGCGAATCGATCGAACTGATGCGGCTCGAACTCGAGCGCCACCGCGTCGAGCTGAAAAGCGACCTCGCGGCGCCCCCGCCCACGGCGTGCTGCGATCGTGTGCAACTGCAGCAGGTGCTCATCAACCTGATCATGAACAGCGTCCAGGCCATGGCCGATGTGACCGGGCCGCGCAAGCTCCGGATCGCCACGCGCCGGTTCGACCACGAGCATGTGCAGGTGATCGTGCAGGATTCGGGCACGGGGATCAGTGAGGAAAACAGCCACCATTTGTTCAATGCGTTTTTTACGACCAAAGCCGAGGGCATGGGCATGGGGTTGTCGATCTGCCGTTCGATCGTCGAGGCACACGGCGGCCGTATCTGGGCCGAATCGCCGGCAGCAGGCGGCGCGGTGCTGCAGTTCATCCTGCCCGTTGATGAAGGGAGATGTCATGAGCAGTGATGTGCGTAGCAGTGCCGGCAGCGACGCGGGCCACACCATGGTCTATGTCGTGGATGACGACGAGTCGATGCGCGAGGCCGTCAGCATGTTGCTGCGTTCGGTCGGACTCGGCGTCGAAACCTTCGGCTCCGCGCAGGAATTCCTCGCCTACGACATGCCGGACGTGCCGAGTTGTCTGATCCTCGATGTTCGCCTCAAAGGTCAAAGCGGGCTCGCGGTGCAGGAACAGATCGCGGCCAGTCAACTCAGCTTGCCGATCGTCTTCATGACCGCCCACGGCGATATCGCGATGACAGTCAAAGCCATGAAGGCCGGCGCGCAGGATTTTCTGGCCAAGCCGTTTCGTGACCAGGACATGCTGGATGCTGTCGCGAATGCGCTGGCGAGCGACGAGACGCGACGCGCGGCCAGCCGGTCCGTCGCGGATCTGCGGAGTTGTTATGAATCGTTGACCACGCGCGAGCGCGAAGTCATGGCCTTTGTCGCGGCCGGGCTGATGAACAAGCAGATCGCGGGCGAATTGAATCTGAGCGAAATCACCGTCAAGATTCATCGCGGTCAGGCGATGCGCAAGATGGGCGCACGTTCGCTCGCCGACTTCGTGCTAAAGGCGGAGGCGCTCGGCATCAAGGCGCCGCAAGGCATGACGGCGGCGCGCAACTCGCGTACCTGAGCACATCGTGCGGGACCGTCCGTTGTTGGCGCGTGGTTCACGCGCTCATCACCGGCATCGATCTCATACCTGTGTATAGGCCGCTCACCGTTTCTGGCAAGAATACCGCCTCTATCCCGTCTTAATCCCCATGTTCTGGCGCTCGCGGCGGCCAGACGGGGGCCGTGCCGTCCGCATCCTTTGAGACATGACTAAACCTGGATATGAGTCGACCCTACCATTGGTCATTGCGGGCAACCGTATGTAGGGCTAGTTGGAGTATTTGCGGTGCGATACCTTGGAGCCATCACAGGGCCCGATCAATTGGGCACTGTCTCACCACCAATCGGATGACCAGACCATGATCAGCTCGTTGACTTCGCCCGCTGCGCACGTCGTGCAGAGGAGTCGGGGTAGCCCGATCGCCGTGGAGGATCAATGGCGCACTCCCGGCGACACCGATGCCAGCGCGCGGCAGCGAAGGAATATTCTCGTCTCGCGCTGGACCCGGAACGATGCCCAGCCACTGGAGGTTGTCAATCCGGGCAGCGCCGCTCTCCATTGTGTCGCCATGAATCTGAAGTGCACGTCGCTGACGTTCGTTCACGCCGGCAGGACGCTCGTGCGTGGATGGGTGACTGCGGGCGCGGTGCAGATCACCGCACCGGAGGTGCCATGCAGCGCCGTGTTCGAGTCGCCGGGTGACGTCCTGCATCTATTCGTCTCCCAAGAGGTGCTTGGCGAATGCTTCGAAGACATGTTCGGCCACCCGCATGCGGGCGATATTCGTATCGACGATCCGAAGCTCGTGCGCGATCCGGCGCTCGAACGTCTCGGTCAGGCGCTTGCCGTGTCGCAGTCTGACGACGCCGCGCTCGGTCAGGTTTTCACGGACAGCGTCAGTCTCGCAATCGTATCGCGCGTGATCGCACGTCACTTCACGGTTGCCGAACGGCAGACCCGCGAAGCGAGTGCATTGCCGCCGTGGCGGCTCAGCCGCGCGATTGAATATGTCGACGCGCATTTGTCCGAGTCGATCGGTCTCGCGGACATTGCCAGCAGCGCGGGGTTGACCCGCATGCATTTCGCTTCGCAGTTCCGTCGCGCGACCGGCATGCGTCCGCACGAATACCTGTTGCGACGCCGGATCGAACACGCACAACATCTTCTAGCCCAGTCGAGACACAACGTGCTCGACGTTGCGTTGAGCTGCGGCTTCCGATCGCAGGCTCACTTTACGACGGTGTTCAAACGCCTGGTAGGGGAGACCCCATTTTGCTGGAGGAGGAAAACGAATGGCGATCGCTAAACAGAGCCGCCTCGATGATCAACCGGATTATCCGAAACTGGAGTGCAATCATGCTGGCGAATGCGAATTTCACCGATCCCTGGATGCAAACCCTTGGTTTGCTGTCTGTCCTGTCCGGCGGAGCCGACGCCGGCGTCAACGAATTGGCCGCGGCGGTCTCCCGGAACGGCCGCAAGAATTGCGAGCTGCCGGTCATGGGGAAACGCTTTGAAGTCCAGGTGCATGTGATCGACCGGCCGTCGAAGTCGACCGCAACGGTCATATGGCGCGACCCGACCCGCTGTTCCTATGGCGATCAGGTCTGGCACGCAAGCCGCGCGCGCGTGACCGGCGTTTGCGCCATGAGCGGACGCGGGATCCAGCCGGGCGATGCGATCTACAAGCCCCGGCCCTGCCGTCCCGTGCCGCTCAACTCCGGTGCGATGATTCTGCGCACCGTGCTCGACAACGCCGTCGCACTCTGAGCGCGACGCTTTAGTCGATCTGGCGGTCGAACGTTGCTTCCTTGGTGATTGACGACTCGCTGGTCATCCTTGCAGCCGCGCGTATCCCTATGCGATGACCAGCGAATCCGCCGCAGCGTCAGCAGCCGCGTGATGACGGTTGGCGCCCGCCGCGAAGTTCATCGACACAAATTGCGCATAGCGCGACGCAACCAGCCGCATGTCGGCTTTATCCCGCAGCTTGTCGGCGGCATAGGCGCGCGTGGACTCGAACAGCCGATACTTCGCTTCCGATTCGTCGAGAATGACGTTCACAAGCGATTTCGCCACCAGTTCGCCGATTCCATCGATCACATCCTCTTCGGGCAGTTCCGTATCGCACACGACGGCGCGCATCGAGTCGAAGGTGAACGGACTATTGAATAGGGACAGGCGCTGGAACAGGCACTGAGCGGTTTCGCTCAGTAGCGCAAAGCTTGCATCAAATGTTGCGCGCAACGTTCGGTGGCGTGGCATGGCGGTGCGATAGCCGCCGGTCAGAATCGCCAAACGGTCATCCAGGCGCCGACGCACACCTTCGACGCCCAGCGCCTCCGCACGGCCCGCGGCCAGCTCGATCGCAAGCGGGATGCCGTCCAGTCTGCGGCAAATCTCGCCGATCAGCTGAACTTCGCCCTTATCGGTGCAGACGTTTGCCTGCAGCGAATTCGCACGCTGAATGAACAGGTCGACGGCGGGACTTCGCAGAATGTCTGCATCGTTGGAATCGGCTTTCGGCACGTCCAGCGGGTCGACTTTGAAGAGCATCTCCGAGCGGATGCGCAATGGTTCCCGACTCGTGACCAGCACCCGCAGCGCATCGTTTTGCGAGAGCAACGGCTCGACGATTTCCGCAACGCTGCTGACGATATGCTCCGCGCTGTCGAGCAACAGCAGTCGTGGTGTTTCAGACAGCGCCGCTGCGAGAGACGGGACGGTAACGCTGCTGCTTTCCACCGGTAGCCCACAGCTTTCCATGATCGCGCGCAGCACGGCTTCTTTTGTGTTCAGCGGAGCCAACTCGACGAACGAGACGATTTCGTCGAACTGGGAAGCCAGCTGGTGGGCCACTTCAATCGCGAGACTGGTCTTGCCGACACCACCCGTGCCGGTCAGCGTCACGACCGGCGCTCGATCCAATGCTTCGCGCAATTGGCTGGCCGCGGCATCCCGTCCTACAAGCGCCGCGCGACGGGCCGGCAAGGACGGTTTCACCGTTGCCGGCGACCGGGGCTGGTCCGGCGCCGACTGAATCTGAGGCCGTGCAAGTTGGTATCCGCGACCGGGCACCGTGACGATGAGATCCCGATTCGCGCCGAGTACTTTGCGAAGCGCGGACATATGCACATCGATATTGCCTTCTTCGACGATGATGCCTGGCCATACTGCATTCATCAACTCGTCTCGCGTCACCAGACGCCCACCTGCGGAGACGATCACCGCAAGAATGTCGAAGGCGCGAGAACCGAGACGAACGAGCTGGCCATCCAGTTGCAAGCGACGCATTCCCAGATCAATGTCGAAACGTCCCAGTTTCATGATTGAGTGCCCCAATGTAGGAAGGTTAATGGTGTCCTGATCCGTCAGCACCTATTCTCATGGACGTGCCCCTTGGCGCGTCAGTTAACCTTTGCTAAGAACCGTTAGCAGCCCCGCCAGGCAGGCATTTGCGGCTGCGGCAGCGCGTTTGGCTACCCGCCGCCAGCATTGCCATGCGGTCGTCCAGCCGGCCGTACATCGGGCCTGGGCTGGACTTCAGACTCTTAATGCGACGGCCGCTCAGCCACGTGTGAACCAGCCGTTACCTTGCCGCGGAAGATGTAGTACTGATAGAGGTTGTAGCCGATCATCACCGGGAAGATGAGTCCGATCCCGATCAGCATGAACACGAGAGTCGAAGAGTCGGATGCTGCTTCGACGATGCCGAGCTTGCCCGGAATGAAGTCGGGAAAGAAGCTGACCGCGAGGCCAATGAACGACACACCGAACAGGGCGACCGACGCGCGGAATGGCGCGCGCGATCTTCCCATGGAGAGCGCGCCCACGACGTAGGCGAATGCGAACGCCGCGGCCGCGCCGAGCCCGATCAGCAGATGAAACACGCCGCGCTGGGTCCAGCGGTCATGGCCGACCGCGCTGATGAACCAGGTCGCGGCGGTCAGCAGCGCGGCCGCCGCGACCGTGACGAAGGCGCTCAGCAGCGCGAGACGGCGCGCCCATTGTTCGAGCTCCCCCACGGTCTTGTTGACGAGGTAGGTCGAGCCGAGCAATGAATAACCGGCCACCACGCCGACCGCCGAAACGGTGACGAACACGCCGCTCCGTTCGCCCGGCAGGAATCCCGTGATGACCTTGCCGAGCACCACGCCCTGAGCGATCGCGGCGATGAGACTGCCGATGCCGAAGACCTTGTCCCACAGTGGACCGTGCGTCGCGCTATGACGGAATTCGATCGCGGAGCCGCGCATGATCAGACCTGCGATGAGCGCCATGACCGGCAGATACAGATCCTGCAAAAGCCGCGCATACGCCTCGGGGAATGCCCCGAAAAGCGCACCGCCGAGCACGACGAGCCACGTTTCGTTGGCGTCCCAGACGTGGCCGATCGTCTGCACCATCACGTCGTGATCTTCGCGGCGCTTGCGTAGCAGGCTGAGTATGCCGATGCCGAGGTCGAAGCCGTCGGTGACCACGTAGAACGCCAGCATCAGGCCGATCAGGCCGAACCAGGTGAATGCGAGTGTCGTGTGAATCGCGTTGTCCATGAGATGTCCTCGTAACGGGAATGGGTTAGTACCCGGTAACGGTCGCCGCGGCTTCGGCTTTGACTGGCGCGGGCGGGATCAACGTGAGATCGGGACCGGTGCGCAGCCAGTTGCGCGCGAGCACGAAGAAGGTGAGCAGCAGCACCACATAGAAGGCGAAGAACATCACCATGCTCAGGGTCACCGACGTCGGCGCCACACTCGACACAGCGTCTTTCGTGCGTAACAGCCCGTACACGACCCAAGGTTGGCGGCCTACCTCGCGCACGATCCAGCCGGCCTCGACCGCCGCATAGGGCAGGGGAATGCACAGGACCCATGCGAGCAGTAGCTTGCGTTGAGCGAGCAGGCGCTCGAGGTCGCCGCGCGTCTTGCGCAGCACGTACGCAGTCCAGAACGCCAGCGCCATGAAAGCGAAGCCGATGCCGGCCATCACACGAAACGCGTAATACAGCAGCGGAATCATCGGCGGCTGCTCGGCCGGCGGGAAATCGGTGAGGCCTTTGACCTGGCCGTGCAGCGTATGGGTGCCGAGAATGCTCAGCATTCCCGGCACTTCAATCGACCAGTCGTTGCGCTGCGCCTTCTGGTTCGGCCATGCGAGCAACGACCATGACGCACCGGTGCCGGGCTTGTTCGTGATCCAGTTGCCTTCAATCGCCGCGCCCTTTGCCGGCTGCGTTTTGAATACGCTGCCGCCGCTCGAATCGCCGAGCCAGATCTGGATCGGCGCGGCGAATACGAGCACCAGCAGCGCGATCTTGAATGAGCGTGCGAAGAAATCCGGATTACGGCGTTTGAACAGATTCCACGCGGAAATGCCGGCGATCACGAACATGCCGGTTTCGATCGCCGCGACCCACATGTGCGTGACCCCCCAGACCATATCCGGATTGAAGATCGCGGCAGCGTAGTCGGTCACGACGATCTTGCCGTTCTGGACCGTAATGCCCGCCGGCGTTTGCATCCACGAATTGGCGACCATGATCCAGAAGGCGGAGATGCTGGAGCCCAGCGCGACCATCGAGGTGGCGAAGAGATGCACGCCGCGCGGCACGCGTCCCCAGCCGCGCAGCATCACGCCGATGAAACCTGCTTCGAGCATGAAAGCCATCGCGCCTTCGAAGCCGAGGATGTTGCCGAAGAACTGTCCGCTGTAACGGGAAAAGCCGGCCCAGTTGGTGCCGAACTGGAACTCCATCGGGATGCCGCTGACCACGCCCACCGCAAAGTTCAGCACCAGCAGCTTGCTCCAGAAGCGCGCTTGCCGATAGTAATGGATGTTATCGGTGCGCAGCCACAATACTTCGATCAGTACGAGGAAGGCCGAAAGACTGATGGTCAGGATCGGCCACATGATGTGAAAAAGGGCTGTCATAGCGAACTGGGCGCGCGACAGATCGAGTACGCCAGTGAGATGCATGATGAACTCCCGCGGTGCGAAGCGTGACTTGACGTTCGTTGAGGAACATGAAGTGCAGATCATGGCTCGCTGTCGAGCGCGGCGCTTGTACAAACGCCCGCTCGTTTCATATTCGCACGCAGATCGGTATGCGCGCCACGCGCGCCGAATGCGGCGCCTTGTGTGCCGTGCATTTTCGAAACCGCACAGGCGATCTGGAAAGATCGGCGGATCAGGTGGCCGAATAATGTTCTCAACACGCAGAGGCGGCTTGAACGTTGGCGGCAGCGTCCCCGCGGTCTTCGCGTCAGAGTCCGAGAAGAAACCTGGAGAACCATCATGCGCTACCTGGACAATACACAACACGACATGAATCGAAGCGATCCGGCGTTCCTGCGGGATGCCGATCTGGCCGATATGAAGGCGTGGCCCGCGTCCGATCTGCCGGCGCCTGATGCGCCGGTACTCGGGCGATGGACACGGCGGGTGGTCATCGCGACGGCCGTCTGGTCGCTCTGCGAGCTTCCATTTGAGGTCTGGTTCAGTCGCACCACACAGGAGGCAGTCTGCTGCGTCGCGGCAAAGGCGCTATGGCTGGCGCTCGTGTCCTTCGTTCTGGCCGGAAGCCGTTCAGCGCGCATCGCCTATGCGTTTATTTGCACGATTGGATTGATGGCCGTTGCATTCGGCCTGCCTGCCGAATACCGGGTGTTTCCGCTGGGATTCCTGCTGTCTTCGGTGGAGTGCGTATTAAAGGCAACGGCATTCGTTTGCCTTGTGTCCGCGGGCATCTATCCCGAGGAGGCGTGATCCTGCGAACGCATGAGGAAGTCATACCAAGGTGTGATGTCAGGACTCGGCCGAATGTGGTTAATGCGCCGCGGACTGCTGCTGGCGGGGTTGGGCCGTGGCTCGCCGCAACCGTGGGCACTGTATCCCTATGGGTAATAGATTCGGATGATTTTCCCAATTAGTATGGTTCTAACGACGCAAGCCTCACTCCGGCAACGTAAGTGCCAAGGGTGCGGACTTCGAACGTGCCCGTCCCGCTAATCAACCAGGCGTGAGTGCAGCATGATAAAGATCGGTCGAGTAACAGTGTCGCTGGACATGCGCGAGGTGTACCTGGATGATCGGCTGGTCCAGGTCGGGTCAAGGGCATTCGATATCCTCGAGCTGCTGATCCAGGCGAGGGGCAAGACTGTCACGAAAGACGAGATTCTTCGGCGCGTGTGGCCGAATTCGGTGGTGGAAGAAAATAATATCCATGTCCAACTGTCGGCGCTCAGGAGGATCCTGGGAGCGGACAAACAGGCGATTCGCACGATCTCGGGGCGGGGTTACCGGCTCGCCATGCCAACCGAAGGCAATGAGCCGGCTGCTCTCGCCGGAGCCGTTCAGGGCGGACAGGCAGGCGCGACGCGCGTGAGCGGTCTGCCGATTTGCCATGCGCCATTGATTGGGCGCGAAGGCGCAATGGCTGAAATCACGCGGGCCTTGAATGGGACGCCGATTGTCACCTTGCTTGGACCAGGGGGCATCGGCAAGACGCAACTCGGCATCGCGGTGGCGAGGTCGATCGCGGCTCTGTCGGACAGGGAAGTGTGCTTCATCACGCTGGCCGCGGTGGAGAACGCCCAGCGCGTTGTCAGCATGATCGCCGAAGCGCTGGGCGTCGGCCGTGCCGATGGCGACGTTCCGCTACAGTCGCTCGTCGCCGCGGTCCAGGGGCGCAAATTGCTGGTTGTGCTGGACAACTGCGAGCATGTGATCGAATCGGCGGCAACCGTGTGCGAACTGCTTGTCCAGGCAAGCGCGGACCTGCGCATTCTGACGACGAGCCGCGAGCCGTTGCGAACTCGGGACGAGAAATTCTATTGGGTCGCGCCGCTTGACACGCCGGGCGCCGAGGCAGGCCCGGAGGCAATTTCAGACTGCAGTTCGGTACGGATGTTTCTGGCGCAGATGCGCGCACTCAATGCCGGCGTTGACACCGACCCTGGCAGCCTCGACATGGTCGCGACGATCTGCCGCCGGCTCGACGGCTTGCCGCTTGCGCTCGAACTGGCAGCGGCCCGTGCGGCAGTGTTCGGCATCCGCAAGACGGTTTCCGAGCTCGACGACCGGTTCCAGTTTCTGACGGGCGGCCGTCGTACTGCGCCGCCACGGCAGCAGACGCTGGAGGCTACGCTCGACTGGAGCTATCAGCTTCTCAGCGCGACGGAGCGGACCGTGCTGCACCGGCTCGGTATTTTGCCGGCAAGGTTTTCCCTTGATGCGGCCTGTGCCGTTGCTGCCTGTCAGCGCCTGTCGCCCGCCGAAGTGACGGAGGCGATTGTCGGCCTTGCTTCCAAGTGCGTCGTCATGACAACCTTCGACAGCAGGGCCAAAGAATATTTCCTGCTCGAATCGACGCGCGAATATGCCCTGCGAAAACTGTACGAATCGGACGAGGCGGATGACGTGCTGACGAGAAACGCGGCCTATCTGGCGCGGTCTTACCAGCAGCCTTACGAGCGCGGTTTCAGGCCGGCGACGCTTGGCAGCAGCCTTGCGGCGAAATCCGCCGCAGCGCGGTGAAGTGGGCGGCAATGAGACTTGGAGAGGGCCTTTCGGAGCCTGGCCTCATGTACCATGACGGCACTCAAATCCCAATTTCTCTGGAATCTGAAATGCCGGGTCCTTCGCAGCACGAGTCGATGGTGTATGTGATCGACGACGAAGAAATGGTGCGCGACGCGCTATGGCGCCTGCTGCGCTCAGCGGGTTTCAACGCGCAGGGTTTTGCGTCGCCCGCCGAGATACTGTCAAAAGATTTGCCCAGTGTGCCCATGTGCATCCTGCTGGATATGAACCTGCAATCCACGACCGGCTTCGACGTCCAGAGCCAGCTCGCGCAGAAGGGCGTGCAGGTGCCGATTATTTTTCTGACCGGGTACGGGTCCATTCCGATGTCGGTGCGTGCGATCAAGGCGGGCGCGCATGAATTCCTCACCAAACCGATCGACGACGAAGAACTGCTCGACGCGGTCAGGCGGGCGCTTGCACAGGACGAGGCCAACCTCGCGGAGCGCGCATTCAACGCGGAGGTGCTGCAGCGTGCCGCGTCGCTGACGCCGCGTGAAAGGGATGTCTTCGAACTCGCGGTGGAAGGCAGGATGATCAAGCAGATCGCGCATGAGCTGGGCACGCAGGAAGTGACGGTGAAGGTGCACAAACGGCGCGTGATGACCAAGATGCGGGCAAAGACCCTCATTGAGCTGGCGAAAATGTGGGAATTGATACGTCGGACGCGGTGAGCATCCTGATGCAGTAAATATCGCGCCGGATATTTGTCTCTGTTACTACGTCGGCGCAATTGGAGTATTGGCAGCTATGAGCTTTGTTTGCATCGTCGACGATGACGCCTCGGTACGAAGTGGCGTCGGGAACCTGCTTAAGGCAGTGGGTTATACGAGTATGACGTTTTCATCGGGAGAGGAATTCCTCGCCTCCCCGATGGTCGACGATGCGCTGTGTGTTTTACTCGACCTTAGAATGCAAGGCATGCAGGGTCTCGAAGTGCAACGGCAACTGAACGCGGAACAACGGCGTATCCCTGTCGTGTTCATGTCCGCGCATGGCGACGACGAGTCGGTGCAGCGGGCGATGGAACACGGCGCGGTCAGTTTCCTGCGCAAACCCTTTGCGGAAGAGGTATTGCTCGATTCGATCGAGCTTGCTATCGGGCGCAAGAGCGGGGCGCACTGAACCCGGGTGAGCCTGGACGCCGGGGCGATTAGGGAGGGTTTTGGAGTTCTCGAATTAAAATGAAAATCTTGCTCGTCGAAGATAACGAACAGGTCGCCGGATTTCTGAAAAAAGGCCTGATGGAGGCGGGGCATGTGGCCGATTGCGCGGACAACGGCCGTGACGGCATGCTCTTCGCTGAAAGCGAGACCTATGACGCAATTATCATGGATCGCATGCTTCCCGGCGGTATCGACGGTCTGGGAATCATCGCACGCTTGCGCGCAGCGGGAAATCGCGTCCCCATTCTGATCGTGAGCGCGCTAGACGAGGTTGACGAGCGGATTCGCGGGTTGAAGGCGGGCGGCGACGACTACGTCGTCAAGCCGTTTGCGTTCGGCGAGGTGCTAGCGAGGCTCGAAGCGCTGGTGCGCCGCTCGGACGAGAGCTACGCGGAAACCGCGTTGAAGGTGGGCGATCTCTCGATCGATCTGCTCGCACGCAAAGCGGCGCGCGCCGGCAAGCCGATCGCGCTGAAGCCGCGCGAATTCAAGTTGCTCGAATACCTGATGCGGCACGCGGACCAGGTCGTCACGCGTACCATGCTGCTCGAAAATATCTGGGACTATCACTTTGATCCGCAAACGAACGTGATCGATGTGCATGTGAGCAAGTTGCGTCACAAGATCGATGCGGGGTTCGAGCGGTCCTTGCTGAGGACGGTTCGCAATGCAGGCTATGTGTTGACGGCGAACGATTAGTCCGACAGTGGCGGGCGGGAGCGGCATGATTGAGTTGTCAGATTTCAGATTCGAGACGCTCTGTGACGATGGCGAGTTCGTACTATCCCGGATCAACAGGCACGACGGCGCCCAGACATGGCTGACTGTCAGCTTGGCGGCCCTGCAGCCCGCGGCCAACAGTCAGGCACGTCTTGAACAGGCTTATGAGTTGCGCAGCCAGCTCGACGGCCGCTTCCTCACCCGGCCGCATGCGCTGATCGAGTACCGTGGGAGTGCCGCGCTGGTACTCGAAGACCCCGGGGGTGTCTCGCTTTCTGCGATGCCGATGGGTTCGCTAGCGCTCGGCCGCTTCCTCGCGATGGCCGGAAATCTCGCTGCGGCGCTCGGCGCGCTGCACGGACGTGGTCTTGTTCACAAGGACATCAGGCCGGCAAACGTTCTCGTCAACGCGGAAACGGGGAGCGTGGCGCTGACCGGCTTCGGCATCGCCTCACGCGCTTTTGGCGAGGCGCCGGCGAGCGCGCTGTCTGACGTCACAGCGGGAGCGCTCCCCTACCTCGCGCCTGAGCAGACCGGTCGCATGAATCGTCCGGTCGATTCGCGCGCCGACCTCTATTCGCTGGGTATCACGTTCTACGAAATGCTGACCGGCGAGTTTCCCTATCACGCGAACTCGCCCAGTGAATGGATTCACTGCCACATCGCCAGACCGCCGATTCCATTGAACGAACGCGCGAGCGATGTGCCGTCCCCGCTCGCCGCAATTGTCACGCGCCTGCTCGCGAAAACCGCCGAGGACCGGTATCAAACCGCAAAAGGCCTTGAAAGCGATCTGCGCCGCTGTCTCGATGCGTGGGAGCAAACGGGACGTATCGACCCATTTCCGCTCGGCGCACAGGATGCCCCTGAGCGCTTGCTCATTCCGGAGCGGTTGTATGGACGCGAAGCGCAGACATCCGCATTGAATGCTGCGTTCGACCGTGTGGTGCAGCAAGGCAAGGCCGAACTTGTGCTGGTATCGGGATATTCCGGTATCGGCAAATCGTCGCTAGTGCATGAACTGAAAAAAAAGCTCGGGCTCTCTCATGGGCACTTCGCCGCCGGCAAATTCGAGCAGTACAAGCGCGACATTCCCTATACGACGCTCGGGCAGGCGTTTCAAAGCCTGACGCGGCAAATACTCGACAGGGGGCAGGCAGAGTTCGCGTATTGGCGCGAGCGGCTAAGCGAAGCAGTCGGTTCGAACGGACAATTGATCGTCAACCTGATTCCGGAAGTGGAAAAAATCATCGGTCCGCAGCCGGCCGTGCCGGAACTTCCGGCGCAGGATGCACAGATTCGATTTCACGGGGTATTCGGACGTTTTATCGGCGCCTTGACGCACGTCGATCATCCGCTCGTGCTCTTTCTGGACGATCTCCAATGGCTCGACGCCGGCACGATCTGCCTGCTCGAGAGTCTTCTTGCCACGCCGAAGCTGCAGAGTCTCCTGCTCGTCGGCGCCTATCGCGACAACGAAGTGGGTCCCGCGCACCCGCTCAGCCGTGCACTGGCTGCGATCCGCAAGTTGGGCGTGCCGGTTCACGATATCGTGCTGACGCCCCTGCAAGTAGGCGATGTGGCGCGCCTGATCGGCGAAACACTGCACGCCGGGACGGCTGAAGTGCTTGGCCTCGCGCAATTCATGTTGGAGAAGACGGGCGGCAACCCCTTTTTCACGGTGCAGTTTCTCAAGACGCTTGCCGACGAGCATCACCTGGTGTTCGATCCGGTGCGGCGCAGATGGGGATGGGACGTCGCGCGCCTTCGCGAGGCGCGCTTCTCGGATAGCGTCGTCGACCTGATGGTCGGCAAGATCGGACGTGTGCCGGATATCACGCAGACCGCGCTCAAACAATTTGCGTGTTTCGGCAACAGTGCGACGACCGCGATGCTCACGCGTGTCGGGGGTACGTCCGACACAGCCGTGCATCGCGCACTCGCCGAGGCGGTGGAAGCCGGCCTCGTGTTTCGGCGTGAGCACGGCTACGCATTTCTTCACGACCGCGTGCGGGAAGCGGCCTACGCGCTGATTCCCGCCGGTGAGCGCGCGGCCGCCCATCTGGGCATCGGTCGCATGTTCGCGACTAGCGCGACGGCGGCGGATCTCGAACAGAATATCTTCGAGATCGTCAACCAGTACAACCGCGCGGCCGAACTCATCCACGACCCGGCGGAGCGCGAACGGGTCGTGGAATTCAATCTGATTGCCGGGCGGCGTGCGAAGACATCGTCTGCCTACGCGTCGGCGGCGGCTTACCTGTCGGCGGGCAGCGCGATGCTCGGCGCTGAGGCTTGGGTTACCCGCTATTCACTCAAGTTCGCACTGGAAAGTAGCCTTGCGGAGTGCGAGTTTCTGACCGGCGACACGGACTCGGCCAAAGAGCGGCTATCGAACCTGTCGAGGCGTGCTGTTACGCTGGCTGACCGCGCTGCCGTGACGTGGCTGCGAGTGACCCTGTTCACCGCGCTCGATCAAAGCGACCGGGCAGTGGAAATCTGCCTGGATTATCTGCGCGATGTCGGGATTGACTGGGACCCGCACCCCACCCGCGAGCAGGCGCGCAGCGAATACGACCGGCTTCTGCTGCAAATCGGCGAGTCGCCGATCGAATCGCTGATCGATCTGCCGCTGCTCACCGATACCGACCGGCGCGCGACCCTGGACGTGCTCACAGCGGTCTTGCCGCCGGCGTTCTTCAGCGATGAAAACCTGGTCTGTCTCGTGTTGTCCCGTATGGCGAATCTGAGTCTCGAGCATGGCAACTGCGACGCGTCGTCGATCGGCTATGCCTACCTCGGCATGGTGGCCGGCCCGGTGTTCGGTGATTACGAGGCAGGGTTCCGCTTCGGCCAGCTTGGCTTGGGTCTCGTCGACGAACGCGGTCTGCAACGCTTCAAGCCCCGCGTGTATATGTGCTTTGCTTATCACGTGATGCCGTGGACCAGGCATATTCGCGCGGGACTTCCGCTCTTGCGGCGTGCGTTCGATGCCGCGAGTGAGAGCGGGGACCTCACGTACACCGGCTTCAGCAGTTGCTGCCTGGTGACCAGCCTACTGGCTGCGGGCGATCCGCTCCCCGACGTCGAACGCGAAGCCCAGCAGCGCCTGGGTGTGGTGCAAGCCGCGAAATTTGGGCTGATTGTCGATATCATCGGCGCGCAGTTGCAACTCATTCGAACCTTGCGCGGCCTGACCGCCACGTTTGGGTCCTTCAATGACGAAGCGTTCGACGAAGCGGCATTCGAGCAGCATCTCGAAGCCGATCCGTGCCTGGCGATTGCAACATGCTGGTACTGGATTCGCAAACTGCAAGGGCGCTATTTCGCCGGGGATATAGCGCAGGCGCTGGCGGCCGCGACGAAGGCGGCCCCCTTGTTGTGGACTTCATCCGGGCACTTCGAGCTTGCCGAGTACCATTTCTACGCCGCACTCGCACGAGCGCGCCGGCACGACGATGCGACGCCCGAGGAGCAGGCGGAGCAATTCCGCGAACTCGTCGAGCATCACGCCAGACTCGCGACCTGGGCCGAACACTGTCCGAGTAATTTCGCCAGCCGCGCAGCATTGGTCGCCGGCGAGATTGCGCGCATCAAGGGGAACGAATTCGAGGCGATGCGTGAATACGAAAGCGCAATCCGTCTCGCGCGTGAGCACGAGTCCTCCCTGATCGAAGCGCTTGCGCACGAAATTGCCGGAACGTTCTTTATGGCGCGCGGATTCGCGACTATCGCGTTCGTCTATCTCGGCAATGCGCGGCTTGCCTACCTTCGGTGGGGGGCGCTGGCCAAGGTTCAGTCGCTTGACCGGCGTTATCCGAATCTGGTCCGTGAACTGGCGAACGACGCACCAACGCGGAGCTTTGTCGCGCAACAACTTGATGTCGAGACGGTCGTCAAGGCGTCCCAGGCCATTTCGGGTGAGATTGCGTTCGAAAAGCTGATTCATACGCTGATGACCATCGTGCTGGAGCATGCCGGCGCGGGACGGGCGCTGCTTGTTTTGCCGCGTGCGGAGACATTGTGGATCGAAGCGGAAGCGCTGGCGGGTCGCGAAGGCGTGGAGGTGCATCTTCAAAGCGAAGTCGTGACACCGCGCCACTTGCCCGCATCGATTCTGCATCACAGCATTCGCACCCAGGAACGTGTACTGCTCGACGACGCATCGCTGCCCAATCCGTTTTCGGCGGACGAATACCTGCGCTCAAGCCGTTCTCGCGCCGTTCTGTGTCTTCCGCTCATGAAGCAGGCGAAACTGATCGGTGTGCTGTATCTGGAAAACGACCTCGCACCGGGCGTGTTCACACCGCCACGCATCGCCGTGCTCGACCTTCTGGCGTCGCAGGCCGCGATTTCTCTTGAAAACGCGTCGCTGGAAGAGAAAGAAGCGCTGCTCGAAGAGAAGGAGGCGCTGCTGCAGGAAGTCCACCATCGGGTGAAGAACAATCTGCAACTGATCAGCAGTCTGCTCAATCTGCAGGCGTCGCGCGTAACCGACAGGTCGGTCGCCGAACTCTTCGCGGATAGCCGCAACCGCGTGCGGTCGATGGCGCTGGTGCACGAGAACCTGTATCGCGCGGGCAACTTCGCGCGCATTGTGATGGCGACGCACGTGAAGAACCTGTGCGGTCATCTTGCGCGCGCCTACGATATGCGTCAGATGGCAGTGGAATTGCAGATCGAGGTTGACGATGTGCAACTGGACATGAACCGGGCGGTATCCTGCGGCCTGATTATCAACGAACTGGTTTCCAACGCCTTGAAGCACGCGTTTCCGGATGGGCGTAGCGGCTGCGTGCGCGTGGAGCTCGGACTGGTCGGCGAAGGGCGGTGCAGACTGGCTGTTGCCGATGACGGCGTTGGCATCGCGCCGGAATTTTCGCTCGACGAAGCCGACTCGCTTGGGTTGCAGCTGGTCCACGATCTCACGCATCAACTGCACGGAACGCTGGAACTAAGCCGCATGGGTGGCACGACATGCAGCATTCTTTTCAACGCAAACGGACGTGGATAAGCGCAAATGATGACGCCCGCACGCATTCTTGTAGTCGAAGACGATCGGGTGGTCGCCAGAGATATCGCGCAACAGATGAGCCGCGCGGGCCACACGGTGGTCGGCATCACTGCTCGCGGCGAAGACGCGCTGCCGCTCGCGGCCGACACCGTGCCGGATCTGATCCTGATGGACGTGCGGCTGGAGGGCGAACTCGACGGCATCGATACCGCGCGGCTGCTGCGTGAGAATTTCAACCTGCCGGTCGTTTTCCTGACCGCTTATGCCGACGAGGAAACCGTCCGGCGCGCAACCGTCACCGAACCGTTCGGATATGTTCTCAAGCCGTTTGACGATATGCAGTTGCGCACGGTCGTCGAAATGGCGCTCTATAAGCACGGCGCGGAACGCCGTCTGCGCGAAAGCGAACAACGGTATGCGGTGACGCTGTCGAGTATTGGCGATGCCGTGATTGCGACCGGCCGCGACTCGTGCATCAACTTTATCAACCCGGTCGCGGAAATGCTGACGGGCTGGGCACGCGACGAGGCGATGGGGCGCCCGCTGGCGGATGTGTTTCGCGTGATCAACGAAACGACTCGCGCGCCGGCGGAGGATCCTGTGACGGCCGTGCTGAGCGCCGGCACGCGTGTCGGACTGGCGAATCACACAATACTGCTCGCGCGCGACGGGCGGGAGATCGCGATCGACGACAGCGGGTCGCCGATCGTCGACGACCGTGGTGAAATCCTCGGCGTGGTGCTGGTGTTTCGCGACGTCACACAACGGCGTCGCGCCGAAGAGGCCGAAATACTGCGCGAGACGAACGCCCGCCTTGAAATGGCGATGCACGGATCCAACGTCGGCGTGTGGGAAATCGATATGCCGGACGGCGACTACCGTCACGGCTACGCGCGTTTCTCGAACATCTGGGAATGGCTTGGATACACGCGCCCGCCGACCTTGCTCGACTACGATGCCTATATGGCGGTGCTGCATCCCGACGACCGCGCGCGGACCGAGGCGGCGATAGTCAGATACCTCAAACGGGACGTCGATGTGTTCGAAGTGGAGAACCGCTTGTGCCATCGCGACGGCAGCGTCCGCTGGGTCCTCGTGCGCGGTATGGCGCGGTGGGATGCCGGCGGAAAGCCGATTCGCTTCGTCGGCAGTCTGGTGGACATCACGGAGCTGAAACTCACGGAGCAGGCGCTTCGGTCGAGTGAGGCGCGCTTTCGGGGCACCTTCGAAAATGCCGCGGTCGGCATCGCGCACTGCGATCTCGATGGACACTTTCTGCGCTTGAACCAACGCTCGTGCGATATCGTGGGCTATCAGCGTGGGGGTCTGTTGCTCATGCGTTTTCAAGACATCATCGATCCGGACTTTCTGGCCGCGAGCGAGGAAAAGTATCGCTTGCTGACCGACGGTAAGCTCTCGCACTATTCGGAGGAGACGCCTCTGGTCAAACTCGACGGATCCCGTGTCTGGGTGAGTGTGTCGGTGGCGCTTCAGTGTGATACGAACGGCCGGGCGATTCACACCATTGCCATCCTCCAGGATATTTCAGCACGCAAGGCGCTCGAGGACACGGTGCGTGTCGCAAAGGACGCCGCCGAATCGGCGAATCGCGCCAAAGACCAGTTTCTCGCCAACATCAGCCACGAGTTGCGCACGCCGCTGAACGGCATCCTGGGTTATGCCCAGATTTTGCGGCGCGACGCGGCCATGACCGAGCGGCAACTGTCGAGTCTGGGGGTGATCGAACAGAGCGGCGAGCATCTGCTTATGCTGATTAACGACATTCTTGACTTTGCTCGAATCGAAGCGGGCAAGCTCGGACTGAGCGTGACAGACGTACCACTTGGCCCATTCTTACGTGTCATCGCCGAGATGGTGAGCGTGCGCGCCGATCAGAAGAAGCTTGTCCTGAACCACGAGGCGCCGGCGAATGTGTCGACGGTCATTCGTGTTGACGAAAAACGCCTTCGGCAGGTGCTGTTAAATCTTCTTGCCAACGCAGTCAAGTTCACGGACCAGGGTGAAGTCACGCTTGTCGTTCGAATTATTTCGTATGGAAGGCTGCGCTTCGAAGTGCGGGACACAGGCGTCGGCGTGAGTCCAGACAGGCTCGAAACCATCTTTCAGCCGTTCGAGCAGGCCGGCGATCTCACACGGCGCACAGGCGGCGTTGGCCTCGGACTCGCGATCAGCCGTCAGTTGGTGCGCATGATGGGGGGCGAAATCCATGTTACGAGCCGCGTCGGTCATGGGAGCACGTTCTGGTTCGAGCTCGATGCTCCTGTGTCCTATACGGAGGTGGCGGATTTCGGCCCAACCCTTCAGCTCGCGGGTGAGGAAGGCGAAGCGCGTCACGTGCTCGTGATTGACGAACCCATCGTCCCACCGCGCAATGAAATGGCCACACTGCATCGGTTTGCGCTGCTTGGCTCGATGCGCGCCATCGTCCATCACGCCGACTATCTTATCGGCCTCGACGTCCGTTACGAGGCCTTCGCAACGCAATTGCGCCGTCTCGCGGCGGCTTTTGAATCGCAGGCCCTACTATCCCTGATCGAACAACATTTGGGTCGAGACTCGTGAGCACCATGGAACCATTCGACACGGGTGCGCCCATTGTTCTGGTTGTCGACGACACGCCAGCCAATCTTGGGCTGGTGGTCGAATGCCTCGAAGGCAATCATTTGCGGGTGGCGGTTGCGCGTGACGGGGCGGAGGCGTTGCGCCGGGCGGAGCTTGTGCAACCCGACCTGATCCTGCTCGATGTCATGATGCCTGGACTCGACGGGTTTGAAACGTGCCGGACATTGAAGGCGATGGAGAAGACCCGGGATATTCCGGTCATCTTCATGACTTCGTTGACGCGAACAGAAGACAAGATCACGGGTTTTCGCGCCGGCGGGGTGGATTACATCACCAAGCCGCTGCAGATGGAGGAGGTCGCCGCTCGCGTCAATACGCACCTGAAACTACGCGCGCTGCAAAAACTGCAGGAAGAGCAAAACATCCAGTTGCAAAAGGAAGTGAAGACGCGCAAACAGGCCGAGGAGGCGCTGATTGAAGTCATCAATGGCGTGCGCAATGTGTCGAATGCGATCGCTCACGATTTGCGCACGCCGCTTACCGAATTGCGCTCCCGGCTTGAGGTGCTGACGCTCACGTTGAGACGGCAAGGCAATGACCAGTGCTTGCCGGAGCTGGAGGTCGCATTGACGGATGTCGATCGCGTAATCAGCATCTTCAATGCGTTGTTGCGTCTCGCCGAAATTGACGCAGGCGTGCGCCGCTCGGGGTTCATACCCAACGATCTGGAAACGATCGTGTCGGATGCGGTCGAGTTTTATCAGCCCGTGGCGGAGTTGCGCCGCGTGACGCTATCGCTGCGGGTTTCGGGTGACCTCGTGGCAAATTCCGATCCGCTTCTGCTTGCCCAGGCGATCGGCAATCTGATCGACAACGCATTGAAGTTCGCGCGCGACGGGGGTGAAATCAGTGTCATCGCGGCACGTCGCGATGACATGATTGCGGTCTCGGTGGCGGACGACGGCCCAGGTATTCCGGACGCGGAAAAGTCCAAAGTGACTGAGCGGTTCTATCGTGGCGACGCGAGTCGCGGAACGCCGGGTGTAGGCCTTGGGCTCGCGCTCGTGAAGGCGGTGGCGACACTCCATCGCGGCTCGCTCGACTTTGCCGACAACGAGCCAGGACTCATCGCCACGCTGAACGTGAGCTGTCGCCTTTGAGGAACGCAGCCTTCACCGCGCTGCACGCCTGCATGAGCGCAGTGCTGGTGGGCAGTGTGTCGGCAAGACCCTCGAGCGCGACAAAATCATGGATCGTGCCGAGATAGCGGGTTGCGCTGACCTCAACTCCCGCTTGCATAAGCTTGCGCGCATAGGCCTCACCGTCGTCGCGTACTACATCGTTCTCTGCCGTTATTAGCAATGCAGGAGGGAGGCCTTCAAGATCGGTGGTGGAAGCGTTGAGCGGCATTGCCGTGATTTCGGTCAGGCACTCGTCTGGAAACTGGGTGTGAATGAACGATTCCACCGCGTGGGCGGTCAATCCGGGGCCATCGGCGTAACGGAAGTAGGACGGCGAAGTCCGGTTGGCCGACAGAATCGGATAGAACAGCACCTGAAGGGCAATCCGCGGGCCATGCCGTAATTTGGCCAGGAGTGTCATCGCGGCCGCCATGTTGCCACCCGCGCCGTCACCGGCTACCGCGATTGAACGGCCGTCGATTCCTAGAACATGAGCGTGCTCGACGACGTACGTCAACGCCGCGTAGGCCTCTTCGTTCTGCATCGGGTAGCGCGCCTCGGGGGCCCGCGTGTAATCGACGAAGACGACTGCAGCGCCGGCTTCTGCCGCAAGTCTGCATATCAGCCGGTCGTGGGTGTTGCGATCGCCCATGCTCCAGCCGCCGCCATGAAAATACATGACGACGGGCAGCGGAGTCCGGGCGCCGAGTGGGCGCACAATTCGAATCTCGATCGAGCCCGTTGGTCCCGTGGGCAGCGTCAGATCTTCTGTCTGGACAGGCAAGCGATCAGGCCGCGTCGTCTCCTGGGCGGACCTGCCTGAAGCAGACTGGCAATGCAATAGAAGATCGTCGGGATGCATGCCCGCTTCTGCAATCACGTCGAGAAACTGTTGTGTCTCGATGTCCAAGACCGGGTGTGCCGATGACGGCGTCACCAGACTCGACTGGGAGCGCCGGGATTCGCCAGTGGAGATGGGTTGATTCATGAGAGCAGGTTCCGATGAGAGAGGCCGTTATGGATGGCTCGCGATCGGCGCCGTGCCCTGCGCGAGCAGGGCGGCCGATCCTGAAATGCGAACATCCGTCAGCACTGATTCTCGTCGAGACGGGCCCCGGCGCGTCAGTTAAGCTTTGCTAAGAACCGTTAGCGTCCGCGCCAGCAAGGCTTGCCCGATGTTCAAGCAGGCGGTCACGGCACCACGCCTGCTCGTCGAGACGGCCGTGCGCAATCAGCGCCTCGATGCAAGCCTGAGACCCGGCGCTGGCGAAAAGCTCCAGTTGCATGATGGTGGCGCCCCGGGGCATGACTGGCCGTCCTTCGATCAGGGCCTCGAAGCCTTCCGCCCATTTATCCCAGTACGACAGCCCGCGCTGGCGGGTCCGCTCGCGCAATTTGCCGGTAAGCTCGCGCACCGTGGCCCAATCGTTTTCCCATATTGCGACTGGGATCGATCCGATGGCGAGGCCATAACAAATCGATAGATCGTGGTCGATTGCCAATGCCTGCCCGGCGCATTCATGGGCGAGCGCCATGGCGCGATCGGTCGATCCCTGAAGCCAGACTATGCGCATCAGGAGCGACATCGAGGCGATCTGACCGTCGACCTGCGCATGGTTCGCGTGATTCGCGCGAATCGGATCTTCATCGCGAGCGATGACGTCCTCGATCAGAGACCGTGCTTCAGCCTGATTTCCCAGAAAATGCTGCGACAGCGCCTTCATGTGATCGGCAGTCTGTGTGGCAGACAAATCCGCGGTTCGAGATGCAAGGTCGCTGAAGTTCCCGGCCAACTGCAGGCTTTCCAAATAGCTTCCCGCGAGGATGCGCTGCGCCCAGATTCCCCACAGCGTTCGTAACGCCATGCCTTCGTTGTTGATGCGCCCGGCCGCGTCGTAAGCCTGTTCGAAAGCTCGCGCCATGTCCGGCGTCGGTCCGCGGGTGTGCCACAGGGCATGGCCGTATGCCGCAAGCAGTTCGATGTGCTGGGGGGTGCCGGCGAGATCCGAGCTCTCCACAGTGGCGATCGCGTGCTCGGCGAGTCCGAGGAACTCATGGGGCAACGATAGATGAAACCATAGCGGCGCAGTGACGATCACCAGCGTGATGGCGATGGTCGGGTCGCCTTCCTCGCGGGATGCCCAGTCGAACGCGGCCCGGATATCGTCAATTCGCCGGCTATGGATGGCGAGCCATTCGCGCGGGGCTTTACCTTCCCAGGCCGCCGCCGGATCTGCAAATATCTCGCAGCAATGCATCGCATGACGCCGCCGCACGTCGTTGATCTCGTTCGCCTCCGCGAGGCGCAAATGGGCATAGTGGCGGGTCGTGTCCAGCAGCCGGTAGGGTAACGGCGAACCGCTGACGTCGCATGAAACGAGCGATTTGGCGATCAGACCTGTCGTGGCGTCGAATACGGCAAGTTCGTCGAGCTCCTTGCAGCTTGCGACCGCGGCGGCGTCGCTCATGTCGAAGGAGCCACGCATCACGGAAAGACGCCGCAGGACTTGCTGTTCCTTCGGCTGGAGCAGCTCGTAGCTCCAGTCCAGTGTTGCGCGTAGCGTTTGCTGTCGCGGCAGGGCGGTGCGGCGGCCCTGTGTCAGCAATGCAAAGCGGTCGTCCAGACGCGCGGAAATAGCATGCACGTCCATCAAGCCGACACGCGCCGCGGCGAATTCGATCGCCAGTGGAATGCCGTCCAGTCTGCGGCAGATATCGCAAACCGCAGTGACGTTGGATTCAGTCAAAGCAAAGGAATCGTTCGCGGCTTTGGCCCGGTCGACGAAGAGCGCGACAGCAGCATATTCACGTGCCTGATTCGTTCCGAGGGTCGTGCCCGATGCTGGAGACGGTAGCGCGGCGAGCCGGTGCACCGACTCGCCGTCTGCTCGCAGCGGCTCCCGGCTTGTCACGAGCAGGTGGATACCAGGCACAGCCTGTAGCAGCTTTTCAGCAAGTTCGGCGAGCGCCTCGATCAGGTGTTCGCAGTTATCCAGCACCAGAAGGACTGGCGCGTCGCCAAGCATCCTGATCAAATCCGGAATGGGGTCGCCGGTGGAAACCGCGACGCCAACGGCGGAAGCCACCGTGCTTGCCGCGCTGGACGTCTCCGATACCGGGGCGAAATTGACGAAGAGGGCGCGTGTGCCGGTCTGCCCGGAAAATCGGTGGGCGATGGCTAATGCGACCGTAGTCTTGCCCATCCCGCCCGGCCCGGTGATGGTCAAAAAGCGGCGCTCGGGCAACTGATCGGTGAGCCCCGCTATGACCTCTTCGCGACCGATGACGCGCGCCAGCGTAACCGGCAATGCGCGTGCACCGCTGTTGTGGAGCGGCGGCGCGGGCGGGTGGGCAACGGACCTGCTAACCGGTACCGCAAACCGGTATCCCCGGCCTGTCTCGTTGACGATGTAGCGAATGCCCTCATTACCGTCGCCCAGTGCTTTGCGGACCGCTGACAGGTGTACCCGGAGGGCGCCTTCGTCGACGACGCTGTCCGCCCATACGCGGTCGCACAGTTCCCTGGTTGATACCAGCGCGCCGGCGTTTTCGACCAGCACGACGAGAATATCCAGGGCCCGGCTGCCGAGCCGGACAGCTTCACCGTCTTTTGTCAGATTGCGCTGCGGGAAATGCAAGGTGAAGGCGCCAAACGTCATGGAGTACGGGGTGACCATCAAACCACCTTTACTTGTATCGTCACTCACGCCGGGTGCGGTGGATCGTAAAGCTTCCATGGCGCTCGATATAGGGAAAAATATCGTATGGTCGCCTGGCCCCGTTCTGACGCCAACTTAAATGATCTGAAAACCAATCGGGACACACTCCTCCCGGTCCTGCGCATAGCAACTCTTAACACCACGTAACTGGCTTTGCACGCGCCGTCAGCCCAACATTCAGTCCATGCATTCTGTCTTTTGACGCGGAGAAAATCATGGAACGTCTGAAAGCGCTGGAGATATTCAAGGCCGTCGCGGATCACGGAAGCTTCACGAAGGCAGCCGAAGTGACCAACGTGGGCGTTCCCGCCGTTAGCCGGGCGGTGCAGGACCTCGAAGCGCTGCTTGGGGTTCAACTATTTCACCGTACCACCCGCAAGGTCACGCTGACCCCGGTCGGACATACGGTGCTTGAACACGCAGCGGGAGTGCTGGATTGCTACGACGGCCTCGCGCGAGTCAGTCACGATATTGCACTCGAAGTGTCAGGCGATATTCGTTTTGAAGTACCGGTCCTGTTCGGCATGGGTCGTCTCGCGCCCATTCTGGCGAACTTCATGCGTGAATATCCCAAGGTGCGGGTCGACACACGCTTTGTCGACAACTCCGGTGAAACGTTAGGGGATCTCGCCGATCTTTCCATTGTCGTCGGTAGGTCTGTCCCTTCCTCATGGGTTGCGCGGCCGCTCGGGGCGACGCGATTTGGCATCTATGCGAGCCCCGGTTTTGTTAGCAGCGCCGGCATGCCGAAACATCCGTCCGAAGTGCGCTCGACGCATTGCATGGCGGTTGTGGTGGGGTCGCGCGACGCATCCTGGCAGCTTAGCCATTGCGCCACAGGTGAACAGTCGGCAATCAGTGCTCAGAGCCCATTTCGCACCAACTGCCCCAGTGCACTGGTTGCCGCGGCGGTTGACGGCACGGGAGTGGCTATTTTGCCGGAGCATATTGGATGCATTCCTGAGTCGCGCGGCGAACTCGTGCGCATCCTGAGTGACTGGAGAGCACCCTCGTTCGATACGCAGTTGCTGTATCGAGTGCGACGTAATCAGCCGTTGCGTGTACGCAAACTGGTTGATCGCCTCGTTAGCGGCTTTAGCGAGAACGCCATACCCCAAGTGGAATCGCTGGCGGCGTACAGTCTTTCGTCATTCGCCCAGTTCAGGCACAGCGGGGCGGATGCACGAGACTCGCTGATGGCAGCGTGACTGGGGAGCTCATCGTCATGAAACTGAGTTCTATTTCATCGCTCACGTTCTGGTTCTGGTCGCTCGTGCACTATTGCTGCCGCTTCGATACCGACACGGGCGCCATGGCGCTCTGTGCGCTGCTTGCCTCGCGACTGATCCGAATCGGTGCGGATCGCGTGACCTCGGTGCTTAGCCGGGGCTGAGGATCCGCCGCGCGGCCCCGCATCGCTTCAATGCCCGATCAGGCCGCGCGCAAGGCTAGCCAGACTGTTATACATTCGTATGCTTTCCTGTCAGAGTCTTGTGAACTATCCTTGTACGATTCAATGCGCCTGATTAGAAATCCGCGTGTTTGCAGATCATTTTTGAAAACCGGGGCAGCTGCGTGGACGCCACTCAGATTGTTTGTATCGTCGACGACGACGAGTCCGTCCGGATGGCCACAGCGAGCCTGGTTCGGTCGTTCGGATGGAAAACGCGCATATTCGGCTCGGCGGAAGCGTTTCTGCAATCCGGTGACCTCGGTGAAACGTCGTGTCTGATCTCTGACGTGCGAATGCCCGGCATGTCAGGGATCGAGATGCACGAACAACTGCTGAAGCTCGGGTACGCGCCGCCAACCCTGTTTATCTCGGCATTCCCGCCGGTCGCGCTTCACGCGAAAATCCAGAAGGACGGTGTGCTGGCGTTTCTCCCCAAACCCGTCGACGCCGCCGCCATGGCGCATTGGCTCAATGTGGCGTTGGGATCGCCCTGAGCATGATTGAGTCATGATTGCGCCGTGCATGTCTCAGCGAAGGCCACAACGGATGTCCTGAGGGTAAATAAATTGTCCTTAAATCACGCAGTGGGTTGAGCAGTGCGACGCTGCGCGAAATCAGCAGGGCGGAATCGTCCGCCCCGCATACAACGTTTTAAAGCTGGCTAGCGGGAAAGCCAACGCTTAGTTCATGGTCGGGTAGTCGGTATAGCCCGTCACATCCCCGCCGAAGAAACTTGCGCTGTCGGCGGCATTCAGCGGGTGTCCATCGCGCAGACGGGCCGGCAGGTCCGGATTCGCGATGAAGGGCCGTCCGAACGCAATGATGTCGGCACGGCCGTTGGCGATCGCCTTTTCGGCGGTATCACGGTCATAGCCGCCGGCGATCATCAGTACGCCTTTGAATTCGTCTCGCAGCAGTTTGATGATGGCGTCCCAGCGCGGGTCGAAGTTCTCGTCCTTCACCGTACCCACCATCGCCGGTTCGACGAGATGCAAATAGGCGAGACCGTAGTCGTTGAGTTTTTTGACGATATAGCCGAACGTTGCCTCAGGCGTTTCATCGCCCATTCCCATGAAACGTCCCATCGGGGTGAGGCGAACACCGACGTTTTGCGGACCCACTTCGTCGCTGACAGCGGCGACGACTTCAAGCAGCAACCGTGCGCGATTTTCGATGCTGCCGCCGTAGCTATCGAGGCGGTGGGTGCTGGTGCTGTTGGTGATCGGGTGCAGCTGGTGAG
>NZ_VOSW01000003.1:124771-170677 GCF_009690905.1 Paraburkholderia madseniana
TAGCCGTTCCCGGCATGAATTTCAACGCCGTCCATGCCGGCCGCGATCGCATTGCCTGCGGCACGCCGGTAGTCGGCGACGATTTCTCGAATGCCTTCAACGGTCAGTTCCTGCGGTACCGGAACGTCACCCCACACGCCGTTGCCCGCCTCGTCGAGAATGAACGTCTTGCCTGGCACCGGCATGGCGGTGGGGGCAACAGGCAGGCTGCCATTCGGCTGGAACACGGGATGGGAGACGCGGCCGACGTGCCACAACTGGAGGAACATGTGGCC
The DNA here is from genome assembly GCF_009690905.1 of Paraburkholderia madseniana. Taxonomy (GTDB): domain Bacteria; phylum Pseudomonadota; class Gammaproteobacteria; order Burkholderiales; family Burkholderiaceae; genus Paraburkholderia; species Paraburkholderia madseniana. The sequence continues at coordinate 125,047 of NZ_VOSW01000003.1, forward strand.
GCCTTCTTCATGAACAGCCTTGCTAACAGCACGCCAGCCTTCAATCTGCTGTTCCGTGTGAATACCCGGCGTCCACGCATAACCCTGGCCTTGCTGTGAGATCTGTGTTGCTTCGCTCACGATCAATGCCGCGCCGGCGCGTTGCCGATAGTATTCGACGTTCAGGTCTGTTGGCACGTTTCCCGGTTGGCCGGCGCGCGAGCGCGTAAGAGGGGCCATCGCAACGCGGTGATCGAGGGAGAGGCGGCCCAGCTTGATAGGGTTAAACAGGTGCTTTGTCATGGTGTATCTCCGTCAAAGATGTGAGGCGCGCCTTGCAGCGCCGCCGTGTGCATTTCAAGGCATGGCCTGGTGCAGCACGCCTTACCTGATCCTTCCGCAACGCGCCTGTCAGACGTCGTGTTCGTCGTTGGCGGTCATGCAGCGGTGCTGCATGTCTGTGCGGTTGGTTGATGTGTGTAAGGTTAGGAGAGACGGGGCCTGGGCGGAATCCCAACGGCGCGCTACACAGCATTGCGTGGTGAGCAAAGATCGAGGAAGGCGCTGCGGGTGTTGCCGGCGTTTGCCGGTATTGATCGAACACCCGTTGCCAATGATTGACGTGAGAGAGGGTTCGGCGATCAGCACGCCGCGATAGCGGTTACTGAGGGCCGCCCGTCAGTTCGGACACGAAATCGATAAACGCATTGACTCTTCGCGATCCTCGCTGATTTGGCAGATACAGCGCGCTCACGACAGCCCGTGCGTCGTTCGGTCCCGCCTCGAACTCGGCGAACAGCCGGGTGAGGGCGCCTGACTGAACGTCCGACCCCACCAGCCAGTCGGGAAGCAACGCGATGCCCATGCCGTCCAATGCTGCTTCTCGCAATACTTCGGAATTGTTCGCCTTGAGTCTGCCCGTCACCGGCACGCGGCTTTCTTCCTTGTTACGCGAAAACGTCCAGACTTGAGGTTCTGTCGTATAGGTGAACCGAAGGCATTCATGGTCTATCAATTCGTCAGGAGATGCGGGATAGCCTGCTCGGTCGAGATATTCGCTACTCGCGACCAGATAACGAGCGAAGATGCCGACGCGCTTGCTGACGACGTCGGCCATGGCAGCGACCTCGCCAAGGCGAATAGCGACGTCTATTCGCTCGCTGACCAGATCGACAAAGGCATCGCTAAGTTTGACGTCCAACTCCAGCTTGGGATATTTTTGCAAGAACACCGCGAGGGCAGGTGCGATCAGTCGGGATCCGAATGCGACGGGCACGGACACGCGTAGTGGGCCCGACGGTTCGCCGCTTCTGTCCGAAACCGATGCATCGGCATCGGCCAGATCTTCGAGCAGCTTTTTTGCTTTGGCGTAGTAGGAGGTCCCCGCTTCGGATAAGGTCACCTGGCGGGTGGTCCGATTCAGGAGTACCGCGCCCAGCTCCTTCTCAAGCGAATCAACCGAGCGCATAACCGAGGACGTTGCCAGTTCGAGGCGCCGTGCCGCACTCGAAAAACCGCCTGCCTCAGCGACTTCCACGAACGCTCGAAGCGACGATAGCTTGTCCATAATCTTGGCCCATACAGTTTGCTGGTTTGCGGCGGCCTTATTAACCTCTAAGGCTTAGTGCCGGCCGCTCCAATATCTGAACGCGGAATCGGTTCGCATCGCACAGTACGGTCGCTATTCTGCCCTGGTTGTTAGGCGGCTGCATTTACGTCGCGCATGTCGCATTGGCCGTGACCGGCCATCTTTTAATTATCTATTGAATAATTAAAGTCTAATCGACGCCTCGGGAAGACCTCGGGAGCACCTCGGGCAAACCCCGATGCTCTGCGCATTGTAAATTATCACTTGAACATTTATATTCTGACTCATTGATCACGGCGCCATTCTCTTGCCGACCAGCAAGCAACGTTCGCGGACGGCCTCCACGCGTTCAGGTTGGATTCTGTTTATGTTGGAGTCCTATTCGGAAGCAAAGCAATTGCCTCACCTGTTGATGAATGAAAACAGCGGGGTATCAGGTTTTATTCAATCCAATTCGACTACATCAAGAGAGGATCTTTCAGTGAAAAAGATAGGGGCTTCATTTGCGTTGATGGTGATGTCTGTTTCCGCGGCCCATGCGCAAAGCAGCATCACTTTGTACGGGGTTGTCGATCCGGATATCGTTTTCGTGAACAATGCACAGACGGGCCGTTCGGGCGGGCAATTAACGGGGAAGCAGCAATACTCCATGATGGACGCAACGACATCCGCGTACTTTGGCAGCCGCTTCGGCCTGAAGGGGGTGGAGGATCTGGGTGGGGGTATGACCGCGTTGTTTACGCTCGAAAACGGATTCAATGCGGCGAATGGCACGTTGGGTCAAGGTGGGCTGCTGTTTGGCAGGCAGGCGTTTGTCGGCTTGTCGGCGGCCGCGGGGCGTGTCACGTTCGGCCGCCAGTATTCGTCGCTGTGGGATTTCGTGTCCCCCCTCGCGGTCATCACCCAGTGGGCCGGCTATCTTGGGTCCCATCCAGACGATCTCGACAACATCGGCGGTACGAATCGGCAGAACAACTCACTCAAATACACCTCGCCCACGTGGAACGGCATTACCGCTAATGCGCTGTATTCTGTCGGTGGCGTCGCCGGTAGTTTCTCGGAGAATCAGATCTGGTCCGTAGGGATGGGTTATACCGGAGGTCCTGTCCGCGTGGGCATCGCGCTTGTGGACGCGTTTAATCCCAATACCTCGATATATGGATCGACGCCAACAGCGGGCGGTGCCGCCACGAACAATTTTGGATCGTTCGGTTCGGCGACAAGCGCACAACGAAACCCAATCATCGCAGGTTATGCGTCGGTGCACCGGGAGCAGATCTTCGGCATGGGCGGCTCATACATCGCTGGTCCGGCGACGCTGGGCCTCGTTTACACCAACACGCGGTTCGCCGGCTTGGGTTCGTCTTCGGGACCGAATCCGCTCTCGTACTCGGGTAGTTCGACCTTCAATACGGTTGAAGCGAACCTGCAATTTCAGGTCACGGTACCCGTATCAGTAGGACTAGCGTATTCGTTCACCAAAGACGATGGTCCGAATGATCAGAGTGCTCGTTATCAGCAGGTGACTGCCGGCGTCCACTACTTTTTCTCCAAACGCACAGACGTGTATATGGTCGCCGCCTATCAACGTGCCTCTGGAACGAACTCGCTAGGGCAAAGCGCGGTTGCGTCGATCGCGGGGATGACACCGTCATCGAGAAACCAGCAGGTTGTGGATACGATAGGATTGGCCCACCGTTTCTAAGCCCCGACCTCCAGCAGCGCTGCCGGTGGATTCATTACCGGGGACCTTCACCGTTCCGGTCAGGCATTAGCGGCGAAGCTTCATAATGCGGTCACCCAGAGAAATCCCAAGTTCCGACATGCTGATGCCGAGCCGCCTTTGCTGTAACTCCCAGCCGGACAGCGCAGACTGCAGGCGCTCGCCGCCCTTCGAGAGCGCGAGAGCTAGCGCGACGGCGTTCGCGGCGGCCTTTGCGGTGCTGCCTGCCGTATGCGGACGTGGAACGTACGCAGAATCGCCAAGCAGAATCGTCCGGCCGAAAACCATTTTTTCAACCCGGAGGTCCTGGATCGCCTGAACGAACGGCTCGGCCGTAGCCTGAACGAGGACCTGCAGCGTAGGCGCGAGCAAGCGGCCTGCAGCGGAACGCAGTTCGGCGATATCGTCGTCTTTTGTCGTTCCCGGGGGCAGCGACGTGCTGCGTTGCGTCCCGTGTCTGTCCAGCATCAATGCCCTGAGGCTGTCGCCGGACATCGGGCGGTACCAGACCCAGTTCCAGCGCCGCTTGCCGACCTCGGTTGCACCGTCTTCCCCGGGTACGAGATAGACCAGAATCAGATGGGCTTCACCTTGCTGGAAAGTAAAGCGATCCCGTAGAACATTGGCAGCATCGACCGGCAGATCATTTTCTTCGACGAGACCGCGCCACGCGACATAGCCCGCATAGCTGGGCTGTGAATCAGGCAGCAGCTGAGCCCGAACCGTAGAGCGCGCACCATCGGCGCCGATCAGAAGATCCGCCTCTTCGACGCGGCCACTTTCAAAATGAGCCTTGACCGTTTCCCCGGTTTGCTCGAGATGAGTGAAACGTTCGCCGGGATGAATGACTTCAACCGGCAACGCACGTCTCATGGCGCTGTAAATCAGGCTCCATGAAGTTTGCGTCTGAGGCATGTAGAACTGGTCGATGATGCGGTCGTTCTGGTCGAGATAGATGCGATCGCCGGAGTCCACGCCTGGATATGCCGGCAGTTTCACGCGGCCGAAACGGAACGCTTCCAGAACGTCGGGCTGTAGCACGATCCCCCCACCCCGGCTGTCAAGTTCATTGGGCGACTGCTCGAAGAGCTTGACGTCCCATCCGACTGCGCGTAGCGCGGTCGCCGTGAAAAGGCCGCTGAGCGAACCGCCGATAACGATTGCAGAGGGTCGATTGACATTCCCCATGAGGCGTTCCTGATGATTCTGCGTCTGATGTTTCTGCTCAGCTATGGCGTTCACCGCGTTCTCCTGCTATTGCCCGATAGCGGAAGATTAGCCGTTGCGGAAGCAGCAGAGAATCGAGACGCGACGCAATCCACCTTTGCGTGACCGGCAAAAATAGTCTTTCAGCAATAGCGTGGTGCGCTGCGTGGGAAAGAGCGGCTTCGTGCATGAGGCGAGAGACGCCAGGCAGACTTCGCCGTTCGCCGCGTCTTATTGCGGACCACGCAAAGGTACATTGCTTCGCATTGCCATTCCGATCGACTGATAGCCACGCTATCGTTTGTCATGCAAACAATCCCTTTTGGAGATGTTCGATGAACAAGCTGCATATCGAGGTCACATACGATTTCATTTGTCCCTGGTGCTGGATTGGCGGGGAGAAACTGAAGAAAGCGATTAGCGAAGCGAACGCCGTCGAGCAAACGAAACTCGTGTTCGTTCCTTATGAATTGAATCCGGGTATGCCCGTCGAAGGTCTCGACCGTAAAGAATACCGGTCGGCGAAGTTCGGGAGTTGGACGCGCTCGCAGGCAATGGATGCTCAAGTCACGGCGGCCGGACGTCAGGTCGGTCTGGAATTCAACTATGCGCTGGCGAAGCGCACGCCGAATACGCTGGCTGCACATCGGCTTGTATGGTTCTTGCAACAACGGCATGACGTAACGGCGCTCGTGGAGGCGATCTTCCATGCGTATTTCTCCGCTGGTCGCGATATTGGAGACGTCGCCGTGTTGACGGAGATCGCGGTAGCTACGGGCTTTGAGAAAGACCACGTCGAAGCGTTGTTCGCGTTGGACAGTGGAGTAGAGGAAGTGCGTGCGCTTGAAGCTCAGGCGATCGGGCATGGCGTCAGCTCGGTACCGTCGGTGAGGATTGGCGATGAAATTATCGGCGGCGCACAGTCTGTCGCTCTGTTTCGGGCAACGCTGGAGGGTGCCCTGAAACCCCGTGCCACCGCGGCGTAAGCAGGGCCGCAGTGGCTATGGGCTGCTCGCCTCGAAGGCTGGGCGGCAGCCCTACTCGCGCTACACATTCAGAAACGTTAACTCGACCGTGAGATTGCATTGGGTCAGCATGCGCAGTTAAGAAACTGCAGCGGTGGCGCCCATAGGAGGCAATCTCGACGGGCGTGGCAGGTTTGTCGTGGAGGTGCGATGGACGGCGCAAGAGTGGTCAGGGTTCTTGGGGCGGCACACAGCAAGGAAGCATACGAGATCCGGGACTTCCTTGCCCGAGGCGTGGTCGAATATGAATGGTGCGAAATCGCATCAGACGAAGCGTGCGTCCGGGAACTAGGCGTTGCCGGCTTTGGCGATATCAAGTGGCCTGTTGTCGTCTTTCCAGATGGCTCCAGGTTAGACGCGCCGAGTTTAGCGGAGATCGCGGCCAAGCTTGGGTGGGTCTCGCGCCCACGTTATCAGGAGTATGACCTGTCGATATACGGCGCGGGACCCGCAGGATTATCCGCCGCGGTCTACGCGGCATCGGAGGGCCTGCGGGCTGTCGTCATTGAACGGGCTGCGGTGGGCGGGCAAGCGGGAACGAGTTCGCTCATTGAAAACTATATGGGTTTCCCGCAGGGCATCGCCGGTGCGGAATTGGCCGAGCGCGCCCGTCAGCAGGCAGTGAAGTTTGGCGTCGAACTGCTTATGATGCGCGAGGGCGTGCACGCCACGTTTGTGGATGGAAAAATTGAAGTTAATCTGGCGGATGGGACGCTGCTGAGGGCACGCGCCAATATTTGCGCGACGGGTATCGAGTACCGCAGCCTGGGCATTCCCGATGAGCAAAGGCTGTTGAACGCAGGGTTGTACTACGGCGCGGGCGTGAGCGAAGCGCCAATGTGCACCGGAAAAAAGATTTTCATCGTAGGCGGCGGAAATTCCGCAGGGCAGGCCGCGATGAATTTCGCGCGAACCGCGGAGAGTGTGACATTGATCGTTCGCGGCGAGTCCCTTGCCGCAACGCTCTCGCATTACCTGTTGGATCGCATTGCCCACACGAGCAACGTCCGGGTCGTCTTTGAGTCGTCTGTCTCAGCAATCTATGGCGATACCCAGCTTGAAGCGCTGCAGATCACGAACATGGCGGGCGGAACTCAGGTTGTTTCGGCAGACCGCTTATTCGTGTGTATTGGTGGCGCACCGAACACCGAGTGGGCAAAAGACACCACGATCGTCCGGGACAGGAATGGGTACCTTGTGACAGGCGCCGATCTGAGCGACTTTCCCAAGTTCGAGACTTGCTGGCCGCTCGAGCGGCGCCCTTACTTTCTGGAAACAAGCGTCCCTGGTTCCTTCGCAGCCGGCGATGTCCGCTACGGGTCGGTCAAGCGGGTTGCGTCAGCGGTTGGGGAAGGGGCCATGGCAGTCACGTTTGTTCACCGGTATCTGGCGGAATCGATGACTTGAAGTATTGGCGCTCGCCGGAAGTTATTTGGTTAATTTTCCGCAAGGCAATCGAGTTCCTCTACACAATCTCGCTGCAAGTGCACGTCAGTTGTCGCGTGCCGTCGGATAAGGACTATCAAAATCTGGGGCGCTGCTGTTTGACCCGGCGCACCTGTTGAAAAAATGTCGAATGATCACCACACGATTCGCGTTTTTGGAAGCGCCGCTTTGAGATCGTCGACGTTCCTGGCCTGGGTGCCATACAGAACGAGTTCTCGCAGACCAGTGAGCCCTTTCAGCGCGTCGACGTCTTCGACAGGGGTGTTCGCAAGGTAGAGTTCCTGCAGACCAGTCAAGCCTCGCAGTGGATCGATGTTTCGAACCCTGGTGCGAAAGAGATTGAGCATTCGCAGGCTTTTCAGGTCTGTCAGCGCCTCGATGTTCTCGACCCGGGTGTCGGCGAGATTGAGCCTTTGCAGATGGGTGAGCCCCTTCAATGCATCGATGTTCGTCACTTGCGTGCGAGCGAGCACCAGCGTGTCCATCTGGAGCATGCCCTGCGCCGCGTCGATATCATCGACCTTCGAGCCGTCCAGCACGAGCGTCCTGAGCGAGGACATTCCTTTTAGTGCGTCGATGTCTCGCAGCGGCGTGTTCGCTAGATAGAGCGCTTGCAGACCGCGGAGCTTTTTCAACTCACTGATGCTGTCGACCTGGGTTTCGTTGAGGTCGAGCGTCTGCAAGGAGGCGAGCTGGCTGAGCGCGTCGACGTTCCGGACGTTCCTCGCGCCCCCGAGTTTGAGCGTTTCCAGATGAGGCAGATCTTCGAGCGGATTGAGATCGCGAACCTGTGTATCCCGCAGGTCGAGTTCTCGCAGATCGCGCAGGTTCTTGAGCGCGTCGAGATTCGAGACGCGGGTATCCCAGAGGTTCAGCGATTGCAGACCGGTCAGCCCTTTTAGCGCGGCGATGTTTTCGACTTCGGTGCGATGGAGCACGAGCCTTTTCAGCGAGTGCATTTCCTTCAGGGCGTCGATGTTCCAGACGGGCGTGTCCGTCAGGTCAAGCGATTCCAGATCGTCCAGTTCCTTCAGCGAATCGACGTTATCGATCTGGGTGCCTCGCAGATTCAGTTCGATCTTGCGGTCGGAATTCTTTAGATGTGGCAAAGCGGCCGCGACCTGAGATGCCGTCATTGTCGGTTTCGCCCGCAACGCCAGGCATTCCGAGTCGGGCTTGGCTGTCGACGCGTCGCTGTCGTTGCAGGTGCCTTTGATGAATCCCAGTTCGCTCAGCGCCCGTTCATCCGGGCTCTTGTGGAACGGGTTGAAGATCAGCAGCAAAATGCCGAGCAACAGCGCGATTGCGCCGCCGATGGCCCACGGCTTGATGATTCGGGGCAAGGACGGGTTCGGACCTTCAGCGCTTGAGTTCGTGGTTGACGGTGGGGTTTCGGGCACGGCGGGCTCCCGTAGTACAGGCTTCCTCCTTTATACACGAAGAGCGGGGCGCATTCCGCCCAGGCAACGTCGCTCTTCGCGCTACGCGTGAGAGCCAGCGACACGTTCTGCCAGCCTGGCGTCGCAGCTCGAATGAATGTGCAGGTGCTTCTTGTGCGGGAACGCGTAGTTGTAGGCGGCTTCCTGATATTCCCGCCTCTATCGCCGTGAATGTCATGGCTTCACTGCATGCGGATGCGTACTTTCGACCGAAATAGCAGGACTCCCCGGCGGTATGGCATTGGACAAGCGAAGGTACTGAAACTGGCTAGACACGCGACGCCAGAAGTCTGATGCCGGCAATCCCGAATACTACGGCCAGGCATCCTTCCAGGGCACGACGGGTCCGCACGTACAACCTGCGAGCCGAGTCCGTTGAAAACAGTATGGCGTAACCGCCGAACACCAGACATCCGATGGCCGCACAACCTACGATTACAGCACTATGGGCTGATCCCGTGCTGTTCGACGATAGAGCAACAATTGAAACCCACACGAGGATGGCTTTCGGATTGGTGAGATGGAGCATCACTCCGCGGGAGTAGACGCTCGTCAATGTCGGTGTTCGTTCCACGTTCAGTACGGATTCAGCCGCTGTCGCGAGCGCACTGCGTCCGGATTTGAAGGCTAGCCACAGGAGATATAGACCACCAAAAATCTTGACTGCAATGATGAATTGAGAATAGGCGATCAGGGTAGCCGAGACGCCTAGCGTTGCCACCGTCGCCCAAAACATCGACCCCGAGATGACACCGAGTGCGAACATCAACGCCGCTTTCCGGCCGTGACTGGCCGCGATGGACATAATTGCAAGGTTGCTCGGCCCGGGACTCGCGGTGCCAACGAAATACGCTGCATAGGCAAGCAGCAGGTTTGTCGAGAAATAGGCGTTTCCAGTCATGTTTTGGTTCCGGAAATGGAAAGTCGCCTAATTGTCGGGCTTTGCCGAAACGAGCGGGAGTGGCAATATTGCCATCTTTCGAGGAATATCGGACATACGCGCCAGGGTTCGTCGAAAACCCGTGTTTCGCAAGCGGACCCGGGGGCGAACCAAACGGCAGATCAATGCGAACAACATCGCATGGACCCGACTAGCGCGGTTACATCGAGGAGCGCTCCGACGCATGCGCGTCGGAGCGCTTCGCACTTTAGGCGCGCAAGGGCCTTAATCCCGCGCGCACTTCGTTCGCGAAGATCATCGGTTCTTCCCATGCCGCGAAGTGCCCGCCCGTTTCGGGTTTGTTGAAGTAAATCAGGTTGTGATAGGCCTTTTCGGTCCAGGTCTTCGGCGCCTGGTAGTTTTCTCCCGGAAAGGCGCTCACAGCGGCAGGCACGTTGACGTCGGCCGCGAGGAAGAAATTCGCGTGCGACTCCCAATAGAAGCGCGCCGCCGAGATGCCGGTGTTGGTCAGCCAGTAAAGCGTGATGTCGTCGAGTATGTCGTCTCGCGTCAGCGCGCCTGCTGAATGACCGTTGACGGGATGGCCGAGCACGGCTGCGCTCAACGCCGCCGCGGGCTGGCCGTAGCCGTCGCCGTGGTCGAGTAGCCAGGAAGCCAGCGCGACGGGCGAGTCGGCGAGTCCGTACAGCGTCTGCGGGCGCGTGCCCATTTCGAAAGCGTAGCCGCGCTTCTTTTTGAAGTTGGCACTCAACTGCTCATACGCGTGCATTTCCTCGTCCGATAAGCCGGCAGGCATCGCGTCGCCCGCGGCCAGCGACTTCAGGATCTCCGCCGGAACGGAGGCAGGGAAGTTCACATGAATGCCGATCAGTTCGGGTGGCGCCTGTTTGGCCATGATGTTCGTGACAATGCCGCCGAGATCGCCGCCCTGCGAAGCAAAGCGCTCATAGCCGAGGCGTTTCATCAATGTGACCCACGCGCGCGCGGTGCGCTCCGGTCCCCAGCCCGTTGTGGAAGGTCTCGCCGAAAAGCCGTAACCGGGCAATGATGGGATCACGAGATGAAAGGCATCCGAAGCCGGCGCGCCGTACGCAGTCGGATTGACGAGCGGGTCGATGATCTTGAACTGTTCGATGATCGAGCCGGGCCAGCCGTGGGTCACGATCAACGGCATCGCGTTTTCGTGCTTCGACCGCACGTGGATGAAATGGATATCGAGTCCGTCAATCTCAGTGATGAACTGCGGATACGAATTCAGCCGCGCTTCGCATTTGCGCCAGTCGTAGCCGGTTGCCCAATATTGCGCGAGTCCCTGAATGGAGGCGAGCTGAATGCCCTGTGATTCGTCGGGCACCGTCTCGCGATCCGGCCAGCGCGTGGCCTTGATGCGGCGCCGCATGTCGACGAGTTGCGAGTCGGGGACGTGAACGCGGAACGGCCGGATCGCCGTCTTGTCGCCGTTCGCGGGTTCGGTGATCTTGCCGATTGCGGGGCTCGTTTCCGCGAAGGCGAGCCGGCTCAGCGAGCCTGCCGCGAGCGCCGCGGCCGCCATACCGACAAAGTGCCGGCGCGATGAGGATTGGGGCGTGTCTTTTGACATGGGATCGGTCTCCTGCCTTGGATCAGCGTGTTGCGTTGCGCGTGAAGTCTGCGATGTGCAGTCTCACGAAGTCATACATGCTCATGGGTTTGCGGCCCGTGAGTTCGAACAGGTCGTTCGTCATGCGGTCATACCGCCCCTGAACGTGCAGGTCGGCCATCACGGCCAGATGGTCGACGACGTGAGCGGGAATGCCGAGTTCGCGCAATTTGTCCGACCACGGCGCGACAGGCACATTCCGGTAACGGATGGGCCGGCCGAGCGCGTCCGAAAAGACGCGCGCGGCGTGCTCGAGATCATTTGATTCGAGGCCCGTCAGGTTATAGATCCTGCCGATATGCGGCGCCGGGTCTTCGAGAATCACTGATACGGCATTTGCGACGTCAACGGCTGAAATGGGCGAAGTCTTGCTATTGCCGAGCGGCAGTGCGAGTTCGTCGTTGTCGCGCACGCCGGCTGCGCCAAGCGTCAGGAAGAAGCTCTCGAGAAACGCCGTGGGCCGTACCGTGACGACGGGCAGCCCCGACCACTGCAAGACCTGCTCGGCGAGCCAGTGCAGCTTGTGCTGGGGACTGTCGGTGGTCTCCGTGATGCTCATTTCCGTGACCGTCATCTGCGACATGTTCACGATGGCTTCGACGCCATGATGACGTGCTACCGCAGCAAAATTGGCGGTTGCTTCGAGATAGTCTGCAGAGACGGACATGCCGAAATAGATGCGCGAACACCCTTCGATCGCACGGTGCATCGAGGCAAGATCGGTCAGATCGCCGACCATGACTTCGGCGCCAAGGCGGCGCAACTCGTCCGCGCGTTCGTCTTCTTTGCGGACCAGCGCCCGCACTTTATAGCCCTTCGCGAGCAATGACGTTGTCACGTTGCGGCCAATGCCGCCAATTGCGCCTCCGGCACCCGTCACGAGAATGGGCCGATCATGGGCAGGTTTCGTTGTCATATCACATCCTTTCAAGGGAAAACTTCACTTCAGTTATGTATGCATATACACACGTGTGTATGAAAACGTGCGCGTGCATACGTCGATCAACGCGACGATCGGGTCATCATTCGCGGGCGCCTTGCAGAAAGCCGAGCATTGTCTTCGTAACAAGCTCGGGCTGCTCCTCCTGGATAAAGTGCCCACTGTTTTCTACGTCGACGGCGCTCATATTGATCGCCTTTTCTCCGACGACCATTTTCATCCACTTGTATGCGGGACCGCCCATCACGAGAACGGGCATTTGTAGCTGTCCATAATCCTTGTTGTCGCTGACGTCCTGAGGGAAGGCCTGATACCACGCGTTGCCTGCGCGGATCGCGGCGGCGCTGTTATAGGCGTGCTCGTACACGGCGCGGTCGCGCGCGTCGACTGCTTTCTCATTCACAAGAAAGTAGTGGAAGAGCCAGTCCTGTTCAAGCCGGACGCGGCCTGCCAGCAGCTTCTCCGGCAAACCTCTGACCTGATTGAACGCGAACCACCACAGGTTCGGGCGCGCCGAACCCAGCCTGTCACCGTATCCGCCTTGGGCGGGTAGAAGCGGAAAAGTCTGCAGGCTATCGTCGGGATGCGGAAACTCCATCATCACCAGCTTGTCGGTGGCTTCCGGATAGTTCTCCGCGTAGGCGAACGCCACAGCCGAGCCGATGTCGTGTCCCGCGATCGCAACCTTGTCGTATCCAAGCGATTGCGTCAGTTCATGGATATCAGCGGCCATCGTTTTCTTGTCATAGCCGTCAACGGGTTTCGACGACGCACCCATGCCGCGCAGATCCACCACGATCACGGTGTAGTGCTCGGCGAGCGCCGGCATGATCTTGTGGAAGGTCCACCACGTTTCGGGCCAACCGGGCAGCAACACGAGCGGCTCGCCCTTGCCGCCGACCACATAATGCAGCCGTACGCCGTTCACGGTTGCATAGCCATTTCTGAATTCGGGCAGCGACTTCACCAGCGTCCCGTCCGAGACGTCAGTCTTTGCGGCCGCCTGCTTGCGCGAATGCGTTGCAACTGGCGTATCTGTTGCGGACGTCTGCGTGTAGCCTGGGGAAGCGGCCGCCATCAGCGCCGCAACGACGATGCTCGCGCAGCCGGTCCTGATCATTGCTTTCAAAGCAAATTCTCCTTCGATAGAGGGGCAATTCGAAGTTCGCAGGTCATGCAGCCTGGGTGCGCAGATCGTCGGAACCCTGGTCGTTGACGATCATCGGGTGCGAAGCGCGTTCGTGAACATGCGCGGTCGGCGTACGGTCGATCATCAGACTCAGCAATTCGGGGCGGTTGTAGTGGCCGGCCGAGTCCATCAGCAGTTTCCGACGGTCGATTTGCGTGAAGTCGAGATCAACAATGACTTCGCCTTCACCCGAGCGAAGCGGCTCGGCCATCAGCATGCCGTCAGGAGAGACGATCGTGGTGAAGCAGCCGCCCGAGATCGGACCGATTCCACAACCGGTGTCCTCCATGATTTGTGCCTGCTGGTCGGCATCCAGCCACGCCGTCGCGTTGACGACAAAAGCGCCGGACTCGAGCGCATGCTGGCGGATATTGATTTCCATCCGCTGGGCGAAGCCCTCACCAAAGGCCGAGCCTGGGTACATCGCCGAGTGGATCTGCTCGCCGTCGGCGATCATCGCGTAGCGGGCGAGCGGGTTATTGTGCTCGAAGCATGCGAGCTGGCCGATTCGGCCGACTGCGCTGTCGACTGCACGCAAGCCCGAGCCATCTCCCTGGCCCCAGATCATGCGTTCGAAATGCGTCGGCGTGATCTTGCGGCGGCGCTGGATCAGCGTACCGTCAGCATCGAAGAGCAATTGTGTGTTGTACAGCGTGCCGCCATCGCGCTCATTGACGCCAATGGACACGACCATGCCGGCCTTTCGCGCGGCTTCGCCGATCGCGTCGGTAGCGGCGGACGGCACAGTCACAGCCTGTTCGAGCAGGCGCAGATGTTCGGTGCCCGACAGAAGCTCGATGCCCGTCTGGACGGCCGCAAAGTAAGGGTAATAAGGCACGACCGTTTCGGGGAAGGTGGCGAACTGCACGCCTTTCTGGCCGAGTTCGTGGACCTTCTGCACGACCTTGGCGACGGTTGCTTCACGGCTATAGAGCACCGGGCTGAACTGGACGGCGGCGGCTTTGACGACTTTCATGACAAACTCCTTGACGAGGGGGGAGGGGTACCAGACGTTGGTCAATCTTGCATATGCAACATCGACCGAAAAATTTCAGACCATGCGCAGCGGCAATTTGCGCGCGATATTCATGAGTTCATGGGCGCAGCCTTCGCCGAGGAGGTGCGTCGCGTGGCTCTGTGCAGCCGACCAAGCGCTCGCGGCGGTTTTGAGCAGCGCCTTGCCTTCGTGCGTGAGCGAGAGAGGGCGGCTTCGACCATCGCTTGCCGGGACGCCCTCGGCGACCCAGCCCTGCGCGATCAGCGGCTGCAGATTCCTTGTCAGCGTCGAGCGCTCGTGATGATTCCGTCGGCCCAGATCTGAGCGGCTAATAGGCCCGAACTCCGCGATCAGCACGAGCAATGAGAACTGCGGCGCCACGATGCCGAACGGACGCAACGCATCGTCATAAACGGAGGTCAAGACGCGGGAGATCTGCCGGGCGCGCGTGAGCAGACAATTGCGCGCGATCTGGCTGCTCAGCGGTTCATCCGCCGTGCGGTCCAGTTCAACGGTTCCGTTCGACTCGTGTTGCATATGCACTACCTCGGTAAGCCCAGTTTTTGCGGTGCGGTGTTTTGCTCGCGATGGGCGTATTTGAGCGGATGAACGTATCCCGCTTGTGTCCGAAAGTCGCTTGTGTGTAAGCGTGCGTATCCCTATCTGGTGTAGATACGTTGAGATACAAAAGGGCAGTGCGGGGAAAGAGGGAGGGAAATGACGAGGGCTGCGGCGTGATGATCTCGCGAGGCCTCAGCCGCCGTTGCGGCCTGACTCGGTTTCTATATTCTCCGCCGCGGTACGCGAGAACCGCATTTGATATTCACTCGGCGACAACCCGGTCTTGCGCTTGAACAATTGCCGAAATGTGCTGATATCGCCATAACCGACCCGCTGACTCACCGCCTCAAGCCCAATTGGCCGCGTTTCCAGCAACCTTTTCGCGACCTCGATGCGCAGATTCTGCAGATACGCCAACGGTGCGAGCCCGACGGCTTCCTTGAAACGGCGATTGAGCGTGCGTTCGCTGACAGCAAGCGACGCCGCCAGATCGCTCAACCGGAATCCCTGCTGCAACGTAGCCTCCATCTGCTGTTGGGCGCGCGCGACGAGCGTGTCCGTATGCCCATGTTCGTCGAGAAGCGTTGCAAAGGAAGCCTGCGACGTCCGGTTCATGTCGATCAACAGCGCCTTCGCGGTCATCGTGGCAAGTTCTTCGCCGGCGAATGTTTCGACGAGCCGCGCCGCGAGATTCAGATACGACGTCACGGAACCGCCCGAGATGATGCCGTCTTGCGCGATCAACAGTTCCTGTGCGCGAACTTCGACACGCGGATAGCGGCGCGCGAAGTCCGCGGCTCTCGCCCAGTGCGTCGTTGCGGCGCGGCCATCCAGCAGGCCCGCCTCGGCGAGCAGGTAGTTGGCCGTGCAATAAGCCGCCAGCACGGCACCTGCCTTGCGTTGACGCCGCAGTGCGGAAGACAGCGCGTTCAACTGCTCGCGGCGCCCGATGAACTCGTCGATGTTCGAGAAAAACGGTGCCGTCAGCAGAACGGCGTCCGCCCGTTTGCGCGGGTCGATCTTGCCGTCGACGTGAATGGTCTGGCCCGACGCAGCCGTGACGGGTTGTCCGTCGAGAGATTCCACGCGCCATGCAAACACCGGCGCGAATGTCGTGCCGGGTGCAGCCTTGCGCGCATGGAACTGATTGGCCGCGTTGAAGACGTCAACAGGGCCCGCGACGCCGGACGCGAGGATTCCGTCATAGACCCAGATGCGGACGATGGCCATTGCGTGTCTGAAATTCCCTGAATAATGGCGATGCTGCCACTTCCGGCCGCGCGAGTAAACCCCGATCATGGCCACATCCAATGACCTGAAAGCAGGAGCAGCACCATGCCAATGATCGATGCACTGTGGCCCGAAGACGCCTTGACGCCCGAGGCCGAAGCGCGCCTCGTCAAGGAACTGACCGACATCCTCATCAAGGCGGAAGGGTACGATCCCGCCAATCCGATCGCACAGCGTGTCACCGTGTTCCATCTTCATCGGCCTGCTGCGATCTACATCGGCGGCGAACGCACGAACACAATACGCTACCGGATCATTCCGTCTGCACCCGAAGGGCAATACACCGACGAATCGCGTCGCTCGCTCGTCAGAAACGTCACGGAAGCGGTGGCGCGCGCGGAGAACCGGCCGTTCGATGACGTCGCGCCGCGTGTCTGGGTCTTCCCGACCGAGATTCCGGATGGCGCCTGGGGGACGCGCGGCGCGATCTGGATGCTGCCCGATATTCATGCGCTGCTGGCGGGCGAGTCTGAGCGCGGCGCGGGCGTTGGACGCCTCGCGCGACGCCGCCTCGAAAAGGCGCGCGTCACGCTCGAAGCAGCGCTCGATGCCGCTAGCGCAGGCATGACGAGCAAACCGTAACTGGAGCCCCAGCATGAAATTCAACGACACAGCCCCCGTGCTGACGCCCGCAGGCGGTCCGCCGCTCTGGCTGGCGAGGCTCGCCGAAAGCGCGACGCTCGAAGCCACCGTCCTGAAGCGTCCGATCGAGGGACGAGCCGATATTCTCTCCGTGATCAAACACGCGATTTCGCTCTACGAATTCCAGCATCACAGCTACAAGGGCGAGATCGGCAACGGTTTGTACATGGAATCCTATCGGTCGCAGATCGAGGGCGTGCCGATCGAAACGGTGGTCGTCGCGCATCTGAACGAACAGGGCGAGACGGATTCCGTGGTCATCAATCATCGCCCGCTCAACGCAGCGCTGCTGTTCTCGAAACGGATGTGGGAACGCGTCGATGAGCGCTTCCGCGATTGCTATCTGACGGGACCAGAAGCCGCAGCGCTGGATACGGCATCGGGTGTGGCCTCGCGCGAGCCTCCTTGTATTGAAGAGTTGCCGTAACTTTCACACGCGTGGGCTTGCTGCCACCGCCGATCTTGCCCAACTGGCCGGAATCTCCGCCGACATGTCGGTGCTGGACGTTGCATGAAACGCCTTCTTCTTAATTTGACAACAGCCTTTGTGCTGGTCGCTTCTGCTGGAGTTTCCATGGCGCAAACCACTCCGATGCCAACCACGCCAACCACGAAGATATTGGCGATTGGCACCTTTCCACCGGGCACGGACATGCAACTTGTCCAACGCATTCTTCCGACCGAAGTTCGCGATACGGCGCAACTCTACCTCGAGGGCAAGATTGACCAGTGGTATTCACTGCAGGACCGGGCTGGGGTGGCGTTCATCCTGAACGTTACGGACGTCAGTCAAGCGCATGAAATGCTTGAGGCACTTCCCTTGGGGAAAGCGCACTTAATGACATTCTCGCTGCTCCCAATCGGCCCACTGAAGCCGTTGAGTAAGCTTTTGAATCCGCCGTCTCCCCAGTAGAAAGCGCTAGAGCGTACTGGGTTTGCGTTTCAACTGACTCGTCGAATACTCAGCGGACGTCCGTTCTGCACTCGATTGCGGACGGTTCTCGTGCGAAAGACGAGGGGCCGATCCGGGTCGATGAGTGTGAGTTCGCCGATGCAGGAAGCTGCCTTCCGCCATGACGCTCATGGTCGTTCATCGAGGCGGAGTAACGCGGGTGACAGGAAGCAGCCCATGACCGCGGACAGGATAATGAAAATCGAGGCCGCATCGACGAGCAGTCCGAAGCGCACGAAAATAAAGAAGCAGCACAGAAGATTCAGCAGATGCAGGCCTATACCCAGAGCGGCGACGCCCTTGGGTACGGCTCTGATGAGCGCCGCGAACCGGGATCGGGGGCGAGGCACATACCAGATGATCAGCAGCCCGAACGTCATGATGAAGGCGCATTCTGCCCATTTCAGCCAGGTGGGGCGGCGCAGAAACCGTCCCTCGACAATCGTCTCGATGACCTGCGCCTGAATCTCGATACCCGGCACCAGTTCCCCCAGCGCCGTCGTGCGCATGTCAGTCACGCCGGCACCGGTCAGTCCGACCAGCACCAGTTTGTCCCGGATCCGTTCCGGATCGACTAATCCCTGCATGACGTCGCGTGCCGACACGTAGCGGCTCAGCGTCGACCGAATAGACGCGAAATGCAACCAGATGTCCCCTCCGGGCTGCGTGGGCACCAGCACATCGGCGACGCCCACCGCTTCTACGCCCGATGTATCCGCAAAGACGTCAATCGCCGATGAATCCGTGGCGAGGCGGAGCATTTCCATCGGCAGACCGGGGACTAGTTTCTCCCTCAACCCCGTGACGAGCGGAATATGCCGGACTACGCCTTGTTCGAGCGCTACGCTCAGCATCGCCTGTCCGTGGGCCGCAGCCTGCAGTTCCGGCAGGCTGCCGAGAACATAATTGAAACGCTGCACGTAGCCCAGCGGGTCGGTGCCATGAACGCGGATCGGCGCGCTTCGCAGATCGGTGCGGGTGCCGAAGGCAGCATGATCGAGCGCCGCGGCACCCAGTATGGTCGGCGCTGCGCGCAACGATCTCGCGAGAATGGCTTCGTGACTGGGCAGGGTCCGCAAGCCGGCGGCCAGCGCCGCAGCCGTTTCTGGCAGATTGCCAGCCACCTTGTCGGGAGAAGTCTGATCGGGCTCCGGCATGTAAATGTCGAGACCGATCGCCAGCGGTTTCAGTGCCGCGATGGCATCGATCAGGCTCGCGAGTCGATTGCGCGGCCAGGGCCATTGACCGGCGGTTGCGAGCGTCTCCTCATCAATCTCGACAATGGTCACCGGCTGAGCCGTCGGAATCCGTGGGTAGTGACGTTGATACTGGTCGAACAGAATTTGCCGGGCTGTTTTAAAGGAGTCGGGAAGCGTCTCATCGAGCGTGTCTACGAAAGCTGGACGTGCTATGTCGCTCGGCCATTCGCTGCACAGGTTGAGCAGGCTCAGGCCGAACAACACCACCAGTGCCACCGGACGCCCCTGGGCGACCTTCAGCAGATTCCTGATCCGGGCGTGCCATGGGTCGAAATAGCGTTTCATCGGCGGAAAGGCCATTCAGCGCCGATGACTGGCGCGGATCATTGGATTGTGATGACTGCGCGCCGGTTCATGCGATTGGGAACACCATCTGCCGTGGGCACCAGTGGCTCGCGCTTGCCCCGGGCCGCGGTCTCTATTTGCCGGGCAGGAATGCCTTGCTTGATCAGGAACGCTGCAACCGTCTTCGCCCGCTGCATGGAAAGTTGGTCATTGAATTCCTGAGAGCCCGCCAGATCAGTATGACCGACCACCACGAGCTGTGGCGCGGGCCACGTCGCCAGGACGGCTTTTAGCTGTTTAACCGTGGCCGACGACTCAGGGGCCAATTCGGTGGCGGAATCAAAAAGAAAAAAGATCGTGAATGCCATGGGGCGTGGCGGCCGGGCCGCAAGTAGCTCGCCATATCGTGTCTCCACAGTGGATTGGCTATCCATCGTTTTTTCGATGGCGCCGCCCTTGGTGACGTCGACCCCGGCGTAGGCCTTGTCTATTTTCTGCTCTCCTGTGGCGCTGTGGACAATGACCGCTCCGACTTTGCCATCGGGATCCGGCAATAGAATGATTTTGTCCGGCGTGCTGCACCCGGCGAGGAACGGCAGCAGGGTGCATGCCGCGGCAAAGGCTAGCCCGTGATGTCGAATTGCAGCCTTCAACGTGCCTCTCCCTTTTATTTATCGCCGACTTCGATGATGAATTCGGTGCCGCGCACGCCCAGCGTGGTAGTCGGCGTGCTGAAGCGGACCGCATCCGGATTCGCCTTCGCCAACTTCCCGGAAATCACAGCCAGGGAACCGCGTTTGATGGAGGCGTCGAGCACTCCGTCATGGGTCGTGGTGTTGAACGCGAATTTGTTGAGCTCGAGGATGGTATTGGCGCCGGCAGAGAGTTGGGTGGCGTCACGCAGCGTGATACCGACGGAAGATTCCGGGCCCGTCACGATGCGATCGCTGCCGTAAACCTCGCTGCCGATGGCCGCACCCGAACTTCCTCCAGCCCGTTCGATCTGCACCGTGCCCTTAAGGGTCTTCACGACGCCGGCAGCATCGGCGGCAAGTACATTCGCGACAGCCATGCACCCGCAGGCAAGAATCAAGGCATATTTGATGGCTCGAAGACGCATCGGTGGCACCTGATTGCGTGAAGTTGCTTTCCGCGGTGTAGCGCGGGGCCCCGATGTCGACCTGGTGTCGTGAGGGATCATTCCCCCATTGCTCGTAGAGCTGGGGCTTGTGAAGGACATGCAGAAATACGGCTCTCGGATGTCCGGCGGAGATCTGTGTGCTGCACCGAACAGAGTATGGGTTCGATTCGGATGACTCTGTGCGCTTCCGCGCATATCGTCAGACACTTCTCAGCGCAGACTTCTAACCTGGCTCGGCGTGACATCTCCGGTAAATCGATTGCCGAAATGGGTTCTCGTGTAGTTGACGACAGCAGCGACCTGATCGTCATCCATTTCGTCGCCAAAGGATGGCATCGCCTTTCGGCCGTGCAGTACGTTGAGGATGACGTAGGGTGCTGCTTCGACTGCCGGGTTGTCAGCAAGCGCCGGGTAGTGACCCGCGCCCTGGGCGCCTTTTCCATCCGGCATATGGCATCCCGCACAGGTAGCGTTGTAAAGCGCTTCACCGTTTTCTTCGGTGAAGCGGTAGTCCGGCGAAATCGTGAAGGTGCGTGGTGCGTCCTGTGCCACGGCCGGAGCCGACACCGTCGCGGCTCCCATCAGCAAGGAAATCAGCATCGCGCTGAGGATCAGCGTCGGCCTATCCATTGACGATTCTCCGATGCAGCCGGGTGATCGCATCCAGCGACGACAGCACGGCGCCTTCCTGCCATGCCGGGATATGGGAAGCGTGCTCTCCGGCAAGGACGATCCGTCCGTCGATCTGACAGAGATTCGCGTAATGCGCTTCTCTCAACGCATCAGTCCATGCGGCGAAGCAGCCATTCGTGAACGGTGATCGGCTCCAGCTCATCGCGAAGCCGTTCTGGTACTCGCGCGGGTACTGCGGATGAATCTGGCTGCCCTGGCTCAATGCCACCGCGATCCGTTCGGCAGGGGGCAGCGCACCCATCTCATAGCTGGCGGGCCCCCACATGTAGGCGCCGAGCAGCACCGCAGGACCGGTCGATCCGTAACCTGTCGCCGGATAGCCGATCGTCGAGATCGGCAGGTCGGTATGCGTGATGCCGCCGTAGATCTGCTCGTCTTCTTCCCAGAATCGCCGGCCGAATTGCAACCCGATTTTCACCGATGTCTCATAAGGCACCGCATCGATCGCGGCGCGCATGGCCGGGCCGACCGCAATGTCGATCTGACTCAGAATCGAGAGCGGGATGGTGCACACCAGCCAATCCGCGTGCGCGTTCCGTTCGGTTCGGGTGGTCGTATCGGTGTAGCGCACTGTGACGCCTTGCTCGTCCTGCAAGATGCCCGTGACTCTTGCGTTGAACACTACAGCGCTCGCGACCTGCGAATAAAGCGCGTGGGCGATCCTGTCCATGCCGCCGACGGGCTGGAAAATGGCACTCTGGTAGTCCAGCTCGTTTCCAGACGAGAGCCATTGCCACAAACGCGATGCAAGCAAGGGGTCGCGTGGGAGCAGATTCGACGGCACCGCGTCGGGCATCAGCCCGCCGCCATCCGCGGTCGCGAATCCGCGGCGTTCACTGCTTCGCCGGCCCGCCTGGTAGCTCCCATCCCGACCGAGCGCACCCCATTGGCGCAGGGATTCGAGTAGCAGATGCGCATCTTCGACTGACAACGCATCATCGAGCGCGTCCTTGCGGATTGCTTTGGAAAGCAGCTCGGCGATATAGCCTTGATAGTCGGTCTGCACCGCCCGGAATCGTTGCGGCTTGCCATCGAAAGCCTCCGTAGAATGCAGGTATGCGTTGTAATTGACCTGGATGAACGGCTCGAGCGACACCTTCAGACGTTTTGCATAATCGAGTACGCCCTGGTGGTGATACGGAATGCGCCACGGCCCTGGGTTCAGATAAAGCCCGTCGGCGAAATCGCAGGACTGGGTGGCACCGCCGAGTTCGGTATAACGATCACCGCCCCTGACAGTCCAGGCCCGACCACCTGCGCGGTTGTTGTATTCGAGCACCTGCACGTGGTAGCCCGCGTTCCTCAACTCAAAGGCCGCGACGAGGCCAGCCATGCCCGCACCGAGCACGAGAATTCGCGTTCCTTTGGGTGCGCCGTCGAGTCTGATCGGTCCGGCGTAGGTCGAGGTAGCGGCGAACCCAAGCGTGCCCATGCCTTGCATCATGGCGGCCGCGCCGAGGTTCTTGCCGATCAGCGTCAGCAGGTGCCGGCGGCTCATCGCATTGGCGGTCATTCTCGACATAAGGAGGTGGTGCCCCGACTGGAGAGAAACGATGGCGAACGAAATCGGATGGCATCCCAGATTGCAAAGGCCCGAGTCATCTGGATTTGTATGCCTGGGGATTGCGTTTGGGCGTATTGCAATGGACTAGTTCATTTTATGCGAGTCCCCTGTCGGGCGTTGTGAATCGAAAACCAGACTCCGAAAACGCCAAGGACCGGAGGCGACCCTCAACGGCCCTTCGAGTCCGTCCGAAGTCAACGGCGGCTTCCAATTGACAGCGGCCGTGCGCCTAGGCACGCCGAACGACGAGTCATCGGGTTCCCTTACCCTCATTCACACAAAGGGTTGGCCCTGACCCACTAGTCGAAGGTCCGGCGGAAAGGACTCTCCAGCGGTTCTAGACGCGCTTGAAGTGCGCATCCGACGAGGAAAAGTCTACAATTCAATTGCCGAACGTCGTGGCCGCTGGTCATCAACGTCGGGGTGCTCATTTTTCGCCGCACTTTGATTGACCAGCGATCTTTTCGAGTCTCTCCCACCCAGTTTTGCTACCCACCTGAAGGAGAAGAGATGAAATCCATGAAGACCTACGTTGCCATAGCGATCGCCGTCAGCGCCATTGTTGCGATCGTGCCCGTTGTTAATGCACAAGAGACGGCTGCGGCAACTTCAGCAACAGCTCCCTCTCGTTCGTCGATTAGAGCAGCAAATAGGGAGTTGGCGAAGCGAGTTCAGACGGCGCTGTACAAGCAAAAGGGCTTGGAGACGCCTGATCTTCACGCCATCGCTCGTAGCGGCAAGATTACGCTTGTAGGAATGGTTCCAGATCAGGCGCAGATAGATCTCGCAGGGAAAGTTGCTGAGAGTGTTCCTGGAGTTACGTCGGTCAAGAACAATTTGACAGTGGAAGAAGAAGGACATTAATGTTTGAGTCCAACCGCATCCTTTGACTGCACTGGCGCGCCTTGAGAACAAGAATGTTATGTTCTCAACGGCGACGCCTTTGCCGGGGAAAGCACTTGCATGGCTGAGTGAAGGCCGTGCTCTGCTCGATATTGGCCCGGTGTCGCTTCACCCTTCCCGAGTCGTCACCAAGCCAACACAGCGCGATCTGAAGGTCGAGTTTTTCGATCGGCCCGCTTGACGTGGGTTTTCACACACCCTCGACCCAATACCGCCACGCGGAACGAAGCCAGGTTAATGGCCGCTTCATGAGCCGAACCGTCGCTCGAATGGCGACATTACCGACGCAGCCAACGACAGCTACTGGCCGGGTCCAGACCTTTCACCGCTCGCGGGAATTTCCGCCGGCTCCATACTCTCGCGGGCGCCGCTCAAGCCACTTTCGGGCACGTCCGCGAAACGTCCATTGCGCGACCGACATTCTGCTGTAAGCGTCCGTCGCCATCATACCCAGCGGTCACTTATTGCTTGCCCGAAGCGAGCTGCTGGTTGCGCTCAGCGAGAAACTTGATCAAACCATCAACGCCGCTTTCCTGGATCTTGTCACTGAACTGCTGCCGATATGTCTGGATTAGCCAGACACCGAGTACATTCAGGTCATACAACCGCCAGCCCTGCGACGTGCGGTACAGCCGGTAATCGATCTCTGCTGGTTCACCGTTCCTGGTTGCAATCGTGCGCACCACCACGTCCGTATCGGTTGGAGCGATGTGTATCGGCGGGTAGTCGATCCGCTGGTCTGGACGGAGCTGACCGATAGCACCCGAATATGTGTGAATCAGGAGCATCTTGAACTGTTCGACGAGTTGCTGCTGCTGCGCGGGCGTAGTCGTCCGCCAGTAACGGCCCATCGCCAGTGACGTGGTGCGGCGAAAATCGGTGTAGGGAAGAATGTCCCGGTTTACGATATCCATGATGCGGGGAATATCGTCTGGCGCGATCGCTCGGGCGCGCACCTCGTCGAGTACCTGTTGCGTCGCGGTCTTGATCAGAAGCTGAGGCTCCGATTGGTCGACTTGCGCATACGCCGCGCCGCCGAACGAGAACAACGCAGCGCAAAGAGTCAGTAGAGAAAGTGTCTTCATGTGCAGAGTCCTGGCTGGATGCGTTGGCTTGCTGCTACGCAAGTATCCTCCATCTACGCCCGAACGCGTCGCGGCAGCACTCGTCGCTGTTTCAAGTCCGAAACTGGTCCAGAGTGTGTGGAAACTCCATTTCTACCGCTAAGCGGGCGATTGCCGGTCAGGTCGATCGAGTTTGATACGGCGAGTTTGCATTAATCGAACATCGCGCCATCTGCTAATCTGTCACACATTCAATCGGACATGTGCACGAAATGTGGAATGCGGTCAGCAACTTCGGCGACGCTGCCGTTACTCTTCCGCTGGCACTGGCCTGCGCAATTTGGATCGCCTCATCGAATCGACACGCGGCAGCCTGCTGGCCGTTTCTTCTGTCTGCGGGGATGGCGATCGTCGGAGCAACGAAGATCCTGTACGCCGGCTGCGGCATTGAGACTAGCGAAATAGGATTCCGCGTTGTTTAGCGGGCGCACAATGCTCTCGTCAGCGGTATGGGCGACTTACATCGCGTTGTTTCTCCGCCGTACCGGGCACGTCTCCATCGGCATAGCCCTGGGTCTCGCGAGTGGCGCTCTCATTGGTGCTGCTCGCGTGTTTGAAGAAGCGCACACTGTTGCTGCTGCCTCACTTCTGCTGGTATCTGGGATCCCCTACGGACACCACGCGCCCTTTCAATCTTTGATCGAACGGTACTCATCCGGCGTCTGCGCGCGCTTCCTATGGCCCTCTGCACAGCGCTTTTCCAAGTACTGGTTCATTTGATCGTCGGCAGCGCGGCGAGCAACTGCGCGATAGCTGTCTACTGGCGCCTCGGCCGCCGATCTCCATCCGTAGCCGAGATCTATCTTGTCTGCGTAGCTCGTCTCCTCGGCGGATAACGCCACAACATTGGCGATCAACATTCTGCGTCGAAACATAAACTCTACAAATCCAGATTAAACTCCGTTCGTACTGCCGGACGGTACACAGGACGCAGATTCGCATGGTAATCGCTCTTTCGGTTCTCTCGAGACTTTGTTTCGTCTGGATCATTGTTTATCTGATTTTCAGTTTCCATTCCTCCATATCGGTCGGTATACGGCATAGCCAGCGACTCGTCTTTCTTGAGTTTCAGCCGTATCGTGCGCGTGGCACAAGGGAGATCGCCAAGGCCAGCTTGTTGCAGCGAATGGCGCTATGCGCGGCCTTGGCATTGCCTTTGGGTATCGCGACATTCGTCGTCGGTGTGGTGATCTCATAGAGATTCATGACGGTGGAATCAGTCAGGCCAGCTAGGGAACAGTCAGGCGACGATTTATTTTCCGACTATTAAAGGCGCGAGAAGTGTCCTCGCGAAGGGATCGCGCGATCGGACTTCCCGGGCGGCTATGAGGGGCGGATGCAGAACGCTTTAAACATGGCGGATCGGCTTTGGCCATTACAGGTGCAGAGCGTGGCGTGGCATGACCGGGCCACGGAATTCGTACAAATGGCGGTGGCGAAATGACTTCAACAGCATCGTGACCAAGGGTCGATCGTGCCCTAATTATCGAAAATCCACGTCCGGGCTTCAAACGACGGTTCTAGGATGCGATGGGGTGATGCGTGCGGTGCGCTGTCGATACTACGGCTCGGTAAAAGGTCGAGGGTGTCGAACAATGACGATTGACTGTCGCCAAACCAGCGCGACGCATCACAGCCCCCTTTCTTGCTTCTGACATTTCTTGACAATTTTGTCGAGTGCTTTCGCGTAGACTCGGCCGTCGAAGTGCATTCGCCCATACAGGCATTGCCTATCAATTCGCCGACCTGCTCACCACCGACCACTCTCGTCGCTGCACTCCGCAAGCGCACCTGTTCACATGAGAATCGCCATCCTAGAATCCGATGCCACGGCACTTGACTGTGCGCTCGAAATCCTGTCATCCGCTGGGCATCTCTGTTTTGGCGCGCTATGCGACAAAACATTGCACGGGCTGCTCAACCAGGTGCCGGTCGATCTGGTGATGCTCGATTGGGTGGCGCCGGATGCGCTCCGATACGATACATTGCGCTGTCTGTGCAGATATGGATCCGTGATCCCCGTTGTCCTGTGCGTGACGTCGTGCACGTCGCACCAAGTGATCGCCGCGGGGCTGAAGAGTGGCGCAAACATCTGCCTCGAGAAGCCGCTCGGCAGCGCGCAGTCGCTTGCGCACATTCACGCTTTTGGGGCGTCGTAGCGATCCTTCTTCCAAAGTCTTTTCAACCAGGCCCATGTCTCAGGATCGCGCGAGCAAGCTGTAGTCGATCGAATCGGGGCACGGCTGATTTTCAATTGCGTCAGCGCGGTAGCAGTGCTCGCCGACTTGACCGATCTTCGAGGCCCGGTGCGAGGTCTGCCGCACATGGCGGTGCATTTCATTCGGGCGCCAACGGCAGCTTGTTTCATGGCCGCATATCAATACCAGCCTGACCCATCGTATCGGTTGGGCACGCTCGCTCGTCTCGGCTAAAGCACGCAGGGTTTCTGAGCACTACCCCGATCACCCCACGTCGCCACGACGAGAGCGCATAGATCAGCAGCGAGCATGATGCGCGACGCCCTACGCGTCATGTGGATATCCCGTCGTAACTTGCCTGCCGCAGACTTCGTTGCATTGCGCGCCCCCGATCGCAGCTAACGATCCAATCGATTCGACATTATCTGTCTAGGTGAAGCGCTCCGGGCTCGCATTTTCGCGCTGGAGCAACGGCGCGTACTCGTGTAAATCCCGTGGCGCGATGTCGAAGGCGCGACGGAATGCACGCGTAAAGCTCGACGCATCATTGAAACCCAAGCCCGCGGCAATGTCCTGTACCTCCATATGCGGAAAGCGCACCAGTTCATCGGCCGCCATTCGCAGCCTGCGGCTCCGGATATAAGCGGCCAGGCCACCTTCATGCTCAAAGATGCGATACACGCTGGCGCGCGAGAGATGCAGCGATGCCAACACGCTGTCAGGCGACAAATCCGGATCGTGCAGATGAGTCTCGACATACCGCCGCACTTGTCCATAGACTGCGGCACGTACCGCCGCGCGGCTGTTGCCGGAGAGACCCGCTTGACGGCTGAAAGCGGCGACGAGTAGTTCTACCGCAGTGAGAAAGGAGTGGTGCGCTTCCTCCTTGCTCAGTCCGACGATTTGCCGCTTGAGCGCCACCAGATGCTCAATGAGTAGGCGCGTCAAAGGCGTGGTGGCGTGGACCCAACGGCCATGTAGCGAGGCGGCATCGGGGAACGATTTTTCCACCAGCGCGCGCGGCACAAAAAGTAGCAGTAGCCGACCATGAAAACTCCGGATTGTGCACGGCTGATCCATGTCCAGCGCGAGGATACTTGGCACTTGCGGTATATGCGGCGCATCGAGTTGTGGCTTGCCGCCCACGAACTGCGACGGTGGCCCTTCAAGGAACACGCTGAAGGTGATGTCGCGAATGCTCTCGGTCGAAACTCGACCCAACGATCGCACGGCCAGGTTCGGCGCGGTGCGGAAGTCGAAGAGGCTCAGATTGTCGATCGTGTAACGGGACAGGGATGAATCGAACGTATCCTCAGCCTGCTTTGACGAAGGCTGGATGTCGTAGACGGAACTCATACGCTCCTGCCAGGCCAGGAAGCTTTGACGGGCGTCGCCTTGAACGCTGAAATTGCTGTGCACGATGCCCGGAGCAAGCGTTGGCGGCTCCGGCGGCAACAACAGGCGGCTTAGCGGTATTGCTGTGTGTTGCGGGTCGTCGTTCAATGCAGGGCTCGGTGTTGATTTTCGTCCAGTTTTGATCCGCCCCGTGCGGCTGAACTTTATGTTGAGCCACTAGCCCGTTCGGAGCGCGCTAGTGTATGTCGCCAAGCATATCAGCACTTGCTTTGCCATACCGCACAGCGAACGACTCGCTGGCAAATCGACCGTTTCAGTACTCGGAAACCACACTCGCTCTTGAGCAGACCGACTATAGGTGGCTGCATCACATTTCCGCTCCGGCTTGTTGGAATGATCGCTTGCGAGGAAGGCCCGCCTCCGTGCGCGACTCGCGAGTAGCACTTTTATGCACTTCGATGATGACGATCATACGTGTGCTGGGAATTTACAGATATTTAATATGAATATGCTAATCGACTATTTTTGTGCGATGTCTTTTGAAATGCTTTTTCATTAAAACCGGTAATTTCTCATGGCGGAATGTTGGGCCTCGTGTGGCGGCTAATGAATTGATCGTGGCCGCCAATATGTTGTTCGATTCGGCCAGAAAAATACGTCGCAAACCATCCTTATGTACGATCAGACTCAACAATTAATCCGGCTCAAAGCAAGCTGGAACAGGCAACTAATTTCCGGGGAAAATCAGATGGAGTGTCCTTCAGTCCTTTGCCGCACCAGCGCAATGCCGCCCCACGTTTCGCCTGAGGCTGGCATCGTGAGGCGTATTGGCATAGTTCTGTTTGGCGGCTTTGCCCTTCCGGAGGCTGCAGCGGTCGTGGAGGTATTCCAGTCGGTGAATGCGCTCACTGAGGGCGAACGGCGCGACGGAATGCGTTACGACGTTAGCCTGTTGTCGGTGGCGGGAGGCAGGATCGTCAGTTCTTCATCGGTATTCGTCTGGACCGAAGATATCGAGGCGCGGCGCGACGCAGAGCGCTTTCACGCTTTGTTCATTGCTGGCGGCGTAGGGGTGAACGATGCGCTACACGATGAACGCCTGATTGCCTGGCTGCGTCGGACGCATCCGCGCAGCGACTTGGTATTCCCGATCGGCGAAGGACAATTGCTGCTAGACGTCGCCGGATTCGGGCAGGCCACCGGTGTTAGGCGCTACGGCAAACACGCTTGCGAAATGATGCAGATCGGCGCCGCCAATGGACCTTCGAGCGTCGCCGCCGGCCCGTTGCAAACAGCCATCGCAGTGGTCGAGGAGGATTTCGGTAGCGAAATTGCGCGTCAGATCGCTGACTGGGTCGCACCATCTCCGGATACCCGGTTTACTGCAATTGTGCGCAAGAATGTTTCGGTAGGCGTGAGCGAGAATATCAAGGCGTCGGCAAAATGGCTGGAGGCGAACGGTCACCGTTCGATCTCGATTGACGCCGCCGCGCAGATCGCCGGCATGAGCGAGCGCAATTTCCTCAGGCGTTTCAAGATCGAAATGGGTGTGACGCCGTCTGACTATTTGCTGTACGTGCGGCTTGATATGAGCTGTCGCCTGCTTGTTGAAACCGCCCTGCCAGTCGACAAGGTGGCGCGTCATTGTGGCATTGGATGTGGCGGTCGGCTCGCGAAACTCTTCCGCAAGCATCTTGCGACGACACCTACCGAGTATCGCGCGAGCAAGCGGGCTTGAGTGGCCAATAGCGGTGGGTGTATTTCGGACATTGTTCGCCTCGCTAATTACCATCGGGTTGGAAGGCGGTCGAATCGTTAATCGTCAAAGCGCAGCTATTCTTTCTCGCTATTTAATTGCTATTTATTGCTGGTAGTTTTAGGTACTCGAATTGCCGATATCACGTCTGGTCACCGTGCTGCATGGAGATTGATCAATCGCAATCTGCTTCCTCTTCGATCGATGGTTTTTTGAACAATGGCCAACTGAGGCCTTATGCTTCCGCCCAGTCGTTTCGGTACCTGGGTGGGCGACAACGAGCCGTTTGAATCGCAGCGGTCGTCACCGAACTACTGATGGCAGCCTAAAGCGCCGCCCTTCGCGCACTTTGCCTCTGCGCGTCGCTGCCGAGGGTGCAGGTTTTCCGCGGCTATCGATGTGGGGCAGAGGTGGCCCGACCATGGATCGGCCATAGCAATCATATTCGGACTCCTTTATGCTAAAAGTTACAAAAGCAGTGTTTCCGGTAGCTGGTCTTGGCACCCGATTTCTCCCTGCTACGAAGGCTAGCCCAAAGGAAATGCTGCCGATCGTCGATAAACCGCTGATTCAATATGCGGTGGAGGAGGCCATGGCCGCAGGCATCACCGAAATGATCTTCGTCACGGGCCGCAGCAAGCGTGCCATCGAAGACCATTTCGATAAGTCGTATGAAGTCGAGGCGGAACTGGAAGCGCGCGGTAAGAACAAGCTGCTGGAGTTGGTGCGCAGCATCAAACCGAGTCATGTTGACTGTTTTTACGTGCGTCAGTCGGAGGCGCTCGGCCTCGGGCACGCTGTGCTGTGCGCTGAGAAGCTGGTGGGTGATAACCCGTTCGCTGTAATTCTCGCGGACGACTTGCTATACGGCACCCCCCCTGTCATGACGCAGATGATCGAGGTGTTCGATCATTATCATAGCTCGGTGATCGGTGTTGAGGAAATCTCGGCGCAGGATACCAAGTCGTACGGGATCATCGACGGCAAGGAATGGGGGGATTCAATTATCAAAATGGCGGGCATCGTTGAAAAGCCTGAGCCGAGTATGGCACCTTCGAACCTGGGTGTGGTGGGTCGATACGTGCTGAAGCCGCGAATTTTCAAACATCTTCGCGCAATCACGCCGGGCGCGGGCGGCGAACTCCAGTTGACGGATGCGATCCAGTCGCTGCTAGCCGATGAACAGGTACTTGCATACAAGTACGACGGCACGCGCTTTGACTGCGGCAGCAAGCTGGGCTATCTGAAGGCGGGGGTGGAATTTGCACTGCGGCATCCCGAGGTACGCGTCGAGTTTCGTGCTTACCTGGAGCAGCATCTGTCTCCCGTGCCGATGTGAGTTCGCCGCGCCTCGTGTAAAGCATATTCATATATTGCTGTGTTGCACAGCATGTGAATACTGAGCCGGATTGTCAGCGTTTGCCGTTAAAGCAATATGGTTCAGCGCGGACTTGACGTGTTGCCCGCCACAGCTAGGCGATGCGCATTTCGCGCGATCTACAGCCAGACGCGCAATAGCCACTCAGCAGGCTCTTCGCGAGCGCCCTGCCATCTAGCTGAATCAAAAAAACCACCAACTGGGTTGGCGAAAACGATGTCTCCGACGCCTCGAAACGCCCGCCGATGCGAGGGCGGCAGAATTCGTCAAAATATTGAAGCCAAAGAACGCGACGGTCGGCCATCTGCGATTCGTGGCATTTGCAAGAAGATCAACATCATTATTCTATTTATATAGGATGCCGAATAATGTAATGGAAGATGTTCGAATAATCTTGAACCGGACATCCGCCGCTGAAGCTCCTGCCTGAATGCTGCAATCGGTCCGTGACCGCCAACGTATTATCCTATTCGGCCATCCAGCGATCTTATGCGTGCCGCTTGTGTACGATTGTCCAGACAGTCAAAACGGCTCAAATGTAGCCGTAGGAGGCCACTTATCTTCCGGGGGGGATGGCTGGATGGCAGTTTTTTTTGCCCGCAGTAGTCGTGATGCGACTCAGTCTCAGGTATTCCATGACGTTCGCTCCGTAAGACGTATAGGCATTGCACTGTTCGACGGTTTCTCGCTACCAGAGGCAGCCACGGTAGTGGAGATTTTCCAGTCAGCCAATGCGCTCTGCATGTCCTTGCGCATAGATGGGCCTCGCTACGACGTTCATCTCGTGTCGGTCAGCGGTGGCAGGATAGCGAGTTCGTCATCGGTGTTTGTTTGGACCGACAGTATCAAATCACGTGGTCATGCCGACGATTTTCATGCGCTCTTTATCGCCGGAGGTGCAGGCGTCCACAGCATGCTGAGTGAAGAACACCTGATTGCCTGGCTGAGCCAACTCGATTTGCGTAGCGAACGGATTTTTCCAATTTCCGAAAGACGCTTGCTACTGAACGTCGCTGAATCATCGAATACTTCCCGCAAATTTCGCCGTGGCGAAGGTGCTCATGAGGTCGCGTGGAACGGACTGAAAGTGTCTACTTCCCAGCGATCAAGCACTCCGCTGCGAGCTGCACTAGCGCTGATTGAAGAGGATCTCGGCGCGGAAATCGCGCGGGAGATCTCCGGCTCTCTAAGGTTGCGCTATGACGAACAGTTTACCTCCGTTCCAAAGAAGAACGCGTTCGGAGCTGTGAGCGAAAAGATACAGTCGTCGGCACAATGGTTGGACATGAACTGCGGAAGAACGATCACGATTGAAGAAGCGGCGCAATTCGTCGCGATGAGTGAGCGGAATTTCTTGCGCCGCTTCAAGATGGAAATGGGTGTGACACCGTCCGACTACCTCTTATACGTTCGAATTGACAAGTGCTGCCACCTTCTTTCCGAAACGGACCTTCCGGTCGACAAGATCGCGCGGCGATGCGGAATCGGAAGTGGCGGACAGCTTTCGAAAGTATTTCGTAAATACCTTGGAGTAACGCCGACAGAGTACCGTGCAAGCAAACGGTCGTTTAGTTAGGTGCGTCGACAGATGCGATAAAAGACTATTCGTGGGGTACATCGGTCGACCATGAGTGGGGATTGCGATCAATAAACCTCGGCAACGCTGAAACTCGTACCCACCGCATCACGCGCGGATGTGATTGGCGCCTTGTCCAGATCCCAGGCAATCGCGATATCGGGATCGTCCCACTGCAACGTGCGTTCATGCTCGACAAAGCAGCGCTCGGTTGTCTTGCAAAGTACCTCTGCGACATCCGACAACACGAGGAAACCATGCGCAAACCCCGGCGGAATCCACAGCTGACGGCAGTTGGATGCCGATAGCCGTGCACTGGTCCAGCGCCCGAACGTGGGCGACAAGCGTCGCAAGTCAACCGCCACGTCGACCACCTCACCGTTCACGACACGCACTAGTTTCCCCTGCGGGCGCCGAATCTGATAATGCAGACCACACAGCACATTGTGGGCGGACACCAAGTGACGCTCCTGCACGAATCGATAGCCGCGCGCCACATGTTCCTCGAATTCCTCTTGGTCGAAGCTGTCAAACGAAATACCCCGCTTATCTGATTGGATGCATGGTTCGATCAGCTTGACGTCGTGAATTGCCGTGTGCTTAATCTGAATTGTCATCTGTAACGCATAAGATTGGGAATTGAAATTGACTTCGACGTGATGCGAAACGATTTCAAGCCGGTTTTAGCAGCATTCGGCAAGATATCGCTCAAGAATATCTGTCTCCAGGACCATGGATGATACAAGGGTGGGCTTAGTCTATGGCGCCAAAAGATTGGTTCGAGACGCCATCTATCACTCCAATCTCTAACTTCTTGTTATCCAATTGCGTGGCGAGTTGCCGAGAAAATCCGCTTGTGAAAGATCGCGGAAGAATGGCAACCTAAATTCGGCGGAATCCTTCAACGTTTTGGCGGATCGGATCAGACACAACGTAGGACTATGCGTCGCTGGAGGTCTGACCTTTACACGCGTTAGGGGTGCAACTGTCTGTGGGGTATACAGGGTTTATTTTGACGTTCACTCGAGGGGGCGCCACACTCATTTCCGATTACGCATTGCGATATAACCTAATTTCCACACACGATGACGCACCGACTTGTTGATTTTGATCTGTATGCAAAAACAGAATTGCTTGCCTATCTGGTCGCCTCACAACTAGTAATGCGTCAGAGGACAAGCCAGTGGCTAAATTTCGAGCAACTTGTCGAATATTCACATCTTTGGCTACGGTTAAACGGTCGCAGAGCTGACTGGCTTCAGCGCGTCGGGCTTGCGTGCCGTGCGCAACGTTTAGCGGAACAGATAGAGCAAACTTCGCGAGAAAGGTACGACGCAAAGACTGTGGCACGTATGTTTTTTGATGGTCTGCGTCTGGACTTGCGATCCCCTGTCGTGACGGAGATCTTCGTCGTGTGCGCGAGTAATCTCCCGGGTCAGGTAGTCTTCCATGGTGAGCATGGCGTGACGTGAAACTGGTAGGCGGTGGTGGGGGAATAGGCGAATTGGACTGAAGTTCGTCTGGCCGTGCATCGGAAATTGCCTTACTTGACGGAGATGCCATCTTACGCGCCTTCGCTTAACAAAGAGAACAATCCGTTATGCGTAATATACCCAACCCTGTTGGCTATCCAGATTAACAATGTCCTGGTCAAATTCTTCCGACACACACACGCGTGCAGATCTACTGACCTATCTCGTCGTGTCGCAGTTAATCAGACGTCGACTGACTGGGAAGTGGCTGACTGCGCAACACGTGGTTCAATGCACGCATCTGTGGATGTGCGTTAACGGCAGGATCGACTTGCTCCAGCGTGTGGCGCTGGGCAGCTGCGCACAGGCCTTGGCGATGCATGTAATGCAAGTGTCGAAGGTTCGATTTGACGCCAAGACGTTAACAGATGCATTTGTCGATCACGTTCATCTCGACTATCAATCTCGAGCCGTCGTGGAGGTGTACCACGCCTGCACCGTCCATATCACGTCGGGATCGCGCTTCTTGGACCGCCGTGCGAAGCGCGACAGGCTGTAGCCTGCGTTGTGTTGTTCTGGCCAATGCAGACCACTACAGACTATACCTGTGGCGGCGCGTTGGATCTTCTGATCGGGTGCATCTTGAGAGACTGATGGTTGTTCTGTTGGATCTTGCGATTCTGAAGTAGCTGGGATCTTGCCGATTTAATATCGAACGCCTGCGATTGGTGGCCAGCAGTTGCCAGTCAAATTTGGCGGTTGAGTACAAAATTATGTCGGAACAGCGTCGCAGTCGTCGACGAAAATACACTTCTCTCAAGCCTCCGGCAGTAATCCTCGGAATAGCCGGAAGCTTTTTTAAACCGACACCATGTGTCGGTTTTTTTTGTTTCGGGAAAATTAGGAGCGGTCGAAAATCAATGTTGACCGATTAAGAAATGTATCCGCGAGCTTATGAAATCTCTCCGCTTCGACCTTTAGTAGTTGGGTGAGCTCGGTCCGCGTTTGTTCTGGGCGTGTCGATGCACAGATGACTTCCATCGCCAAATATCGTTCGTCGAGGAGGGTGTTTAACACTCTTGTCTAGTTTCGTTCGCGAGATGAGCCATGCGACTCACTCTGGTAAGCAGATAGGTGATCAGACGATCGGTGTACCGAAAGTATTAGCAAAAGTCTGTCGCTATCAGTCATGGCTACCCCCGTTGTATGGTTGGTAGATTTGCGTAAAAAAATCCGACTGTACTGCTGTGCAGCAAGCGGCCATCTATAGTCGATCACGCCAGACGTGCTGCTCCGACCAGTGCCTGGATCGCCGACTCGCACCGTTCCGGAGCGGGGCACGCCAGCAGGTCACATACGTAAGCCGGCGGAGCGAAAGACGACGGATAAAGCCAAACGTTTGTCATGAAAAATGCTGCGTTGCAGGATAGGCTCAAGACGTCTCAATTGTTAGATCAAGTGGCGAAATATATGACGATCGCTCTGTCGATTCTTTCGAAATTTTGTTTCGGCTGGACGCTTGTCTATCTGATCTTCAGCTTGCTTTCTGCTTTGAAGGTCGGGAGGCGGCACTTCCAACCGGTCGTCTTTCTTGAGTTTCAGCCGCATCGCGCGCGCGGCCCTTGGGAAGCTGCAAGGGCTAAGTTGATGATGCGGATGGGGCTATGCACGATCTTCATCGTGCCCGTCGGAATTGCGTCTTTTATCGCGTCAGTGTTTATTTCGTAGATCTGCAACGTCAGCTTCAATCGAGGACTGCTAACAACATCAATGAAGGCTTCCCTGGCGCGGTGTTAGCCGGACGTCCTGTCCCGGGCAATAAAAACAACCACTTGAAGTTACAGACAGTCAGTCGCAATTCTCAGTGACGCTTTCGGAACAGTAATTGTTCCGGTCGTGGGCGATCGCCTCGGATGCGGCCTTCGGTATCGGATGAAATCATGTCGGTTGTGGCGGCAATAGACCGGAAAGTTGGGTGGAGTCAGCCAAATCCATGGCGCATTTTGCCACGGTAGTTTGCTCATATTTTTCCGACCCGGTGCACCTCATTGACCTGAAGATCTGGCGCGAATTGGTTTGATAGCATCAGATTAGCGGAGCACGAGGATTGGAATCCACAGGTCGCTTCAACGTGTGCAAAGGATGTATGGGCTGGCTTTCGCACCTGCAAATTTCCATTCAATTCGTGCAGATTGTGGACCATCGAAACTGAATGGATTCGGATGCGTTGTATGGGCTCGGATGCCCCTTTGGAAGAGCGTAGCGGTGGAATTGACGCAGCCACGGAGTAGAGTCAAGCAGGCGTCAAACAGTGAGATTTTCTGGATAAAGGATGCCCGGTCGAGGTCGTGGCAGTTCACCCTAAATTGCTACGTGAATGGGCTGTTGTATGTGTGCCAGGCACAATGCGCGAGACACGTGAATGGCCTACTCAGACGCGTCAGGAGCGAATGGGCTAAAACGCCAACATGTTGGCGTTTTCCGTCAGTCACATTACGTCTGAAGGCAGCCTATGTATGATGCACTGCAACTGAAGCCCAGGCGGTCGTTTTAAAAATGAGAGATGGCGGTAGTGTTTGAGATTTAAGCTATTGCAGATCATTCATTACGGCACTCGGAAAAGGCGAGCAGAGTTTTTTGTGAAGAAATGACGTACATCATCGGACTATTTAAAATGCGCGATCTTTATGGTCGGTGCGAGAAGTACGAATCTCATGTCACGTTAATACTCCACGTCACTGCTGCGTGTGGCTGCAGCTGGCGCCAGTCGTAAAACGCACCGCTCAATTCAACTCGCATCTGTTTTGGGGCAGACGTTGTAGTGTCGCTGGACATGACTTTGGCGAACTTTGTACGGCCCATGATCGAGGGAGATACGTCAGGCCGCCTACAGTGTGGGGAAATTAAAAGTGCAACATTTCTGATCCTGTTGGAATGTCGAATAGGAGTACGTATGGGTTACACGTCGGTCAGTGAGGCGGAAGTTAGTGATAGTGATATCAAGATAGTTCCGACGGAAGAGCGGGTTGCCTCTGCAGCGGCTGTGCGACTCGTACCTGTTGTACTTGCGGGAGGAGTGGGTTCGCGACTGTGGCCCGTGTCACGGGAACAATATCCAAAGCAATTGATTGATTTGCTGGGGCCGGATTCGTTACTACAAGCAACTGTGCAACGGATGAAAGGGTTCCATGCCGATGGAGGTACGGTGAGTACGCCGATCATCGTATGCGGCGACGATCACCGCTTCGTTACGTCGGAACAACTCCGGGCAAGAGGAATCGACGCACGCATCGTGGTTGAACCGACGCGACGCGACACGGCACCCGCGCTGACACTCGCCGCTGCGGCGGCGTGTTCGGATGGTGACGACGCGATCATTGTTGCAATGCCGGCAGATCATTCGATCGAGAACCTCAATGCCTTCCAGTCGACGATTGCGTTGGCGGCTCGGCATGCGCAGCACGGCGCGATTGTGACACTGGGCGTGCCGCCGACGCGTCCTGATACGGGCTTTGGTTACATCAAGCTTGGTACTGACCTTAGCGGTGGCGCGCATCGTATTGAGCGATTCGTCGAAAAACCGGTGGCCGAATTGGCCGCGCGGTACATCGCATCGGGGCAGTACTGGTGGAACAGCGGAATATTCGTTGTGCGGGCGAGCGTATGGCTCGCTACGCTCAAGATCATACAGCCGGCGATGCACGACGCGTGCTTGTTAGCCCACGCGCAAGGTACTTGCGATGGGTTGTATTTCCGTCCTGGTGTAGAGGCTTTCAAGTCTTCCCCGTCGGACTCGATTGAC
Source organism: Paraburkholderia madseniana (assembly GCF_009690905.1). Lineage (GTDB taxonomy): Bacteria > Pseudomonadota > Gammaproteobacteria > Burkholderiales > Burkholderiaceae > Paraburkholderia > Paraburkholderia madseniana. The sequence continues at coordinate 163,071 of NZ_VOSW01000003.1, forward strand.
TACGCGGTGATGGAACGTCTCGGATCGGACGAACGACTCGCGGAAGGCGTGGTGGTATCGCTTGACGCAGGGTGGTCGGATCTTGGGTCTTGGGACGCCGTATGGGAAGCACTCGACAAGGACGCGGACGGCAACGCTGCGCGCGGACGAGTCGTGTTCGAAGGGACGACGTCCAGCTTCGCCCACTCGCAGGGGCGTCTCATCGCCTGCGTCGGCGTGACCAACGTGGTCGTTGTGGAGACCGACGATGCCGTGCTGGTCGCCGACCGCTCGCGCTTGCAGGAAGTAAAGAGTGTGGTTAGCCGGATGAAAGCGCTGCAAGCTCCCGAGGCCGATGCGCATCGAAAGGTACGGCGCCCATGGGGTTACTACGACTCAATCGATCGTGGTGAGCGATTTCAGGTAAAGCGGATCGTCGTGAATCCGGGCGGCCGCCTGTCATTGCAATTGCATCACCATCGCGCCGAGCACTGGATCGTGGTAAGCGGCACGGCGCTCGTCGCGCGTGGCGGTGAGGAATTCATGCTCAGTGAGAATCAGTCGACGTTTATTCCGCTGGGTGTGACGCATCGTCTGGAGAATCCGGGCAAGTTGCCACTCGAACTTATCGAAGTGCAGTCCGGATCGTATCTCGGCGAAGACGACATCGTTCGTTTCGATGACACATACGGGCGCGCGTGACGCGTCGGTATGTTACGCAGTCCAACTTCAGGCGGGGAATCGCGAGATGCTCGGGATACAGGCGTTATTGGCGCGGCTTGTCGATTTGGTCCTCATCGTGACGGGGGCCATGGTGGCGTCGCATATTCGCTTTGAGGATCTAGGGCAGAGTCGAGGAGACGGGGCGTTTATTACGTTTTCCGTCGCATTCGCGTTGGTGTCGTTTCCGGTTTTCGGCTTGTACGAGTCGTGGCGTGGCCGTTCGTTGTTGCGATTGACCGGACAGGTTTCGATAGCGTGGCTGGTGGTGCAGGCGTGCGGACTGGTGCTGATGTTCTCGCTGCACCGCACGGATTTCATCTCGCGCCTGTGGTTCGCCTATTGGACCGCGATCACGGGCGGTGCATTGATCGTATCGCGACTGATGTTACATGCCGTTCTGCGCAGCGTGCGTTATGCCGGTCTGAATTTGCGCAACGTGGCAGTGCTCGGGGTCGGGGCTCATTGCCAGGAAGTGGTGGGCAAACTCGAGGCGTCCCCTTCCAGCGGTTTTCGTGCATCTGCGGTGTTTGATGTGGGGCCGGAAGGAAGTGTCGTGCTGAACGGCGTGCCGGTGTTCGACGATTTTCACAAGTTTGCCGAACACGTTCGGAGCGCAGGCGTACAGGAAATCTGGCTGGCTTTGCCCTTGGCGGAAGCGTCAACCATGCTGCGCTTCGTCAATGAATTCCGTGACGACCTCGTGAATATCCGCTTCATTCCTGACGTGCGCAGCATGGCGTTATTCGAAGGCGGCGTGATCGACCTGATCGGGGCGCCGGCGATTAGCCTTGTCGCATCGCCTTTGCCAGCACGCGCAATCGTGCAGAAGGAAATTTTCGATCGCGTATTTGCGGCGCTTGCGTTACTCGCGTTGATACCGTTGTTGACGATTATTGCGGTTGCCGTGAAGTGTTCATCGCGTGGGCCGGTGTTTTTCACGCAACATCGCAAAGGGGCTGATGGCCGCGTGTTCAAAATCTACAAGTTCCGGACGATGCGTCCACATGCCGAAAAGACAGGCGTGGTCACGCAGGCTACGAAGGGTGACCCGCGCATCACTCGCGTGGGTGCCCTGCTGCGACGGACGAGCCTTGACGAGCTACCGCAGTTTTTCAACGTTCTTCGCGGCGAAATGTCGGTGGTCGGGCCTCGTCCGCACGCGATCGAGCACGATGAGCTTTATCAGAAAGTCATCAACGGCTACATCCATCGCTACCGGATCAAACCGGGCATTACTGGTTGGGCGCAGGTAAACGGATTCCGCGGCGAGACGGACCGGGTCGAGAAGATGCAGAAGCGCGTGGAGCATGACCTCTACTACCTGCGCAACTGGTCGTTCGCGTTGGACATGCGGATTGTCGTGACAACGGTAGCGAGGGGACTGGTTAGCAGCAACGCGTATTAGCGATCCAGATGAAACACTCATGCGGTAAATAAATTTCGGAATTGACGCTGTGAACCGCGCTTTCAGGCTTGTCGGCCCGCGAGGTGATGCGTGACCGATTCCTCCCGCGTGTACGCATACAGACCACGTGTTCCGCACGGAGAAAGCGCTTGACGCCAGATCTGAGTGCGCATTAGCCGAATCCGGGAAATGGCTTTTCGCCATTCCTGAGCGGCAATAGCTATCGCCATGTGAAAGAAGAGTTGGACGAAATTCGAGGAATAACTGATGGGATTTTTTGGAAAGTGTAATGGAGATGGAGTGGAACGTCCTGATCGCCGCTGTACTCGTCTACTGATGAGCGTCGCCGCAAGTACTGTGTTGTCGGCCTGTGCAGTGGCTCCTGGTATGCGGATGTCTACTCCGGCAACGCTGCCGGTCGCAAGCGGGAACTCAGAGGTGCCGCCGATCGAGATGCAGATTCCGATTACCGATATCAACGTCGCCTTGACAGAAAGGATGCGCGAGGCGGATGCGCAGGCAAACGCAGTGCAACTGCGTGAGCTGATGAGTAAGCCGGAGCCGTACACATTGGGGGCGGGGGATGTTCTGCAGATCACCGTGTGGGATCACCCTGAACTGATGGCGGCGCTGGGCGCCCAGACGCAAACGAACAACCGGCCCTTCGATCCGGCGCAAGGATTCGTGATTGACAGCAACGGTAATGTGCAGATGCCATATGCGGGTAACGTTCATGTTGCCGGCCTACGTGTCGATCAGAGCCAGCAGGCGGTGTACGCCGCATTGAGCAAAGTGTTCGTCCGGCCGCAGGTGACGGTGCGTGTGGCTTCGTTTCGTGCCAAGCAGGTGTATGTGGACGGCGAGGTGCGCGCGCCGGGCGCTGTTCCGATTAACGATGTTCCACTGACCCTGTTCGAAGCCGTTAACCGGGCCGGCGACTTCAGTACGACAGCCGATCAAAGCCGGATGGTCCTCGTGCGGGACGGCGTGTCCTATCGGTTGAATCTCACAAGCATGCTATCGAGCGATCAGAACCCTTCAAAAATACTGCTAAAGAACGGTGACTTGTTGCGTGTCGTTTCGCGCGATGACAACGGCGCATTTGTCATGGGCGAGGTCAACAAGCCTGTAACCGCCATTCCCATGAAGAGCGGCAAGCTGACATTGAGCGATGCCCTATCGCAGGCCGGCAGCGTGAATACTGCCAGTGCGGACGCAGCGCAGCTCTATGTGATTCGCGGCTCGTCCGAAACGACGCCGCAGGTATTCCATCTCGATGCGCGCTCGCCAGTCGCCATGGTGCTGGCGAATCAATTCGAGTTGCAGCCCAAGGACGTCGTGTATGTGGATGGTAACGGTCTCGTTCGCTTCAGCCGTGTGCTGAATCTGCTGCTGCCCGCGATCAACGCAGGCCTGACCGAGGCGATTGTAACGAAATGATAGACAGCATCCTTGTTGTGTGTGAAGGAAACATCTGCCGAAGTCCGATGGCTCAGGCGCTGCTCACGAAGCAGTTGCCTGGCGTTAGTGTAATGTCCGCCGGCTGGGCCGCGGTCGTCGGACGCGGTGCCGATCCCATCGCTATCGAATTGATGGCGGAGCGTGAAATTGACATCAAAGGTCATATTGCCGTGGACTTGAACCTGCTCCACATGCGCTCGGCAGAACTTGTTCTGTCGATGACGCAGGAACAGCGCAAGAGGATCGAAACGAACTATCCCTTCGCGAAGGGCAAGGTCTATCGCCTCGGTGACCATGAGGGCATAGACGTACTTGACCCGTACCGCAAAGGACGCGCGGCCTTCGAAACGGCCTTGGCGCAGATTGAGCGTGGCGTGGCGCACTGGCTCGACGCAATGGTTCGACTGACTCACTAATCTATGGCATCCGTAAATCAAAATCGATTCATCGATTCGTCGAATGGCGACGAAATACATCTCTCCGACTACCTTTCGGTTATCGCGGAGAGCTGGAAGCTGATCGTTGCCGTCGCGACGACCGTGCTGATAATCGGGACCCTCTATGCGTTTATCGCAAGGCCGGTGTATCGCGCGGACGCGATGATCCAGGTTGAAGACAGTGCAAATTCAACCAAGGACGCACTCGGCGAACTCGCGTCGATCTTCGACACCAAGCAGACGGCCGACGCGGAGATCGAATTGATCCGATCGCGACTCGTGGTCGGCCAGACAGTGAAATCGCTTCACCTCGATATCAGCGCGCAGCCGCGTTATTTCCCGCTCATCGGCGCCGTCCTGGCGCGGCGTGCGAGGGCCAATGAATTAGCACCGGCTCTGTTTGGCCTCGAGCGTTTCGCGTGGGGCGGCGAGAATATCGAAGTATCGCTATTCAATGTGCCGCGTGACCGATACGACGTGAGGTACACGTTGGTGGCGCGCGGCGGAGACAAATTCGATCTGGTCGATCCTGATGGCGACGTTGTTCTTCACGGGCAGGTGGGCAGCGTGACTCGAGGCAGCGAATCAGCGGGTCCAGTTGAATTGCAGGTCTCGCGTCTTGAAGCGCGACCGGGCACACAATTCTTTCTGACTCGGGCTTCCACGCTCCTCACGGTCGATCAGTTGCAGGATGCGCTTGTCATTGCCGAGAAAACCAAGCAGTCCGGGGTGATCGGCGTCTCGATCGACGGCGCGGACAGCAAGCGCACCGCCGAGGTCATCAATACGATCGCCGCGACCTATGTCCAGCAGAACATCGACCGGAAGTCCGCAGAAGCGGAACACACACTCAGCTTTCTCGACCAGCAATTGCCGCAGCTTCGCAAACAGCTCGATCAGGCAGAGGATCGCTATAACGCATTTCGCAATCAGAAGGGAACGGTCGATCTGACAGAAGAAAGCCGCCTACTGCTGCAACAGATCGTCGACAGCAAAACAAAACTCGTCGATTTGCAGCAACAGCAGATCGAGATGGCACAACGGTTTACGCCATCACACCCGGGAGTTTTGGGACTGGATGCGCAGATCGCCTCGCTCGAAGCGCAACAGACCCAGTTGAACAAGCGCGTCTCGACTTTGCCGGACACGGAACAGTCCGCCCTGCGCCTGTTGCGTGATGTGCGGGTCAACACGGAGTTGTACACGAACCTGCTGGACAGCGCGCAGCAGTTGAAGATCGTCAAGGCGGGTCAGGTTGGCAATGTCCGCGTGGTCGACTACGCCGTTGCGGGCGAGGTGCCGGTCAAGCCGAAGCGGGCGCTCGTAATCGTTCTGGCGGCGGTGCTGGGACTCATTGCGGGAACGGTGGCGGCATTCGTCAAGAATGCGCTGTTCGGCGGCGTGGAAAACGGCGACGAAATCGAGCAGGTGCTGGGCTTGCCGGTTTATGCAGCCGTGCCACACAGCGAGACGCAGGTGCGTTTGCGTCAAGGCATGCGACGGGGCCGCACCGGCCATCACGTGCTTGCTTCGATCGCGTCGCACGATGTGGCCATTGAAGGGATTCGGAGTCTGCGCACCGCGCTGCAGTTCGGCCTGCTCGACGCTGCCAATAACGTGATCGTCATTACTGGTCCGCGTCCGGAGGTCGGGAAATCCTTTATGTCGGTGAATCTGGCGGCGGTGCTTGCGAGCGGAGGCAAGCGCATATTGTTGATCGATGCGGACATGCGGCGTGGCGATTTGCACAGTTATTTCGGCGTGTCGAGACACCCGGGACTTTCGGATGTCATCGCTGGCCTGGACATCAACAGTGCGGTGCTGCGTGAAGTGCTGCCGAACCTGGACGTCCTGCCGAAGGGTTCATTGCCGCCGAATCCGGCTGAACTGCTGATGAGTGAGCGCTTCAAGACGATGCTCGATCACGTTTCGAGTCTCTACGACATCGTCATTGTCGATACGCCGCCGTTGCTGGCTGTGACCGATGCGGCGTTGATCGGTAAGCACGCCGGCACGACCTTGCTCGTGGTGCGTCATGGCCGCCATCCCATGCCGGAAATTCTGGAGTCTGCCAACCGTCTGCGCAATGTCGGTGTCGCCCTCAAGGGCGTGCTGTTTACCGATGTGCCGCAGAGACGTCTTGGCTATGGCACGTATTACTACGGCTACGAAAGCAGTGCGGATTAAGCGTCACAACCCCCGAGCAAGGCGCGTGGACGGTCCCGGCGCATCGATTATGAGGAGCATCACACCATGAGTCACAAAGTTGCCTTGATTACCGGCGTCACAGGTCAGGACGGTTCGTATCTCGCCGAATTATTGTTGAACAAGGGCTACGAAGTTCACGGCATCAAGCGCCGTTCGTCGCTGTTCAACACGGAACGAATTGATCACCTGTACGAGGACCCGCATGCATCCGATCGCCGCTTCATCCTGCACCACGGCGATCTGACCGACTCGACCAGCCTCGTGCGGATCATTCAACGCGCGCAGCCTGACGAGATTTATAACCTCGGGGCACAAAGTCACGTCGCCGTCTCGTTCGAGGAGCCGGAATATACGGCGAACGCGGACGGCATCGGCGCGCTGCGCATTCTTGAGGCAATCAGGATTCTCGGCCTCGAAAGGAAGACGCGCTTTTATCAGGCCTCGACGTCTGAACTCTACGGATTGGTACAGGAAATCCCGCAAAAGGAAACAACACCTTTCTACCCGCGAAGCCCCTATGCGGTGGCCAAGCTGTACGCCTACTGGATTACCGTCAACTACCGCGAAGCGTATGGCATCTACGCGTGCAACGGCATCCTGTTCAATCACGAGTCGCCGGTGCGCGGCGAGACCTTTGTGACGCGCAAGATCACTCGAGCAATCTCACGCATTGCAACAGGCCTGCAGGATTGTCTGTACCTCGGCAACATGTCCGCACTGCGGGACTGGGGTCACGCGCGCGATTACGTCGAGATGCAATGGTTGATGCTGCAACAGGAACAGCCCGAAGACTTTGTGATTGCGACAGGCGTGCAGTACAGCGTGCGTCAATTCGTTCAGCAAGCCGCCGGCGAATTGGGTGTTCACTTGCGCTTTGAGGGATCGGGTGTCGACGAGGTGGGCATTGTCGAGCGCGTCGTAGGTGGCGAAGCGAAAGTCGCGCCGGGCGACGTGATTGTGCGTGTCGATCCGCGCTACTTCCGCCCAGCCGAAGTGGAAACGCTGCTGGGCGATCCCACCAAGGCGCACGAAAAGTTGGGCTGGAAGCCGGTTACGTCGTTCGAATCGCTGGTTAAGGAAATGGTGCGAGCCGACTACCAGGTCGCGAAGCGGGATGCGTTGGTAACGCTCGCGGGTTTCAAGACGTTTGAGTTCAACGAGTAAATACCATGGACAAGAACGCTCGAATCTTCGTTGCCGGGCACCGCGGGATGGCCGGATCGGCATTGCTACGCAATCTCGCTTCACGCGGCTACGACAATGTGGTGACGCGCAGCCGCGCCGAACTCGACTTGACCGACCAGGCGGCCGTCGAGCGATTCTGCCGCGAGGAGGCGATCGATGTGGTCATACTGGCGGCCGCCAAGGTCGGCGGCATCCTGGCTAACGATACC